>NZ_JBXAPM010000009.1:0-328062 GCF_058803965.1 Reyranella sp. GW821-FHT14A01
ATCGACCGGATCGATGCCACGGCTGATGTGCTCACGCTGACGGCGGCGCAGTATCAGGCGCTGGGAACGGTGGCGCTGACGGCAGCGGACACGGTGACGCTGGCCGACACGGGCGCGACGATCGGCGCGATGCCGGTGGGAGGCTTTGCGGCCCTCGCGGGCAAGGGCATCGACCGGATCGATGCCACCGACGACGCGCTGACGCTCTCGGTGGCACAGTATCAGGCGTTGGGAACGGTGGCGCTGACGGCAGCGGACACGGTGACGCTGGCCGACACGGGCGCGACGATCGGTGCCATGTCGGTGGGCCGCTTTGCGGCCCTCGCGGCTGCGGGCATCGACTGGATCGACGCCACGGACAATGTGTTGTCCCTTTCGGTGGCCCGGTATCAGGCGCTGGGGACGGTGGCGCTGACGGCGGCCGACGCGGTGACGCTGGCCGATACGGGCGCGGCACTGGGCGTAATATCAGTGGGCGGCTTTGCCGCCTTTGCCGGCAAGGGCATCGACCGGATCGACGCCACGGACGATGTGCTGTCGCTTACGGTGGCGCGATATCAGGCCCTGGGGACGGTTGCCCTGACTGCAGAAGACACGGTGACGCTGGCGGATTCGAGCGCCAATCTGGCAACCCTGTCGATAGCGCAGCTCGCTGCCCTCGCAAGCAACGGGGTGGACCGGATTGACGCTACGAACAATGCGTTTTCCTTAACGGTCGAGAAGCTCCATGCGTTGGGGGCGGTCACGTTCACCTCCGCGGACACGATCACCCTGGCCGACACGTCCGCCGCCCTCGAGGCGGCTTCGGCCGCTGACTTTGCCGCGCTGGCGGGCAAGGGTATCGACCGGATCAATGCCGCGAACAACGTGCTCTCGCTGTCCGTGGCGAAGCTGCAGGCCCTTGGCACCGTCGCGCTGAGGGCGGCGGATACGGTGGCGCTCGTCGACACGGGCGCGAACCTGGCGACGTTGAGTGCGGCGGAGTTTGCCGGTTTGGCGGCCCGTTTCGTCGACAAGATCGATGCGACCGATGATGTCCTGTCGTTGACGGCGGCGCAGGCCGTTGCGGTCGGCGCCGGCCTGCTGACCAGTGTCGACGTGGTGACTCTCGCCGACACAGCCGCGAACATCAGCGCCCTTGCCGAGGCGGCCATTGCCGCACTCGCGGGCAAAGGCATCGACACGATCAACGCGACGGACAACCTGCTGACGCTCTCGGTGGCGCAATATCGCGCACTGGGCGCGGTCACGCTGACCGGAGCCGACGTCGTGATCCTGTCTGATACCTCGGCGAACCTCGCAACCTTGACTCCGGCTGAATACGCCACCCTCGCTGGCAAGGGAGTGGACCGAATCGATGCCACGAACGACACTCTCTCGCTGTCCGTGGCGCAGGTGCTGGCGCTTGGCAGCGTGGCCCTGACGGCGGCGGACGTCGTGACAGTGACCGGCACGGGCGCGGAGATCGCCGCGCTTACGCCGGCCCAGATTCACGATTTGTGGGCAAAGGAAGTCAATTGGTTCAACGCAACAGACGACACGCTGACCCTCACTGCGGCGCAGTATAATGCCATAGATAGTATCGCCCTGACGTCGAACGACGTGGTCTCTCTGGTCGACACGGGCGCCAATCTCGGTGCCCTGGAGGTGGCGGCCTTCGAGGCGATGATCCCCAACGGCATCGACAAGATCGATGCTACCGACGATGTCCTCAGCTTGAGCATCGCCCAGGCGGCGGCATTGGCGCCCGGCATGCTGACGGCAGCCGACGTCGTGACGCTCGTCGATACGGGCGCGGCTATCGCCGCACTGACGCCGGCGCAGATCGCTGCGCTGGCGGACAAGGGCGTTGACCGCATCGATGCCGTGGACGGCACGCTGGCCCTCTCCGTGGCGCAGGCTCTGGCGCTTGGCGTCGTGGCGCTGACGGCGGCGGACGTAGTGACCGTGACCGGCACGGGGGCTGAGATTGCGGCGCTGACACCGGCGCAGGTCTACGACCTGTGGATAAAGGGCTTCGACGCGTTCGATTCGACAGACGGTGCGCTAACCCTCACCGCCGCGCAGTACGACGCGTTGTACGGCATCGCTCTGACGTTCAACGACCTCGTCACCCTGAGCGACACGGGCGCCAATCTCGGCGCCCTGGAAGTGGCGGCCTTCGAGGCGATGATTCCCAACGGCATCGACAAAATCGATGCCACCGATGACGTTTTCAGCCTGAGCGTCGCTCAGGCAGCAGCATTGGCACCCGGCATGCTGACGGCAGCCGACGTCGTGACGCTCGTCGATACGGGCGCGGCTATCGCCGCACTGACATCGGCGCAGATCACTGCACTGGCGGGTAAGGGCATCGACAGAATAGATGCTACCGATGACGCGCTGTCGCTGACGGTGGCGCAGTATCAAGCCTTGGGTGCGGTGACCCTGGTTGCCGCGGACGTGGTGACGCTTGCCGATACGGGCGCAAATATCGGAGCACTTTCCGATTCGGCTTTTGCCGCAATGGCGGGCAAGGGCATCGACAAGATCGACGCAGTTGACGATGTCCTGTCGCTGACGATGGAGCAGTATCAGGCTCTCGGCGCGGTGTCGTTGACCGCCGCCGACGTCGTGACGCTGACCATCTGGGGATGGACGGTCCTCGAGATGTCGGCGACAGACTTTCAGGCACTCGCCGCCAAGGGCATCGACAGGATTGACGTATACGACGACACGTTGACGCTGACCGTGCAGCAGGCGCTGGGGCTGGCCGGCGTGATCACCATCGCGTCTGCGGACGCCGTAACGATGAGTGGTACCAACGCCGAGATAGAATCACTCACTCCCGCGCAGCTCGCGGCTCTGGCAGCGAGCGGTGTCGATTACATTGAAGGGTCTTACGGCGCTCCCCTTGTTTTCAACAAGGCACAATATGCCTCGCTTGGCGGCATGATCAATGTCTCCAGCGGCCACGCCACGCTGGCCGACACGGGTAGCGAGCTGGCTACTCTCACGCCCGAGCAATTGGCTTTGTTTGCCGAGAGGCGCTTCTACTCAATTGATGCAACCGATAATGCATTGAACCTGAGTGTCGCCCAGTATCGTGCCCTCGGCGAAATCGTGGGCTTTCAGGTAAACGACTTGGTGACCCTGCGCGATACCGGCGCGAACATCGCGACGCTCTCGCCCTTGGAGCTCGAATCTTTTCTCTACAGGGTCGACAAGATCGATGCGACCGACGATGCGCTGGCGCTGTCCCGGGCGCAGCTCAACAAAATTATCGACAACGGTATGCTGACCAGCGCGGACGTGGTGACTCTCGCCGACACGAGTGCAAGTTTCAGCGACGCTTACTTCAAATACTATACAGATAGAGGTGTCGATAAGATCGATGCCACCGATGACGTTCTGTCCGTGACTTGGTCGACCGTTCTGGACCTGCCTACGAATGTCCTGACGGCCGCCGACTTTGTGACGATGGCCGATTCCCAGAGCACCTTGCAGTCACTGACTGTTGCGCAGCTCGGCACGCTGGCGGGGAAGGGTATCGACCAGATCCATTCGACGAACAACCAGCTCTCGCTGACGCTCGCCAAGGTGCAGGCTCTGGGCTCGGTCACGATCGCCGGCGCCGACGACGTGACCGTCCTGGACTCGCAGTCCAACCTGAATTCGGCTTCGGCGGCAACGTTTGCCGCGCTCGCCGGCAAGGGCGTCGACCGGATCGACAGCACCAACGATGCACTCACGCTGACGGTGGCGAAACTACAGGCATTGGGCACCGTGCAGTTGACGGCGGCAGACACGGTGGCCCTCATCGACACGGGTGCGAACCTGGCCACGTTGAGTGCAGCCGAGTTTGCCGGTCTGGCGGCGCGGCTCGTCGACAGGATCAATGTGAGCGACGATGTCCTGTCGCTGACGGCGGCGCAGGCTCTTGCGATTACCGCCGGCATGCTCACCCCCGCCGACGTGGTCACTCTCGCCGATACGGGGGCTGCGGTGGCGTCGCTGACGACGGCGCAGATCGCGACCCTGGCCGGCAAGGGCATCGATGTAATCAACGTGACTAACGATGCACTGGCACTGTCGGTGGCGCAGTATCGCGCACTGGGAACCGTTGCCCTGACCGGCGCGGATTATGTGATCCTGGCCGACACATCGGCGAACCTGGCAACGTTGACGCCGGCCGAGAATGCCGCTCTGGCGAGCAAGGGGATCGACGAGGTCCACACGCTCTCGGAAGAGACCACGATCGAGACGGCGATGTCGAGCTACACGCTGGACGCTGTCACCGACAATCTGAAGTTCATCGGCTCGGGACCCTTCTCGGGCACGGGCAATGCCCTCGACAACACGATCACCGGCGGCGCGTCGGGCGACACGTTGCGCGGTCTCGATGGCAACGACACGCTGATCGGCGGCACCGGCGATGACATGCTGATCGGTGGCCTGGGCGCCGATGTCCTGGACGGCGGCGCCGGCAGTGGAGATTACGCGTCGTACGTCAACGCGACGACGGGTGTCACGGCATCCCTTGCCAATCCGTCGGCGAATACCGGCGAGGCGGCAGGCGATACCTATATCGGTATCGAGCGGCTCGAGGGCTCGGCCTTCAACGACACCCTGATCGGCGACGGCGTCGCCAACACCTTGCGCGGCGGCGGCGGTGCCGACGTCCTGAATGGCGGCGGCGGCGCCGACTATGCGAGCTACACCACCGCGACCGCCGGCATCACGGCGTCGCTGGCCAACCCGAGCATCAACACGGGGGATGCGGCAGGGGATACCTACATCTCGATCGAATCTCTCGCGGGTTCGAATTTCGACGACATCCTCGTCGGCGACGCTTTCGATAATTCTTTCCAGGGGAATCTCGGGGCCGACTTTATCGACGGCGGCGCGGGCTTCGACTATGCGTCCTACTTCAATGCCACGACGGGCGTCACCGCATCGCTTGCCAACCCGGCGATCAATACCGGCGAGGCGGCGGGCGATACCTACGCCAACATGGAGGGGCTCACCGGCTCCGCGTTTGCCGACACTCTCATCGGCAATGGCGGCGACAACTGGCTGCTCGGCGGCCTTGGCGCCGACCAGCTCGATGGCGGCCTGGGCTTTGACATTGCGGCCTATGGGAACGCCACCACCGGCGTGACGGCGTCCCTTGCCAACCCGTCGGCCAACACCGGCGAGGCGGCCGGCGATACATTTACTTCGATCGAGGGGCTGTCCGGTTCGTCGTTCAACGACATCCTGATCGGTGACGACAACAACAACACCCTGCGCGGACTGGGCGGGGCCGACGTCCTCAATGGCGGAGGAGGTATCGACACGGCCTTCTACCAGAATGCCTCGTCGGGCGTGACCGCGACGCTGGATACTTCGGTGCCATACTCCAACACGGGAGAGGCGGCAGGCGATACCTACATCTCGATCGAGAATCTCAGCGGTTCGACCTTTGCCGACCTTCTGATCGGAGACTCGGGCAACAACGTGTTGTATGGCAGCGCCGGCGCCGACGTCCTCTTCGGCGGCGCGGGCAACGACACGTTCTACGGCAACGCCCAGACAAGCCCGTTCGATAACGCCACCGACCGCGTCGACTACAGCCTGGTCGCCGGCCTGTCACAGGGCATCTCGGTCAACTGGCTGGCTGGCACCATCACCGGCCAGGCCGGCATCATCGACACCGACCAGATGTGGAACATCGAGGCCGTCTACGGCACCTCCCTGGCCGACACCTTCGATGCGACGGGATATTCGCCGCTATCGGCTCGAGCGGGTGATTTCAGCGCGTATCAGCTGATCCGCGGTGGTGGCGGCAACGATACGATCATCGGCAATGGCAACACCGAGGCGCTGTACGCCGATGCCACGAGCGGCGTCACGGTTACCCTCAGTCTGGTCGGCAATGCCTATACAGGTACGGCGACGGGTGGCGGCGTCGGCACGGACTCCCTCGCCAACGTCAACCGCTTCGTCGGTTCGCTCTACAACGACGTCTTCTGGGGCACGAACAATGTCGAGATCTTCGACGGCTTCGAAGGTGGCGACGACGTGTTCCATGGCGGCGGCGGCATGGACATCGTCGAGTATGACGGCGGCAACCGCATGGCCATCGACGTGCAACTGGCGGCCGGCATCGTCACCGGCCGGGTGTCGGGATCGAATATCGGCACCGATACGCTCGATTCGATCGAGCGCATCAGGGGATCGGAGTTCGACGACAGGTTCGACGCAACCGGCTTCTCCAACCTGAGCACGAATGCCGGCTCTTCGGGCAACTTCAACCGGTTCGAGGGTCAGGGCGGTGCCGACCTGGTGATCGGCAACGGCAACACCTACCTCGACTATTTCAACGCGAGTTCCGGCATCACTGTAACCATGAACGGGCAGGGATCCGGCACGGTGGTTGCCACCTACGGAACCAACACCGCAACCGATACCTTCAGCGGAGTCGGAGGCATCAACGGCGGCAATTCGGCCGACCATTTCGTTGGTGGGACCGGGAGCGACAACTTCTTTGGCCAGGGTGGCAACGACTTCCTGGAAGGAAACGCGGGAGATGACATTCTGGAAGGCGGAACCGGCGCGGACGCCCTGTCCGGTGGCACGGGCTTCGACTTCGCCTCCTATCGGAATGCCGGAGGAGCTGTCACAGCCAACCTGGCGACACTCACCGGTACCGCCGGCGACGCCGCGGGCGATCTCTTCCAGGGCATCGAAGGCCTGATCGGTACGAACTTCAACGACACGCTGACCGGCGACGGCTTCGGCAATATCCTGATCGGCGGTCTCGGTGCCGATGCGCTCGACGGCGGTATCGGAAGCGGTTTCGAGGGCGGTACTTTGATTGACGAGTACGCCAACTACTCGTCTTACGTAAATGCTCAGGTCGGCGTGAGGGTCTCGCTCATCGACCCCGCTACGAACACTGGCGAGGCAGCGGGAGACACTTTCACAAACATAAATGGCCTGATCGGGTCGAACTTCAATGACACGCTGATCGGGTCGTACAACTACGTCAATTTCTTCATCGGTGGAGCGGGTGACGACACTCTGATCGGCGCCCAGAACAGCGATGTCGTCCGCTATGATACGGCGGTTGGCGGCGTTTCCATCAACATGAACGCCGGCACGGTCACGGGAGCGGCCGGCAACGACACGTTCGTTTCCATAGACACGATCTACGGCTCGCACTTCGCGGATTCCTACGACGCCTCGACGATGGGGGCAGGTACGCCGAACGACGCTTGGGACAATATCAACCGCTTCGAAGGGTTCGGTGGCGCCGATACGATCGTCGGCAATGCCCACCTCGATCCTTCGGCCGCAATGTACTCCACGGAGATCTGGTACGTGCATGCGACTGCCGGCATCACGGTCGATATGAGCGGTATCAACGCCGGCACCGTGATCGCGACCTACGGGGCCGACACATCGACCGACACGTTCTCGAATGTGAACTCCTTCTCTGGATCCGACTTCGACGACACATTCAACGGGGGCGAAGGCGCTCAACGCTTCTATGCAGGCGGCGGTAACGACGTGCTGCATGGAGGTGGCGGCAACGACGCGCTTTATGGATACGAGGGCGACGATCAACTGTACGGTGATGCAGGAGACGACTTCCTCGAAGGTGGCGCAGGCGCCGATGTGCTGAACGGCGGCGATGGGATCGATACGGTATCCTACGCACAGTCCGGCTTTTTTGAGAGCGGCCCAATCGGCGTCACGGCCTCGCTTGAGAATCACTCGATCAACGCTGGCGGCCATGCGGCAGGCGATACATATGCTTCGATCGAGAACCTGACGGGAAGCTATGCGAACGACACGCTGATCGGGAACAGTGGAAGCAACGTCCTCTCGGGCCTGGCAGGCCTGGATACCCTGATCGGCAACGGCGGCGGCGACACCTTCCTCTTCAATGTGAGTGGTCCCGGCAATCTCGCGACGATCGTCGGCTACACGCATGGTCAGGATCACATCCATCTCGAGAAGGATGCCTTCTGGGGGGGATTTGGCGCGGAGGGGGCGCTTGCGGCGGATGCGTTCGTGGCCGGCACCGCGGCGCTCGACGCCAACGATCGCATCATCTTCGCCAGTGCCACGGGCAACGTGATGTACGATGCCGACGGCTCGGGCGCCGGCGCTGCGGTGGTTTTCGCGACGATGCAGAACCTGCAGGGCGGATCGCTGAACCACACTGACTTCCTGATCGTCTGACGTTAGAGACGATGGCCCGGACCGGATTTGCCGGTCCGACCGACGGGAGGAGTTCATGCCGTCTGCGCGTAGCAGGGCGTATCGTACCGTGGCCGGCTTCCTGGTCGCGCCGATGATGCCGGCGCTGATCCTGGCCGTCGTCGTGCTCGCCGCCGGCGGTAATTCGCAGGCGCTGGGCTATGCGGCCTTCGCCGGCTACGTCTCCTATCCGTTCGCGTTGCTGGTCGGCTTACCGTCGTTCCTGCTCATGCGCCGCAAGCGCTGGGACGGGCTGCGGGCCTATGCCGTTGCCGGTTTGGTGCTGGCGTTGATCTTCATGGCCCTGTTCGCCGGCACGGCGGGCTTCGAAGGGGAGGCCGCCAACACCGCTTGGCTGAACCTGCTGGCCAATCTCGCCTTCCTGCTGCCCTTCGTGCTGGCCTGCGCTCTGGCCTCGACCATCGTCTTCTGGCTGATCGCGCGGCCCGACCTTCATCGGACCGCCTGAAGCCTGTAACGTCCGGCCCCCGGACTGCAGGAGGTGATGGATGCCCCGTGTCAGCGAGATCGAGGAGGATGGCGGCGATCCCGTCCTCAAGGCTGCTTTCGACAAGCAGCGCGAGATGTTCGGCGGCCTGCTGAACCCGACCAAGGTGATGGCGCATTGCCCGCCGATCCTGCGCGCCGCCGGCATGCTCGGCCAGTCGATCGAGCAGTCGGGGCTCCTGCCCAGGGGACTTCCGGCGCTGCTCTACGTGCGCGTCGCGACGATCAACGGCTGCCCGTTTTGAATTGATATCAATTCCAGCCGTGTGCTGGAGACGACGGAAGGCGGCATGGAGAAGCTGGCCGAGGTCACGACCTGGCGTGACAGCACGCTCTTCAGCGAGGCCGAGCGGTTGGCGCTCGAATATGCCGAGCGCATCACCTACACCGACCGCAAGGTCGACGATGCGCTGGTCGAGGACCTCAAGCGGCACTTCACGGAGGCCCAGATCGTCGAGCTGACGGCGGCGATCGCGATGGAGAACTTCCGCTCGAAGTTCAATCCTGCGCTCGGGATCGAGGCGCAGGGCTTTTGCATGGTGCCGAAGAGGTAGGATGCTGGGGGCGCACCACTCCAGTGGCGCGATCTTCCTGCTGCCGCATCGCATGACGCGCCACTGGAGTGACGCGCCCCCAGCACTATTCCATCTGGATATTGAGCTTCTTCAGGGTCGTGCCCCAGAAGGCGTGCTCGTCGGCGACGAACTTGGTGAACTGCGCGCGGGTACGGTCGGGCGGCATTTCGAGGCCGTCGCGCGCCAGAGCCTCTTCCCACTTCGGATTCTTCATCGCTTCCTTGGCGGCCTTGTCGATCTTGTCGAGGATGTCCGGCGGCGTCTTGGCGGGCGCGAACAGGCCCTGCCAGCTGGTCACGACGACGTCGATGCCCTGTTCCTTCAGGGTCGGCACGTCGGGCAGCGACTTGATGCGCTTGTCGCCGGTCACCGCCAGCGCCTTGAGGTTGCCGCCCTTGACCTGCGACACCGCTGGCGGCAGCGACGAGAAGTTCATGGTGATCTGGCCGCTGATCACGTCGGCCACTGCCGGCCCGGTGCCCTTGTAGGGAACGTGGGTCAGCTTGACGCCGGCGGCTTCGGCGAACAGCGCGCCGGCCAGGTGGTTGTTTCCGCCCACGCCCGACGAGGAATAGGTGAGTTTCTCGGGATCCTTCTTGGCGAGCGCCACAAGCTCGGCCGCGTTCTTGACCGGCACCGAGTTACCCACCACCAGCACATACTGGTAGTCCGTGATCTGGCAGATCGGCGCCAGGCTGGCGAGCGTGTCGATCATGCCCTTCTGGACATGCGGGTTGATGATCACGTTGGTGCCGACGGCCACGAAGATGGTCTGGCCGTCCGGCTTGGCATTGGCGACGGCGCGCAGGCCGATCGAGCCGGCCGCGCCGCCCTTGTTGTCGATGATGATCTGCTGGCCGATCACCGGCGTCATGACGTTCGCCAGCTCGCGGGCGTTGATGTCGGTGCTGCCGCCCGCGGCGTAGCCCACGACGAAAGTGACCGGGCCGGTCGGCCAGTTGGCCTGGGCGCGCGAGGCGGACGGCAGCAGCAGCGACGAGCCGCCGAGGGCCAGAGCGTGACGCCGGGTGATTGGGAACATGTATTTCCTCCTCGATCGCGCGCGGTTACCCGCGTCGCGCAAACTTGACCTTTGCCGAGACCTTGAAGCCAATCCCGCTCCGCAGCAAGCGGGGGCCTAGTTCTTCCCTGCCACGTACTTGCCGGCGCCGTCGCCCGCGAGCTTGCCCAGCACCGCGCCGGACACCAGGCCCGTGCCGCCCGGATAGTTGTGATAGAACAGCCCGCCCACCAGCTCGCCCGCGGCGAACAGGCCGGGGATGGCGTGGCCGTCGGTGCTCTCGACCTCGCCCTCGTTGCTGATCTTCAGGCCGCCGAAGGTGAAGGTGAGGCCACAGGTCACGGCGTAGGCCTCGAACGGCGCCGCGTCGATCGTGTTGGCCCAGTTGCTCTTCGGCACCGCGAGGCCACGCGTGCCGCGGCCGTCCTTGATCGCCGGGTTGAATGTCACGTCGGTCATCACCGCCGCGTTCCATTCCTTGATGGTCTTGAGGAACTGCTCCTGGTTCACGCCCTCGAGCTTGGTCGCCAGCTCCTCGATCGTGTCGGCGCGCACCTTGGTCATGCGCTTGATGCGGTACTCGTCGCGCAGCTTGTCGAGCACCTTCGAGTCGAAGATCTGCCACGCGAACTGTTGCGGCTGCGACAGGATCACCGCGCCGTACTTGGCGTAGGTGTAGTTGCGGAAGTCAGCGCCCTCGTCGACGAAGCGCAGCCCGTTGGCGTTCACCATGATGCCGAGCGGGTAGGAGTGCTTCTGGAAGTTGTCGCCGACATCGAGGTCGCCGAACTCCGGCGCGTTCATATCCCAGCCGACGGCGTGGCCGCCCGACCAGTTGCCGTGCGGCTTGGCGCCGATCGCCAGCGCCATGTTGATGCCGGCACCGGTGTTGAAGCGGGTACCGCGCACCTTGGCGAGATCCCAGGTCGGCCCGAGATAGCGCGTGCGCATCTCGGCATTGCTCTCGAAGCCGCCGCAGGCCAGCACGACCGCCTTGGCGCCGATCCTGACCTTGCGGCCCTTGTGGCGCGCGATCACGCCGCGCACGACGCCGTCTTCCTCGATCAGCGACACCGCCGCCGTCTCGTAGTGGATCGGGATGCCGGCCTTCACCGCGGCCTTGTGCTCGAGGTCGACGAGGCCCGGCCCGCCGCCCCAGGCTTCGACGGCGAGGCCGCCCCAGAACTTGTACTTGCCGTTCACCTTGAAGGCCTGCCGGCCGTAGGAGGGCTGGAAGCGCACGCCCTTGGAGCGCATCCACTTCATGGTCTCGAAGCTGCGGCCGATCAGGATGTCGGTCAGCTCGGGGTCGCAGCGGTAGTTGGTCACGCGGCCCATGTCGTCGAGATACTCGTCGGCGGTGTAGCTGCCGAAATCGACGTCGCGCTTCTCGTCCTCGGTGAGGTCGTAGAGCTGCACCAGGTCGTCGACGCCATGGAAGACCACGCGCATGGCGCCGGCCGTGTAGGTGCTGTTGCCGCCGCGCTCCTCTTCGGGAGCGGCCTCCAGCATGGCGACCGAGGCGCCCGTCTCACGCGCCGCGAGAGCCGCGCACGCCGCCGCATTGCCGGCACCCACCACCAACACATCGACCTGAAAATCGTCCACGCCTCGCTCCTCGATTCCGGCACCAAATTTGCGATACAATAGGCGCAATGGGTGATCGTTTCGACCGTCTTGCGACCCGGCATGCAAATGTCGAGGTCCTGCTACGCCGTCCCGGCATCGGGCACAATAACGGGCCGACCTTCGACATGTCGTGGGGCGCCTGGGTTTGGCGCCGCGCCGCCGCCAAGGCCTGGAAGACGCCCAGCCCCGAAGTCGCGAAAATGCGCGTGCGGCGGGCCGAGCGGCTGGGGATCACCTACAAGGAACTCACCGCATCCCTGATGAACACCGGCGCCCATCTGGGTGCCGCGGTGATGCCGCTGTCGCTGGCAGCCCGGGTGCGCCGTGGGCCCAACCGCGAGATCATCGTCGAAGCCCGCAATTCGGTGGCCGCCCTGGTCGCGAAGTTCGGCGGCCGGCTGTTTCTGCTGGGCGATATCGACGCCGTGCCGGCCCTCACCGACGAGGAGCGCGCCCAGTTCCTGTCGATCGTCAACCGCGCCTTCGACGGCAAGGTCGAGGCGATCGGCTGGGGCCACGACGGCAAGGCGATCCGCACGATGCTCAAGGCCAATGCCGTTCCGCATCAGGAGACGTTCCTGGTCGGCGCCGGCGTCGTCCATCAGGTGCTGGGCGAGGCGGCGGGCCTGCCGTTCACCAAGGATATCGACACGTGGCTCGCCCCGACCGGGTGAGGTATCTGATGGGGCATGACCTCATCGTTTGAACCGCCTCTCAAGGGCGTCCGCGTCGTCGAGCTCACCCACACAATCCTGGGACCGTCCTGCGGGATGATCCTGGCCGATCTCGGCGCCGAGGTGATCAAGGTCGAGCCGGTCGACGGCGACCGCACGCGCAAGCTGCGCGGCTTTGGCGCCGGCTTCTTCGGCTACTTCAACCGCAACAAGAAGAGCCTGGCGCTCGATGCGGATTCGCCCGAGGGCCGCAAGGTGCTGGTGAAGCTGCTCGAGAAGGCCGACGTGCTGATCGAGAATTTCGCGCCGGGTTCGATGGCCAAGCGCAAGCTGGGTCCGGCAGACCTCGAGAAGATCAATCCGCGTCTCGTCTACTGCGCGCTGAAGGGCTTCCTGCCCGGCCCTTACGAGAAGCGGCCGGCGCTCGACGAGGTCGTGCAGATGATGGGCGGGCTCGCCTACATGACGGGTCCCAGCGGCCGGCCGTTGCGCGCCGGCACCTCGGTGATCGACATCGTGGGCGGCATGTTCGGCGCGTTCGGCACCGTGCTGGCGCTGAAGCAGCGCGATCGGACGGGGAAGGGTGGTCTGGTCGAGAGCGCGCTGTTCGAATCGGTGGTCTTCCTGATGGGCCAGCATCTCGCGATCACCGCGATCAACGGTGCCCCGCCGCCGCCGATGCCGGAGAGGGTGAGCTCGTGGGCGGTCTACGAGATCTTCAACACCGCCGACGGGCTGCAGGTCTTCATCGGCATCACCAGCGACGGCCAGTGGAAGCGCTTCTGCGAGTTCTTCAAGCAGCCCGAGCTGGCCGCCGACCCGAAGCTCGCCACCAACAACCTGCGTATCGAGGCGCGGCCGTGGCTGGTGCCGAAGGTTGCCGAGGTCTTCAAGGCCTACACCAAGGGGGCGCTCGAGCAGATGTGCCTCGACGCCGACATCTCCTTCGCGCCGGTCGCCCGGCCGCAGGACCTGTTCGATCATCCGCATCTGCTGGCCAACGGCTCGCTGGCGCCGACCACCCTGCCGGGCGGCGTGCAGACCCAGTTGCCGCTGCTGCCCTTCCAGATGATGGGCTGGCGGCCGCCGCTCACGTCCGATCCGCCGGAGATCGGCCAGCACAATGACGAAGTGCTGGAGGCGCTGGGCTATGGTATCGTCGAGGTCGGCAGGCTGAAGGAAGCCGGCACGCTCGGTCCGCGGTAGGGCCGGTCTCCGATCCCGCGCGGAAGGCGCACCGGCGGCCGCTCGTGATGGAATTCCGGCGAATAAACGAAACAAACGAAATAAAAGAAACAAACGATTCGAAGAAGGCGGCCCGGCACGTCGCGCGATCTCCCGCCGTGGTGCCGCTCTCCGCGCCTTGGTGGCATGAGAGAAAATATCCAGACCCGGGGATAATCCGCAGGGAACATAACTAGAACTAGTGTCAAGAACATTAGTTCAATCAGGGAGTTATTTGTTTCATTGCCGAATGGAACAAAATGGGTACATTGGCGCCACCAGACGATCCAACCCGCGGCGGACTTATCCGCATTGCCGCTCCTGACAGGGGCATGGGAAGAAGGAGAGAGCCAATGTCGGCGATGCTCAAGGTGGTCGAAAAAGAAGGCATGGAAAACAAGAACAAGGCGCTGGATGCCGCGCTCGCCCAGATCGAGCGCGCCTTCGGCAAGGGCTCCATCATGAAGCTCGGCCAGCGCGAGGCGCTGGAGATCGAGGCGATCTCGACCGGCTCGCTGGGCCTCGATATCGCGCTGGGCATCGGCGGCCTGCCCAAGGGCCGCATCGTCGAGATTTATGGTCCGGAAAGCTCGGGCAAGACGACGCTCGCGCTGCACGTCATCGCCGAGGCCCAGAAGAAGGGCGGTTCCTGCGCCTTCATCGACGCCGAGCATGCGCTCGATCCGGGCTACGCCAAGAAGCTGGGCGTCGATATCGGCAACCTGCTGATCTCCCAGCCCGACGCCGGCGAGCAGGCGCTCGAGATCGCCGATACGCTGGTACGCTCCGGCGCCATCGACGTGCTGGTGATCGACTCGGTCGCCGCCCTCGTGCCGCGCGCCGAGCTCGAAGGCGAGATGGGCGATTCGCTGCCGGGCCTGCATGCCCGCCTGATGAGCCAGGCGCTGCGCAAGCTCACCGCCTCGATCTCCAAGTCGAACACGCTGGTGATCTTCATCAACCAGATCCGCATGAAGATCGGCGTCATGTTCGGCAGCCCCGAGACGACGACGGGCGGCAATGCGCTGAAGTTCTACGCCTCGGTCCGCCTCGACATCCGCCGTATCGGCGCGCTCAAGGACAAGGACGAGGTCGTCGGCAACGCCACGCGCGTCAAGGTCGTGAAGAACAAGGTGGCGCCGCCGTTCAAGGTCGTCGAGTTCGACATCATGTACGGCGAGGGCGTCTCCAAGGCCGGCGAACTGATCGATCTCGGCGAGAAGGCCGGCGTCGTCGAGAAGTCGGGCTCCTGGTACTCCTACGACGGCACCCGCATCGGCCAGGGCCGCGAGAACGCCAAGAATTACCTCAAGGAGCACCCCGAGGTCGCCAATGCGATCGAGAACAAGGTGCGTGCCAACGCCGGCATCCTCGCCAACGCCCTGATGGAGGGCGGCAAGGAAGACGACGACGACGAGGAATAGCGGACCCCGATCCCCTGTCTCCGGGTCCCTAAGGGCGGTGCCACACCCCACGCGTGGCACCGCCCATTTTCTTTGGGCGCCTTTGGCGCCTAAAGAAAATGGGCGGGGCGGGCGGCAGCGCATTCAAATGCGCGAGAGCCCGCACAGCGCAGAAAAGACACGAGCGGTGCAGCACACCCTCAGGATTTCCGCGACATCCCCTTCAGGAACTTCTGAATCCACTCCGGCCCCGTGCGCCGCGCCCCGGCCTTGGGGCGGCTCTTCGCCCAATCCATCAGCAGCGCCAGCGGAAACCACTCTTCGCGTTCGTCCTGCAGGCCTCGCGCCGCCAGCGAGACCTTCGGCACCGGCACGGGCGTCACGCCTTCCTGCTCGGGCCCGGCGCAAAGTTCGGCGGGCGACGTGACGAGATACTCGCGGCAAACCAGCGGCCGGTCCGGATGGATGGAGCAGCTCTCCTCCTCGAGGAAGGGGCAGGCGATGCCCAGCGCAAAGTAGCCGGTCGAGAGTTCGCGGTCGGGCCGGCCCTTGCGTTCCTTCAGGTCGGCGGCGGCGAGGGCGGCTTCGGCAGCGGCGAACCGGGCCTGCAGCACGGCGCGCCGCCCGGCCGGCAGGGCCGCGACCGTCACCAGCAGCCGTTCAGCCTCCGTGCGCGAGATCGGCACGAGCTGGCGGCAGCAGGCGCCGCAACCCTTGCGGCAGGAGATCGCCTTGCCGGCCTCGGCCGCCGTGACCACCGCGTTCACCAGCCCCTGGAGGGCAGGAACGACGTCCGCCGCGGCCACCGGGCCGGTCGGGACGGTGA
The DNA here is from genome assembly GCF_058803965.1 of Reyranella sp. GW821-FHT14A01. Taxonomy (NCBI): domain Bacteria; kingdom Pseudomonadati; phylum Pseudomonadota; class Alphaproteobacteria; order Hyphomicrobiales; family Reyranellaceae; genus Reyranella; species Reyranella sp. GW821-FHT14A01. The sequence goes on from NZ_JBXAPM010000009.1 coordinate 16,089, forward strand.
TCGGATGGACGATCCGGAGGTCTCCCACGGAGAGGCGAAGAGTGGCGGTAGAATGGGCCTCGGCGGCCATTTAGCCTGGGTTCCCTGTTCTGGACTTGGCGGGCGGGCGCACGCTACAAGGCCGGCATGCAAAGCGTCAGCGAAATCCGCCGCACCTTCCTAGAGTACTTCCGCAAGAACGGCCACGAAGTCGTGGAGTCGAGCCCCCTGGTGCCTCGCAACGACCCGACGCTGATGTTCACGAACGCCGGCATGGTTCAGTTCAAGAACGTCTTCACGGGCCTGGAGACGCGTTCCTATTCGCGGGCGGCGACCTCGCAGAAATGCGTGCGCGCCGGCGGCAAGCACAACGATCTCGAGAATGTGGGCTACACCGCCCGGCACCACACCTTCTTCGAGATGCTGGGCAACTTCTCGTTCGGCGACTACTTCAAGGAACACGCGATCGAGCTCGCCTGGAACCTCCTGACGAAGGATTACGGCCTTCCGAAGGACAAGCTGCTGGTCACGGTCTATCACACCGACGACGAGGCGGCCGGCCATTGGAAGAAGATCGCGGGCCTGTCGGATGACAAGATCATCCGTATCCCGACCTCGGACAATTTCTGGGCGATGGGCGATACCGGCCCGTGCGGCCCGTGCTCGGAGATCTTCTACGACCACGGCGAGAGCATCCCGGGCGGCCCGCCGGGCAGCGCCGACCAGGACGGCGACCGGTTCATCGAGATCTGGAACCTGGTCTTCATGCAGTTCGAGCAGGTGACCAAGGAAGAGCGCGTTCCTCTGCCCAAGCCCTCGATCGACACCGGCATGGGCCTTGAGCGGCTCGCGACCGTCCTGCAGCACAAGCACAACAACTACGACATCGACCTGTTCCGGGCCCTGATCGAGGCGACGGCGCACGAGATCAACGTCGATCCCGACGGCGCGCAGAGCGCCTCGCTCAAGGTCATCGCCGACCATCTGCGCGCGACCTCCTTCCTGATCGCCGACGGCGTGCTGCCGTCGAACGAAGGCCGCGGCTACGTCCTGCGCCGCATCATGCGCCGCGCGATGCGCCATGCGCACATCCTGGGCGCGCAAGACCCGGTGATCTTCAAGCTGGTGCCGACCCTGGTGCACGAGATGGGCGATGCCTATCCCGAACTGTCGCGCGCCCAGCCGCTGATCACCGAGACGCTGAAGCTCGAGGAGACGCGCTTCAAGAAGACCCTGGGCACCGGCCTCAAGCTGCTCGAGGACGAGACCAAGGGCCTGAGCGCCGGCGGCACGCTGAAGGGCGAGGTCGCGTTCAAGCTCTACGACACGTTCGGCTTTCCGCTCGACCTGACGCAGGACGTGCTGCGCGCGCGCGACATCAAGGTCGACACGGCGGGCTTCGAGACCTCGATGGACGAGCAGCGCGCCAAGGCGCGCGCGGCCTGGGCCGGCTCGGGCGAGACGGCGGACACGGCGATCTGGTTCGACGTGCGCCAGAAGGCCGGCGCCACCGAGTTCCTGGGCTACGACACCGAGCGCGCCGAGGGCCAGATCAAGGCGATCCTGCTCGACGGCAAGGAAGTCTCGTCCCTGAAGGCCGGCCAGACCGGCTGGATCGTGACCAACCAGACGCCGTTCTACGCCGAGTCGGGTGGACAGCAGGGTGATGCCGGCCGGCTGGTGAGCGGCGCCAACGAGGCGTCGGTCGCCGACGTCCAGAAGATGGTGGGCGATCTGCATGCGCATCACGCCAAGGTCGAGAAGGGCGAGCTTAAGGTCGGCGACGATCTCGTCATGACCATCGACCCCATCCGCCGTGCCCAGTTGCGCGCCCATCATTCGGCGACCCACCTGCTGCACGAGGCGCTGCGCCGCCATCTCGGCAAGCATGTCACGCAGAAGGGTTCGCTGGTCGCGCCCGACCGGCTGCGCTTCGACATCAGCCACACCAAGGCGGTCTCGCCGGAGGAGCTGCGCAAGATCGAGGACGAGGTGAACGACCGCATCCGCCACAACTCGGCGGTCGAGACGCGTCTCATGACGCCGGACGAGGCGATCGCGGCCGGCGCCATGGCGCTGTTCGGCGAGAAGTACGGCGACGAGGTGCGCGTGCTCTCGATGGGCGGCGATGCCGACGTTCCCGGCGGCGAGAAATACTCGGTCGAGCTGTGCGGCGGCACGCATGCGCGGCGCACCGGCGATATCGGCCTGTTCAAGATCGTGGGCGAGGGCGCGGTCGCGGCCGGCGTCCGCCGCATCGAGGCGCTGGCCGGTAATGCGGCCGAGGCGCATGTCCGTCACCAGGCCGACCTGCTGGCCGAGGCGGCGGCGACCCTGAAGGTGCGGCCCGAGGACCTGCCGGCGCGGCTGGCGGCGCTGGTCGAGGGCCAGAAGAAGATCGAGCGCGAACTGTCCGACGCGCGCAAGGCGCTGGCGCTGGCCGGCGGCGGCTCGGGCGGTGCTGCGGCGGCCGACGAGGTGCGCGAGGTCGGCGGCGTCAAGCTGATCGGCCGCGTGCTGAACGGCGTGCCGGGCAAGGACCTCAAGGGCATGGCCGACGAGTTCAAGAAGAAGCTGGGCTCGGGCGTCGTGGCGCTGATCGGCGTCGAGGACGGCAAGGCCTCGGCCGTGGTCGGCGTCACGGAAGACCTCGCCAAGACCCACAGCGCCGTCGAGCTCGTGAAGGCGGGCGTGGCGGCTCTGGGCGGCAAGGGCGGCGGCGGCCGGCCCGACATGGCGCAGGGCGGCGGTCCTGACGGAAGCAAGGCGTCCGATGCGCTGAAGGCCATCGAGGCGGCGCTGGCAGGCGCCGCATGAAGCTCGCGCTCGCCCTCGTGATGGCGGCGGCGGCGATGTCGGCCTGCGCGCCCAAGGACTTCGCCAAGGAAGGCAGCAACGCCGAGCAGTTCACGAAGGACGAATCGCAGTGCCGCACCCAGGTCCGGGCGAGGGCGCAGCAGGAGCGCAACATCGACGACGAGCGCCGGGCGACGTTCGCCTCCGAGCGCGAGCGCTACGGCCAGCAGGGGCTTTACTCCGACATGGCCAACCAAGGGTACAAGTACAGCTTCGAGCGCAGCATGGCGAACTGCATGGAAGCGCGCGGCTGGGCACCCAAGCAGAACGGGCCGATCCCCATGCCCAAGCTGACATGGTGACATGGGCGCGCTGACGATTTTCCTGATCTACCTGGCCAGCGGCGTCGCGACCTTCCCCCTCACCATCATGCTGGTGCGCGGTGCCGTGTCGGTGGCGGCGCCGTCGCGCGCCACGCCGGCGTTCCACCGGCGGCTGGACAACGCCATGAGCTGGTCGATCACTGTCTGGATCCTGGGCGTGTTCGTCTTCTATGCGACCGCGATCCTCATCGAGCGGCAAAAGCCCTGCGACGACCAGATGACCAACCAGCTCACCTACGACTGCAAGAAATACCTGGGCGCGATCAAATAATCGCATGGGTCGGCTGACGAACCGTCATTGCTCGTGAACGGTGCGCGCCGGCGCGCTAGAATGAACCCATGTCGACCCGGCAAGCCCTTGCTTTCCTTGGCCTCGTCATCCTGCTCGGCGGCTGCGAGACACGGGCGGAGCGTGAGGCCGTGTTCGACAATCAGCTCCGCGCCATGGCGGGCGCGCCGGAGGCCGGGCTGCTGAACAGCATGGGCCGCATCCCCGACAACACCTACCAGCTCGAGGATGGCGCCAAGATCCTGCAATGGCGATGGGACACGTCCTACATCGATCCCGGCATGCCGCCGATGTACCAGCGCTTCGGCGGTTGGGGATGGGGCTGGGGCGGCGGCTGGTGGGTCCCGATGGGCGGCTTCCCGCCGACCCTGGTGCGCCAGAGCTGCATCGTCGAATGGACGATGGTCTCGGGCTCGGCGCAGGGCTATCGCTGGCAGGGCGCCGGCTGCCAGAAGGTCACGCCATAAGAATACCGGCATAAAAATACCGGCCGATCGCCTCCACGGAGGCAACCGGCCGGTAGCGTTCGGACTTCGCGCTTACCAGTAGGTCGGCACACCGTAATACTTGTCGACCTGGCGGCCATAGTCCGGCGTCCAGCTGAAATTCTCCGCATCGTCGTATGTGGGAGCGCCCTCCAGGATCTTCTTGTCGAGGGCCACGACATAGCCGCCCTGGCGCTCGTCGTACTTCAGCGTCGACCAGGGCAGCGGATGGTGCTTCTCGCCGAGGCCGAGGAAGCCGCCGAACGACATCACGGCATAGATGGCGCGTCCGCTCACCTTGTCGATCATGATGTCCTCGACGGTGCCGAGCTTGTCGCCCTGCAGGTTGTAGACGTCGGTGCCGGTGACGCGCTCGGCGGCGATCAGGTTCTTGGGCGTGAGGGTCAGGTCGGTCATTGCTCTCTCCTGTTCGGTGATTGGGTGCCTGAGGAACGCGGGCTCACCCAGCCAGTTGCGGGAGGTCGCAAAGACTTCACATTGAACTTGAACGGCCCTATTCGGGCGCCTTGCGCAACCTTTCGCCGACGGCGACGATCATCGCTTCATAGGAGGAGACGTCCCTCGCATTGGCGGCGCGGGGAAGGGAACGATAGCGCTGGCGGCCGAAGTCGGTGAGGCGTGCCACGCCGGCGTCGATCTCCACGAGCGACAGCGATGTCAGGCGCATCAGGTCACGCGGGGCAAGGTCCTTCATCGGGGAAATACCGAGCGCAACTCGACGCAACGTCACTTCCTCGTTGGGACTGAGTGGAGCATCCAGGCTGCGTGACATCGTCTTCCCCTCGCATCACTAAAGGCCCATCGCGTCCGCAGGGCAAGACCAACTGGCCGCATCTTCGGTGCGGTTTCTCCTTTCAACGTTAACTAGCGAACTGAAGTGGCACCGGCATGGTGCCGCTTGTGACATTGCTGCGACCCGCGGCGGGGTTTTCCACCGCTGCGGAGCGCCTCAGGCGCGCGCGTGCGCGTGGAAGACCTTGCTGTCGATCCGCCAATCGCCCTCGCGCCGGACCATCACGAAGAAATCCGTGTAGCGCGTGCCGCGCCAGTTGAGCGCTTCCAGCCGCGCCATCGCGGCACCGCCGGCGGGCTCTATCGATACGATGCGGGCCTCCAGCCCTGGCGCGGGGCCACCCTTGGCGACGGCGTCGCAGAACTCGGCCAGGCTCCACGTCACCGGCTTGCCGCCGTAACTGCCGCTTACACGCGCGCCGTCTGTGAAGGCCGAGCGCAGCAAAGCGATGTCGCCCGACCGCGCGCCGTCGATATAGCGCTGGAGTGTGTCGGCGATGGCGTTGGGAACGGCGAAGCTCTCGGTTTCGGTCTGGTCGGTCATGCAGGCCTCCTTGGCGGGAGGCAAATTTCCTCCAGGGACGGCCGGCATGTCCTTGCGTCTATAGCCCACAAAAGCCTATCCGTTGGCACGTCATTGCGCTGTGGGCCAGCCGGGAGGAGAAAAATGCCAAGCGAAGAACTCGACGCGATCGACCGGCGCATCGTGGCTGCGCTGCAGGCCGACGGCCGCCTGAGCAATGTCGATCTTGCCGAGAAGGTCGGCCTGTCGCCGTCGCCCTGCCTGCGTCGGGTCAACCGGCTGGAGCACGAGGGCTACATAGAGGGCTACCGCGCGATGCTGGGCCGCAAGCGCATCGGGCTCGGCCTCACCGTCTTCGTCGGCGTGAAGATCGAGGGCCATGCCGACGATCGCGCCACGACCTTCGAGGAGGAGGCTGTCGCCTTCCCGGAAGTCATCGCCTGCCACATGGTGGCGGGCGATGCCGACTATCTCCTGGAAGTCACCGTGCCCGACCTCGACTCTTACCAGCGCTTCCTGGTCGGCAAGCTTCTGGACCTGCCTCTGGTCCGCGAGGTGAAGAGCACCATCGCGATCCAGACCCTGAAGGCCGGCGCGGTGCTGCCGCTGGGGCACCTTGCGCCCTGACGCCGCTCACTCGGCGGCGCGGACACTCTGCGTCGTGGGCGCAATGCCCTTCATCGTGCCACCGTAGCGATCGGTGAAGGCCGTCGTGTCGATCTCCTCCAGCTCGATCTGGCGATCGAGGACGCGCTCCTTCCACTTCAGCAGTTCGGGATGGGCGCCCTGGAACTCGGGCATCACTTCCTTGGCGAACAGTTCGAGCGATTCGCAGATATCCTCGTGGCGGTTCTTGCCGGCCTGGTTCAGCAGCACGACCTGGTCGATGTTGGAGGCCTGGAACTTCTTCAGCTTGCGGCGGATGGTTTCCGGCGAGCCGATCAGGCCGCCGCGCAGCGCGGCGGCATGCTGCTCCGGATTGGCCTTCTTCCACTTCTGGTACTCGTCCCACATGTTGACCGTGCCGGCGGCCGGGCGGCGCCGGTCAGCCGACTGGCCGTAGAAGCGCAGCGCGAATTGGAAGAACGTGTCGCCGTCGGCACGTTCGCGCGCCTCCTCGTCGGTCTTGGCGCACATGAAGAAGCTGACCAGCGCGATGTTCGGATTGGTCTTGTAGTCGGCGAGCTTCTTCTGCCGCTTCACGAAGGCGTTGTAGTAGGCGTGCACCCAGGCATGCGCGGCATCGGCCGAGACGAACTGGAAGCCGAGCGCCCCCATGCCCCATTCGCCGGCCTTGGTCAGCGTCTGCAGCTGCGAGCAGGCGACCCAGAGCGGCGGGTGCGGCTTCTGCAGCGGCTTGGGCACGACCATGCGCAGCGGGATGTTCCAGACCCTGCCCTGGTGCTCGCTGGGCCCGTCCTTGAACATCGGCATGATGGCGCGGACCGCTTCCTCGAAGATCTCGCGCTTGTTCTCCATGGTGACGCCGAACGGCTCGAGCTCGGTGATCGAGGCGCTCTCGCCCATGCCGAACTCGCAGCGCCCGTTCGACAACAGGTCGAGGGTGGCGACCCGCTCGGCGACGCGCGTCGGATGGTTGGTCGTCACCTGGAAGATGCCGTGGCCCAGGCGGATGTTCTTGGTCCGCTGGCTCGCCGCCGCGAGGAAGGACTCAGGGCTCGGCGAGTGGGAATATTCTTCGAGGAAGTGATGCTCGACCTGCCACGCGTGGTCGTAGCCCAGCCGGTCCGCCAGCTCGATCTGGTCGAGTGCGTTCTGATAGAGCCGATGCTCGTCACCCGGCGCCCACGGGCGGGGCAGTTGCAGCTCGTAGAAGATGCCGAATTTCATGTCGTTCCTCCTTGAGGAGAGCATGACGTGGATTTGCGCTGGCGCAAATGGGCTGCAATCGGTCAATGAAATGGGGTTGTGGAGGTGCCGAGATACAATATCTACTCGTCCGCGGTATTATCATACCTCTTCCAAGGCATGAGGTTCTCGATTCGTTTGAGTCGTTTATTGCGTTTGTTTCGTTTATTTGCCGGAACGCCGACTTTCCAACGGCCTGCTGATCGACATCCAGCGAGGTTGACATCTTACCATATCACCCCGCCATCGCGCAGCTTCTGGTTCGAGACATCCCAGAAGCCTCGTCTTGGCCCTTAAGGAGCGCGCCGCCGCCAACGGCCTCAGCGCCGAGGCCGAGCACCGCCTGATCCTCGAAGAGGCCCTGCGCAGCGGCCGCAACGAGTTCCGCAAACGGGGCCGGGCGCCTGCGCGCCCAGACCGCCGGCAGGATCCAGGCTGAGGCAGCCGACCTCAGCCGCGAGGATCGCGACTCCCGATGACGATCGTCGTCGACGCATCGATCGTTCTGAAATGGGTGCTGGAGGAGCCGGGGAGCGACGTAGCCGAAGAGCTGCTAGAGAAGGATCTGGCAGCGCCCTCGCTATGGTTGCTCCGAGCCGCAAACGCCCTGTGGCGCGCACGGTTCGAGGTGAGCTGACGCCCGCGGAAGCCGAGGAGCGGCTGAGCGAACTTACCAAGGCGCCGGTCGCGAGCATGCCGCTAGAGCAGGATCTTCCGGAGGCGATGCGATGGCCTCCAGCTCAAACACCCGGTCTACGACTGCCTCTACCTGGCGCTCGCGAAGCGTCTGGGAACCTATGTCGTCACCGCCAACACCCGATTTGGCCAGGCGGTGGTCGATCATGGCATGCATATCGGGCACATTGAGTCTTGTCATCGATGGTACGCGGCACAAATCCTCGAATATAGAACTATGGTGAGCAAGCAGGCGCCTTAATACTTAGCTCCCGATGTTTTGCGTCTACTGGCTTGTCACAGAGTCCACCTTTCCCGCATGGCTTGGTCGGCCTGGCTCGTTAGCTGGGAGGATTTGATCCCAGGACGACTTCTTTCACCAAAAATTTTACCTGAGGAATCTCCGTTTTGAGTCGAGCCTCGAATTCTGATGACTCAAGAGGTGCTGCAAGAATTCTCTGAGAGTACTTAAGTCGAATGCCAATAGTGCCAACTGAGAGATCCGGAATAGGAGTCCGCTGAAAGCGCGACTTAGTTCTCGAATCTATGCTCGCTCGCGGAGAAAAAGATAACCCAAATAGAGTTAAATCTGTAGTTAGAATGCGTCGTATAATTACATGCTGCTGATCAATGGAATTGCGGACAAAGTTCCTAAAGTCATTAAGCCTTTCATCAAGTTCAGTAGTAAGATAAGCGTCCGCACCTCGTGCAAGAAGCTCATCAATCGTATCGATATATTGTAGGCACTCGGCTCTGAATTCTGCCTTAGCATTCTCGGTCGGAGTTTCTGCTGAATTCACGGCGAGTCTCTCGTAGCTATTGGAGAGGCTCGTAAGAGCAATGCTAATGGGAATATATACCTCGCCCGCTACTTTCCTGGCGTTATCAAGATAACCATCGCGTAGCTTGTAAAGGTACTGCAGTTCCACTTCCCGAATTTTGCGATTTGCAGCATAGGCGCCAACTAATGCAGTCGCTATTGCTCCAGCGGCTGCCGCGCCAACCGTTACGAGCGCGCGGGTCCAATTGTCATCCCAGTTCATCGTTTGCCCTTTTTTGATGTTGTGGATATGGAGTAAATTACAACCATCATCAAGCATTCGGCGTCTGAGAAGCGATTCGAGGACGAATAAGTGCCGTCGTGGCAGTGTTTGGCGAAGATCTACAGTTACTCCGGTTCTCAAGTCGCGGATCTATGATCTCGCGTGTAGAGATTGGATTGAGTGGCCAAATTCGGATTGAGGCGATATCGGCGGAGTAGTGATTTGACCAGATCAACATTCCATGCCGGGGATCTGGGAGATATCAGGACTTTCTCTATGAGTATCTCTACGTCGCATGTAACGCTAATCCCAATGGGATTCGGGTGTTCATTGTCCTCTATTTTTAGTGTCGCAATTCGTAGTTCCTTTTCGTGATCGAAGCTGGTGCGCTTTGACATCGCAGGAAAGAAGATATTGCCAAGTTGAATCGAGTGAGAATCGTAGTCGTGGTAATTGACTACTCCGATCTGCAGCTCTTGCAATGCCATATGAAGTGATCGTTCCAATCGATCATAAGATGATTGGATGGCGATGCCTTGTCCTTGGAGGGAATATAATCTCCACATGGCATCTGACTCAGATGAGTTCATATGCCAGCAGTTGACGAAAATGGAATTGAGTATCACGCGCGAGTCTACGAAAAGTCTTCGAAAACTCCGAAGAAAGGAGTGCGCGCCCTCGCTACCTGTTGAGGGTTGAAGGCCTAGCGTTCTCAGTATTTCCGAGGTTGGAGCACTGTCCAAATCGCTAATAAGGCGTGCTTGAAGATTTGTAAGTTGGCCTTCGTAGGGATCATCTCGGCTTAAGGCTGCGATACTGGTCATATGCAGGGCGGAATTCTCAAGCATTGCCAGGAATTTCGCGAAATCCATATATCGCCAGATTGTGGTCTGCTTCTCGGGTGCGGAGAAGTCTGGATGCGGCATTGCCGGCATAGGTTGTCTACTTTTGGAGTCGTTGATTTCTAAGCATACATAGTACGGTGAGATTGGGGATTGGAATGGATTGTGTGCGCAGGGTGCCTGGTGACCATTCCGTCAGGCTCACCTAGGGCAGCAAAATATATCTGATCAATCTATGTTGAAGGATATCCAGAAGAGTTCAGAAGCCTGAAGCCCCTTGAAGGCATCACTCCGCCGCTGCCTTCATCGCCTCGGGATTTCGCCAGTGGTGGAGCAGGTCGGCTTCCTTTTTCTTGGCCTTTACCAGATGCGCGTCCTTCACGTGGCCGTATCCGCGGATGTCGTCGGGGATGGAGGCGAGCTTGATCGCCAGCGCGTGGTTCTGCGCGGATAGGGTCGCCAGCAGCTCGTCGATCAGGGTCTCGTAGTCAGTGATGAGGCGGCGCTCGGTCTTGCGTTCCTCGGTGTAGCCGAACACGTCGAACCGGGTGCCGCGCAGGCCCTTGAGCTTCGCCAGCATCCGGAAGGCCGGGAGCATCCAGGCGCCGAACTCCTGCTTGATGAGCTGGCCGGTCTGCGGGTCTCGGCTGGAGAAGAGCGGCGGGGCGAGGTGGAACTTCAGCTTGTAGTCGCCGTCGAACTGCTTGCTGAGGCCGGCCTGGAAGGCGGTCTCGCTGTAGAGCCGTGCGACCTCATACTCGTCCTTGTAGGACAGGAGCTTCGAGTAATAGAGCGCGACGGCCTCGGCCAGGCCCGTGTGGCCGATCTTCGTCTCGGCGGCGCGGACCTTGTCGACCAGCGCCTTGTAGCGCTGGGCCAGTGCCGCGTTCTGGTAGCCGGTCAGGTGCCTGGTGCGCGAGGCCACGATCTCGTCGAGGGTCTTCGGCTGGGTGCGCGTGAAGGCGACGACGTTGTCCTTGGTTTCCTTCGGCGCGACCATCTTCTCGACGGCGGCGCGATCGTGGGCGGCGCGGCGGCCCCAGCGGAAGGCCGCGAGGTTCATCGGCACGGCGGCGCCGTTCAGTTCGATGGCGCGTTCGATCGTTTCGTGGGCCAGTGGGATCAAGCCCTTCTGGTAGGCGTAGCCCAGCACGAACATGTTGGTGGCGATCGAATCGCCCATGAGTGCCGTGGCAATGCCGGTCGCGTCGAGGAACTCGACGCCGTCGGCGCCGGCCGCAGCCTCGACCGAGAGCTTCAGCGTGTTGCTCGGGAAGGCGAGGTCGGGATGGCGGGTGAACTCGCCGGTGATGGTCTCGTGCGTGTTGACGACGGCGTGCGAGACGCCGGGCTCGAGGCTCGCCAGCGCGTTGGGGCTGGCGCTGACGACCAGGTCGCAGCCCAGCAGCACGTTTGCGCCGCCGGCGGCCAGGCGCACGGCGTGCAGCGCCTCGGGCGTGGCGCCGATGCGGACATGGCTGATCACCGCGCCGCCCTTCTGGGCCATGCCGAGCTGGTCGAGCACGGTCGCGCCCTTGCCTTCGATATGGGCGGCCATGCCCATGATGGCGCCGATGGTGACGACACCGGTGCCGCCGATGCCGGTGATGAGGACGCCGTAGGGCTTGTCCGCGACCGACGGCAGCGTCGGCGCGGCCGGCATTTCGGGCTCAGCCGCCGTGGCAGTCGCGGCGTCCGTCTTCTTCGCGGCGACCGCCTTGCCCTTCTTCAGCGATCCGCCCTCGACGCTCACGAAGGAGGGGCAGAAGCCGTTCAGGCAGGAGAAGTCCTTGTTGCAGGACGACTGGTCGATGGCGCGCTTCCGGCCAAACTCGGTCTCGACCGGCACGACCGAGAGGCAGTTCGACTTCACGGAGCAGTCGCCGCAGCCCTCGCAGACCGCCTCGTTGATGAAGACGCGCTTGTTGGGATCGGGGAAGGTGCCGCGCTTGCGGCGGCGGCGCTTCTCTGCGGCGCAGGTCTGGTCGTAGATCAGGACCGACACGCCCTTGACCTCGCGCAGCTCGCGCTGGACCTCGTCGAGCTGGTCGCGGTGATGGAAGCTGACATGCGGCGCCCATTCGGTGCCGACCGGGTACTTGTCGGGCTCGTCGCTCACCAGCGCGATGCGGCGCACGCCCTCGGCGTAGACCTGCTGGCTGATCGTCCAGGGATGGACGTTGCCGTCGTGCGGCTGACCGCCGGTCATGGCCACGGCGTCGTTGTAGAGGATCTTGTAGGTGATGGTGGTGTTGGTCGCGACCGCGTGACGGATTGCGAGATAGCCCGAATGGAAGTAGGTGCCGTCGCCCAGGTTCTGGAAGACGTGCGGCATGTCGGTGAAGTGACTGGCGCCGACCCACGGCACGCCCTCGGCGCCCATATGGGTGAAGGTCTTGGTGTTGCGCTCCATGCCGATGGCCAGCGTATGGCAGCCGATGCCGGCCATCGCCATCGAGCCGTCGGGCACCTTGGTCGATGTGTTGTGCGGGCAGCCCGAGCAGAAATAGGGGACGCGGGCGAGGCCGGCCTCGTTGCGCACCTGGCGGCCGGCGCGGCGCTTCAGCGCCTCGAAGCGTTCCTTGGTGCGGCTGCTGAAGGAGTCGAGGCCGAAGCGGGCGACGATCGCCGAGGCGATCTCGAAGGGCGTCAGTTCGCCGTCGGTCTTGAGCAGCTTCTGGCCGCGCTCGTCGGTCTTGCCGACGACGACGGGCCGGCGGTCGGCCGGGGCGTTGAACAGCGCGTCCTTGAGCTGCTGCTCGATCAGGTTGCGTTTCTCCTCGATGACCAGGATCTCGCGCTTGCCGGCGGCAAAGGCGGTGGCGCCCTCGGTCTCGAGCGGCCAGACCATGCCGACCTTGTAGATGGCGAGGCCCAGCGCCTCGGCCTCCGCGTCGCCGACGCCCAGCTCGTCCAGCGCCTGGCGCACGTCGAGATAGGATTTGCCGACGGTGACGATTCCGAAGCGGGCGTCGGGCCGGCCCAGCATCAGCCGGTCGAGCTTGTTGGCGCGCCAGTAGGCCAGCGCGGCGGGCTGCTTCACCGTGACGACGCGGCGCTCCTGGCCCAGCCAATCGTCGGGCCAGCGGATGTGCACGCCGTCGGGCGGCAGGACGAAATCGGTGGGGGTGTGGATCTCGACCCGGTGCGGGTCGATGTAGACGGAAGCCGAGCTGTCGACCGTCTCGCTCAGGACCTTGAAGGCGACCCACAGGCCCGAGTAGCGGGAGAGGGCGAAGGCATGCAGGCCCCAGTCGAGATATTCCTGGACGCCGGCGGGGTGGATGACCGGCATGCCGGCCGACATGAAGGCCGGCTCGCTCTGGTGGGCGACGGTCGAGGACTTCGCCATATGGTCGTCGCCCGCGAGGGCCACGACGCCGCCATGCTTCGAGGTGCCGGCATAATTGGCGTGCTTGAAGACGTCACCCGAACGGTCGACGCCCGGGCCCTTGCCGTACCACATGCCGAACACGCCGTCGTAGCGCGCGCCGGGGTAGAGGTGGATCTGCTGGGTGCCCCACAGGGCGGTCGCGGCCAGGTCCTCGTTGGTGCCGGGCTGGAACTCGATATGGCTCTTCTTGATGAACTTCTTGGCCTGCCACAGGGCCTGGTCGAAGCCGCCCAGCGGCGAGCCGCGATAGCCGGAAATGTAGCCGCCGGTGTTCAGGCCGGCCGCAACGTCGCGTTGGCGCTGCATCATGGGGAGGCGCACCAGCGCCTGCGTCCCGGTCAGGTAAACGCGTCCACGTTCCAGTACGTACTTGTCGTCCAGGGTCACCGCGAGGGGCATGGCAACCTCCCTGACATTTCAATATGGGAACGGTAGCGACGTTTGCACGCGTCGGGCAATGCGGAAGGCGATGGTGACCGAAAAACGACGGTTTACGTAAGCCCGGACCGGCGGCGCGGTGTGGCCGTTTCACGGTGCCCTGTTTATGTGAAATGTTGTAAGCGTCGGCTACCATGACTTCGACGTCGGCGTGACGCCCAACGTGACCATCGAGCACGGCATCCCCTCTCTCCGTCGACTGCGGCCTAAGGATTCCCGGCTCTATCTGGCCGCCCCGATTTAACGCACATTGTCATCCCGAGCGTAGCGAGGGACCCTTCATCGGTGGTCCCAACGGTCCCTCGCTACGCTCGGGATGACAATTCTCGCTTAACTGACATCGCGCGCCATTTGCCCCGGGCCGGAGCCTCCCGACGACGGGCGAGATGCGCGGCTTCGAGCTGGTCCCCGTCGAGCCGGGAAGCGTGGTAGATCGGACGACTGCGATCCGGCGCGCCTCTAGGCACGTAGCAGGTCGCGCCCCATATCAGCGGCGACGCAGGGAGTTTGTAGATGAACGTTGTGCTGGGCGATCTGCCGACCTGGAACTTAGCCGACCTCTATTCCAGTCCGAGCGGGACGGATCTCAATGCCGACCTGAAGCGCGCGGCGGCCGAGGCGGAGGCGTTTGCCAAGGATTACGAAGGCGGGATCGTCGGGCTCGACGGCAAGGCGCTGGGCAGCGCCATCGTCCGCCTCGAGGCGATGAGCGACCTGCTGGGGCGCATCGGCTCCTATGCCCAGCTCTATTCGGCGCAGGACCAGTCCGATCCCGAGCGCAACCGCTTCGCCCAGGATATCTCGGAGAAGCTGAACAACATCGGCTCCAGGCTCCTGTTCTTCCGGCTGGAGATCAACAAGATCGAGGAGGCCGACCTCGCGGAGAAGTTGAAGGCGCCGGAGCTCGCCAAGTATGCGCCATGGCTGCGCGACGCGCGCCTGTTCCGCCCGCACCAGCTCTCCGACGAGCTGGAAAAGTACCAGCACGACCAGTCGGTGGTCGGCAGCAGCGCCTGGTCGCGCCTGTTCGACGAGACGATCGCGCGGCTGCGTTATCCGTTCGGCAACGAAATGCTGAGCGAGCCGCAGATCCTCGACAGGCTGTCCAACAAGGATGCCGGGGTGCGCAAGGAAGCCGCCAAGTCGTTCGGCAAGGTGCAGGGCGACAATATCGCGGTCTTCTCGCTGATCACCAACACGCTGATCAAGGACAAGGAAATCGACGACCGCTGGCGCAAATACCCGCGGCCGCAATCGTTCCGTAACCTGGCCAACGTGGTCGAGGACGAGGTCGTCGATGCGCTGGCCGCGTCGGTGAAGGCGGCGTACCCGAAGCTCGCGCACCGTTATTACAAGCTGAAGGCCAAGTGGTTCGGCGTCGAGACCATGCCCTACTGGGATCGCAACGCGCCGTTGCCCGAACATGACGACCGCACGATCCCGTGGCCCGAGGCCGAAAAGATCGTGCTCGACGCCTACAATGCCTTTTCGCCCGAGCTGGCCGACGTGGGCCGGAAGTTCTTCGGTACCGGCTGGATCGATGCACCGGCCCGGCCGGGCAAGTCGCCGGGCGCCTTCGCCCATCCGACGGTGCCGTCGGCGCATCCCTATCTCCTGCTGAACTATCAGGGGAAGGTGCGGGACGTGATGACCCTGGCGCACGAGCTGGGCCACGGCGTGCACCAGGTGCTGGCGGCCAAGCAGGGCCCGCTGATGGCTGACACGCCGCTCACGCTCGCCGAGACCGCCTCGGTGTTCGGCGAGATGCTGACCTTCCAGTCGCTGCTCAAGACCGCGCCGGACAAGGCCACGCGCAAGGCGATGCTGGCCGGCAAGGTCGAGGACATGCTGAACACCGTGGTGCGCCAGATCGCATTCTACGATTTCGAATCGCGCATCCACATGGCGCGGCGCGAGGGCGAGCTGACGCCCGATGCGATCGGCGAGATCTGGATGGCGGTGCAGAAGGAGAGCCTCGGCCCGGCCTTCACCTTCGACGACGAGTACAAGCACTACTGGTCGTATATCGGCCACTTCATCCACTCGCCGTTCTACGTCTACGCCTACGCGTTCGGCGATTGCCTGGTGAACTCGCTCTATGCCGCCTACCAGGCCAGGCCCGACGGCTTCCAGGAAAAGTATCTCGACATGCTGCGCTCGGGCGGCGTGAAGCGTCACAAGGAGCTGCTGGCACCGTTCGGCCTCGACGCTTCCGATCCCGCCTTCTGGGACAAGGGCCTCGACGTGATCTCGGGCTTCATCGATGAACTCGAGAAGCTGTAGCTGGGGGCGCGCCACTCCAGTGGCGCGATCATCCTTGGCATCAGGCGAAGACGCGCGACTGGAGTCGCGCGCCCCCAGCCATGAGTGAAGGCGATTCCTTCGGCGGGCGGCTCGGCCGCTATGCGCGGGTCGGCACGTCAGTCGGCGGGCTGGCGGTCAAGCTGGCGGGGCAGCGCTATCTCGGCTTCAACCTCGACCGCGACAAGCATGCGGGCGAGCTGAAGGCGGCGCTGGGCGGACTGAAAGGCCCGCTGATGAAGGCGGCGCAGCTGCTCGCCACCATCCCCGACGCGCTGCCGCCGGAATATGCCCGCGAGCTGGCGCAGTTGCAGGCCAACGCACCGGCCATGGGCTGGGCCTTCGTGCGCCGCCGCATGGCCACCGAACTCGGGCCCGACTGGCAGACGAAGTTCGCGCGCTTCGACAAGGAGGCGTCGTTCGCCGCCTCGCTGGGTCAGGTCCATCGTGCCTCGCTCCTCGACGGGCGCGAGGTCGCGGCCAAGCTCCAGTATCCCGACATGTCCTCGGCACTGGAAGCCGATCTCAACCAGCTCAAGGTCGTGTTCGCGATCGGCCAGCGCTTCGATCCGGCGATCCGCACCGACGAGATCCATGCCGAGATCACCAACCGCCTGCGCGAGGAACTCGACTATCGCCGCGAGGCCAAGCACGCGGCGCTCTACCGCCACATGCTGCGCGACGAGGCCCGCGTGCACGTGCCCGGCGTCGTGGCCTCGCATTCCACCGAGCGGCTCCTCACCATGGACTGGCTGAACGGCGAGCCGCTGCTCAACTGGAAGACCCGTTCGCAGGAAGAGCGCGACGCGCTGGCGATCGCGATGTTCCGCGCCTGGTACGTGCCGTTCTATTTCTACGGCGCCATCCACGGCGATCCGCATCTCGGCAATTACTCGGTGCGGCCGGACGGTTCGGTGAACCTGATGGATTTCGGCTGCATCCGCATCTTCCCGCCGCGCTTCGTGCGCGGCTCGATCGAGCTCTATCGCGCGCTGATGACCGACGACGAGGCGCGCGCCGTCGCGGCCTACGAGGATTGGGGTTTCACGGGTCTCAGCAAGGAGATGGTCGCCATCCTCAACCGTTGGGCCGCCTTCCTCTATGGCCCGCTGATGGACGACCGGCCGCGCCGCCTCACCGAGGGCATGGCCGAGGGCTATGGCCGCGAGATGGCGCAGAACGTGTTCGGCGAGCTGCGCAAGATGGGCGGCGTGCGGCCGCCGCGCGAGTTCGTATTCATGGACCGCGCTGCCATCGGCCTCGGCTCGGTATTCATCCACCTCCGCGCCTCGATCAACTGGCACCAGCTCTTCGAGGAGCTGATCGATGGTTTCGATGTCGATGCGCTGACGCAGCGGCAGGACCTGGCGCTGAAAGAGGCCGGGCTCGCGTGAACATCCTTGTGACGGGTTCGTCGGGCTGGCTTGGCCAGACCCTCGTGCCCAGGCTTGTGCGCGACGGGCGCAAGGTCGTGGGGCTCGATCCGGAGCCGGGCGCCACGACGAGCGTCGTGGGTTCGGTCGTCGACCGCGCGCTGGTCCATCGCGTGATCCGCGACGAGGGCATCACGGCCATCGTGCACGCCGCGGCGCGTCACAAGCCCCACATCGAGACCCACGACAATTCGGAGTTCGTGGCCGTCAACGTACAGGGCACGCTGAACCTGCTGGAGGAGGCGGTGGCGCCGGGCTCGACGGTCGACCGCTTCGTCTTCACCTCGACGACCTCGCTGATGATCTCGCAGGAGATTCGCGACGGGAAGGCGGGTGGGGCGAAGCAAGCGGTGTGGATCGACGAGACGATGGCGCCGCTCAAGCCGCGCAACATCTATGGCGTCACCAAGCTCGCGGCCGAGGAGCTGTGCCGCCTGTTCAATCACCTGCACAGACTGCCGGTGATCGTCCTGCGCACCTCGCGCTTCTTCCCCGAGGAAGACGACATGGCGCACGCCATCAAGCAGTCGGGCGAGAACACCAAGGCCAACGAATTCCTGTTCCGCCGCCTCAGCGTCGAGGATGCGGCCGAGGCGCATGTCGTCGCGTTGGCCAAGGCGAGGGAGCTCGGCTTCGACACGTTCATCGTCTCTGCCCCGACGCCTTTTCGCCGCGAGGACTGCCACGAACTGATCACCGATACGCCGTCGGTGGTCGCTCGTCTTTTCCCCGAGTATGTCGCACTCTATGAAAAGCGCGGTTGGACGATGTTCGACACGATCGATCGCGTCTATGACGCGAGCAAGGCTACCCGCGTGCTGGGCTTCACCTGCCGTGCGGGCTTCCGAGAGGTTCTTGCTGCGCTGCGGTAGCTGCAACTATTCCGGATAGCGAGCGTTTTCTCGGCATGATGACCCGCATTCTCCCTCCCAAGCGTCTCGTCCGCGTCGCGGTGCTGGCAGGTGTCGCGATGGCCCTGTCCGGCTGCGGTGTCGTGGCATTTCCCGTGCGCGTGACCAGCGCGACGGCCAAGATCGTGCCGGTGGCCGGTGACGTCGTCGCCTATCCGCTCGACAAGACCGCCGACGCGATCGACTAGCCTCTCACCTTCGGCATCATGATCATGTCCCAGGGGCTCGGCACATCGCCGTGCGGGACCCAGACGAGGGCGGGCGCGTTCAGCGCGAATGCCTTGTGCAGCGCGCCTTCCAGTTGCCTGTCATCGAGCGCCTTGAACGAGGCGACGCCGAAGGAATCAGCCAGCTTTCCGAAGTCCGGGTTCTGCAAATCAGAGGCGATCAGCCGGTTGCCGTAGCGCTCCTGCTGGATGCGCTTCACGTTGCCGAAGGCGCCGTTGTCGAACACCACGACGACGACCGCGATATTGTGGCGGACGGCGGTCGCGAGTTCGCCGACCTGGTACATGAAGCCGCCGTCGCCCGCGATGGCCAGCACCTTGCGATCCGGCAGCGCGGCCTTGGCGCCCAGGGCCGTGCCGAAGCCCCAGCCGAGATTGTCCTGATAGCCGGGTGACAGGAAAGTGCGCGGCTTCTCGATGGGAAGTGCCACGCGCGAGGCGAAGCCCATCTGCGAGACTTCGTCGACGAAGATGCCGTCCTCCGGCAGCGCGTTGCGGATCGCCTTCAGGAAGGAGAGCTGCGGCTCCAGCTTCGACAGGCGCTCGGCGAACCAGGCGCGATGGCCGTTCAGCTCCTCGGCGCGCGAGGTGCGCTTGCGATTGTGCTTGACGAGCGCCGCGATCAGCGCACGAAGCTGCGGCGCGGCATCGCCGACGAGAGCGGCGTCGGGCTTGCGGAAACGCTCGGGCTCGTCGGGATCGATATCGACGCGGACGACCTTGAGCTTGTCGTCGATGCCCCAGTTGCCGTTCTGGATGAAGAAGCGCGTACCGACCGCCAGCACGGCATCGGCGTCCTTCCACAGGCGATGGCCGATCGGCATGTCGACGGCGAGGCGATGCGAGGAGGGGATGATGCCGCGCCCGCGCCGGTAGGAGCTGACCGGCGCTTCGAGCATCTCGGCGAGCTTGATGATCTCGGCCGTGGCATCCATGGCGCCACCACCCAGCACAATGATCGGGTGCTCGGCCTGTCCGAGGATCTTCGCGGCCGTCTCGACGGCCTCGTCGTCGATCGTTTCCGGCGGCAGGGGCAGCGGTGAGTCGGGGATCGCCACCTCGCTGCGCTTGGCCCATGTATCGAGCGCACATTCCAGCGCGACGGGACGAGGCCGGCCCGAGGTCGCGTGCCAGATCGCCTGGCTGACCAGGGTCGGCGCCTCCTGCGGGCTGCGGATGCGTTCGGCCCACTTGGTGATGTGGCGCATCAGGCCCAATTGATCGTGGATCTCGTGCAGATAGCCATGGCCCTTGTCGATGTCGGCCTGCGGGATCTGACCGATCAGGCCGATCACCGGCGCGTTCATGCCGTAGGCGGTGAGGAGCGCTGCGCCGGCGTTCAGCAGGCCGGGACCGGGCACGACGCTGAAGGCCTGCGGCCTGCCGGTCGCGAGCGCCGCACCCAGCGCCATGTAGGCGGCCGTCTGCTCGTGACGCGGATGGATCACCCGCAGCCGGTCCGAAGCATGATAGAAGGCGTCGAACAACGGATCCTGATGCAGGCCGGGCAGGGCATAGACCGTGTCGAGGCCGTGGCGCAGGAGGGTTTCGACCGTGGCTTCGGCGGTGCTGAGGCGGGGCATGCTGGGCTCTCTAGGGGCGGCAGGGAGTGCGGATCAAGGCGATGACATGCGGTTGATGTTGTACGCGGTGCTCGCGCTGGGCGCGATAGCGCTCCTGCTGTCTCTCCTATCGTGGGCAGCCGAGCGTCGCCTCGAAGCGCTGGCCGCGCCGTACATCACCACCGATCCGGCGAAGCTGCCGGACGTGCCCGTCGCGCTGGTCCTGGGTGCTGCGCCGATCGGCCCGGAAGGCGGGCCGAACCGCTACTTCGTCTATCGGCTCGATGCGGCGGCGGCGCTCTACAAGGCCGGCAAGGTGAAGTACCTGCTGGTGAGCGGCGACAACAGCCGCCCCGACTATGACGAGCCGACGGCGATGCGCGCCGGCCTGATCGAGCGCGGCGTGCCGGCCGAGGCGATCTATCGCGACTTCGCGGGCGTGCGGACCTGGGATTCGATCGTGCGGGTCGAATCGGTGTTCGGCCAGTCACGCACGATCATCGTGTCGCAGCGCTTCCACCTCGCGCGCGCGATCTTCCTCGCCCGGCAGCAGGGCATCGAAGCCTGGGGCTTCGAATCGCAGGACGTGGTGCGCGCCTACAGCATCGTCACGATCCTGCGCCGCTATCCCTCGGCCCTGCGCGCCTATTTCGACGTCTGGTTCGACACGCCGCCGAGATACACGGGGCCGCGAATCGCCATCGGCAAGGACCCGCCGAACTAGCGCGGCTTCGGCGCCTCGGGGGAGTTTGCCCAGTCGCGGAACTCCGGCACCGGCGATGCGACGGGCTTGCCGGCGAAATGGTTGTCGAGGTTGCGACACACGAGATCGGTCATGCGGCGCTGGGCGTGCTGCGTGCCGCCGCCAAAGTGGGGTGTCATCACCAGGTTGTCGAGGTCGAGCAGCTCGGTGCCGGTGTAGGGCTCCTCGTCGAACACATCGAGCGCGGCGCCTTCGATGATGTCGTTGCGCAGCGCATGGGCGAGCGCGGCCTCGTCGACCGCCCAGCCGCGCGAGATGTTGACCACGTGGCCGCGCGGGCCCAGCGCCTTCAGCACCTCGGCATTGATGATGTGCCGGTTGGAGGCATCCGAGCGCAGGCAGACGATCAGGTAATCGCACCAGGTGGCGAGCGCCATCACGTCGGGGAAATACTGGAAGTCGACGTCGCTGCGCTTGCTGCGGTTGCAGTAGCCGATCTCGACGTCGAAGCCCTTGATGCGTTTGGCGAACTCCAGGCCGATCGCGCCGAGGCCCAGGATGCCGACCCTGCCGCCGGTCAGGCCGGCGATGGCGCCGAAGCGGTTGGGAATGCGCTGCTTCCACTCGCCCCGGCGGATCATCTTGTCGGCACGGACCAGCCGGCGGGTCGAGGCGAGCAGGATCCCGAGCGCCAGTTCGGCCACGTCCGGCGCGTTCGCGTCGGCGCCGTGCGTGATCATGATCCCGCGCCGACGGGCGGCTTCGAGATCGACCCTCTCATAGCCCGTGCCGTAGCAGCAGAACAGCGAGAGCCGCGGCAGGGCGGCCATCATTGCATCCGATATGCCGACGCTGCCGGTGCTGACGATCGCCTGCACGGTTTCGGCCGTGCCGGGCGGGATGTCGGCCACCGTGGGCGTGGGACTGACCATCTGTCCCACGATGTCGCCGCGCTCGGAGAAGGCGGCGAGGGTGGCCTTGGTGAAATGGAAGCCGGTGAGGAGGGCGGGGCGGGCGGAAGCTGGAGCGGGCATGGGCCTAAGTATGACGCGCGTTTCATTGCAGTTAAATCGCGCTCTCTTGCGCGGCAAAAAACCGGCTTGGCAAAGAACAAATCGCTGTGCAAGGTGCAGCGCACAAAGCGTCCTGCCGCGTTCAAACGGATCTGAAGCGCTCCATGAAAATCGCCATTGTCAAAGAACGCCGGCCCCACGAGACCCGCGTGGCCGCCACTCCCGAGACCGTCAAGAAACTGAAGGCGCTGGGCGCGGAAATCACGATAGAGGCGGGCTCCGGAACGGTCGCCGCCTATACCGACCAGGCCTATAGCGAGGCCGGCGCAACCATCGTGCCGGACGCGGCCTCGGCCATCGCCGCGGGCGATATCGTCTTCAAGATCCAGCGGCCGATGACGGCCGAGGAAGGGCTCGACGAGCTCGGACTGCTGCGCCAGGGCCAGACCCTGATGTCGCCGCTCGGCGCGCTGACCAATCGGGAGCTGGTGCAGGCGCTGGCCTCGCGCGGCGTGACCTCGTTCGCACTCGAACTGATCCCGCGCATCACGCGCGCCCAGTCGATGGACATCCTCTCCTCGCAGGCCAATCTCGCCGGCTACAAGGCCGTGCTGCTGGCTGCGAACAATTACGGCCGCATCTTCCCGCAGATGATGACACCCGGCGGCACCCTGGCGCCGTCGCGCAGCTTCATCATGGGGGTCGGCGTCGCCGGCCTGCAGGCGATCGCCACGGCGCGGCGCCTCGGCTCGGTCGTCACCGCGACCGACGTGCGCCCGGCCACCAAGGAGCAGGTCCAGTCGCTCGGCGCCAAGTTCGTGGCGGTCGAGGACGACGAATTCAAGGCGGCCGAGACCGCGGGCGGCTATGCCAAGCAGATGAGCCCGGAGTACCAGGCCAAGCAGGCGGCTCTCGTCGCCGACCATATCAAGCTGCAGGACATCGTGATCACCACGGCGCTGATCCCCGGCCGCAAGGCGCCGATACTGGTCAGCGAGGAGATGGTGAAGACCATGAAGCCCGGCTCGGTGATCGTCGATATGGCCGTGGAGCAGGGCGGCAACTGCCCGCTCTCGGAGTTCGGCAAGGTGGTCGAGAAATACGGCGTGAAAATCGTCGGTCCGGCCAACCTCCCGGGCGAGCTGGCGACCGACTCTTCGGCCCTGTTCTCGCGCAACCTGCTCAACTTCATCACGCCGATGGTCGACAAGGAGACCAAGGCGCTCACGATCAACCTCGAGGACGAGGTCGTGAAGGGCACGCTGGTCACCCGCGACGGGCAGATCGTGCATCCCTCGCTGACCCAGGCTTAGGCATGCAGATTTGGCCTTCATCCAACATGAGCTGTCATCCCGAGCGCAGCGAGGGATCCTTGGCAATGCCTGATGAAGGATCCCTCGCATTCGCTCGGGATGACAACCTTTCGCTGAGCTTCGGGAGCCGATAGATGGACGACAAGATCGCAGGCGAAGCTTCCAAGCTCGCGACCCAGGCGCAGGACGTCGCCGCCCAGCTCAAGGCCCTGGCGCAGCAAATCACCGATGCGGCGGCGGCGAGCCCGGTCGCCGTTCCCGACGGCCACATGCCGTTCGTGGCGCTGCTGACGATCTTCGCCCTGTCCTGCTTCGTGGGCTACTACGTGGTCTGGCGGGTGACGCCGGCGCTGCATTCGCCGCTGATGGCGGTCACCAACGCCGTCTCCTCCGTGATCATCGTCGGCGCGCTGCTGGCGGCCGGCCTCAAGGGCCTGGGCGCCGCCCAGCTCTTCGGCTTCATCGCCGTGGCGCTGGCCGCGGTGAACATCTTCGGCGGGTTCATCGTCACGCACCGGATGCTGTCGATGTTCAAGAAGAAGCCGGTCAAGAAGTAGGCGGGAGCAGCAGGGAATGTTCACCCAGGAACTGGCCGCCTACGGCTATCTGATCGCCGCCATCTGTTTCATCATGGCGCTCCGCGGTCTGTCCTCGCCGACCACCTCGCGCGGCGGCAACCTCTACGGCATCGTCGGCATGGTGATCGCGATCGGCGTCACCGTGCTCTCGCCGGGCGTCGTCTCGCCCTGGCTGATCCTCGCCGGCCTCGTGATCGGTGGCGCGGTCGGCACCTTCGTGGCGCTGCGCATCCAGATGACCGCGCTGCCGCAACTCGTGGCGGCTTTCCATTCACTGGTCGGTCTCGCCGCGGTCTTCGTGGCCGCCGCTGCATTCCTTTCACCCGAGGCGTTTGGCATCGGCCTGCCCGGCAAGATCAAGGCCCAGAGCCTGATCGAGATGGGACTGGGTACCGTGATCGGCGCCATCACCTTCACCGGCTCGGTCGTGGCCTTCGCCAAGCTGCAGGGCCTGGTCACCGGCTCGCCGCTGGTCTTCAAGGGCCAGCATCCGCTGAACGCGCTGCTCGGCATCGCGCTGATCGTGCTGCTGGTCTGGTTCGCCATGCGCGGCCATACCTCGACCTTCGTCCTGCTGGTCGTGCTGTCGCTGGCGCTGGGCTTCCTGCTGATCCTGCCGATCGGCGGCGCCGACATGCCCGTTGTAGTGTCGATGCTCAATTCCTATTCGGGATGGGCGGCGGCGGGCATCGGCTTCACCTTGGGCAACACCGCGCTCATCGTCACCGGCGCGCTTGTCGGCTCCTCGGGCGCGATCCTGAGCTACATCATGTGCAAGGGTATGAACCGCTCGATCTTCAACGTGATCCTGGGCGGCTTCGGCACCGACAGTGCAGCAGCCGGCGGCCCGGCCGTGAAGAACGACAAGCCGGTCAAGGCGGGCTCCGCTGAGGATGCGGCCTTCCTGATGAAGAACGCGCAGTCCGTCATCATCGTGCCGGGCTACGGCATGGCGGTGGCGCAGGCCCAACACGCGCTGCGCGAGATGGCCGACCTCCTGAAGAAGGAAGGCGTGCAGGTCCGCTACGCCATCCATCCGGTGGCGGGCCGCATGCCCGGCCACATGAACGTGCTGCTGGCCGAGGCCAACGTCCCCTACGACGAGGTCTTCGAACTCGACGATATCAACCGCGACTTCGCCTCGACCGATGTGGCCTTCGTGATCGGCGCCAACGACGTCACCAACCCGGCCGCCAAGACCGACCCCAAGAGCGCGATCTACGGCATGCCGATCCTCGACGTCGAGAAAGCGCAGACCGTGCTGTTCGTGAAGCGCGGCATGTCCTCGGGCTATGCCGGCGTCGACAACGAACTGTTCTTCCGCGACAACACGATGATGCTCTTCGCCGACGCCAAGGTGATGTGCGAGAACATCGTGAAGGCGCTGGAGGGCTCCGCGCATTAGCGAATCGGCGACAGCCGACGCAACGCCGGGGGAAGGAGCCAGGCCTTCCCCGTCAGAGACAATCACCATTCGCCAGAGGACGACGCTCGGCCGGCAGGTCCTGGGCGGGGTGTTCAGCATTGTCGTGGTCATCGGACTTCCGGTGCTCGCCTGGTGGGTCTGGCGGTCGTTCGTCTCGACGCACCCGGTAGCGGCCCATGTATACGGCTTCCTCATCCTCGCGCTTGGCGCGCTTGGTGTTTGCGCCATCGTCAGGAACCTGATCCGGCCCGTGCCTTTTGTTATCCAGATCTCCGAAAAAGGGATCACGGCTTACCGGGGGCGCACGCCGGATTTCATCCTGTGGTCCGACATCAAGGGAGCACACGCCGCCGTCATCGGGAGAAAGCAGGACAACCAGCAGATCGTCGCGCTGCAACTCGTCGATCCCCGATCCTTCTATGCCCGCCTCGACGCCGACAAGCCACGATGGCTGGGGCCGGACACCGGACTGCGGCCCGAGTACTATCCTCTCACCTGTACCGGGCTCGATTTGAAGCCGGGGCAGGTTCTCCTGGCCGTCAACGAGTCGATCCGTCGGTGGGGCACGGCCAATCCCGATCCATCGCCCGAAACGAGCTACCAGACCCTGTTCACCCGCTTACCGGGGCGGGCACCGTTCGCGATCGGTCTGGTGCTGCTGGTTGCCTTTCTGGCGGCACCCTTCGCGCTATTCAGTCCGCCACGCTGGATCGACGCGGCGGAGAATTGCGAAGTGCGCAATCGGTACGATGGTAGGGAGTGGAGACGTGCGAAAACGACGACCGTCACTTGGACGGGACCGTGCGTCGATGGCCGCGCTCAAGGGTTGGGTATGCTCGAATGGTTTCGTGATGGCGTGTTGACGGTGCGGTATTCCGGACACCTGGAAGGAGGCCGGATCACCGGACAAGGCGAGTTGGCCAAATCGGAAATCAAATACGAAGGCACGTGGAAGGACGGCAAATTGCAGGAGGGGAGCGCGACCTATCCTGACGGCCGGCGCTACAGCGGCAAATGGGACTTGGGGAGCTGGACCAGAGGCGTGCTGACAGCGCCGGGCGGCTATCATCTCGAGGATCGCTGGTACCGAGGACAGCTCACGGGCAAGAGCGTCGCTCGCGGACCGCAGGGGCAGTACGAAGGTAACTGGACCAACGGCGTTCCCGAGGGCACAGGCGTTTTCGTGACACATGACGGCCGACGCTTCGAAGGGAAGTGGCGCGATGGTCGGCCCGTCGATCCCGAAGTCGCTCGTCTCCAGGATCAGGAGAAATGGGATTGCCTGTGGGATAGAGCCTCAAGGCCATTCGGAGACCGCTTCACGGGTGTCGGAACGGCGAGATGTCGAAACCTGTGATCTCCGTGACACCCGGAGAAGGCCCTCCGCCCGAACCGATCGCCATTCGACACAAGGCGATCGTCGGATGGAAGGCAATCGGCGCCGGCGTCTTCTTCGGGGGCCTTGGCTACCTCCTCTGGTCGACTGCAGTCTCCACCCATCCGATCGCCGCTTATGTTTACGGCGCGATATACATTGGCGTCGCGATATTCGGCCTCTGGCAAGGGATCGGGCTGGCGATTCGGCGACCGGTCGCTCTCCTAATTGGCCGTGAAGGGATCACGGTTCTTGGCAGGCACTCGCCAGACCTGATCCGGTGGTCAGATCTAAGGGGAGCGCATACTGCCACCATCGGGAGCCGGGGGCGCGACGAGATCGTCGCGTTACAGCTCGTCGATCCGGAATCCTTCTATGCCCGGCTCGAAAGCGACAAGCGTGGATGGTACTGGCGCAGTTCGAGAGCGCGTCCGAACTGCTATCCGATCTACTCCAGCGGACTGGATATTCCACGACTGGAACTGCTCAAGCTTTTCGAAGATGGCATCCGCAGATGGGGGAGCGCCAATCCCGATTTGCGGCCGCAGACGAGCTATCGGGCCTTCGCCAACTGGTCGCCGGTCCCGGTGCCTCTGATCGTCATGGGCGTGGTGATTGCCATTGCCCTACTGGCCGCACCCTATGCCCTCTTGAGGCCGCCGCAGTGGATCGAGGCGGCCGAAAACTGCGACGTGAGCAATCCGTATGCGCGCAATTGGTGGCCGAGAAGGAATTCTGGCAATCCGTGGAGACGGATGCGTGCTGTCTGGACGGGGCGGTGTGTCGACGGGCGCGCCGATGGCGAAGGCACTCTCGAGTGGTTCCGCGATGGAAAGAGGGTTGTTCGCTATTCGGGGCAAATGGAAGGTGGTCGAATCACGGGGCGCGGCGAGCGTACAGAATACGACACAGTATGGGGACTGGGTCAGCTTATAAAATACGAGATCCGATACGACGGCCTTTGGAAGGATGGCGTCTTGCTGGAGGGGGCGGTGACATTCCCTGACGAGCGGCAGTACCGGGGAACCTGGAACCTGGGGGAGTGGGCCACCGGCGTGTTGACGATGCCTGGGGGATGGCAGTGGGACGGACGATGGTATGCGGGAAGGCTGACGGGCGAGGGAACCGCGAAGGGACGGCAGGGCGAGTTCAAGGGCAACTGGGCCGACGGCGTTCCGCAGGGAGCAGGCGTGTTCGTCACACGTGACGGCCGGCGTTTCGAAGGTACGTGGAAGGACGGTAAACCTGTCGACGCGGAGCTAGCACGCCTGCAAGAGCAAGAGAGATGGGATTGTCTGTGGACGGTTCTTCCCGGGCGTTACGATAGCCCTGTCAGGAGCGAGCCGTGGGGATGTCGGATTCGATGAACCCCAGGGAATCGGCCTATCGCGCCGTCATCTTCGACATCGGGGGCGCGGTCGATCTCGAGTTCGCCTGGGAGATGGCGGTCGATGGCGCCATTGCGGCGGCCTGTGGGCTGGAAGGCATCCGCGTCGATCCGGCGATGGTCGAGGAAGCCTCCGAGCAGGCGGTGGCTGCCTTTGCGCCCGATGTCGTGCACCACATGATCGAGACGCTGTGCGGCGGCGAGCCCACGACGATGGCTCGTGTGGCGCGGAGGGTCGAGGCCATGACAGGACAACTCGATGCCTTCCAGATCCGGCCCGAGATCGAGTATCTGCTGAAACGTCTCAAGGCACGCGGCCTGGTGCTCGGTGCGCGCGAGCCACGCTGGGAGCGATTGGAGCGGGCCGGGATCGCCGGCCTGTTCACGCGCGATCACGACGTCCCACCGGCCGAATGCATCCTGGTCGGCGACCGCATCGACGCCGACATCGCGCCGGCCAAGGCTGCCGGCATGGCCACGATCCAGTTCCGCTCCGGTCGCTGGCGCCGTCAGCGGCCACGCTCGGAGGCGGAGATACCCGATGCGGTCGTGACCGATGTGGCTGAGTTGGAGGCAGCTATCGTCGCGCTCATGACTTGAAGAAAGCGGCGCCGAGATTTTAACTCACGCGTCAATACGCAGGAAAGCCATGTCCAGCAAAGGTAATCCGCTTCGTCGTGTGAACCCCGGCGCATGTGCGTCGGCAGATGAATTGAGACGGACGGTCAAAGAAGCATTTACTGATCCGAGGCCAAGCATTCCGGCCCGGGAAGTCTTCCGTCGACTGCGCGAACACCATATGGCGGCAGTCGTCGCTGAGGCGTCGAACCTAAATTGATCTTTCGATAAGGCCTCATTGGAGCGCGCCACTCCAGTGGCGCTCAAGCTTCGTCACTCGAAGGTATGAGCGCCATTGGAGTGGCGCGCTCCGAAACTCAGTCTTCGCGCTAACCAAACAAAAACCCCCGGGAATGCCGGGGGTTGTCGTCTCGTGTCGACAAGGGAGGACTAGTAGCCCTCGCGCTCCATGCGCTTGCGCATCAGCTTGCGCGTGCGGCGGATGGCCTCGGCGCGCTCGCGGGCGCGGCGCTCGCTGGGCTTCTCGTAGTTGCGGCGGAGCTTCATCTCGCGGAAGATGCCTTCGCGCTGCATCTTCTTCTTCAGGACGCGCAGCGCCTGATCGACGTTGTTTTCACGAACGAGAACCTGCACTTCGATCGCTTCCTTCCAATGCGGCTTGGCCCTGCGGATCGTCCGGGGCCGGAATTCAGAGGCGGCGTAGGTATCACAGGGGGATACCCTTGGGAACCCCCCGTCTGGGGCTTATATTCACGATATGATCGAGAATAACACCCCAAATTTAGCGGAAATTGACCCCGACGCCGGCCTGCGGGACCGACTGGCCGACGCAGTGATGGCCGAGGCCGCGTTCGAGGGGTGGACCCGGACGGCGCTGGCGGCGAGCGGCAGGACGCTCGACCTGCCGGTGGGCGAGGCCGAACGGCTGTTCCCGGGTGGGCCACTCCAGGTCGTGACCTATGTCAGTGAGCGCGCCGACCAGCGCATGGTCGAAGACATGGAGAAGGAGGGCGCCTCGGCCCTCAAAATCCGGGACCGCATCACGCGCGCCGTCCGCATCCGGCTGGAGCGTCATGCCGGCCAGCGCGAGGCGGCGCGGCGGGCGCTGTCGATGCTGTCGCTGCCGTTCAATGCCGGGCTGGCGCTGAAGCTGCTCTACAGGACGGTCGACGCGATGTGGTACGCGGCCGGCGACACCAGCACCGACTTCAATTTCTACACCAAGCGGGCGACCCTGGCGGGCGTCTATTCCTCGACCTTGCTCTACTGGCTGAACGACCGCTCGCCGGGCGCCGAGGCCACCTGGGCCTTCCTCGACCGCCGCATCGACGATGTGATGAAGTTCGAGAAGCTGAAGGGGCAGATCAGGTCTTGGGGTGGGCCCAAGCGGACGGCAACACGTAGGTGACGTGACCCATCTTGCGGCCGGGGCGGGCCTCCGCCTTGCCGTAGAGATGCAGGCGGGCCGTCGGATCGGCGAGATAGCGCGGCCAGTCGTTGGCCTCGTCGCCGATCAGGTTCTCCATGCGCGACGGCGCCAGCACGTCGACGGACCCCAGCGGCAGGCCGCAGACGGCGCGCACCAGCTGCTCGAACTGGCTGGTGGCGCAGGCGTCCATCGTCCAGTGCCCCGAATTGTGCGGCCGCGGCGCCATTTCGTTGGCCAGCACGCTTCCGTCCTTCGTCACGAACATCTCCAGCGCCACCAGGCCCACCAGCTCGAGGCCCCGGGCCAACTCGACACCGAAGCGCTCGGCGGTGGCCAGTGTCTTGGCCGGCAGTCCTGACGGCACGGTCGTGGTGCGCAGGATGCCATCACGGTGGCCGTTGATGCCGATGGGGAAGCAGCGCGTCGTGCCGTCGAGGCCCCGCGCCACGATGGCCGAGACCTCACAGTCGAAATCGACCATCGCCTCCAGGATGCATTCGCGCCGGCCGAGCTTGTTCCAGGCCGCCGCCAACCCGACCCGGTCGGCCACGCGCGCCTGGCCCTTGCCGTCATACCCCTCGGTGCTGGTCTTGAGGATGCCGGGCAGGGCGGTGGCGCCCGCGATGTCTGCCTCGGAGCGGATGGGCTGGTAGTCGGCCGTGCCGATGCCGAGCTTGCGCAGGAAGTCCTTCTCGCGGAGCCGGTGCTGGGCGAAGTGGATGGGCTTCACGCCCGGCCGCACCGGCTTCAGCTTCCCGCATTCGAGGACGGCGCTCTCGGGCACGTTCTCGAACTCGTAGGTGACGACGTCGACTTGGGCCGCGAAGCGGGCCAGTGCCCCGGCATCCTCATAGGCGCCCCGGGCATGGCCGGCGCAGACCTGCGCGGCGATCGGATGCTCATCGGGAGCGTAGACGATGCACTGGTAGCCCAGCCGCGCGGCCGCGAGCGCGGTCATACGGCCCAATTGGCCGCCGCCCAGGATGCCGATGGTCGATCCCGGCGGCAGAGGTCGGAACGCAGGCATCAGCGGTGGGCTGGGGCGTCGTCGGAGGGGATCTTGGCGACGGCCAGCGACTGGCGGGTGCGCCAGGCTTCGAGTGCCGCCATGATCTTGGTGTCGCCAAGACCGACGATGGATGCAGCAAGAAGGGCAGCATTGATCGATCCGGCACGTCCGATCGCCAGGGTTCCGACGGGAATGCCGGCCGGCATCTGGACAATGGAAAGAAGACTGTCCTGGCCCTTCAGGGCGGCGCTTTCGACCGGAACGCCCAGGACGGGCAGCGGGGTCATGGCCGCCGTCATGCCCGGCAGGTGAGCGGCACCGCCGGCGCCGGCGATGATCACCTTCAGGCCGCGTCCCTTGGCGCCCGAGGCATAGTCCATCATGCGCTCGGGTGTCCGGTGGGCGGAAATGATGCGCGCCTCGAAGGGGACGCCCAGCGCCTCCAGCGTCTCGGCGGCGTGGCGCATGGTCGCCCAGTCGGACTGGCTGCCCATGATGAGGCCGACCACCGGCTTCGCAGCCGGGCGGCGTTTGGTTGTTTTCGTGGCCATGACTCTTCTCAGGCGATGATATCGGGAATGAGCTGGCTTTCCAGTCGCAGGATCTGGTCCTTCAGCCCGAGCTTGCGCTTCTTGAGGCGCTGGAGCTGGAGCTGGTCGAACGGCGGCTTCTCGATCAGGCGATCGATCACCTCGTCGAGGTCGCGATGCTCGCTCTTCAGGGCCTCCAGTTTGGCCTTGATGGTCTGGGCGTCCGGCGGTTCCGAGGACGTCAGGTCGTTCATGCGGGGCGCACTCGTCCAGGGCAGGCTAGCCACGTCGCTCCCGGCCGTGTACCCCGTAGCCCGCCCAAAGGGAAGCGCCCAAAGGCCCCCAGCAAGTCACAGGCAACCGTGTCGGATTTTCTCCCCCATCCGTTCTGGAACTTCTCGCTCGAGATCTATGCCGGCGACGGCGTGGCCGAAGCCTGCCTCGACCTGCAGGAGCGGCGCGGCTGCGACGTCAACGTCCTGCTGTTCTGCTGCTGGCTGGGCGCCTCGGGCCGGCCGACCCTGACCGCCGACCGGCTGCGCGCCATCCTCGCCGCAAGCGACGCCTGGCAGTCCGAGGTCGTGAAGCCGTTGCGCGAGATGCGGCGGCGGCTCAAGGACAAGGTCTGGCCCGGTGCCCTGCCCGAGACGGTCGACGCCGTCCGCCGCCGCGTCGCCGATGCGGAACTGGCGGCCGAGCATGCCGAGCAACTCAAGCTGGCAGGCCTGCACACGCCACCCGCCGACCGCGACCGGCTGCCGGAAAAGCGCCTGCGCGCCGCCGTGGGCAATCTCGGCGTCTATGCCGTGTGCCTCGGGGTGGTGCCCGACGACGAGGACCGCAAGGCGGTCGCAACCCTGATGCGTGCGACGTTTCCCGCGCTCGCGCCGCTGGAAGTCGCGGAGGCCGTGGGCCTGGCGGCCTGAGCGGTCTGTTTCAGGGTTATGCACAATTCTTAACGACCGGTTGATGGATCGGTTGATTTGGCGTGACACCGCCCCAATGTCGGAGTCAGAGTTCTCTCGTCCCCGTCAACAAACTCGGAGGTATCCGATATGAGCACCGCGGACCATCACATCGAAGCGCTCAAGAGCAAGCACGCCAATCTTGAGCACGCGATCCAGCAAGAGAATTCGAGGCCGCATCCCGACGACGATGCGATCTGCAGCCTCAAGAAGCGCAAGCTCATGATCAAGGACGAGATCGTCAGGCTCAGCGAGCCAACATCCCACTAATCTTCAGGTGAGGCCCGCCCAGCGGGCCAGCGCCACGGCGCCGACGCCACCGAACAGGCCGGGGGTGAACCCTCCGACCTTGCGGGTGAGCACGGCGCCGACAACCGCGCCGACCACGAACGCGCCGCCCGTCTGCGTGAGCGGCACGATCGCGGCCGACACCAGCACGGCGCCGGGCGCGTGATCGAGCAATGCGGTCACGAAGCGATGGCGGCCAAGCCAGCGCATGGCGATGAATCCGCCGCCCTTGGCGGCCATCGCCGCGAGCGCCATCACGAAAATCGCGACGAGATTCTCAGGACTGGCGGACATTGTCTCTCCTGAGGTCTCGCAGCGCGCCGAAGAGTCCACCGGCCAGGCCGCCGATCACGATGTACCAGTTGCCGCCGATCACCCATCGGGCGGCAAGGGCGGCTGCGATCGCCACCATCCACGGGGCGACGTCGCGCTTGCCGCGGAACAGGATGGTGGCCACCACGACGAAGACCGCGACACCGACGAAGTCGAGGCCGAGGCGTCGCGCCATCGTGGGGTCGGAGAGGATGCCGCCGGCCGCAAGGTGGCCGGCCAAGGTCGAGCCCGACCAGATGCAAGCCATGATGAAGCCGCCGCCCAGGAACTTGCCGAGATCGCCGTGGCCGCGGCGATACTCCGCGATGTTGACCGCCCAGTTCTGGTCGACCGTGACGTACCAGACCGGCGGCTGCAGCCACCACGGCAGATGCGGCATGTGCGGCTGCAGTGCCGCACCCATCACGAAATAGCGCAGATTGGCCACGAACACCGAGACGGCCAGCGCGATCAGC
Source organism: Reyranella sp. GW821-FHT14A01 (assembly GCF_058803965.1). Taxonomy (NCBI): domain Bacteria; kingdom Pseudomonadati; phylum Pseudomonadota; class Alphaproteobacteria; order Hyphomicrobiales; family Reyranellaceae; genus Reyranella; species Reyranella sp. GW821-FHT14A01. The sequence continues at coordinate 49,435 of NZ_JBXAPM010000009.1, forward strand.
GGCAGCGGCTGCGCCCAGATGTCGAGCGCCACCATCTGGCTGGTGCCCGCCATGACGGTGAAGCTCATCAAGGTCGTCTCGAAGGCGCTGAGGCCCTTCTGGGCCGCGGCGACGCCGAAGCCGATGCCGAAGGGGAAGGAAGCAAGGCCGGGAAAGATCATGCGCAGGGCGCCGGCCTGAAAACTGCGCCACGTCACGCGCGCGGAAAGGGACACTGAAACTACCGGATGAAGATGGGGGTGCGGCGCGCACTCTAGGGGAGGCCTAACCGCCCCGGAACCGAGTTTACCTCAGCCGCCCATTAGTCGGGTCAGTTCAGCTTGTGCAGGTTGACCGACCAGGTGACGGGCGCGCCATAGGCGTTGCGCGACTGGCCGCTGCAGATCGCGACATTGTCGGCGCCGCGCTGGCAGACGAGCTGGTCGGCGAACCAGCGCGAGCCGTCGTTGCAGGTCGAGTCGGCGTCGCGCAGGCGCAGTACGGCGCCCTCGAACCGCGCCTGGGCGCGCGTGCGGCAGGCGGTGCGGCCGCGCCGCCATTCGAGCTGGCCCCCGCCGCCGGCATCGAAACAGTAGGACGAGATGCCGGGCTGCATCTGGCCCGTCTCGTGGCGGAACGGATCGGTACGCCAGCAACCCTGCATGAAGGAATAGTCGTTAGTGGGCGCGTTGGGCAGGCGCAGGCGATTGTCGGCCGGGTTGCGCGGCTGCGGTGCCGGCGCCGGTGCGGGGGTAGGCTTCGGCGGTGCGACCTTCGGCGGCGCAGGGGCGGGAGCGGGTGGTTGTGGGGGCGGCGGCGCGACGGCGACCTGCGGCGGCTTGGGCGGCTCGGCTGGCTTGCAGTCGGCGATGCGCCGCTTCAGTTCCGCCTCGGCGAGCCCCAGCTCGACCTTCAGGACGCGCTCGCGCGACTGCTCGGCCGAGTAGGAGGCCTTCAGCGCGGGCAACGGATCGGGCGGGGCGTCCGGCGCCGGCGGAGCGTCCGGCCCCTCGAGGGTGGCGATGGCGACGTCGGGCGGGACGGGCAGCAGGCCGCGCAACGCCCAGGCGCCCGCCAGCAGGAGCAGGAGGAGCGGCAGGGCGGCGGCGAGCGTGCGCCACCAGGGAATGCCGGCGGCCGGAATGACGGCAGGCAGGGTGGACACCGGCGCTCGTTGCGCGGCTTCGAGGACCGGGCGCCGCTCCAGGATTTGCGCATTGGCCGCGCGTGCCTCGGGCACGCGCGGCAGGGCGAGCGGCAGGAGCGCGTTGGCCGCTTCCTTCTCGTAGCCCCAGGCGACGATCACAGGACGATCACCGACCAGGAAGACGAAGGAGGGAGAGGGCGCGCGCGCCGCGAGCTTCAGCGACAGGCCGACGACGCCGGTCTCTTCCTTCGGACCGTGGCCCGCCAGCATGTCGCCCAGCCGCCGGATCTCGGCCAGCGTGCGCTCGACAGCGGCCAGCACCGCGTCGCGCTCGGCCGGCGCGAGATCGCTGACGGCGCGCACCGGGCCGGACCAGCCGGCGTACCAGTCGATGCCCTGGTCGTTTTCATGGAGCTGGGGATCGGCCAGCAGGTCGGCGGCCTCGTCGCCCAGCCGCCGGCGCACGACGCGGCGGAGCTGGGGCGCGGCGTTGTGCAACGGCTCGCCGCGCACGCCCAGGGGGCGCACGCCGCTGCGGGTCGTCACGATGAGCGTTGCTTCGCCGGGCATGGGATACAGAAACTAGCCCGGCGATTATGGCGGCGCGATGGTTTGCCGTTGTTGCCGCAGGGGCCGCGTCAGTTTGGCTGGACTCCCCCGGCTCGCAGGATCTTCGTCCAGCGATCGATCTCTGACTTGAGATAGGTGCGCAGTGCCGCCGGCGTGGCCTGGCTGACCGGATAGGGTTCGGCGCCCAGCGGTTCCAGCCGTGCCTTCACCTGCGGATCCTGCAGGGCATGGGCCAGCGCCTCGGAGAGTTTTGCGATGATCGGCTCGGGTGTGCCGGCGGGCGCGTAAAGCCCGTACCAGGTGCTGAAGTCGAACCCTGCGAAGCCGGACGCGTCCAGGGTCGGAAGCTGAGGCAGGGTCGGGACCTTCCCGACCGTCGTGACGGCATAGCCGTTGAGGCGGCCCGACTGGATGTAGGTCGAGACGATCGAGACGAGGTCGCAGAGCATGTCGTACTGGCCGCTCAGCAGGTCGTTGATGGCGGGGCCGGTGCCCTTGTAGCTCACCGACTCGAAGCGCTTCACGCCGAGAGTCTCGGCGAGCAGGAAATTGCAGAGTTGGGAGGCCGAGCCGATTCCGGCATCGCCGACGATGACGGTCGAGGCGTTCTTGCGCAGATACTCGACCAGCCCCGCGATGTTCTCGAGCTTGAGGTCCTTCTTCGTGCTGATCACGCTCGGGACCACGGCGACCATGCCGATCGGCGCGAAGTCGGCGATCGGGTCGTAGGGCAGCTTCTTGTAGAGCGCGACGCTCGTGGCGTGGCCGATATGGTGCAGCAGCAGCATGTAGCCGTCGGGCGTGGCGCGGGCGACCTTGGCCGTGCCGATCGTTCCGCCGGCGCCGGCGGTGTTGTCGATCAGCACCGGCTGGCCAAGATTCTCGGACATCGACTGCGCTATGACGCGTGTGACGGCGTCACTCGGGCCGCCGGCGGCGAACGGGCTCACGATGGTGATGGGACGATTCGGATAGTTCTGCGCCTGTACCGGCAGGGGCAACGCGAAGAAAGACGCGATCGCACAGAGTGCGACCAGCGCCTTGCCGACTGCAAAGTGCCGCATTCTTGTTTTCCTCCCTTTACGTCTTTCTTTGTGCCGCTGATGTCCTCGTTGATTGGGGTTGTCGAAACCGTGCTTCCGTCGGCGGCGGCTCAGGAAGTCCGTGTGCCCTTCGTCTGGGTGCGATGGAGCAGGCGCCGCTGCGACGCATCGAAGGCGTCGCGCCGGTGCATGGCGCAGCGATTGTCCCACATGACCGTGTCGGCGGGACGCCACGCATGGCTCCAGGTGTTTTCGGGCTTCGTGGCGTAGGACCACAGCTCGTCGAGCAATTTCTCGCTCTCCTCGACGGGCAGGCCGAGCACGTAGCTGTTGAGGCGGCGGCCGAGGAACAAGGCCTTCCGGCCGGTCTCGGGATGGACGCGGACCAGCGGATGATGCGCGCCCGGCGCCTTGCTGACGTCGGTGATCTCTTCGTAGCCCTTGCGCAGGACGCCGGAGGAGGTGTGCGTGAAGCTGTGGATCGCCTTCAGCCCCTCGATGCGCTTCTTCAGGGCCTCCGGCAGGGAGTCGTAGGCCTTGTACATGTCGGCGAACTCGGTGTTGCCGCCGGCTGACGGCAGTTCGATGCCGTGCAGGATGCTGTAGGCGGCGGGCGTATCGATGAACGAGCTGTCGGTGTGCCAGAAGGCCTCGCCCGAACCCAGCGTGCCGATCGGCTTGCCCTGTTCGAGGATGTTGGACACGACGGTGATCTCGGGCGCGACGGCGCCGAACTCGCCGAACTTCTCGGTGACCTCGGTGCTGGGGGAGAATTGCAGGTCGCCGAACTGGCGGCTGAAGGCGATGAGCTGCTCGTCGTTCACCGGGCAGTCGCGCACCAGAAGCACGACGTGACGGTGCCAGGCGGCGCGGAACGCCTCGAGCTCTTCGGCCGAGAGCGGCTTGCGCATGTCGATGCCGCGGACTTCGGCGCCCAGTCCGGCATTCGTCGGCAGAACTTCGATTTGCATTGTTTCCTCCCGTCTTGCAGGAGAACTAGAAGCCAGTCCGATCTTAGGCGCTACTATATTGTGAATGGCATATAATTAGGATTTACCTAAGATAAGCCATGTCCCTCGACACAAGGCACCTACGCTACTTCATCGCCGTTGCCGAAGAGCTCCACTTCACGCGCGCCGCGGAACGGCTGGGCATCGCGCCGCCGTCGCTCACGCAGCAGATCCAGTCGCTGGAGCGCATGCTGGGCGCCGTCCTGTTCCATCGCACCAAGCGCACGGTCGAGCTTTCCGACGCCGGCCTGCTCTTTCTTGAAGAGGCGCGCGTCGCGTTGCGCCAGGTCGAGCGGGCGGAAACGGTCGGGCGGCGCGCCGGCCGCGGCGAGATGGGCATCGTCGAGGTCGGCATCGTGACCACCGCGATCTACACCGACGTGCTCTCCTCCACCGTCCATGCCTTCCGCGCCAAACATCCCAACGTCGATGTCCGCGTGCGCGAACTCGAGATGAAGGTGCTGTTGCGCGAACTGGAGGAGGGGCGCATCGACATCGGCTTCGTGCGGCCGCCCATCGACTACGGGCCGGGCCTCACCGATCTGACGCTGATGCGCGAGCCGATCGTGCTGGCGTTGCCGGCGAACCATCCGGCCGCGCGGCGCAAGGCGATCGACCCATCGATCCTCGCCGACACGCCGTTCATCACGGCCGACCATGGCATCGGCATCAGCTACTGGCAGCACACGATCGATTTCGGCAAGCGTGGCGGCTTCACGCCGCGCATCGACATCTATGGCCGCAATCTCTTCGCGGTCGTGGGGCTGGTCGCGCTCGGGCTGGGTGTCGCGGTGGTGCCGGCGTCGATGAGCAAATGCCTGCGCCTGCCGGGACTGGCCTACCGGCCGATGAGCGGGACGCCGATCATCTCCGAGCTCGCGGCGGCCTTCCGGCGCAACGAACGCGGCCCGGCGGCGCGCGCCTTCATCCAGATCCTGAGAGCCGTCGCCGGCAAGACCAAAGCAGCGGCCTAGGCCGCCTTGGCCCATTCGCGGAGAACGAACTTCTGCACCTTGCCGGTCGAAGTCATCGGCAGGTCGCGGAACACGACATAGCGCGGGCACTTGTAGCCGGCGAGATTGGCACGGCAGTGGGCGATGATGTCCTCTGCCGTGGCCGTGGCGCCGGGCTTCAGCATGACGAAGGCGCAGGGCGTCTCGCCCCATTTCTCGTCGGGCTTGGCGACCACGGCGGCATTGGCGACGGCGGGATGGGCGATGATCACGCCCTCGACCTCGATGGTCGAGATGTTCTCGCCGCCCGAGATGATGATGTCCTTGGAGCGGTCGCGCAGCTCGATGTAACCGTCCTCGTGCATCACGCCGAGATCGCCGGAGTGGAACCAGCCGTTGGCGAAAGCGTCGCGCGTGGCTGCCGGGTTCTTGAGATAGCCCTTCATGGTGATGTTGCCGCGGAACATCACCTCGCCCATGGTCGTGCCGTCGCGCGGCACTTCCTTCATGGTCTTGGGTTCCATCACGGTCACGCCGTCCTGGGCCGCATAACGCACGCCCTGGCGCGCCTTCAGCCGGGCGCGCTCGTGCGCGGGCAGCGCATCCCAATCCTCGTGCCAGGAGCAGATCGTGGCCGGGCCGTAGACCTCGGTGAGACCGTAGACGTGGGTGACGCGGAAATTCTGCTTCTCCAGCGCCTCGAGCACGGCGGCGGGCGGCGGCGAGGCCGCGGTCATGAACTCGACCCTGCGCTCCAGCGGCCGGCGCTCGGCGTCGGTCGCGTTGATGATGAGCTGCATGATGATCGGCGCGCCGCACATGTGGCTGACATCGTTGTCGGCCAGCGCGTCGAAGATCGACTTGGCCGCCGGGCGGCGCAGGCAGACCGAGGTGCCGGCGACCAGCGCCAGGGTCCAGGGGAAGCACCAGCCGTTGCAGTGGAACATCGGCAGGGTCCAGAGATAGACCGGGTGCAGGCCGATCGGCCATTGCGTGGCATTGCCGTAGGACGAGAGCGTGGCGCCGCGATGGCTGTAGACCACGCCCTTGGGATTGCCGGTCGTGCCCGACGTGTAGTTGAGCGTGATCGCGTTCCATTCGTCGGACGGATAGGACCAGGCGAAATCGGGATCGCCGTCGGCAATGAACTCTTCCCAGGTCGTGTCGCCGATCTGCGCGCGGTCCTCGCATTCGGGATCGTCGATGTCGACGACCAGCGGCTGGGTCCTGGCGATCGCCAGCGCCTCGGTGACGACGCGATGATACTCGCGGTCGACCAGGAACACCTTGGTCTCGCTATGGTCGATGATGAAGGCGACCATCGCCGCATCGAGGCGGGTGTTCAGCGAATTCAGCACGCCGCCGGTCATCGGCACGCCGAAATGCGCCTCGTACATCTCCGGAATGTTGGCCGCCATGATCGCCACCGTATCGCCGACGCCGATGCCCACCTTGACCAGCGCCGAGGCGAGGCGACGGCAGCGCGCATAGGTCTCGGCCCAGCTCTGGCGGCGCTCGCCGTGGATCAGCGCGACGTGGTCGGGATAGACGCTGGCGGTGCGCTCGATGAACTGGAGCGGGGTGAGCGCCGCATAGTTGGCTTGTGTCCTGTCGAGATCGCGCTCGTAGATGTTCTGCGCGGCGAGGACGGTCTTGTGCGAGACCGGACGCGGCGAGGCCAGGCGGGTCACCGACGTACGGCTCTTGACCGAGCGGCGCAGGCCCGGACGGGCGATCGGCTTCTGGGTGGCGAGCTTCTTGGGAGCAGGCGCCTTCTTCGGCGAGGCGGCCTTCTTCGGTGCCGCTTTCTTGGCGACCCGCCGGACAGGCTTCTTCGCCTTGGCGGCGACCTTGCGCTTGGCCGGAGCCTTCGACTTGCTGCTGCCTTTTCCCGTCTTGCGCTTGGCCATGATCGCTTCCGTCTGCCTCCCTGTGCGGCGGCACTGTCTCACAGGGCGCCGCGCCTATTCCAGCTTGATATCGAGGTCCTTCAACAGCTGGGCGAAGTAGACCTGGTCCTCTCGCACCTGCCGCGCAAAGTCGACATTGGATTGATGATCCACATTCTGCGCGACGAGCAGCAATTTCTCCTTCATGTCCGGCGTCGCGGCCGTCTGCGCTGCCGCATCGGACAATCGCTTCAGGATCGGCTCGGGCGTTCCCTTCGGCGCAAACAAGCCGAACCAGCTACGGGCGCGGAATCCCTTGAGATCGAGGCCGACCTCCACTGTGGTCGGCGTGTTCGGCAAGTCGGGCAGACGCGCTGGCTGGTCGACGAAGGCGGCGAATACCCTGCCGGCCTTGGCGTAGGGCACGAAGGAGGGGTCGAAGACCATCTGGATGCGGCCGTCGAACACGTCGCCTGTCGCATCGACGATGGTCTTATAGGGCGAATGCTGCATCTGGATGCCGGCGGCGCGCGTCAGCACCTCGCCGGTGAGATGGGTGATGGTGCCGAGGCCCGAGGAGCCGAACCAGTATTTGCCCGGGTTCGCCTTGGCGAGTACCACGAACTCGGCCCAGCTCCTGGCGCCCAGCGCATTGGTCAGCGTCACGACGAGGATCGGCGTCGACAGGCGTGCGACGGGGACGAGGTCCTCGGGATTGTACGGCACTTTCCGCGCCGCCGGCGTGATCGCCATGATCGCGGTCGGCGAGAGGAGGAGCGTGTAGCCGTCGGCAGGCGCCGTCGCGACCATCTGGGCGCCGACGCCGCCCGAGGCGCCGGGCTTGTCCTCGACGATGATCTGCTGGCCGAGCGACGCGCTCATCTTCTCGGCATAGAGGCGGGCCACCTGGTCGGCCGAGCCGCCGGGCCCGTAGGGCACGATCAGGCGAATCGGCTTGGCCGGCCAATTCGTGGTTTGAGCCTGCACACGCGTCGACGCCAGCGCGGCAAGCCCGCCCAGCGTCACCTCACGGCGACCGACCATCGTTCCCTCCCAGGAACATTTTGTTGCCGGAAGGATAGCGAGAGGCGGAGAGCGGCGACAGCCTCGTTACTGGCCTTGTTACTGAACCAGCGCGAAGGATTCGAGGAAGTGGCGTGTCGCGGCCTGGGTCTCGATGCCGGGCTTGCCCTCGGCCACGAGCTGGAAGAGGCGGCCGCGCGACCAGTAGGTGCGGGTGATGGCGACACTCCCGTTGCTCTGCACGACGATGTACTCGCGGCCTTCGGCGCGACCGAGCTGCAGCTTCTTCTCGTCGCGGATGGTGGCGCCCTGGCCCGCACCGCTGCGCACCATGTTCAGGATCACCTCGGCGGCTGCGCCCTTGGTGACGGTGTTGGGATAGTCGGTATAGGAGGCGACATAGGCGACTTGCCGGACGATCGAGGTCGCTTCGGTCATCGGCACGGTGTTGCCGTTACCGATCGGCACCTGAACGATGGCGATCTTCGGAAGCGTCGGGATGTCGACGCGGAAGCGGCCGCCCTCGGGCTTGTAGTCGATCCAACCCGGCGCTGCGGTCGCCGGGCCGGCAGCCACAGTCAACGTGGGTATCTGCGGCTGTGCCGGTGTCTGGGCAGTGGCCGTGGCTGCCAGGAATGCCGTCGCCGTAAGGCTGGCCATCAGGCTTGCCAGGAAATGTCTGCGCATCGAAATCCTCCGTATGCGCCATCGTCCCACATCCGGATTGCCGCCGTCCATGGCGGGCGTTAATCCTGACTGCGACAAGGGAGAAGAAACACCATGGCCGTCGGGGACAAGTATCGCGCCGTGCATGCACGCTCGCTGAGCGACCCGGAAGGTTTCTGGGCGGAGCAGGCCGCGGCGATCGATTGGACGAAGCGCTGGGACAAGGTGCTCGACGGCACCAATCCGCCTTTCTATCGCTGGTTCGAGGGCGGCGAGCTCAACGCCTGCCACAACGCACTCGACCGGCATGTCGAAGGCGGGCGCGCGGACCAGGCGGCGCTGATCTACGATTCGCCGCTCACCCACACCAAGAAGACCTTCACCTATCGCGAGCTGCGCGACCAGGTGGCGCGCATCGCCGGCATGATCGCGGCGCAGGGCGTCGGGAAGGGCGATCGCGTCATCCTCTACATGCCGATGATCCCTGAGGCAGTGATGGCGATGCTCGCCTGCGCACGACTGGGCGCCATCCATTCGGTGGTGTTCGGCGGCTTCGCGGCCAAGGAACTGTCCAGCCGTATCGACGATTGCGCGCCCAAGCTGATCCTCACCGCCTCGTGCGGTATCGAGCCGACGCGCATCGTGCAGTACAAGCCGCTGGTCGATCAGGCGATCGAGCAGGCCAGGCACCAGGTGCCGCGGGTCATCCTGCTGCAGCGGCCGCAATGCGCGGCAACGATGGTGGCCGGCCGCGACCTCGACTGGAACGAGGCGCTCGCAAAAGCGCAGCCTGCGCCGTGCGTGCCGGTGAAGGCGACCGATCCGCTCTATATCCTCTACACGTCAGGCACGACCGGGCAGCCCAAGGGCGTGGTGCGCGACACCGGCGGCTATTGCGTGGCGCTCGCCTGGTCGATGAAGAATCTCTACGGCGTCGAGCCGGGCGAAGTGTACTGGTGCGCCTCGGACGTGGGCTGGGTCGTGGGCCACAGCTACATCGTCTACGGGCCGCTGATCCACGGCGCGACTTCCATCCTCTACGAAGGCAAGCCGGTCGGCACGCCCGATGCCGGCGCCTTCTGGCGCGTGATCTCCGAGCACAAGGCGATGGCGCTGTTCACCGCGCCGACCGCCTTTCGTGCGATCAAGCGCGAAGACCCGGAGGGCAAGCTGCTGAAGCAGTACGACCTCTCCAGGTTCCGCACGCTGTTCCTGGCGGGCGAGCGCGGCGATCCGCCGACCGTCGAATGGGCGCAGAAGCTTCTGGGCGTGCCGGTGGTCGATCACTGGTGGCAGACCGAGACCGGCTGGGCGATCTGCGGCAACTTCCAGGGCCTCGACCCGATGGCGGTGAAGCTCGGTTCGACCTCGGTGCCGTCGCCGGGCTGGCATCTCGACGTGCTGGACGAGAACGGCAAGCCGATGAAGCCGGGCGAGGTCGGCGCGCTGGCCGGCAAGCTGCCGCTGCCGCCGGGAACCTTCCCGACTCTTTGGAACGCCGACGAGCGCTACAAGCAGAGCTACATGAGTGAGTTCCCCGGCTACTACAAAACCGGCGACGCAGGCTTCATCGACCAGGACGGCTACGTCTCGGTGATGACGCGCGTGGACGACGTGATCAACGTCGCCGGCCACCGCCTCTCGACGGGACAGATCGAGGAAGTGCTGGGCGCGCACAACGACGTCGCCGAATGCGCGGTGATCGGCATTGCCGACGATTTGAAAGGACAGGTGCCGCTCGGCTTCCTGGTGCTGAAGGCCGGCGTCAACCGGCCATCGCAGGAGATCACCAGCGAGGTCGTGCAGATGGTGCGCGACCGGATCGGCCCGGTCGCCTTCTTCAAGAGCGCGCTGGTCGTGCAGCGCCTGCCCAAGACGCGTTCCGGCAAGATCCTGCGCGGCACGATGCAGAAGATGGCCGACAGCCAGCCATGGACCCTGCCGGCTACGATCGAAGATCCGGCGGTGCTGGATGAGATCAAGGACGGGCTGAAAGGCGCAGGGTTTGCGACAAAGAATTAGTCATCGCTGGGGGCGCGCCACTGGAGTGGCGCGCCCCCAGCAAAGAATTTGAGCAGAGTAGAAGGAACGCAGTATGACTCTCGATATCAACCGCCCCGATCTCACCGTGGGCGTCGTCGGCACGGGTGCCATGGGGCGCGGCATTGCGCAGGTCACCGCGCAGGGCGGCATGAAGGCGATCATGTTTGACGCCGCACCCGGCGGTGCAGCGAAGGCCAAGGCGGCGATCCTCGACACGCTGAAGGGTCTCGTCGCCAAGGGCCGTCTCACCGATGCCGACCTCGCCAAGACTGACGCCAATCTCGGCGTCGCCGACAAGGTCGAGGACCTCAAGGGCTGCCACGTCGTCGTCGAGGCGGTGTTCGAGAATCTCGAGGTGAAGCAGAAACTGTTCGGCGAGCTCGAGGCGGTGATCGCGCCCGACGCCATCCTGGCCTCCAACACCTCGTCGATCCGCATCGCCTCGATCGCGCGCTCGCTGAAGCATCGCGACCGCGTCTGCGGCATGCACTACTTCAATCCCGTGCCGCTGATGAAGCTGGTCGAGGTCATCCGCGCGGCAGACACCGCGCAGTGGGTGGTCGACGCCATGGTGGCGCTGGGCAAGCGCCAGACGAGGGTGCCCGTGGTCGTGGGCGACACGCCGGGCTTCTTGGTCAATCTCGGTGGCACGGCGATCGGCACCGAGGGCCTGCGCATCATGCAGGAAGGCCGGGCGACGCCGTCGCAGGTCGACGCCGTGATGCGCGACACCTGCGGCTTCCGCATGGGCCCGTTCGAGCTGATGGACCTCACCGGCATCGACGTGAACTTCCCGGCGCGCAAGATCATCTACGAGGGCTTCTTCCATGACCGGCGCATGACGCCGAGCCCCTATCACGAGAGCCTCTATGCAGCGGGCAAGCTCGGCCGCAAGACCGGCGGCGGCTGGTACGGCTATGACGAGAAGGGCGCGAAGATCGATGCGGGCGCCGACCATCCGACCTCGCATGTGCCGGCGTCGAGCGTCGTCATCATGGACACCCACAACACGAAGCTGCTGAGCCTGGTGAACGGCGACGGCGCCAAGATGCTGGCGGCCGACGATGGCAAGAGCCCGATCCTCGTGGCGCCCATCGGCAAGGACTGCACGACGACGGCGATCGAACTCGGCCTCGATCCGAAGCGCACCGTCGCGGTCGACCTGACGGGCGATGTGTCCAAGCGCATCACCATCATGATGGCGCCGGGCTTCGATCCCGCCATCCGCGACGCCACGGTGGCGTTGCTCGCCAAGTCCGGCACCAAGGTGACGGTGATCAAGGACTCGCCGGGCTTCATCGCCCAGCGCATGGTCTCGATGATCGCCAATCTCGGCTGCGAGATGGCGATGATCGGCATCGCCTCCGCGGCCGACGTCGACACGGCGATGACCCTCGGCCTCAACTATCCGCGCGGTCCGCTGGCGCTGGCCGACTGGCTGGGCGTCAAGGAGTGCCACGAGATCCTGGTGCAGATCCAGGCGATCACCGGCGACGACCGCTACCGCCCGAGCCAGTGGCTGCGCCGCCGCGCAATGCTGGGCCTCAGCGCGACGACGGTGGAGTAAGGAGATTGGGTATGACGGGACGCTTCTGGACGACGGTGCTCGGCGTTGCGGTGGCGGCCTGCCTCGGCGCTCCCGCCCATGCCCAGCTCAAGGACGAGAACCTGCTCGTGGGCTTGCCCCAGGGCTTCAAGCTCGGCTTCAAGGACTCGAAGAACGGCATGAACATGCAGGAGTTCGTGCCGGCGGGCGAGACGGTGGAGAACTGGACCGAGATGGTGACGGTCCAGGTCTTCTTCGGCCGCAAGGATCTCGACCCGTCGCCTTTTCTCGCGGCCATGCGAAAGCAGTGGGCCGATGCCTGCAAAGGCAGCACCGCAACGCCGATCACGACCGGCAAGGTGAACGGCTACGAGTCCGCGTCGATCCTGGTGCGCTGTCCTTTGGTGGCTTCGACGGGCAAGCCGGAGGCCGCGATGGTGAAGGCGATCAAGGGCAACGACAGCGTCTACGTCGTGCAGCGCGCCGTACGGTCGGTGCCGTCGCCCGAGCAGCTTGAGACGATGAAGAAGTACATCGAGAGCGTGAGCGTCTGCGATTCGCGCCTGCCGACGCGGGCCTGTCCGACCGTCAAATAGGGACGGCCTTCAGGCGAGCGTCAGGATCAGCGGTCCGCGACGTGTCGCGACCAGGGTGTGCTCGTACTGCACCGTGGCCTGGTTGAGCGGGGGACGCAGCGTCCATCCGTCGTCCATTTCTTCGACGTAGTCCGCACCCAGCGACAGGAACGGCTCGATCGTGAAGACGAGGCCTTCCGTGATCCTGCGGCGGTCGTGCTTCTCGTACCAGGTGGGGATTTCCGACGGCTCGTCGTGCAGCGAGCGGCCGACGCCGTGGCTCGCAAGATTGCGCACCAGGCTGTAGCCGTTCTTCTTCGCAAAATTCTCGATCGACCGGCCGACTTCGTTCAGGCGGGCGCCGGGCTTCACGGCGCGGATTCCGGCCCACATGGCCCGGCGGCCGTCTTCGCAGAGGCGTTCGATCTTGGGGCTCGTCGGCGGGACGGCGAAGCTTGCGCCGGTGTCGCCGAAGTAACCGTCCAGTTCGGCGGAGACATCGATGTTGATCAGGTCGCCCGCCTTGATCGCCGTGTCGTCGGGAATGCCGTGGGCGCAGTCGGGGCCGACCGAGATGCAGGTCGCGCCGGGGAAATCGTAGGTGAGTTCGGGCGCCGAGCGAGCGCCTTCCTTCTCCAGCAGGGCGCGGCCAAGGTCGTCCAGTTCCTTGGTCGTCATGCCGGGCTCCAGCGCCGCACCCATCGCGGTGAGGGTGCGGGCCACCAGCCTGCCGATCGTACGCAGCTTCTCGAGCTGGTCTTCATTTTCGACTGTCATAATCACCTTACCTAGCCGGCGTTGACGTTTACGTAAAGGTAAACTACCTACCCAGTGCTGGCGGACGAACCGCCGGCGGCTCACAGTCCTCCCAAGAAGACTGACCATCCTGATCGTTGGAGGACGACGCTCGTGACCGCCTTGGCCGCGCATTACACGCCCGAACACCAGATGTTCCGCGACACCTGCCGGCGCTTTTTCGAGAAGGAAGTGACGCCCTTCCACATGAAGTGGGAGAAGGAAGGCATCGTGCCGCGCGAGCTGTGGCGCAAGGCGGGCGAGCAGGGGCTTTTGGGCATGACCATGCCCGAGGCCTATGGCGGCGCGGGCTGCGACTTCCTCTACAGCGCCATCATGATCGAGGAACAGGGACGGGCGCTGGCATCCGGCCCGGCCTTCTCGCTGCACAACGACATCGTCGTTCCCTACCTGCTCCACTACGGCACCGAGGAGCAGAAGAAGAAATGGATCCCCAAGGCCTGCTCCGGTGAGCTGGTAACAGCCATCGCCATGACCGAGCCGGGCACGGGCTCGGACCTTCAGTCGATCAAGACGAACGCCGTCATGGACGGCAACCACTGGGTCATCAACGGCTCCAAGACCTTCATCTCCAACGGCCAGCTCGCCGACCTCGTGATCGTGGTCGCCAAGACCGATCCCGCGCTCGGCGCCAAGGGCACGTCGCTGATCGCCGTCGAGACCAGGAGCGAGGGCTTCAAGCGCGGCCGCAATCTCGAGAAGATCGGGATGAAGGCGCAGGACACGTCGGAGCTCTTCTTCCAGGACGTGCGCGTGCCGGCCGATCATCTGCTGGGCGGGCCGGGCATGGGCTTCGTGCAGCTGATGCAGCAGCTGCCGCAGGAGCGGCTGGTGATCGCCATCCAGGCGGTGGCCGCGATCGAGGCGGCGCTGGAGCACACGCTGGCCTACGTGAAGGAGCGCAAGGCGTTCGGAAAGCAGATCATCGATTTCCAGAACACGCGCTTCAAGCTGGCCGAGCTCAAGACCAAGGCCCATATCGCGCGGGTGTTCGTCGACGATTGCGTCGCGAAGCATCTCAAGGGCGAACTCGACGTCGCGACCGCGGCGATGGCCAAGTACTGGACGACCGAGCTGCAGTGCGAGCTGATCGACGAGTGCCTGCAGTTCCACGGCGGCTACGGCTACATGTGGGAATACCCGATCGCGCGCCTCTACGCCGACGCCCGCGTGCAGAAGATCTACGGCGGCACCAACGAGATCATGAAGGAATTGATTGGCCGGACGCTCTGACGCACGGCCGTTAACGACAACAAGACTGTCATCCCGAGCGTAGCGAGGGACCTTTGGGGATCAGTAAAGGTCCCTCGCTACGCTCGGGATGACAATGTTTCGCTTTCGAGATTGAGCTGAAGGAGAAGACCATGACCGACGCATACATCTACGACGCCGTCCGCACCCCGCGTGGCAAGGGCCGCAAGGATGGCTCCCTGCACGAAGTGACGCCGGTGCGTCTCGCCGTCACCGCGCTGCAGGCGGTGCGCGACCGCAACAAGCTCGACACGCACTTGGTCGACGACATCGTGCTGGGCTGCGTCATGCCGATCGGCGAGCAGGGCGCCGACATCGCGCGCACTGCGTCGGTGATGGCGGGCTACGCCGAGAGCGTCTCGGGCGTACAGATCAACCGCTTCTGCGCCTCGGGCCTCGAAGCCACCAATATGGCCGCTGCGCAGGTCATGTCGGGCCAGAGCCAGGCCGCGATCGGCGGCGGCGTCGAGAGCATGAGCCGCGTGCCGATGGGCTCGGACGGTGGCGCCTGGGCGGTCGACCCGGCCGTGGCGATCCCGATGTACTTCGTGCCGCAGGGCATCTCGGCCGACCTGATCGCCACCAAGTACGGCATGAGCCGCGACGACGTCGACAGCTACGCCGTCGAGTCGCAGAAGCGCGCCAAGGCTGCCTGGGACGCCGGCTATTTCAAGAAGTCGATCGTGCCGGTGCGTGACCAGAACGGCATCGAGCTGCTGGGCCATGACGAGCTGATGCGCCCGACCACGACCATGCAGACGCTCGCTTCGCTGGAGCCCAGCTTCAAGATGCAGGGCGAGGTGATGCCGGGCTTCAACGCGGTGGCGCAGCAGCGCTACCCCGAGGTCGAGAAGCTGAACCACGTGCACCATGCCGGCAATTCGTCGGGCATCGTCGACGGCGCCGCCGCGATCCTGGTGGGCACCAAGGAGTTCGGCGAGAAGGCGGGCCTCAAGCCGCGCGCCCGCATCCGCTCCTTCGCCTCGATCGGCTCGGAGCCGGCGATCATGCTGACCGGCCCGGCGCCGGCCTCGGAGAAGGCGCTGAAGCGCGCCGGCATGTCGGTGGGCGACATCGACCTGTTCGAGCTGAACGAGGCCTTCGCCGCGGTCGTGCTGCGCTACATGCAGATACTCAAGATGCCGCATGACAAGATCAACGTGAACGGCGGCGCGATCGCCATGGGCCATCCGCTGGGCGCCACCGGCGCGATGATCCTGGGCACGCTGCTCGACGAGCTCGAGCGCCGCAACCTGTCGACCGGCCTCGCCACGCTCTGCGTCGGCGGCGGCATGGGCACGGCCACCATCATCGAGCGCGTGTAAGGGCTGGGGGCGCGCGACTGCTGGCGGAGTAACCTCCGCCCTTAAGTCGCGCGTCATCGCCGGCCGCAAAGGAAGATCGCGCCACTGAAGTGGCGCGCCCCCAGCGAAGAACTGAAGGACGATTACTATGATCAACTACAACGTCGATTCGGACGGCATCGCGACCCTGACCTGGGACATGCCCAATCGCGCGATGAACGTGCTGAACGAGGCCTCGCTGACGGCCTATGCCGGCGCGCTCGGCACCGCGCTGAAGGATGAGAACGTCAAGGGCATCATCATCACCTCGGCCAAGGACAGCTTCATCGCCGGCGCCGACCTGGAGATGATCCTGGCCCTCGACACGTCCGATGCGTCGAAGCTGATGGAGCAGTTCAGCCAGCTGCAGCGGATGTTCCGCGAGCAGGAGACCGCCGGCAAGCCGATCGTGGCTGCGATCAACGGCACGGCGCTGGGTGGCGGCTTCGAGATCTGCCTGGCCACGCACTATCGCATCGCCGCGGCCAATCCGAAGACCAAGCTCGGCCAGCCCGAGGTGAAGATCGGACTGTTGCCGGGCGGCGGCGGCACGCAGCGCATCCCGCGCCTGATCGGCGTCCAGAACGCCGCGCCCATCCTGCTCGAAGGCAAGGACCTCACCGTCGATGCCGCCAAGAGCCTCGGCCTGATCCACGAGGTCGTGCCGGCGAACGAGCTGCTGGCCCGGGCCAAGGCCTGGCTGACGGCGCCGGCGACCGAGCAGATGGTGCCGGAATTCGCCGGCAAGGGCGCCAAGGCGATCGACGGCCGCGCCGTGCAGCCGTGGGACCGCAAGGGCTTCAAGGTGCCGGGCTTCCCCGGCGGCCAGGTGTGGAGCCCGCCGGGCGTCATGACCTTCATCGGCGGCAGCGCCATGATCCGCGGCAAGACCAACGGCATCTATCCGGCGCCGAAGGCGATCATGAGCTGCGTCTACGAGGGCCTGCAGCTGCCGTTCGACTCCGCGCTCAAGGTCGAGACGCGCTACTTCGTCTCGCTGCTGCGCGACCCCGTCGCCAAGAGCATGATCCGCACGCTGTTCTTCGGCCTGCAGGAAGCCAACAAGCTGGTGCGCCGGCCCAAGGGCGTGCCCAAGCAGGAGTACAAGAAGATCGGCGTGCTGGGCGCCGGCCTCATGGGTGCGGGCATCGCCACCGTTTCGGTGCAGGCCGGTCTCGACATCGTGCTGCTCGACCGCGACCAGGCGGCTGCCGACAAGGGCAAGGCGCACATCGCCGACGAGCTGGGCAAACTGGTGAAGCGCAAGCGCCTCGACCAGGCGAAGGTCGACGCGCTGCTGGCCAAGGTCACGGCGACGCCGGACTTCGGCGCGCTCAAGGATTGCGACCTCGTGATCGAGGCCGTGTTCGAGAACCGCGAAGTGAAGGCGGAGGCCACGAAGAAGGCCGAGGCCGCCCTGCCGAAGACCGCGGTGTTCGCGTCGAACACCTCGACGCTTCCGATCACCGGCCTCGCCGAAGCCTCGTCGCGGCCCGATCACTTCATCGGCCTGCACTTCTTCTCGCCGGTCGAGAAGATGCCGCTGGTCGAGATCATCGTCGGCCAGAAGACCTCGCAGGAGACGCTCGCGCGTGCCCTCGACTTCGTCCAGAAGATCCGCAAGACGCCGATCGTCGTGAACGACAGCCGCGGCTTCTTCACCTCCCGCGTCTGCGGCGCCTTCATCACCGAGGGCCATCGCATGCTGAAGGAGGGCATCCCCGCCGCCATGATCGAGAACTGCGCGCGCTATGCCGGTATGCCGGTCGGCCCGCTGTCGCTCAACGACGAGGTCGCCATCGACCTGTCGTGGAAGATCATGGACCAGACCAAGCGCGACGCCGAGGCGGCGGGCCAGAAGTACCAGGGCTCGGGCGCTGACGACGTGCTGGAGCTGATGGTCAAGAAGCTGGAGCGCTTCGGCCGCAAGAACGGCAAGGGTTTCTACGAGTATCCGGCCGACGGCAAGAAGCGCCTCTGGCCGGAGCTGCAGACGTACTTCCCGGCCGATGCGGCGCTGCTCTACGGCGAGGGCGAGGACAAGCGCGCCAAGGAGGACGAGATCAAGAAGCGTCTTCTTTACGTGCAGGCGGTCGACACCGCGCGTTGCCTCGAGAGCAACGTGCTGACCAACCCACAGGACGGCGATGTGGGCTCGATCATGGGCCTGGGCTTCGCGCCGCAGACCGGCGGGGCGATCAGTCTGATCGACCAGGTCGGCATCCAGAAGTTCGTCGCCGAATGCGACGAGTTCGCCAAGAAGTACGGCGCCCAGTTCGAGGTCCCGAAGCTGCTGCGCGACATGGCGGCGAAGGGCGAGAGCTTCTACGCCAACTACCATGCGGCGAAGGCGGCGTAGGCAGCCTCGCGAAACGCTGTTCGACCCGCGTCTGTGCTCTCCAGGGCACCGACGCGGGATCTAATCCGCGACCGGCGCCTGCGCGATCATCTCGCCATCCAGTTCGATGACGTCGCCATTGATCATCGGCCGGTTGGTTTCATTCACCCGGTAGCCGCGCATCCAGGCCGGCGTGACGGCAAATCCCTCTTCGAGGGCCATCAGGTAGGCGCGGAAGAATTGGCCATGTCCGACGGCGATCACGAAGCCGCCGTCGAGTGCCAGCAGGCGACGGTGGAAGTCGCCTAGGCGGCCCGCGAAGGCGCGGAAGGATTCGGCATCCGGCCCATCGCAATAATCCGGATCGCATCGCCGCCAATAATCTTCGGCCCAGGGCCGGCGCGTATCGGCGGTCGTGCCACGGCACCGCGCCGGACTGAGATAGGTGAGTTCCTGGATCGGCCACGTCTCGATGGGTGTCGTCGGCCAGCGGGCGCGGATCGGCTCGGCGGTTGCCTCGGCACGGAGGAAAGGCGACACGATCAGCAGATCGGGCTGCCGCTCGACCCGGCGGGCGACCTGACGCGCCTGTTCGTGCCCCAGTTCCGTCAGTGGCACCTCGCCATGCCCGACCGCCGGAAGGCCGGCGTTCGATGTGCTTTGGCCGTGGCGGACGAGCCACGTCACTGCCGGGGGCACAGCGCCTCCCATTCCCGCGGATCGAAATAGCGTTCGGTCCAGTACCGCACGACCATCAATTCCTTGAATGGCATCAGCCTGTCGGGCATCGGCAGTCCCATGGCCTCGTCGACCATCAGCTTGGGGATGTCGACACCGGCTGCTGCCGTCAGCGGCAAGGTTCCGGGAAAGCGGGGGTTGACCTCGAGCAGCTTGAACACCCCGTCGGCCGCCCGCTTGAACTGAACGTTGGCGACACCGCGGATGCCGATGATCTCCGCCGTCCGGATCGCCGCCTGGATGACTTCCGGCAAATCGACGGTGCGCGAGGCGATGGCGATGCCGGAATCGACCTTCATCCTCTCGCGCGGCACCGCGCCCACGACGATACCATCGCGCCGAACGTAGACGTCGACCGAGAACTCCTCGCCTGGCAGGTATTCCTGAAGGAGTACCGAGCCGTCCTTGGGCTGGGTGTCGAAGTCCTCGCGGCACTCGATCCTGGCGATACCGCGCGAACCGGCGCCGAGCCGTGGCTTCACGAAGCGCGGAAAAGACTCGACGCGGTCGGCTGCTTCCTGGGTCAGTGGCTCATAGTCGGGAACCGGGATCTCTCCTTTGACGCGATCGAGCAGGAGCTGTTTATCGCGGCAAAGGCGCAGGCACTCGGCGGGCGAGATCGGCAACGTGACGCCGATCGCCTCGAACTTGGCGCGCGCCGCCGCGACGGGAAAGAGTTCGGCATCGACGGTAGGCAGCAACATCTCGATGCGGCGCGCTCTGCAGGCGTCATGCAGGACGTCGAGCAGCCGCGGATCGTCGCCGCGGGGAATGATCAGGCGCTGGGACTCCGGGACGAGATAGAGGCCGGAGGCCAGCGGGTCCATGTCGGCCATGTGAAGCTCGTGCCCGGCCGCAAGGCTTTTCCAGACGCTGATCGCGGCTGCACCGCCCGCTCCGGTGATCAGCAGGCGCATCGATCAATCCTCGTCATTGTTTGCGGCGGATTGCTGCGCCTGGTTTTCGGTGTCGTTCCCGGCCGGCGGATCGCCCTTGCGCTCACGAACGACCTTCAGCGGTTCGGCCAGAACGTATCCGGCAAAGCGGCCCCAATAGCGTGCGGTCGCTACGATCACTTCGCTCTGGATCGACTCCATGCGCTCGACCTGGCTGTGATAGGCGTCGATCACCTTGATCTTTTGCCCGATGAAATGGGTGATATCGACGAATCGACGGGGGCGGAACTCCACCGTTGAGGACGGCGACTGGTAGCAGAAGACGTTTGCCACGCTGCGCGTCGCCACCAGGCTGGCGGCATGAACGGCGCGGTGGTCCTGGTGAGTGTCCTCCGCGCAATGGGTGTAGATGTGCGTAGGCTGCAGCTCCCTGACCGCAGCCTCGATGATCTCGATCGTGGCCACGCCCTCGCTGATGTGGGCGTCGCGGAGACTGGCAAGCTTTAGATTCGCACCAAGTATGTCGGCGGCCCGGTGCGCCTCGGTGGTGCGGAGGTTGACGTCGCCGCCCGCAGCACCGCGCGAGAGCGTCAGGATGTTCAGCATGTCGCCCTTGGCGTGATGCCGGGCGAGCGTGCCGCCGCAACCGATTTCGACATCGTCCGGATGAGCGCCGATCGCCAGCACGCGCTTCTGCTGATGCTGTCGACTGAGGCGGACCGCCTTTGCCAGCAGGAGCACTTGCTCGACGAATTCTTCGGGCGTAAGCGGCCGGAACAGGATCCCGTCGATCCGGCATTTGACGACCTGTCGCATGAACTGTGGAGTCTGGAGATCGGTCACGACCAGGGTGGCGACCCAGCGGTGATTGTCCTTGATCTCGGTCAGGAGGTCGAAGCCGCCCGGCAGCGTCCCAGGATCGACCACGACCAGATCGAAATGCTCGGCCGCGAACAAGGCAGAGGCAGCCTCGGCGGTGGTCGCATACTTCAGGGTCGTGTTCGGCAAGTTGTGCAGGACATGCCGGGCCTCCTGGAAGGACGCTTCGTCGCTGTCGACCAGCAGGATGCTCAATGGCTGTTCGGCCACCGTCCCGACAATGCGCAGGCGTGTCTTTTCGTGCTTTGCGTTCTTGGTTATCGGCATGGAAATTACCAGGTGAAGCGGATACCGGCGCTGACGCGAGTGTCGAGGTTGATGGAGTTGTAGCCGGCGATGAGTTGCAACGCGATGCGGTCGGTCACCGG
Source organism: Reyranella sp. GW821-FHT14A01 (assembly GCF_058803965.1). NCBI lineage: Bacteria > Pseudomonadati > Pseudomonadota > Alphaproteobacteria > Hyphomicrobiales > Reyranellaceae > Reyranella > Reyranella sp. GW821-FHT14A01. The sequence goes on from NZ_JBXAPM010000009.1 coordinate 70,508, forward strand.
CAGGATCGTGCGGGCATGCAGGTCGACGTTGTTGATGGTCGGGCTGTAACCGACGCCAGCAACGACCAGCATGTTGTGGGGGCCGTAGTAGGTCACGTCGACGACCCAGCTCCAGATGTACTGGTAGTTGTTGAAGATGGCCTGCGCCGCGTTGTAGGCCATCGCGCTCACCTCGAACGAGGGCGACAGCGAGGCGCTCAGTCCGGTGCGGATCAGGCGGCCGTCCCACTGAGAGGCGCCGAACATCTGACGGTAGCCGCCGGTCCAGCGCAGATAGTCAGTGAGATAGATGGTCGCGCTGGCGTCGATCCAGTGTTCGGTGGGCAGGCTCTTGTGGCCGCGAAAGTCGTAGACCAGCGAAGTGGCGTAGGAGAGAGGCACGAGCCGATGCCAGCCGATACGGACATCGTCGGACGGCAACGTGGCGAGGCCGGCCGCCGTCAGCGTCTGGATCTCGTTGCCGAAATGCGTCTCGGCCAGTTCGAGGGTATCGAAGGCCGTGAACCCGAGCAGCGCAGTACCGCCGAAGCCCCAGGATGTACCGCTTGCCGTCGTCACGACGTTGCCGAGGGCGTCGAACGAATAGCGGTAGACGTCCTTGCTCTTGGCCAGGCCGATCTTGGCTTCGGCATTGTTCGGGTCCAACGCGAGCACATGTTCGAAGCCCTTGCTTCCCGCGACGCGATTGCGATCGGCGAGTTGGAGCCAGGCCAATCCGTTCAGCGCATCCGGATCGTTGGGGTTGACTGCAAGAAGTTGCTCGTAGATCGCGCGTGCCTTCTCAAGCCGGTTCTTCCCTCGGTCGATGCGTCCCATGCCCAGCAGGGCGGGGCGGTTCCCGGGATCGCGTTTCAGGATCTCGCCGTAGACCTCGGCCGCCTCGTCTGCGTGCTTCTCCTCGAGAGTGAAGCCCAGCTCGAGTGCCGGATTTGGCGCCGCCGGGTCCATTTCATGGGCCTTGCGCAGGTAGCCGATGGCGCGTTCGCGATCGCCGGCGTCGCGCGCCATGACACCCAGGAACATGTAGACGCGATAGTCCGTGGCACCGGCGGCCACACAAGCCCGCAGCAACGGCTCGATGCCGGCGTTGGGCCGCGGCTGCTCGCCGAACAGGCGCTGCGCTTCGTCGATCTGGCAGGCTTGCTGGGCTTGGACGGGCGGCACGAGATCCCCAGGCAACGAGCTGATGCTGCAGCCAGCCATCAGTAACACCGCGCCCTTTCTGCTCGAGAAGCCCACTCTTATGTCCTTTGTCCTTTAAACTTTGCCGGCCGAATCCCCAGGTCATCTCTTTTGAGCAAAAACCGGGTGGCACCCGTCGGGCGGCCTTTTATGCGACAATTAAGTAGATGGCCACCAGCAAGACCAGAAAGGCGATGACGCCGATCTCACACCAAAGGATGCGGACCTCTTGCGCCATATCTTCGGTCTGTATTCTGTCGAACATATCGACCGGTTTCACGTAGGACGGAGGCTGTTCCGCAGGGGTCACGTTGGCAGCCTCACCTTGCCCGACTTTATCGTCTTGTCCCATTTCAGGTCGGAACTCCTGAGCTGGCCGATGATTGCGGCCGCCGAGATGGCGCACAACAAGGGGCCGTAGCCGACCAATGCCAGCAGGATGTTGCGCAGCCACTTGGGCGCGCCCAGCCGGTCGACACGGTAGACACCCCATGCCGCCAGGGTCGAGAGCGCCGACCAGGACAGGATGACAAGGACTCCCACTTCACCCCAGGTGAATTCGCCGGGTTTAAGCCAGCTGGCGGGAGCGGTGAAGGGCGTGAGCCTCAGTATGGCCAGGAGCATCACGCCGACCGAGAGCAGGCCTGGGAAAGCGAAGCCCTCGAACCAGGAGCGCCTGGCCGCCTGCGGATCGATCAGGAACGAATAGAGCGTCTGGAACAGATAGCTGATGAAGGTCACACCCCACAGCGCGCTGAAGGCCAGAGGCGCCCATGGCGGCCACAGATAGTACAGGCCGACCAGCCCGACCGCGCCCAGGATCATGAAGACCGGCATGAGGGCGATGCTGAACCACAGCACGCCGAAGGCGAGATTGCCGAAAAGGGCGCTGTGGCTCGGCCGAAACCAAAGGTCACGGAAAGCCATGGTGATCTGCAAATTGCCGCGTCCCCAGCGCAGGCGCTGTTTCCACAGAGCCGTCAGGCTATCGGGCTCCTCGGCCCAGACGACAGCATTGGGGTCGAATATCGCGCGACGGCCGCATATCTGCGTCTTGATGGTGGTGTAGGTATCTTCGGCGAGCGTGCTTGTGTCGATCCGGCCGCCGATGGCGATCAGGTTCTCGCGGCTGTGGAGTTGTGCGCCGCCGGCCATGCAGGGGATGCCGCCGGCCACGTTCTGCGCCCGCCGCGCAGCCGCCTGGGCCGTCACATATTCGAAGGTGATGAAGCGCGACAGCAGGCTGGGGGGCTCGCTTCCTTCTTTCACATAGGCGGTAACGCCGCCCACCTTGGGGTCGGCGAAATGCCGCGCCATGCGCCGCAGTGTCAAAGGTTCGAACAGGACGTCGGCGTCCGTGATCATGATCGCCTCGGCCCAGTCCTCGGCCAGGATCTGCTGGATCCCGTGGTTGAGCGTATGCGCCTTGCCTTGGCCGCCCTTGTCGCGGCGCAGGTGGAACACCGACCCGGGATACTGCGCCATCTTCGCGCGCATGACCTCGGGGGTGTTGTCGGTGCTGGCATCGTCGACGATGTACAGACGCCACGCGCCCGGCGGATAATCGATGCTCATCAGTGAATCAATGCTGGCGCCGAGGACGTCGGCCTCGTTCCATGCCGGCAGGATGAAGGCCACGCGCGGCGTATGGTCGGCGCACTGCGCATAATGGTTCCAGCGACCGTGCAGGCCCACGAGCAGGAACTGCGCGAACGTGGCCAATGTCGGCACCATGCCCAGCAATACGAAGACCAGGCAGATCGTTATCAGGGCATCGATCATCAGCTTCCATTGTCACGCTGCACCACGGTCGAGCAAGGCTCGTTGACGGTGGCGAAATTGCGGTGAGGACACCGAACAGGGGCTATGAGCGGGGACCGGAGCGAAGTACAAAATACCAAGCTTTAATCAGGGAGAAACGCCGTGGACGCCAAGGAAATCGCCGCACTCGCCGACCGTATTGTCGAAGGCCGGCGCTCGAAGACGACGATGGATTGGCTCGCCGACGCGACGGCCGGCCTCTCCGAATCCGACGCCTACAAGGTCCAGTTCGCGGTCCACGACAAGCTCGAGGCCGCCGGCTGGAAGCTCGCGGGCTGGAAGGTAGCCTTCGCCGTTCCCGCGCAGTACGAGCCGCTGAAGCTCTCGGGCCCGGCCTTCGCCGGCCTCTACACCAGCGGCATCAAGCAGAGCGGCGCGGTGTTCGAGAAGGGCTGGCCGCTGAAGGCCGGCGTCGAATGCGAGATGGTCGCACGCATGGGCAAGGACGTGCCGGCCGGTACGGAATACACCGCCCAGTCGATCCAGGCCTTCGTGTCCAACCTCTATTGCGGCATGGAAGTCGTCGAGAACCGCTACGGCGACGTTTCCAAGCTGGGCGGCCCGGGCCGCATCGCCGACGACGTGCTGCAGGCCGCTTGCATCGTCGGCACCGAGATCAAGGACTGGCAGAAGACCGACTTCGCCAACGTGAAGGGCCGCTCCGAGTTCGAGGGCAAGGAGATCGGCGCCGGTCCCGGCAGCAACGTGATGGGCGGCGCGATGATCTCGCTGGCCTGGCTCGCCAACAAGCTGATCGCCAACGGCAAGCAGCTGAAGGCGGGCGACATGATCCTGACCGGCTCCGTGCACCCGCCGCAGTTCCTGCCGGGCCCCGGCGTCTCCAAGACCGAGTTCGTCGGACTGGGCGGCGCGGAGATCACCGTCAAGTAAGAGTATCCCTGACTGCGGAGGCGGGCATGGTGAAGCCGATCATGAACCTCGACGATGTCCAGTTCGACGACGTCGAGGAGAACGGCGTCTACACGTCCAGCCGCGCCCGCTTCAGTGACCAGATCGGTGCGAAGAACCTCGGCTACAACCTGACGATCCTGCCGCCGGGCAAGGCCCAATGCCCTTTCCATAGCCATCACGGTGAGGAGGAGATGTTCCTCATCCTGGAAGGCGAGGGCGAGTTGCGGTTCGGCAAGGAGCGCCATTCGATCCGAAAGCACGACGTCATCGCCTGCCCGACGGGCGGCCCGGAGGTGGCGCACCAGATCATCAACACCGGCACGGTGCCGATGCGTTATCTATCCCTGTCGACGCGGGTCGAGCTGGATGCCTGCGAGTATCCGGATTCCGGCAAGGTGATGGTCGTGTCGGGACCGCGCGGGGCGATCAAGCTCTGGAAGATGTTCCGCGCGGAGAACACGGTCGACTATTACGACCGCGAGCCGAAGTAACGTTCCTGCCTCAAGTTGGGAGAATTGCCGTGGATGCCAAGGAAATCGCCGCACTCGCCGAAAAGATCGCCGAGGGAAGGCGCTCGCAGAAGCCGATGGATATCATTGCGGCGACGGCCGGCCTCTCCGAGGCCGATGCCTACAAGGTCCAGTTCGCGGTCCACGATCTCTACGCCGCCGCCGGCGACAAGTTCGCCGGCTGGAAGATCGCGCTGACGCTCCCGACGCAATACGAGCCGCTGAAGCTCTCGGGCCCGGTCTTCGCCGGCGTCTATCACAGCGGCCTGCGCCAGAGCGGGGCGGCATTCGAGAAGGGATGGCCGCTGAAGCCCGGCATCGAGCCCGAGCTGGTCGCCCGCATTTCCAAGGATGCGCCGGCCGGCGGCGCGCCCTACACCGCCGACAGCATCCGCGCCCATGTCGGCGCGCTCCATTGCGGCATGGAGCTGGTCGACAACCGCTATGTCGACGTCACCAAGATGACCGGCCCGGCACGCATCGCCGATAACGTGCTGCAAGCCGCGCTGGTCGTCGGCACCGAGATTAAGGACTGGCAGAAGCTCGACTTCGCAGGCCTCAAGGGCCGCTCCATGCTCGACGGCAAGGAACTGGCCGCAGGGCCCGGCAGCGCCGTCATGGGCGGCGCGATGATCTCGCTCGCCTGGCTCGCCAACGCGCTCAACAAGCACGGCAAGCACCTGAAGGCCGGTGACCTCGTGCTGACCGGCTCGGTCCATCCGCCGGCGTTCCTGCCCGGCACCGGCGTTGCGAAGACCGAGTTCGAAGGACTCGGCTCGACGGAGATCACGATCAAGTAGGAGATCGCCATGGAGCGGTTCGGAGTTTCGTTCGCCGTCGCGGCGTTGATGTTCGCGTTCCCGGCCGCGGCCCAGACTCCGGCACCGCCGGCCGCCGCCGTGCCCGGCCCCGCGGCGACGCCGTCGGACTACATCCTGCTCACGGTCATCATGCGGCATGACCAGACGATGAACCTGGACGAGATCAACAAGATCCAGGCCGAGCAGGGCTTCTGGGCGAAGTTCCCGCCCGAGGGCATCCAGGTCGAGTCCTGGTACATCGCGATGGGCCTCGGTTACATCGTGACCCTGCGCGTGCCGCCGGCGCGCCTGCGCGAGGTCAACCGTGCGGTCGAGCAGGGCGCGTGGAAGGCGTTCCGCACCGAGTTCTATCCGACCTACGACGCCAAGAAGATCGCCGAAACGCTGCGCGAGCAGGCGACGAAGAAGTAGTTCAGCCCGCCTCGCCCTGGAGCAAGAGGCGATCGAGATGCGCCGTCTCGTCTGACCAGCCGCCCGGCGGCCAGGGCTCGGCGCCGGGCAGGGGCTCGCGTAGCGGCGCGGTCGGCAGCTCGGCACCCTCCAGCATCTCCACGTCGATCCTGAAATCCTCGTCCTGCTCGAAGCCGTGCCAGTGCAGGAACTCGGCATAGGCATGCCGGCCGTCGCGCAGCTGCAGCACGAACCCTGCCGAGCTGTCGTGCATATCGCCGTAGGCCCAGAACCGGTCGACGCGCACGACGTCGGTCGGGGAGAAGCCATGGCTGTCGGCGTCGAGGACGTCGAGTGTATGGCTGAATTCGTAGAAACCGCGGATCTGCATGGCCCTATCGTATCAAATGTTTCGGGGTAGCCCCGCGCTGTTGCTTTATCCCCATATGGAACATATCATGAACAAAGAGCTGAGGAGGCAGGCCGTGGCCGTATTTTCCGGAGGACCGACCGAGGGTTTTGGAGGCCGCCAGCCGTTGGCGCTGCGGCCGGAGCAGAGTCGTCCCCGTCTCGCTGTGGATCGCCTCCGGCGGCGCCATGCCGGCTTGCGCCGCACCAGCCCAGGTTTCACGGATAGGCTGTTCTTCGCCGCCCTGCCGGACGCTGAGACGGCCGAGCGAATTTCAGAGCGCGCCGCCGCCTGGCGTGCCCGCCATGGCCTGACGGGCCGGCTTCTCAAGACCGGGCATTTCCATGTCACGCTGTCGACCGTGCACGAGGGCCATGGCCTGCCGGACGCGGACGAGATCGAAGGCTGGGTGGCGCGCGCCGGCGAAATCCCGATGCCGTCGTTCCGGGTCGGCTTCGACCGGCTGATGAGCTTCACCAACGGCGCGCTCGTGCTGACGGGCGACGACTCGACCGTCGGCATGGAAGTGCTGCAGCAACGCCTTAGCGATTCGCTCGACGACAGCCCGCGTCCCGCGCGGCGATACACACCGCACGTGACCTTGCTCTACGACGGACGGCACATCGAGGCTGAGCCCGTCGAGCCCATTACCTGGACGGTCCGCGAGATCGTTCTGGTGCACAGCCTGATCGGCCAGACCACGCACCGCCACATCGCGCGCATCCCGCTCGGCTGAGATCTTCGAGAGGCGAATGATTACGGTACGGCCGACCGACCGGCTGTTCTTCGCCGTGCTTCCCGATGCGGAGACGGTCGAGGCGATCTGCAGCGCCCGCCGTAAGCTCTGCGAAAAGAACGGCCTTTCCGGCGCAGAGGTCCTGCCCGAGCATCTGCATGTCACGTTGTGGCATGTCGGTGATGCCATCGTGCCGCCGACCTCCGGGGACATCGACGCGCTCGTGCAGCGCGCCAGCACCATCGAGGCGCCGCCGTTCGAGATTTCCTTCAGGCGCGCCAAGTCCCTCGGCCGGGGCGCCTTCGTGCTGTACGGCGGCAAGGGCAGTGCCGACCTCGAAGCGCTCTCGACCCGGCTTCGTGATGTGCTGACCCGGCCCGGCGCCGAGAAGAAGCGCCCCTTCATGCCGCACATGACGCTGTTGAGAAGCGAGACGATCCTGCCGTCACGCGCGATCAAGCCGATCACTTGGACGGCGCGCGAGATCGTCCTGGTGCACAGCCTCCTCGGCAAGACCATCCATCGCCATGTCGGGCGCCTGCCGCTGAGGCCGGGACGGCAGTTGTCGTTGCCGGGGTTCGATTTTTGATGGGGCCTCTGGATGGGACGCTCCTTGCGGAGTGCATTGTGGGTACCTCGTTAGGTCTCACAGTGCGGCGATTGCATGAAGGTATGCTGCTGCACTTGTGCATTCGCAAAGCCGACTGACCGAGCGCATTCTTTCCTCGGGCATCGGCCCTCGTGTTGAGGAGCCGACCGGATGTCCGGGCTTTTCTTGTTGGCGGCGGCAATTGCCACCCTGTACGCAGGTCCCGTCTTTGCGCAGCGTGATGACGGCATGGAAATGCAACGCTGCGTTTGGCGCTGCCTCGCCGGCTCCTCTGGAAACCAGGATCCAGCTTACCAAGCCTGCGTTGACCGTGTGTGCATTCCCAAACAGCGTCCGACTTCCTCACCGGCAAGGCCGTCCGTACAACGTCAGGCCCAGTCCTGTGCCCAGACGGCCGGACCGGCGAGCGCACAAGAGCTGGTGCGTCAGTGCTTAGAGGTTTCCGAGGCCAAGCATTCCCCCTGCCGCCCCGACAATCCTTGCTCCTTGATCGTCGATGAGATCAGCCGCAGTTGCGGCATGAAGCGAAGTGCAGGAAGTGAGGTGCCGACTTTCTGCGATCAATTCGTCGCTGCTGGAGCTACGAAGCCATCGGGAATCGATGTCGAGTCGGTCAGAGAAATCCAGCTGCAACTGGACGCGCTTGGCTACGAGCCAGGTCCCGTGGACGGGCAACTGGGAAGCGAGACGCGAAGGGCCCTGCAGCGATTCCAACGCGTGAGCAACCTGCCTTCGACAGGGGAACCGACGCTTGCGACGACCACGGCGCTTCGCCAAGCCTATCAAAGTTTACAAACCGGCGATCCAGCCGCGAGACAGGCAGCCAACAAAGCCGGGCATCCTCCAGTGCCCGTTCAGGCGCCAACTGCTGGCAATCGCCATCAATGGCTAGGCACAGGTGCGGCCTCCGGAAACAGCGCCGCACTTGTTTATGGCGTTCCGCGAACTGACGATGTGGTCATAAGCTTCCTATGCGACAGTGCGACAAAGACTCTTACGGTGGCGTACATGTTTGAACCTGTTGGTGCCCGGGATGGCATGCAGGTCGATATGGAGCTGGCCTCTCAAAGTGGAAAGGTTTTGCTGAAGGCGATCGGCCGACGCCTGATGATGGATAATGCATTCCTCCTGGAAGCAAGAGCCAAAGGCGGAGTGTCTATAACCGAGGTTCTTGCCGGCGGGCGGACGCTGTCAATTCGAGTGCAGAAGAGCACCATTGCCATTCCACTTGCGGGGGCGGAGAAGGGCATTTCCGGATTGATTGCGGCGTGTGCCTGAGCCGGAGCGCGCCGTCGGACGAGCGGACATCAGCCGGTTTTTACTGGTATTGTCCGCCATGACGATGAACCAGCGTCCCTACGTCCTTTGCCACATGGTCTGCAGCGTCGACGGTCGCATCTGGGGCAGTCGCTGGCGACCGAAGGTCAATGTCGTGCCCAATCTGTTCGAGCGGCTGCACGACCAGATGGGCGGCGGGTCGTGGCTGTGCGGGAGGGTGACCGCGCAGGAGTTCGCCAAGGGCAAGGAAGCGCACTATCCGGCGACCGATCAGGTGTTCCCGCGCGAGAACTGGTTCGCGCAGCGCGAGGCCAAGGCGTGGGGGATTTTCCTCGATGCTCATGGCAAGGCGGTGTGGGCGCGCCGGGATATCGGCGGCGATCCGATCCTGGTGATCCTGACCGAGTCCGTGCCGGACCGGCATCTCGCGGGCCTGCGCGCCGACGGGGTTTCGTACATCTTCGCGGGCAAGACCGAGATCGATCTCGCGGCGGCGCTCGAGACGCTCAACCGTGAGCTGGGCATCGAGCGCATCATGCTGGAAGGTGGCGGCGGCGCGAACGGTGCCTTGCTGCGGGCCGGCCTGATCGACGAGTTGAGCCTCGTCATCTGCCCCGTCATCGACGGCAGCACCGGCGGGCCGATCGTCTTCAATTCGGGCGACGAGGATCTCGGCCCGGCGCCGATCGAGAGCATGACGCTCGTCAGCCACGATGTGCTGGAGGGCGGGACGATGTGGCTGCGTTACAAATTGCGTTCGACACCGACCGAAGAGCGCTGAGTGTAAAGCCTTGATTTATTAGGGAATTCCTGCGGCTCTTGCGCTTTTGGAAAATGTGAACATATAGAGAACAACGCTCTCGCATTACAGGAGACGTTGTTGGACGAAAAGCTCACCACCAAGCTTCGCATTCTCTCTGACGCAGCCAAGTACGACGCCTCCTGCGCCTCGTCGGGTGCGCCGAAGCGGGCGGCCGGGCTCGACGGGATTGGGTCGACCAGCAACGGCATCTGCCATGCCTACACGCCGGACGGGCGCTGCGTGTCGCTGCTGAAAATCCTGCTGACCAACTACTGCCTGTTCGACTGCGCCTATTGCATCAACCGGCGATCCTCCAACGTCGAGCGCGCGCGCTTCACGGTCGACGAGGTCGTCTCGCTGACGCTCAACTTCTACAAGCGCAACTACATCGAAGGGCTGTTCCTGTCGTCGGGCATCATCCGCAATCCCGACCACACGATGGAGCAGCTCGTGCTCGTCGCGAAGACGCTGCGCCAGAAGCATGGCTTCGCAGGCTACATCCATCTCAAGACGATCCCCGAGGCCAATCCCTGGCTGATCGAGCAGGCGGGTCTGTTCGCCGACCGTCTGTCGATCAACATCGAGCTCACCTCGGCCGCGAGCCTCGCTCGGCTTGCGCCGGAGAAGAAAGCTCCATCAATCACCAGCGCCATGGGCCAGATGAAGGAACGCATCGACGAGGCCAAGGAAGACCGCCGCAAGTTCTCTCCGGCCGGGCAGAGCACGCAGGTCATCGTTGGCGCCGACGCGACGACGGATGCGTCACTGCTGCAGAGCAGTTCAATTCTCTACAAGGACTACGCGCTGCGCCGGGTCTACTACTCGGCGTTCAGCCCGATCCCGTCGCCAAGCGCGGTGCTGCCGCTCAGGGCGCCGCCGCTGCAGCGCGAGAATCGGCTCTACCAGGCCGACTGGCTGCTGCGCTTCTACGGCTTCTCTGCCGACGAGGTCGCGAGCGCCGGCCGCGACGGCATGCTCGATCTCGACATCGATCCGAAGTCGGCCTGGGCATTGCAGAACCGCGACCGCTTCCCGCTCGACGTGAACACCGCCGAGCGCGAGATGCTGTTGCGCGTGCCGGGCCTCGGCGTGCGCTCGGTCGACAAGATCATCGCGGCGCGTCGGCACGCGCGGCTGCGCCTCGCCGATATCGGCCGGCTGGCGCGCAGCGTGAAGCGGTTGCTGCCGTTCCTGATCACCGCCGACTATCGTCCGACGAAGATCTCGGACCGGGTCGAACTGCGCAGTGAACTTGCCGAGGCGCCCGTTCAGGCGAGCCTGTTTTGATCGGCGTGCCTCTGCGCGACGGCGCGGATATCGACGGCTTTCGCGCCGCTGTCCGCATGCTGGCCGCGCGCAAGGCGACGCCGGAGTCCGTTTCCTGGTGCCAAGCGGGCGAGGCCGATCTGTTCGGCGAGGGCCGTATCGAGACGGCACCACCGGTCAGTCTGCCGCGTGCCTTGGGTGAGTTGATCCAGCAGGTGGTCTGCCATTCCGACCGTGAGCGTTATGCGCTGCTCTACGCCGTGATCTGGCGCGTGCTGAACGGCGAGCGCACGCTTCTGGAGGTGCAGAGCGATCCGCTGGTGCATCGCCTCGAAGGCATGGCGAAGTCGGTGCGTCGCGACCTGCACAAGATGCACGCCTTCGTGCGCTTCCGGGAAACGCACGATCCCGACGGCACGGAGCGGTTCGTCTCCTGGTTCGAGCCGCAGCATTTCATCGTCGAGGCGACGGCCGGCTTCTTCGTCGAGCGCTTCCGTAGCCTCGTATGGTCGATCCTGACGCCGGTCGGCTCGCTGCATTGGGATCGCGCGACCCTGACCATCGGGCCTCCCGCGCAACGCAGCGACGCGCCCGAGTCCGACGCCTTCGAGGAAGCGTGGCGCTGCTACTACGAGAACATCTTCAATCCGGCCCGCCTCAATCCCAAGGCAATGCGGCAGCACATGCCGGAGAAGTATTGGCGCAACCTGCCTGAGGCAGCGTCCATCGCCGGCCTCGTGCAGCAGGCGCCGGCGCGGGCGCGCGAGATGATCGCGCGCGAGGCGGCCGAGCGCGAGAAGCGCGACCCGCTGAAGGCCGTCGCGGCAATGGCCGAGCAGGGACCGCAGACGCTGGAGGAACTGAACCGGTTGATCTCGGCCTCGGAGCCGCTGACGCCGGGCGCCGATCGAGCGGTGCTGGGCGAAGGGCCGATGGAGCCCGCAGTTGCCTTCGTTGGCGAGCAGCCGGGCGATCAGGAGGAGCGGGAGGGACGGCCGTTTATCGGCCCGGCCGGGCAGCTCTTCGACAAGGCGCTGGCAGAGGCCGGCATCGATCGGTCAGGTGTCTACGTCACCAACGCGGTGAAGCACTTCAAGTACGAGCCGCGCGGCAAGAAGCGGCTGCACAAGCGGCCCAATCCCGGCGAGGTGAAGCGCTATCGCTGGTGGCTGCATCGCGAGCTTTCCTTCGTGCGGCCGAAGCTCGTCGTCGCGATGGGCGGTACGGCGCTGCTCGGCCTGACCGGCAAGCCGCTCTCGGTCCTCAAGACGCGCGGTCCGATGCGTTTCGACGGCCAACCGGGCTACGCCACGGTGCATCCGTCCTACCTGTTGCGCCTGCCGGACGAGGCGGCAAAGCGCGAGGCCTACGATGCCTTCCGCGACGATCTCGCCGCCGTCCGCCGCCTGATCGCCGCGAACGGTTAGTCCGCGGCCCTCTGGTCGAGGAAGTCGAGGGTGCCGTCGCTGCGTTCGCCCTTCAGGTAGCGGAAGGTGCCGGCGCCGGTGGCGAGCAGCTCGTTCGCCTGGTTGTAGATCTCGGTTTCGGCGGCGAAGGTGCTCTGGCTGGTCGAGGGTCGCCACGCGCCCAGGATCGTGAGCACGTCGCCTTCACGGCCGGCCTTGATGAACTGGGTCGTGAAGGCCAGCGTCACGGAGAGGCGTCGCGTGGTCGCCGTCTCGTTGAAAGTGCAGGCGAAGCCGCTGGCCGAATCGAGCAAGGTCATCAGCACGCCGCCATGCAGCAGGCCGTTGGCGTTGCAGAGCTCGGCGCGCACATCGAGGCGCATCTCGACGAAGCCGTGCCGCCACGCCACGACCTGATGGCCGATCACGCCATTGAAGCCGCGGAACACATAAGGAGCGACCGGCCGCGCATCGGCCGGTCGTTGGATCGCCATGTCTAAAAGTCCCTGGAAAGAGGGCGCGCCTTAGCGGCGCGCCATCGCCGACATCGGCGGCCGATGGCCGTTGCCGTTGCTCATCATCGGCCGCACGGCCGCGCCGTTCGAGGCCGAGATTGACGGCTGGGCCGCCATGCCGGTGCGGATGTCGCGCGCGACCTTGACCAAGCGCGGGCCCCAGTCGGCTTCCAGGCGGTCGCGGCTGATCTGGTAGATCGGCGCCGAGGCGTTGACGGCATAGGCCGCCGTGCCGTCTGAGTTGCGCAGCGGGGCGCCGACGCCGCACAGCTCGGGCAGCCATTCGCCCCAGGTGACGCAGAAGCCGCGGTCGGTCAGTTCCTTGAACGAGCGCTCGAGGCCGGTCTTCACCTTGGTCCAGTCGTCGCGCCAGCGGCGGCGGATGGCGTCGATCTGCTTGTTGCGGTCGACGTCGGGCAGCGTGAACAGGTAGGCGCGGCCCATCGCGGTGCTGGCCATCGGCACGCGCGTGCCGACATCGTGGGTGATCGCCACGACCGACGGGCCGCGGCAGGCTTCGAGGTAGATCATCGAGTGACGGTCGCGGCCGCCCAGCGCGGTCGAGGCGTTGAGCGCGTGCGCGAGCTGCTCCAGCGGCTGACGCGAAGCGCGGCGGACGTCCATGCTCGAGATGGCGGCATAGCCCAGCGCCAGCACCGAGGCGCCCAGCTCGTACTTACGGAAGCGGCGGATGTAGTTGAGGTAGCCCAGCTCGGTCAGCGTGTGGGTGAGGCGGGCGACCGTCGGCTTCGGCAGGCCGGTGCGGTGTGCGATCTCCTGGTTGCCCAGCATGCCCTCGCCGGCGTGAAAGGCGCGGAGGATGTCGAGGCCACGGGCCAAGGCCGTGACGAACTGGCGATCCTTGCTGTTCGATCCTTCGGCGAGACCGTTCTCGACCGAGCTCTGGAAGGCGGCGGTCCGCGTGACGAGATGGCTTACGTTGCCCATGTACGTTTACTCCTGGGTGAATGGCCGTTTATTTCTTTGCGGAGCGGAACCTGCCATCGGCGTACGTCGGCCGCAATGCGATGGTCTGGGTTTTGGCCTGCGAACATGCAAAGCGGCCATGTAACAGATGCGTGATTCGATTATCATTGGTTGCGAAAGCACGAAAACGCTCACGGAATCGGCATTTTTGGCCTCTATTGATGACGCGGCCGGCATTTTTCGACATGTTCGCCGCGTCCGGCTACGATCCAGACCGACCCCTTCAAGAGGCAAAAATTGGCTAAAGAACCCACTCTGCCCAAGGAAATCTTGGCGCTCTCTTTCGAGGAGGCGCTGAAAGAACTGGAAAGCATCGTCCAGCAACTCGAACGTGGCCAGGTGAAGCTCGACGAGGCCATTTCGGCCTACGAGCGCGGCGCCCTGCTGAAGCGCCACTGCGAGCAGCGGCTCGCCGAGGCCAAGATGAAGGTGGAGAAGATCGTCTTCTCAGCCGACGGTTCGGTCGCGACGCAACCCGCCGACCTCGGCTGATTTCCTTCCCCATGCCGTTGTCGTCGCACACCCAGTTTGGCGCTGCGCTGTCGTTTGCCGCGGACTCCGTCGAACGAACCATGGATCGGCTGCTGCCGGCGGGCACCTCGGGCGAGGCGCGCGTCTTCGAGGCGATGCGCTATTCGAGCCTGGGCGGCGGCAAGCGGCTGCGCGCCTTCTTCGTGCTGGCCGGCGCCACCCTGTTCAAGGTCGGGACCTTGCCCGCCCTGCGAACCGCCAGCGCCATCGAGTTCGTGCACGCCTATTCGCTGATCCACGACGACCTGCCGGCGATGGACGACGACGATCTGCGGCGCGGCAAGCCGTCCTGCCACCGGCAATACGACGAGGCGACGGCCATCCTGGCCGGCGATGCGCTGCAGGCGCTGGCTTTCGAGGTGCTGGCGCACGAGGACACGCATGGCGATCCGGCGGTACGCGTGGCGCTGGTGGCCGAACTGGCGAAGGCCGCTGGCGCCCGCGGCATGGTGGGCGGGCAGATGCTCGACCTGCTGGCCGAGGAGGAGGGCTCCGACCAGTCGATCGGCGCCATCACCCACCTGCAACGATTGAAGACGGGCGCGTTGATCTCGTTCTCCTGCACCGCGGGTGCGATCCTGGGCAAGGCCAGCGACACGATGCGGGCTGCACTCTCGGCCTATGCCCACGATCTTGGCCTCGCCTTCCAGATCGTCGATGACCTGCTCGATATCGAGGGCGACGCGGCCGAACTTGGCAAGGCCACGGGCAAGGATGAAGCGGCGGGCAAGGCGACGTTCGTGTCCATCCTGGGCGTCGAGCGGGCGCGGGCCCAGGCGGGGATGCTGGCGCGACAGGCCGCCGCGCATCTCGAGCCGTTTGGCGAGGCGGCGGATTTGCTAAAGCAAGCCACAGAATTCGTCGTGGCGCGTCGCACTTGAAGTTGGGGCGGAAGCTTCCGTCCAGGAGTATGATAGTTCAATGACCGGCCCCAGTACGACGCCGCTCCTCGATACCGTCGACGTTCCCGCCGACATCCGCCGCCTGCGCGCCGACCAGCTGCGCCAGCTGGCCGATGAACTGCGCCAGGAGACGATCTCGGCCGTCTCGGTCACCGGCGGCCATCTCGGCGCCGGCCTGGGCGTCGTCGAGCTGACCGTGGCGCTGCATTACGTCTTCAACACGCCCAAGGACCGTCTGATCTGGGACGTCGGCCACCAGGCCTACCCGCACAAGATCGTCACCGGCCGCCGCAGCCGTATCCGCACCCTGCGCCAGGAAGGCGGGCTATCGGGCTTCACGCGGCGTTCCGAGAGCGAGTACGACCCGTTCGGTGCGGCCCATTCCTCGACCTCGATCTCGGCCGGCCTCGGCATGGCCGTGGCGCGCGACCTAGCCGGCGGCTCCAACAACGTGATCGCCGTGATCGGCGACGGGGCGCTCAGCGCCGGCATGGCCTACGAGGCGATGAACAATGCGGGCGCGCTGCGCTCGCGGCTGATCGTGGTGCTGAACGACAACGACATGTCGATCGCGCCGCCGGTCGGCGCGCTGTCCGGCCATCTCTCGCGCCTCCTGTCGGGCCGGCCCTACGTCACCCTGCGCAACCTCGGCCGCTCCTTCGCCGAGAACCTGCCCAAGCCGCTGGAGCTTGCGGCCCGGCGCGCCGAGGAATTCGCCCGCGGCTTCGTGGCCGGCGGCACGCTGTTCGACGAGCTGGGCTTCTACTATGTCGGCCCGGTCGACGGTCACAATCTCGACCACCTGCTGCCGGTGCTGAAGAACGCGCGCGACAGCCAGCTCGACAAGCCGATCCTGGTCCATGTCGTCACCAAGAAGGGCAAGGGCTATGCCCCAGCCGAGGCGAGTGCCGACAAGTATCATGGCGTCGTGAAATTCGACGTCATCACCGGCAAGCAGTCCAAGCCGGTCGCCAACGCGCCGCAATACACTTCCGTGTTCGCCAAGGCGCTGATGGCCGAGGCGGAGGCCGACAAGAAGATCGTGGCGATCACCGCGGCGATGCCCTCGGGCACCGGCCTCGACAAGTTCGCCGAGCGCTTTCCCGAGCGCACCTTCGACGTGGCGATCGCCGAGCAGCACGGCGTCACCTTCGCGGCCGGCCTGGCGACCGAGGGCTTCAAGCCGTTCACCGCGATCTACTCGACCTTCCTGCAGCGCGCCTTCGACCAGGTCGTGCACGACGTCGCGCTCCAGAAGCTGCCGGTGCGCTTTGCCATCGATCGCGCCGGTCTCGTCGGCGCCGACGGTGCCACGCATGCCGGCTCCTTCGACGTGGCCTATCTCGGCAACCTGCCGGACTTCGT
Source organism: Reyranella sp. GW821-FHT14A01 (assembly GCF_058803965.1). Lineage (NCBI taxonomy): Bacteria > Pseudomonadati > Pseudomonadota > Alphaproteobacteria > Hyphomicrobiales > Reyranellaceae > Reyranella > Reyranella sp. GW821-FHT14A01. The sequence goes on from NZ_JBXAPM010000009.1 coordinate 86,950, forward strand.
GATTATGGCGGCGGGCGACGAGCTCGAGCTGATGCACATGGTGGCAACGGCGGCGCAGATCGACGACCGTCCCTCGGCCTTCCGCTATCCGCGCGGCGAGGGCGTCGGCGTCGAGCTGCCGGCCAAGGGTACGCCGCTGGAGATCGGCAAGGGCCGGATCGTGCGCGAGGGCACGAAGATCGCGATCCTGAATTTCGGGGCGCGCCTGCAGGAGTGCCTGCTGGCGGCCGAGGATCTTGGCGCCAAGGGGCTCAGCACCACGGTGGCCGATGCCCGCTTTGCCAAGCCGCTCGACACCGACCTGATCCGCCGCCTCGCGCGCGAGCACGAGGTGCTGATCACGATCGAGGAGGGCTCGGTCGGCGGCTTCTCGAGCTTCGTGCTGCACTATCTCGCGACGTCGGGCCTGCTCGACAGCGGCCTCAAGGTGCGGCCGATGGTTCTGCCCGATCGCTTCCTCGACCACGCCGCACCGGCGAAGCAATACGAATGGGCTGGCCTCAATGCGCCGCAGATCGTGGCGACGGCGCTCGCCGCACTCGGCCAGCAGTCGGAGCGCGCGCGCGGCTAACCGCGCGGGTCGATCGGCGTGAGGCGCGGGGCGTGCGCCTCGACGATCTCCGCCGCATCGAGGCATAGGTCCTCGCGGAAGCGGGCAGCAATGACCTGAACGCCGACCGGCGTGCCATCGGCAAGACCGGTCGGTACCGAAACCGAAGGATAGCCCAGCACGGGCGTTGCGAGCAGGCAGTGCTGCGCCGCCATCATGTGGTCGACCACCGGCTGATCCTGCAGGTCGAGCCCGTCGGGGAAGGGCAGGACGTGCGACACCGGCACGACCGCCACCGCATATTGCGCAAAGAATAGCGACCAGGCCCGCATGAGCGCGAGGCGCGGACCGAACGCGTCAAGCAGGCCGTCGGCATCGACCTCCGGCACGTAGCGCAGATGGCCCTCGACGTTGCGGCGAGCCGCCGCATCGCCCAGCGCCTGCACGGTGGCGACGAAGCCGCGCCGCTCGTCGTTGACGACCATGCGGTGCCACAACTCAGCCGCTTCGGCTAGCTGGGGCGGCGCGATCTCTTCGACGATGTAGCCCGCCGCTTCGAGCGCCTTGCCCGCCGCTACGATCGCGGCTCGGACCTCCGGCATCACGTCGTCGAACGGGGCAGGCGCGATTGCGGCCCGCAACGGGCGGGGTGGCGCCGGACCGACGAGCGGCGCCGGCACCCAGTTGGGATCGCGTGCATCGCCCATCGCCATGGCGGCGAAAGCGAGGCGAACATCCGCGACGGTGCGCGCCAGCGGTCCCTGCACGGACATGAGCTGCGCGGTGATCGGCCGCTCGGCGGCGGCGGACGGATTGAAGGCCGGCACGCGGCCCGGCGTCGGCCGCAGCCCCGCGACGCCGCAGGCATAGGCGGGGTAGCGGATCGAGCCGCCATAGTCGTTGCCGTGCGCGATGGCGCCCATTCCGGCGGCGAGTGCGGTCGCTGCGCCGCCGCTCGACCCGCCGGGCGTCAGCCCCTTGCCCCACGGGTTGCGCGTCGGCCCGTGCAGCTCGTTGTCGGTGAACCAGCGGTGCGAGAAGGCCGGCGTGTTGGTGCGGCCGACGATCACCGCGCCGGCCCTGCGCAGGTTGGCGACGACCGGGGCGTCTTCGGTCGCCACGAGATCACGATAGGCCACCACCCCGTTGGTCGTGGCGCGACCCTTCGTGTCGACGTTGACCTTCACCGTGACGGGCACGCCATGCAGGAGGCCGCAATCAGCTCCACTGCGTCGCGCCTTGTCGGCCTGTCGCGCGGCCTGCAGCGCCTCGTCGGCCATCACGTCGACGACAGCGTTGACCTGCGGATTGACGTCCTCGATGCGACCGAGGACGGAACGGGTTGCCTCCTCGCTGGATACGGCTCCCCGCGCCATCGCTTGCGCCAGGTCGACCGCCGACCAGCGCCAGAGTTCGTCCGTCATGCTCGCATCCCCCGCAACTCAAGAAGCGTAGGGGAGCGAGGATAGAGGCGCGACACTGGCGGTGCCAGCGCGCGGCTGTCCGAGTTCTCAGTCCTTGGGTTGGGGAACGATGCGCAGGTAGGGCTTCGGGGCCTTCCAGCCGTCTGGGAACTTAGCCTTGGCGGCCTCGTCGGAGACGGCCGGGACGATGATCACGTCCTCGCCCTTCTTCCAGTTCACCGGCGTCGCCACCTGGTGCTTGGCCGTGAGCTGGCAGGATTCGAGGAGGCGCAGCACCTCGTCGAAGTTGCGGCCGCTGCTCATCGGGTAGGTGAGCATCGCCTTGATCTTCTTGTCGGGGCCGATGATGAACACCGAACGCACGGTGGCATTGTCGGCGGCGGTGCGGCCTTCCGAGGTCGTGCCGGCGCCCTCGGGGAGCATGTCGTAGGCGGTCGCGACCTTGAGCTCGGGATCGCCGATCATCGGGAAGGTCACGGCGTGACCTTGCGTCTCCTCGATGTCCTTCGCCCACTTGGAGTGGTTGGTCACGGGATCGACCGACAGGCCCAGGATCTTGGTGTTGAGCTTGTCGAACTGCGGCTTGAGGCCGGCCATGTAGCCGAGCTCGGTCGTGCAGACCGGCGTGAAGTCCTTCGGGTGCGAGAACAGGATCGCCCAGCTGTCGCCGATCCACTTGTGGAACTCGATCGGACCCTGGGTCGTCTCGGCCTTGAAGTCGGGCGCGGTCGAATTGATGCGAAGCGTCATGGTGCAGTCCTCCGTTTGCGGACCGCACCTCAACCCTTCCGCGCAGCGAGGTCAAGCCTTGGCAGGAATCCAGCTCGTGAGGCCCAGTCCACCATCAACTTCTACCGTCGTGCCCACGACATAACGGCCAAATCTTTCCGACAGGATAGCGACGGCCACCTGGGCAATGTCGTCGGGCGTTCCGGCGCGGCCCAGCGGGATCTGGGCGACGAGGGCGTCGAGGTTGCCGGCGACGAAACCGCCGCCCGGGATCGCGCCCGGCGCAATGGCGTTAACCCTAATGCCCTCGGGCGCCAGCACTCGGGCGAGTTCTTTCATCACCATCGTCATGCCGGCCTTGGAGGCACTGTAGTGCGGCAGGTTGCGCGGCGTCTCGCGGTGCTGCGACGTCACCAGGATCATGCGGCCCTTGATCCCGTTGTCGCGCATGTGACGCCCCACCTCGCGGCCGAGGAAGAAGCCGGAACGCAGGTTGATGTCGGTCATCAGGTCCCACGTCTCCTCGCTGACCGACAGCGGAGTGTCGATCTCCAGCCGCCGCGGGCTCGCGGCGTGGACGAACAGGGAGATGGTGCCGAGTTTCTTCACGGCACCGTCGAGGAGGTTCTTCCAGCCGTCGCGCTTCGAAAGGTCGGCGGCGAGGAAATCGATGCCGTCCTCGGCGGGCGGGGCGGCGATGTCGCTGCCGAGCACGATCGCGCCCTCGGCCTTCAGTGCCTTGGCGATGCCGCGGCCGATGCCGCCGGCGCAGCCGGTGATCAGGGCGCGTTCACCCTCGAGAAGTTTCATGCTCATGCCCGCCATGCTAGCAGGACAATCGAAGGGAGACAGTATTGGCGAAGACGCGGCTGGACGTGGCGCTGGTCGAGCGCGGGCTGGTGGAAACACGCGCCGCAGCGCAGCGGCTGGTCATGGCCGGGCTGGTCTTCTCGAACGACCGGCGGCTGGACAAGGCGGGGCAGGCGGTTGCCGAGGACACGCCGCTCGAAGTGCGCGGCCAGCTCCATCCCTATGTCTCGCGCGGCGGCCTGAAGCTCGAGAAGGCGCTGGATCACTTCGCCATTCCCGTGACGGGCCGCATCGCGCTCGATGTCGGCTCCTCGACGGGAGGGTTCACCGACTGCCTGCTGCAGCGCGGGGCGGCGAAGGTCTATGCCGTGGATGTCGGCACCAACCAGCTCGCCTGGAAGCTGCGCACCGATCAGCGCGTCGTCTCGATGGAGAAGACCAACATCCGCGACGTCACGCGCGCGGAAATCCCCGAGCCGATCGACCTCGTGGTCTGCGATGCCTCGTTCGTGGGCCTGCGGCTCATCCTGCCGGCCGCGCTCGCACTTGCGGCGCCGGGCGCGCATCTCGCGGCGCTGATCAAGCCGCAGTTCGAGGTCGGCAAGGGCCGCGTCGGCAAGGGCGGCATCGTGCGCGAGCCGGAGCTGCACACCGAAGTCGTCGAGACGATCTCGTCCTGGCTGGCCAAGCAACCGGGCTGGCAGGTGCTGGGTGTGACGGAGAGCCCGATCACCGGCGCGGAAGGGAATAAGGAATTTCTCATAGCCGCTCAATTGTCATCCTGAGCGAAGCGAAGGATCCTTCGCTTGCTCAGGATGACAAAAGGGGGCTAGCGAACCGCGCGGGTCACCCTGAACTTGTTGTTGTCGGCCAGCGTCTCGAACGACGCGAAGTTCGCCTTGAGCAGCGGCTCGTAGGGCAGGCCGCGATTGGCGACCATGTAGAGGCGACCGCCAGGTTTCAGCGCGCGGGCGGCGACGGCGATGAAGCCCTGGCCCAGCGCGGGTTCGGCGGCGCGGCCGGCATGGAAGGGCGGATTGCAGACGATGGCGTCGTAGGTCGCGGGCGCGGCTTCGTTGATCAGGTCGAGCCAATGGAACGTCGCGCGTGGATCGGTGACGTTCGCACGCGCTGCCTCGACCGCGCGGTGTTCGGCGTCGATGCAGTCGATCTTCGTAACGGCGGGGCAGGTCGCCAGAACGTGCCGCGTGAGGAAGCCCCAGCCGCAGCCGAAGTCGGCGACATGGCCTGAGAGGTCATGCGGCAGGTGCGCCGCGAGCAGGGCGGAGCCGTCGTCGATGTGATCCCAGGAAAAGACGCCGGGCTGGCTCAGCCACGAGCCGTCGCCGACCGGCTGCAAAGTCGTGAGCTGCTTCCAATAGTCGGGTGGTGGGCGTTCGCCCTTCGTGAACCAGAAGACGCGGCTGTGGAACTTCGAGAGCGTATCGACGCCGCCGAAGGCCTTGCCGACATGCTTCTCCAGGCTCGCGGCACCGTCGTCGTTGGCGCCGGCGCAGGCCAGCGTTCCGCCCGGCGCGAGCAGGGCCCAGCCGCGCGCGATGTTGGCGAAATTCTCCTCCTTGTGCTTGGTCAGCAGCACGAGGCCGAGTTCATGCCCGCCGCTTTCCAGCCGCGGCACGGCCTGCTTCAGGCGAAGAAAGGCCGGCCGGAACGACTGCTCCGCGTCGATCTCCGCAAAGGGCGGATCCTCGGCGCGCAGGAAGAACGCCCGCCTGGCGGCGAGCGCTCCGATGTCGAAGGCGTGGGCGAGGGCGCGGGTCGCCTGGCTCACGGAACGAGGACGGCCCGCCCCATGATCAGGCCCTTGCGCAGCTCCTGCAGCGTCGCGTCGGCCTCGTCGAGCGTGCGCTTGATGACCGGCACCGGAGTCACCTTGCCGGCGGTGACGAGGTCCATCATCTCCTTCATCTCGCCGGGGCTGCCGGTGACCGAGCCCACGATCTGGCAGCCGGTGAAGGCGAACATCGGCATCGGCAGCGAGAAGGTGCCGCCGAACAGGCCGACGACGACCAGGCGGCCGCCGCGCGCCAGTGCGCGGACGCCGAACTGCGCGGTGCTGTCGGCGCCCACGAAGTCGATGGCGGCGCCGACGCCGGTACCTTCCGTCAGCTCGAAGATCTTCTTGCGGGCATCCTTGTCGCGCGGGTCGACGGCGGCGAAGGCGCCATTGTCCAGCGCCAGCTTGCGCTTGCCCTCGTCGATGTCGGCCACGATCGGCGCGCGGCCCAGCACCGACTGGGCGAACTTCACGCCCATCATGCCGACGCCGCCAGCGCCGATCACCAGGATGGGCTTGCCGCCATCCTCGCCGACCGCCTTCTTCACCGCGCTGAAGGCGGTGATGCCGGAGCAGGCATAGAGGCAGGCGAGTTCCGTGGGGATGTCGCCGTAGGGGTAGAGATACTTCGCATCGGGCACGAGGACGTGGTCGGCGTAGCCGCCATCCTTGTTGACGCCGAGGGCCCGCGGGGCGGGGCAGAGATGCTCGCGGCCGTTGGTGCAGTACCAGCAGCTGCCGCAGCCGATCCACGGATAGACGACGGCCTTGTCGCCGACCTTGGCGCCCTTGGCGTCGGGACCCAGCGCCACGACCTCGCCCACGATCTCGTGGCCCATGGTGCGCGGCGGGTTCATCGTCTTCTGCGTCGACACCTTGTTGCCGCCGCCCATGTCGAAGAAGCCTTCCCACAGGTGGACGTCGCTGTGGCAGACGCCGGCGGCGGTGATCTTGACCAGCACCTCGGCGCCCTGCGGCGCGGGATTGCTCTCCTCGACCTTCTGCAGCGGCTGGCCGAATTCGACGACCTTGTAGCTCTTCATTGGGACTCTCTCCGTTATGGACGGGGCGGAGAATATGCCGAAAGAGGCGCGCCGTCTTCGTGACACGCCATCCAGGAATCTCGCAGAACGGTCCATGTTCAAAATTTTCGAAAGTTTCGAAAATCCGTTTACTTACGAGGATGCTTGCGGCAGGCTCTATTTCAACGACGTTCAAATTAAATAAACGTCGAAGGAGGAAACAAAATGCGCGAGCGGATGGGCTCATGGCGTCGTCGCCGTGTCTTGACTGGATTGCTGGGCTCGACGGCGCTGCTGGCGGCGCCGGCCATCGGTCGCGCGGCGCCCTCGGGCAAGCCGGTGAGGGTGGGCGGTACCCTCTCGCTGACGGGCTTCCTGGCGCAGACCGCGGTCATCCACAAGATCGCTTCGGAGATCATGGTCGAGGAGATCAACAGCCGCGACGGCTTCCTCGGCCGACCCGTCGAATATGTGCTGCTCGACGACCAGTCCAAGCCGGACGTGGCGCGCAGCCTCTACGAGAAGCTGATCACCGTCGACAAGGTCGACCTGATCCAGGGCCCCTATGCGACGGCGCCGATCCTGGCGGCGATGGGCGTGGCCCAGCGCTACGGCAAGGTCATCATCCAGAGCAGCATGGGTATCCCCAAGCTGCAGACCTACGACATGGCCTTTCCGGCGACGCCGTTCGGCCCGGAGCCCGACAAGACCTATCCCAACGTGATCCTCGATGCCATGGCCAGCCTGCCGGCGCCTCCGAAGAGCATGGTGGTCCTTACCAGCAAGTTCCCCTCGGCCCAGTTCATGGCGCACGGCATGAAGACCGAAGCCGAGAAGCGCGGCGTGAAGGTGCCGCTCTATCTCGAATACGAGGCCGGAAACCGCGACTTCGGCGCCATCGCCGCGCGCGTGAAGGAGGCCAATGCCGACTTCCTGTGGGTCGGTTCGCTGGGCCTGGAGAGCAACCAGATACTCGAAGCGTTGAAGAAGCTCGAATACGCACCGAAGGGCAGCTTCCATCTCTATCCCGCGCCGGGGCCGCTGGCGCTGTCGCCCGACGGCAATCTCGCCTGGTCGTCGACCTTCCTCGAACCGGACGAACCCTTCATGAGCCGGCCCGGGGTCGCCAAGATTGCTGCGGCCTACAAGGAGCGCGCCACCAAGGCCAACCTGCCGTATCCGCTGATCGATGCGCAGGCGGCTGGCATGGTTTCGGAATGGCAGATCCTCGAGCAGGGCGTGAACGGCGCCAAGAGCCTCGAGGACAAGCAGATCGCGGCCTTCCTGAAGAAGAACGTGGTGAACACGATCTACGGGCCGCTGAAGTTCGATGGCCTCTACAATCACGGTGCCCCGGCGCAGCTCATCCGGCAGGTGCAGAACAAGGAATGGAAGGTCGTCTGGCCCAGGGAGTTCGCGGCGCCCGGCGTGAAGCTGCTGTCGTAGCGATCGATGCCGAGTGCAACGCTTCTCGGCCAGGCGCTGATCTCGGGCGTCCTGGCCGGCGGAATGTACGGATTGCTGGCGCTGGGTCTCAGCCTGAGCTGGGGCCTGCTGCGGCTGGTCAATCTCAGTCATTTCGCGCTGGCCTTCCTCGCGGCCTACCTGACCTACGAGCTGGGCACGACCTATCATGTCGAGCCGTGGTGGTCGGTGCTGGTCATCGTGCCGGCGATGTTCGCGATCGGCCTGGCGCAGCACTGGGTGTTCGTCCGCTTCAAGGTGAACGAGCTGGGCTCGCTGCTGATCACCTTCAGCTTCGCCGTCATGCTCGAGGTCGGCATCCAGCTCTACTGGACGGCCGACTATCGCCGCTTCGAGACGCACTACGCGACCTGGTCGATCAAGGCGGGTCCGTTCTACATCCCGGTGCTGGAGCTGATCCTCTGCCTGGTGGCCGGCATGCTGGCCTGGGGCACCTGGCTGTGGCTGCGCAAGACCTATGTCGGCAAGGCGCTGCGGGCGAGCGCGGAGGATGCCGATATCGCGGCGGCCTACGGCATCGATCACCGCAGGCTCGCCTATCTCGTGTCAGGGATCGGCGCAGCCTATGCCGGTGTCGCCGGCACCTTCATCGCGTTGATCGCGACCCTGGCGCCGGCCCAGATCTGGGCGTGGCTGGGCGTCGTCTTCGCGGTGGTGATCATCGGCCGGCTGGGCAATCCGCTGGGCGCGCTGTTCGCCGGACTGCTGATCGGTGCCAGCGAATCGATCGCCATGGCGGTCTTCAGCCCGGCCTGGGCCCCCGTCGTGTCCTTTTCGGTGCTGATCGCCATCCTGCTGTGGGATCCGGAGTGGTCATGACGGCCGGACAGACCCTTCCAAAGGCCGCTGCGGCGCTGGGCATCATCGTCTTCGCGATCCTGCCGACGGCGGGCCTGCCGGCCTTCTACGATTCGTTCTTCTATCTCGTCTTCTTCTGGATCTCGCTGTCGACGAGCTGGGCCTTGCTCTCGGGCTTCGCGGGTTATTTCAGCCTGGGCCATGCCGCCTTCTTCGGCGTCGGCATGTACACGACCGCGACGCTCACGACCAAGGCGGACATGCCGTTTCTGGCGACGGTACCGCTCGCCGCGGCAATGGCGGCGCTGCTGGGCGTCGGGGTCGGCGCGGTCGTCTTCCGCATGAAGCGGCTGCGCGGCGAGCTGTTCGCGCTGCTGACGCTCGCGGTCACCTTCGTGATCGCGACGATCATCCTCAACACGCCGATCGACGGTGGCGCCGGCGTGTTCATGAGCGCCGTGCCGCTGCCGCACCTGATGCCGACGCAGACCGGCACGATCTACATGCTGGGCTTTGCAATGTGCGTGCTGACGCTCGGCATCGCCTGGTGGGTCGCTCATTCGCGGCTCGGCCTCGGCCTGTTCGCCATCCACGACGACGAGGATGTCGCCGAGGCCAAGGGCGTGCCGACCTTCCGCTACAAGCTGATCGCCTTCGCCCTGTCGGCCGGCATCGCCGGCGCGGTGGGCGGCATCCACGCGATGTATGTCGGCTTCCTCACGGTGGGCGGCACGTTCGAGCTCACCGTGCCGCTCTATGTCGTGCTGATGAGCGTGCTGGGCGGTTCGCGCAGTTGGTTCGGTCCCGCCATCGGCGCCACGGTCATCACGGCGCTGCTCTACGCCTTCATCAGCGGCGGCGAAGCGATGGTGGGCCGCGCCGTGGTCGGGCTGATCCTGATCCTCGCCATCCTGTGGCTGCCCGACGGTGTCGTGCCGGCCATCCAGGCCTGGATGAAGCGGCGCCGGACGGTCGAGGAGAAGACGCACGCCGCCGTGGTGCCGGTCGTCCCGGCAACGCCGCCACAGATCAGCACGCGCAACATCCTGGAGGCGAGGGGCGCGGCCAAGCGCTTCGGCGGCCTGCAGGCACTGGCCGGCGTCGATCTCGACGTGCGTGAGGGCGAGATCCTGGGCCTGGTCGGGCCGAACGGCTCGGGCAAGACCACCCTGATCAACGTCATCTCGGGCTTCTATCCGCTGACCGGCGGCACGATCACGGTCGACGGGGCGGAGATCGGGCACCTGCCGGCGCACGAGATTGCGCGCCGCGGCGTGGCGCGCACCTACCAGATACCGCGGCCCTTCACGAACATGACCGTGCTCGACAATGTGGCGATGGCCGCGACCTTCGGCGGCCCGCCGCGCAGCGCCGCCGAGATCAGGGCCGAAGCACTGCATTGGATCGGCTTCACCGGCCTCGCCGGCAAGGAAGAGGCGTTGCCGGCCGAGTTGAACCTGCACGAGCGCAAGTTCCTGGAGCTGGCGCGCGCGCTGGCGGCAAAACCCAAGCTGCTGCTGCTCGACGAGGTCCTGTCCGGCCTCAATCCGGCCGAGGTCGACAATGCCATCCGGCTGGTGCGCGCGATCCGGGCGCAGGGCGCCACCATCGTCTTCGTCGAGCATCTCATGCGAGCCGTGGTCGAACTCTCCGACCGGGTCGCTGTCCTGAACGAGGGCAAGCTCTTCGCGCTGGGAGCCCCGCGCGAGGTCATGCGCGATCCTCGTGTCGTCAGCATCTATCTCGGCAAAGCCTATGCTGCTTGAAGTCCGCAACCTCCACGTCGGCTACGGCGACGCATCCGCCGTCTGGGACGTCTCGCTCGACGTCGATGCCGGCGAGATCGTCTCGGTGATCGGGCCCAACGGCGCGGGCAAGACGACGCTGATCAATGCCATCGCCGGCATGCTGCGCTGCCGGTCGGGCGACCTGCGTTTCGACGGGGCCGACATGAAGCGGGTGCGGGCGCACGGCTATTGCGGTCACGGCATCGCACTGGTGCCCGAAGGGCGGCGGCTGTTCACCAAGATGACGGTCGAGGAGAACCTGGAGCTCGGCTGCTACCTGCCGGGGCCGCGCGCCGCACGGGTCCAGTCGCTGGAGCGGGTCTACGATCTGTTCCCGATCCTGCGCCAGAAGCGCAGCCAGCCGGCCGGCGAGCTGTCGGGCGGGCAGCAGCAGATGGTGGCGATCGGCCGGGCGCTGATGGCGCAGCCGCGAATCGTCCTGTTCGACGAGCCGTCGCTCGGGCTCGCGCCGACCATCGTCGACGATATGTTCGATATCATCGGCCGGGTGCGCGACGACGGCGCCGCGGTGCTGCTGGTCGAACAGAACGTGGTGAAGGCGCTGAGCGTCGCCGACCGCGCCTACGTGCTGGAACAGGGGCGCATCGTGGCGACCGGCCTGCCGGACGAGCTGATGAAACAACCGCACATCCGCGAAGCCTATCTGGGAGTTTGAGGAGCCTTCATGGCCAAAGTCCTATCCACCGTCCCGTTCGAGGGCGCCAACGAGAACCTGTCGGCGACCACCGCGCCGCAGGATGTCAGCCGCGAGGATGCCGCGACCTTCGATGTCCTGCGAAAGATCCGCGAGGACATCCTGTGCTGCGTGCTGAAGCCCGACCAGAAGCTGAAGTTCGGCGAGCTGCGCCAGCGCTACGACACCAGCGTCGGCACCCTGCGCGAGGCGCTGTCGCACCTCGTATCGGAGGGCCTCGCGCGCACCGAGACGGGGCGCGGCTTCCAGGTGTCGCCGATCTCGCTGGCCGACTTCCTCGATCTCTCGGAGCTGCGCGTCTATCTCGAGACCAAGACGCTGGCCGACGCCATCCGCCACGGCACCGATTCCTGGGAAGCCGAGATCGTCAGCTCGTACTTTTTGCTGAGCAAGCTCGCGGCGCCCAAGCAGGACGATCCGCTGTCGGTGAAGCAGGAGTGGGGCAAGCGCCACAAGCGCTACCACGATGCGCTGGTGGCGACCTGCCGCTCGCCCTGGTCGCTGCATTACCGCAGCGAGCTGTTTGACCAGGCGCGCCGCTATCACTGGCTGACCATGATCCACAGCCGGCTGCATCGCCGGAACGAGCATCTCGAGATCCGCGACGCGGTGCTCGCGCGCGAGTCCGATCTCGCCTGCTCCCTGCTGGAGCAGCACATCCGTACCACCGTCGAGCAGGCGGTGGCCGACGTTCCGGGATTGATCCGAGGCAATGCCCGCGTGCTCAAGCCCAAGCGCCGCAAGAACTAAGGAGGACACCATGGACACGATTCAGAAGGCAGCGAGTTACGATGTCGGCGGCGTGCGCTATCCGCGGCCGTTCAAGATCCGCCGGCTTGGACATTTCGGCTTCAATGTTGCCGAAATGGACAAAGGGCTCGATTTCTATTCCCGCCTGCTGGGCTTCCGCATCACCGACACGCGCGACCTGTCGAAGATTCCCGGACGCGAGGAGGTGGCAAAGCGGCTAGGCGACCCGCGCATCGTCTTCATGAGCCACAATTCCGACCACCACGCCTTCCTGCTGGCGCACAAGTCGCTGGGCGCGATCTTCGGCGACGATGCCGTCTCGCGCGACGTCACGGTGAACCAGATCACCTGGCAGGTCGGCACGATGGATGAGGTGTTTGCCGCGGCCGACTATTTCCGCGAGCACGATGTCGAGATCCGCAGGGTCGGTCGCGACATGCCGGGCAGCAACTGGCACACCTACATTCGCGATCCCGACGGTCACACGGTCGAGCTCTATTACGGCATGGAGCAGATCGGCTGGGACGGCCGCTCCAAGCCGGAATCGATGTACTACCGCGCCTTCCGCGAGACGCCCGAGCTGCCGCAGATCTCCGAGGAGCAGGAGGTGCGCGATGCTGTCGCCAAGGGCATCGACATCAATGCCGGCAACGTCATCCAGGACCGCACGGGCGAGGAGTTCGTCGTCGCCGGCACGCGCCTGCCGCGGCCGTTCAAGGTCACCAGCATCGGCCCGATGAGCCTGTTTGTGGCCGATGTCGGTGCCTCCGAGGCCTTCTACACGCAGACGATGGGCTTCATCCGCACGGAGGTCGTGACCTGGAAGGGCCATCGCTGCGTCTTCCTGCGTAACGGCAGCGAGCACCATTCGCTCTCGCTGTTTCCCAAGGTGCTGCGTGGCGAGCTTGGGCTGAATCCCGACACGAGCTGCGCCTCGATGGGCGTGGAGGTCGGCAGCTACCAGCAGCTCCGCGATGCGGTGGCCTTTTTGAAGAAGCACGGCGTGCAGTTCACCGATGCCATCCCGCCCGAACTCTATCCCGGCGTCGACTATGCCGCGCACATTCTCGATCCGGCCGGCCACTGCATCATGCTGCACTACTACATGGAGCGCATCGGCTGGGACGGCAAACCGCGTCCGGCTGAGCTGCGCCGCAAAGTCGGCAAGGACTGGCCGGCAGCGATCGAGCCGATGTCCGACACCTATGCCGATCAGACGTTCATGGGACCGTTGGGATAACGACGGCCCGAACAATGAAAAACAGGAGGAGGAAACATGAGACGCAGGACTTTGCTGATGTCTGCCGCGGCGGCGGCGGTCGGCGCACCCGCAATCGCGCGTGCGCAGGCCTACCCGTCGCAGACCATTCGCCTGATGCACGGCTACGATGCCGGGTCCAACCCTGACACCATCGCCCGCCATCTCAGCGTGCCGCTGACCGAGATCTTCGGCCAGCAGATCGTCATCGAGCCACGGCCCGGGGCGGCCGAGCGGCTGGCGGCCAGCCAGATCGCGCGCATGAAGCCCGATGGCTATACGCTTTACCTGATGACGGGCGGGCAGGCGGTGGTGTCGGCCACCGACCGCAGCCTGACCTACGATCTGCTGAAGGATTTCGACTTCATCTCGATCGTCACGCGCTTTCCCTTCGTGCTCACTGTGGCGCCGGAGTCGCGCTTCAAGACGCTCCAGGCCTATATCGAGGAGGGCAAGCGCGAGCCCGGCAAGCTCACCTACGGCACGTCGGGTGTGGGATCGACGCTCCACATGGCGATGGAGCTGATCCTCGAGAAGACCGGCGCGAAGATGACCCACGTCCCCTACAAGGGTGGCATCGGGCAGCCCTTCAACGACCTCGTGGGCGGCCGGCTCGACATGCATGTCGTGACGTTCTCCAACGCCCAGCCGCTGATGAAGACCGACAAGCTGCGGGCGTTGGCCGTCACGTCGAAGGAGCGGCATCCGGGCTTTCCCGATGTGCCGACCGTCGCGGAGACGGTGGTGCCTGACTACGACATCGTCTCCTGGCTGGGTTTCACCGCGCCGGCCGGTTTGCCGCCCGCCATCCAGGCTCGCCTCTATGAGGCGTTCAAGCAGGCGATGGCTCGGCCGGACATCAAGGCCAAGCTGGAAGAGCTGGGCAACGACACGCGTGTCAGCAGTCCGGCTGAATTCCGGGCGCGGGTGGAAGCCGACATGGCACGGTGGCGTCCGCTCGCCCATGTCGTCAGCCAGTCCTAAAGTCAGATCGCGCGTTCGCGGGAGAGAGAGCGTCATGAGCAAGTATGGAATCGGCCAGTCGGTATTGCGTTTCGAGGACCCGCGCCTGCTGCGTGGGCAGGGCCGCTTCGTCAATGACATCAATTTGCATGGGCAAGCCTATGCGGTCTTCGTTCGCTCTCCCCACGCCCATGCGAAGATCCGGTCGATCAACACCGATGCCGCGGCGGCGGCGCCCGGCGTTCTCGCCGTCTACACAGGCCACGATGTGGTCGCCGACGGGCTCGGCATGCCCAAGGCCAACATGCCGAGGAAGCGGCCCGACGGTAAGCCGATGTACGCACCGCAGCGGCCGGCGCTCGTCGTCGATCGCGTGCGCTATGTCGGCGATCCGGCGGCGATGGTGATTGCCGACACGCTGGCGGAAGCCAAGGACGCCGCCGAGCTGGTCGAGATCGACTATGAGCCGATCCCTTCGGTGACCTTGACCGAGGACACGGTGAAGCCGGGCGCACCAGCGGTCTGGGACGACTGCCCCGACAATATTTCCAATTTCATCGAGCGTGGGAACAAGGCTGCAACCGAGGAGGCGATCAAGGGCGCGGCCAGGGTCATCAAGCGCCGCTACGTCATCACGCGCGTGCATGCCCAGTACATGGAGCCGCGCGGCACCCTGGGCGTCTACGACCAGGGCGAGGACCGCATGACGCTCTATGCGGATGTGCAGTATCCCCATCGCGTGCGCAACATGCTGGCGCAGAACGTGTTCAAGGTGCCCGAGAGCAAGATGCGGGTGATCACGGGCGATGTCGGCGGCGGCTTCGGCACCAAGGGCTGGCAGTATGTCGAGCATCGATTGACCTTGTGGGCGGCGCGCAAGCTGCTGCGGCCGGTCAAGTGGTGCTGCGAGCGCTCCGAGGCGGTGATGGCCGACGAGCATGGCCGCGACAATGTCGGCGAGCTCGAGCTGGCGCTCGACGCCGATAACAAGTTCGTCGCGCTGCGCCTCAACATGCTGGCCAATATCGGCGCCTATGTCGGCTCGGACCGCAACCTGCTGTCGCCCTTCGGCATGATCGGCACGGTGCTGGGCGTCTACCTGATTCCCAAGGCCTACATCAACGTGGTGGGCGTGCTCTCCAACACTAACCCGACGGCGCCTTATCGCGGCGCGGGGCGTCCGGAGGCCATCTACCTGATCGAGCGCCTGATCGACGATGCGGCCCGCGAACTGGGCGTCGACCGGGTCGAGCTGCGGCGCAAGAACATGCTGTCGGAGGCGGCCCTGCCGTACCAGAGCCCGGTCGGGCCGTTCTACGATTGCGGCGAGTTCGAGAAGAACATGGACATGGCGCTGAAGCTCGCCGACGTGGCGGGCTACCCAGCGCGGGCCGACGAATCGAAGAAGCGCGGCAAGCTGCGCGGACTCGGCATCATCAATGCGATCGAACAGGCGGCCGGCACGGCGCAGCCCGAATATGCCGAGATTCGCTTCAACCCGGCCGGCACGGCGGCACTGCTGATGGGGACGAAGGCCCAGGGGCAAGGCCACGAGACCATGTTCAAGCAGATCCTGAACGAGCGTCTGGGCATCGATCCGCACGACGTGCAGTTCATCGACGGCGACACCGATCGCGTGGCCTTCGGCATGGGCACCAACGGCTCGCGCTCGACGGTGCTGGGTGGTTCGGCGCTGTTCATGGCGGCGGAGAAGGTGATCGAGAAGGGCAAACGCCTGGCCGGGCATCTCCTTGAGGCGGGCGAGCAGGACATCGAGTTCGCCGACGGCACCTTCAAGGTGAAGGGTACGGACAAGACGGTGACGCTGAAGGCCGTCGCGATGGCGGCGTTCAATCCGACCAAGTGGCCGAAGAGCGGTTTCGAGGGCGGGCTCTACGAGAACGCGACCTATCTCGGCGAGAAGGACACCTATCCCAATGGCTGCCACATCTGCGAAGTCGAGGTCGATCCGGACACGGGCGAGGTCAAACTCGACCGCTATGCCGTGGTCGACGATGTCGGCACGGTGATGAACCCGATCGGCCTCAAGGGGCAGATCCACGGCGGCGTGGCGCAGGGCGTCGGCCAGATCCTGGGTGAGCAGGTGATCTGGGACCGCGAGAGCGGCCAGCTGCTGACCGCGAGCTTCCTCGACTACACCATGCCGCGCGCCGACATGATGTGCAGCATGGAGGTGAAGTCGAACCCCGTGCCGACCAAATACAATCCGCTGGGCGCCAAGGGCGCAGGCGAGGCGGGCACGGTGGGCGCGATGCCCGTGGTCATGAACGCCGTGATCGACGCGCTGGCGCCGCTCGGGGTCCGCGACATGGTCATGCCGGCCACGGCGGAGAATGTCTGGCGGGCCATCCAGGCAGCGAAGGGAGCATAAGTCCATGGGCCAGATCGTCGGCGCGGCCGTCGTTTCGCACCATCCCGGCCTGGTGCAGCCCAAAGAGATCCGGGTCCAGCGCGGCAACGGCCGCGATTCCGACCTGATCGAGGGCTTCGACCGCGTGCGTGCGAAGATCGACGCGGTGAAGCCCGATACGTTCGTTCTGTTCGACACGCACTGGCTCACCACGTCGCTGCATCTCGTGGCGGGCGCCGCGCACTACAAGGGCACCTATACGTCGGACGAGCTGCCGTTCTCGATGACGCGCTTTCCCTATGACCATGCCGGCGCGCCCGCGCTGGCGGCCGAAGTCGAGAAGGTGGCGCAGGAGAAGAAGGTCGCCGCGCGCAACGTCGTCGAGGAAACGCTGCCGCTGCATTATCCGACCCTGAACGTGATCCACTATCTCGGGCGCGGCGAGAAGGTGCTGAGCGTCGGCACCTGCCAGACCGCGAAGCTGAAGCACTTTCTGCAGATGGGTGAGGTCGTCGGCGAGGCGATACGGCGCTCGGATGCAAGGGTCGTGCTGCTGGCCTCGGGCGCGATGAGCCACAAATTCTACGACCTCGACCATGTGCCGCCCAATCCGCGCGCCTGGCATCCCGACAATGTGTCGGAGCCGAAGAACCGCGCGCTCGACAGGGAGGTGCTGGAGCTCTGGAAGCAGGGCCGGCATGACACGGTGCTCGACCGGTTCCCGGAGCTGGAAGCGGCGAAATACGAAGGTCACGGCGCGCACTACGCGCAGATGATGGGGGCGCTGGGCGGCGGGAATTGCCGCGCCCGCGGCACGCAGCTCTCGGAATACGAGAACGCGGCCGGCACCGGCAATGTTCATGTCTGGTTCGATCTTCAGTAGGGGAGTTGTTGAGATGAGCGTACTCGAGGGACCGCGCAGGGAAATCCGTCACGTCATGAAGGACGGCAGCGCCTATTGGGTCGAATTCAAGGACGGCAAAATCGTCTTTGCCGACGGCCGCACCGCCGACGAGAAGGACGTCGTGCACCTGCCGCCGTGCAACCCGACCAAGATCCTGTGCGTCCATGTGAACTACATTTCGCGCTACTACGAGTTCAACAACACGCACGTGCCGCCCAAGACGCCGACCTACTTCCAGAAGCCGCTGACGGCGCTCAACGCGCACAAGGGTGAGCTGGTGAAGCCCAAGGGCTACAAGTACGTGAACTACGAGGGCGAGATGGCCGTCGTCTTCTCCAAGGTCACGAAGAACGTGAGCCGGGAAGAGGCCTGGGCCTGCATCGCGGGCTTCGCACCGGCCAACGATTTTGGCTGCCACGATTTCCGCGACACCGATGCAGGCTCGATGCTGCGGGTGAAGGGCATGGACGGATTCTGCCCGATCGGCCCCGGCCTCGTGTCGGGCGTCGACGTGCGCCAGTCGACCTTGCGCAGCTACAAGAACGGCAAGATGGTGCAGGAGGGTGCGGTCAGCGAGCAGATCTTCGATTGCGGCTACCTGATCGCCGATCTGGCGCGCCACATCACCTTCCTGCCGGGCGACATCCTGCTGACGGGCACGCCCGCCAACTCGCGCCCGCTCGAAGCCGGCGACACGATCGACATCGAGGTCACGGGTGTCGGCCGCCTGTCCAACACGGTCGTCGAGACGCCGGCGCCGCGCGCAGCCGAAGGCTTCCCGCCCAGCCCCGACAGCGAGGGCGTGCGCAAGGTGGCGCTCGGTAACGAGGAGCGCCTGCCGGACAAGTTCAAGACGAAGTAGGCAGCAGCCTCAGGGGCTGGCGTGACCCAGGAAGCGGTCCGGCGGCCGGTCGCCCCATTGCGACTGGAAGCCTTCCTCGGCGCTGAGCAGGTTGCCGCCATTGGCCGCGTTCAAGCGGTCAGTGTCGGCCCACCTCTCGTGCACGCGGCCCCACGGATCGCACCAGTAGTCGTAGACCTGGCTGCCCAGCAGGTGGCGACCGATGCCCCACATATGGTCGTACTTGCCCAGCCGCTTGATGTACTCGTGATCCTGGAAGACACAGTCGATGTCCTGCACCTCATAGGAGACGTGGTTCAGCCCGGCCCTGGTGTTGTGATTGCAGAAGAAGACGTGGTGATCGACGTAGGCGTCCCCGCGATCGAGCCGGTTGAACGAGCCGATGATGTTGTCCGCGGTCCCGACATAGACGTCGTCGGAACGGATCATGCCCAGCGTCTCGCGGAACCACGCGACGGTCTCGGTCACCTTCGGCGACGAAAGCACGCCATGGCCGATGCGCTGGATCGATGTGGGCGACTTGCCGAGCCGCATCACGCGCCCGACCCGGCGGCCGGGCTCGCGGGCCGTATTGTGCTCGTCGCGCGCGACCTTGATCGGCTCGACGCGCTTCTGCCCGGCCACGACTTCGATCTGGTAGCCGTTGGGCTCGGTAAGGCGCACGCGCTTGCCGCCGCCGGGCTCGTCCAAGGCCTCGATGCCGGAAGCGCCCGGCAGCTTGGCGAGGCGCTTCAGGTCGTCCTCGTCGGCGGCGTGGTAGGCGAAGCCGATGAACTTCGTACCGCCTTTGTGTGTGACATGAAGATGATGGTGATCGTCGGTGCCGCGCATATAGAGCGCGTCGGGCGTTCGCTCGGCACGGACCAGACCGAAATGGGTGAGGAACTCCTCCATCTGATCGAGGTCGGGAGCTTCCATCCGGGGCCAGGCGAATTCCGCAGCCTTGATGACGGCCATTGTTTCCTCCGCGTTTTGCAGGAACGCTAGACCTGCCGTCCGATCTTGAAAAGGAGAGAAACGATGTCCAAGCCACCGGCCCAGAACCCGCGCGACGCGCTCCGGTCTTTCGCCCCCAAGTTGATCGAGCTCACCGACAATGTCGTGTTCGGCGATGTCTGGGAGCGTCCGGGCCTGTCCAAGCGAGACCGTAGCCTCATAACGTGTGCAGCCTTGGTCGCGATGAATCGTACCGAGCAGCAGACAGGACACTTCGCCCGTGCCATCAACAACGGGGTTACGAAGGACGAGCTGATCGAGCTCATCACGCACCTCGCATTCTATTCCGGCTGGCCGACCGCGATGTCTGCCGCCAACGTCGCCAAGAAAGTGCTCGAAGAGGGAGAGAAGAAGTGAAGCTTTGCTATTTCAATGACTACCGCCTGGGCGTCATCAAGGGCGACCAGGTCGTCGACGTGACCGATGCCGTGAAGGACATCCCGCATCGCGACTCGCGGGACCTGATCATCGGCCTGATCGCCCAGTGGGACAGCTACAAGGCCAAGGTCGAGAAGGCCGCGGCCGACGGCAAGGGCGTGCCCGTGTCCGGCGTGAAGCTGCGTCCGCCGGTGCCGAAGCCCGGCAACATCGTCTGCATGGCGGTGAACTACATGGAAGACGGCACCCTGCCGGAGAAGCCGGCCATCAACGCCTTCCACAAGGCCGCGACCGCAGTGATCGGCGACGGCGACACGATGCTGCTGCCCGACGCGCCGGCCTCGATCTTCGAGGGCGAGGCGGAGATGGCGCTGATCATCGGCAAGCGCGCCACACGCGCCACGCAGGCCGATGCCTTCAAGCATATCTTCGGTTACACCTGCTTCATCGACGGCTCGGCCCGCGGCCTGCCGCCGCCGGGCAACGTGTTCTTCCAGATGAAGTCGCGCGACACCTTCGCGCCGATCGGCCCCTGCATCGTCACCGCCGACGAGATCGCCGATCCGCAGAACCTCAACATCACGCTGACCAACAACGGCACGGTGATGCAGAAGTTCAACACCTCCGACATGGCGCACCACATCCCGCGCATCATCGAATGGGTGAGTTCGATTCACACCTTGGAGCCCGGCGACATCGTCGCCACCGGCACCAACCATCGCGGTCTCAACTCGTTCATGGACGGGGACAAGATCGAACTGACGGTCGAGAAGATCGGCACCTTGAAGTTCAGCGTGAAGGACGAGCTGAAGCGCACCTGGGCCCGCACCACGCGTCTGCAGCACAAGGAGAAGGGCGGCGAGGGCCCGCACACGCCGCAGCTCACGGGCAAGTACGCGAAGTAGCTCCGCTCTTTCACCTCCCTCGTCCTGCGGGGGAGGTGAAACGAAGGATCCCTCGCTGCGTTCGGGATGACACTGCTTTCTGAATCGGCGCACTGCGCAAGTTCCAGCAGTGGTGTCATCCCGAACGCAGTGAGGGATCCTTACTCATATGCCTTGTGACCACGAAAAAGGGCGCCGCGGTTTCCCGCGACGCCCCTTCGAGACAGCAGGCTGCTACCTGCTTAGTGGGTGAGAGCGGCTTGGCCGTTGCCTGCCTGGACGGGGATCGCGCGGGGCTTCTTCTCCTCCGGGATCTCACGCTGCAGCTCGATCGTCAGCAGGCCGTTGGCGAGCTTCGCACCCGTGACCTTCACATGGTCGGCGAGCTGGAAGCGGCGCTCGAAGTTGCGGCCGGCGATGCCACGATAGAGATACTGCTTCTCGTCCTGGCCCTGGGTCGGCGCGGCCTGGCCGGTGACCAGGAGCTCGTTCTCCTTCTGGGTCAGGTTCAGCTCGGCTTCGCTGAAGCCCGCAACCGCCATCACGATCCGGTAGGCGTTATCGCCGGCCTTCTCGATGTTGTACGGGGGGTAGCCGTTGGCGCCGGACTGGCTGGACACCGAGTCGAGCAGGTCGAAGACGCGGTCGAAACCGACGGTGGCGCGATAGAACGGCGAATAGTCGACAGTACGCATGTTGATCATCCTCTCCTGAGCGATGTTGGATGTCCCCGCCCCGGATGGGCGCGGGGAACGAGGGTGATTTGGGGAGGGAAGAGGCCGCTTCAAGGGCGATAAAAATTTCCTTCTCGGGCCCTTGAACGGCAGGATTTGCTCACTTCCGGAAAACCTTCGGAAATTCAACCCATGGCTAATGTGGGAAATATCGCCAGATCAAAGGCGGTAACCGCATGTCCAAATTCCTTCCCAAATCCGAAGCTGCCTGGTGGGTCCTGTCGATCTCGCAGGCCGCCGGCATGCTGGCGCTCAACATCGTTTTGCGGGTGGCCGTATCGTGAAACACCTGCCGCTCTTCTTCGACCTCGCTGGCCGCAAGGTCGTCGTGGTGGGCGAGGGGCCCAAGGCCGACCTTCGCGTCCAGCTGGCGGCCTCGGCCGGCGCTGACGTCCACCGGCTGACCGGCGCCGCTGTCACGGCCGAGGATTTCCGCGGCGCCGTTGCCGCCTTCGTGGCCACTTCCGCCGAGGAGTCCGACATCGCCATCCATCGGCAGGCCAAGGCTGCCGGCGTTCCCGTCAACGTGGCCGACCGGCCGGCCCTCTGCGACTTCATCATGCCCGCCATCGTCGATCGCGACGGCGTCGTCGTGGCGATCTCGACCGGGGGCGCGTCGCCGACCCTGGCGACGGTCCTGCGCGGGCGCATCGAGGCGGCCTTGCCGCAGCGGCTGGGCGTCCTCGCCCGGCTGGCGGCCACCTTCCGCACCCAGGTCAATGCGCTGATAGCCGAGCCGGCCCGCCGCCGCGCCTTCTTCCGCCGCCTGGTCGAAGGGCCGGCGGCACGTCTCGCCCTTGCCGGCGACGAAGCCGGTGCGCGTCGTGTCGTGCTGGGCGACCTCGATGCGGCGCGGCGCCACAAGGCGCCGGCCGGCATCGCCCACATCGTGGGCGCCGGGCCAGGCGATCCCGACCTGCTGACCCTGAAGGCTGCGCAGTTGCTGCAGGAGGCCGACGTCATCCTCCACGACGATCTCGTGCCGCGAGAAGTGCTGACCCGCGCGCGCCGCGACGCGGAGGTCGTCTCCGTGGGCAAGCGCAAGGGCCGTCCGAGCTGGGCGCAGGCCGATATCGATGCCGAGCTGATGCGCCGCGTACGCGCCGGCCAGACCGTCGTGCGCCTGAAGGCGGGCGACCCGTTCGTGTTCGGCCGCGGTGGCGAGGAGGTCGATGCGCTGCGCGCCGCGGGTCTCGCCTACACGGTGGTGCCGGGCATCACCGCCGCCCTCGGCTGCGCGGCGTCGACCGGCATCCCGCTCACGCATCGCGACCACGCTTCGGCCGTGACCTTCGTCACCGGCCACAGTGCCGTGGGCGGCAAGCAGGCCGCGTGGCCAGCGCTTGCCACGCAGGGGCATACGCTTGCGATCTACATGGGCGCCACGGAAGCGCCGTCGGTCCGCGACCAGCTGCTGGCCGCCGGCGCGGCGCCCACGACGCCGGTTGCCGTGATCGAGAACGGTACGCGGCCGGACCAGAAAGTCCTTACCGGCCAGTTGGCCGACCTGGCAAGGCTCGCCGCCGGGCGAGCCCAGGGCGGCGCCGGTCCCAGCCTGATCATCGTGGGTGACGTCGCGGCCTATGCCGCCGCTTCGGAGAACCTGCCCCTCGCAAAGGTGTCCTGATGGCAAAGAATCTAAGCGGCGACCTGCAAGTCGCCTCGGCGAACCGGCTGGTCGACGGCATGGTGGTCTGGCTCGATGAGGCCGGGCAGTGGACCAATCGGCTGGAGCATGCGGCGATCGCGCGCGACAAGCGCAACGCGGAGATCCTGCTGGAGCGTGCCCGGGTCGAGGCCTTCAGCGTGGTCGATCCTTTCCTGGTGGCAGTGACCGAGGACGATGACGGCACGATCGAGCCGCTGTCCTTGCGCGAGAAGATCCGCGCCTCGGGCCTCACCTTCGATGCCATTGCGGCCGATGCGGTGCGTTATGCCTGATACCCATTTCTACCGGTACGACGACTACGACCGCACGCTCGTCTCCGAGCGGGTCGACCAGTTCCGCGACCAGGTGCGCCGCCGGCTGGCGGGCGAGCTGACCGAGGAGCAGTTCAAGCCGCTGCGCCTGCACAATGGCCTCTACCTGCAGCTCCATGCCTACATGCTGCGCATCGCCATTCCCTACGGCACGCTGTCGTCGCGCCAGCTGCGCAAGCTGGCCGACATTTCGCGCAAGTACGATCGCGGTTACGGCCACTTCACGACGCGCCAGAACCTGCAGCTCAACTGGATCAAGCTAGAGGATGCACCGGACGCGCTGGCTGCGCTGGCCGAAGTCGACATGCATGCCATGCAGACCTCGGGCAACTGCATCCGCAACGTGACGGCCGACCACTATGCCGGTGCGGCGATCGACGAGATCGAGGATCCGCGTATCTGGGCCGAGATCGTGCGCCAGTGGTCGACGCTGCACCCCGAATTCACCTTCCTGCCGCGCAAGTTCAAGATCGCCATCACCGGCTCGCCCAACGATCGCGCCGCCGTGCGCGTGCACGATATCGGGCTGCGCCTGTGGCGCAACGAGCAGGGCGAGGTCGGCTTCGAGGTCATCGTGGGCGGCGGCCTCGGCCGCACGCCGATGATCGGCAAGACGCTGCGCGAGTTCCTGCCGAAGGACGAGCTGCTCGCCTATCTCGAATCGACCTTGCGCGTCTACAATCGCTACGGCCGGCGCGACAATCTCTACAAGGCCCGCATCAAGATTCTGGTGCACGAGGTCGGCGCGGAGAAGATGCGTGAGGAGGTCGAGGCCGAATATGCCGCGAACCGCGACGGCGCGCTCAAGCTGCCGGCCGGGACCATCGAGGCGATCGCCCGCCAGTTCGCGCCGCCGGATCTGCTGCCGCGTCCGACCGTGTCAAGCCTCGTCGAGGCGCAGCGTCTCAGCGATCCGGACTTTGCGCTGTGGCTCAAGTCCAACGTCGCGCCACATCGCGTGCCGGGCTACGCCATTGTGACGGCCTCGTTGAAGCCGGCCGGCGCGCCACCGGGCGATGCCAGCGCCGTCCAGATGGAAGGCGTCGCCGACATCGCCGAGGCCTACAGCCAGGCCGAGCTGCGGGTCAGCCACGAGCAGAACCTGATCTTCCCGCATGTCGCGGTCGAGGACCTGCCACAGGTCTATCGCGCGCTACAGACGCTGGGCTTTGCCGAAGCCAATGTCGGCAAGATCACCGACATCATCGCCTGCCCGGGCCTCGATTATTGCGCGCTGGCCAATGCGCGTTCGATCCCGGTGGCGCAGCGCATCTCGAATCACTTCGCGAGCCTGGCGCAGCAGCACGATATCGGTGACCTGAAGATCAAGATCTCGGGCTGCATCAACGCCTGCGGCCATCACCACGTCGGCCATATCGGCATCCTCGGCGTCGATAAGAACGGCGTCGAGCTTTACCAGATCAGCCTCGGTGGCGACGTCGACTTCGGCAAGACGTCGATCGGCGCGATTCTCGGGCCGGCGGTGACAGCAGACAAGGTAGTCGAGGTGGTCGATGACCTGGTCTCCACCTATCTCGACGCCCGCCAGGACGGTGAGCGCTTCGTCGATACCTACCGGCGCATCGGCGCCCAGCCTTTCAAGGAGAGAGTCTATGGCGCTGTATAGCGAAGCGGGGCTCCCCGCATCCTACGTCGCTCTGCCGTTCACCGAGTGGCAGCTGCGTCCCGAATGGCCGGCGGTGTCGCTGGCCAACACCGATCCGGTCGAGGATCTCGCCCCTCATGTCGGTCGCCTGCGCCTGATCGTGCTGGAGTTTCCCAAGTTCAGCGACGGCCGCGCCTACAGCCAGGCGCGCCTGCTGCGCGGCCGCATGGGCTATCGCGGCGAGCTGCGCGCCACCGGCGGCGTGCTGCAGGACCAGGTGGCGTTCATGCTCCGTTGCGGGTTCGATTCGTTCGAGAGCGAGCAGAAAGGGTTCGGCGAGGCGCTCGCCAAGGCCCGGACCTTGTTCAGCGTGGTCTATCAGCCGGCAGAGGACGACCAGGTGCCGGCCTCGCTGCGCCGGCTCGAGCACGGCAACGTCGCGGCGTCCTGATCAGAGATCGCTGCCCTCCGGCTGGCTGTCGAGCCACTTGAGGGCTTCCTCGGCGGTATCGAATATCTGGGCCTCGCCGGTGAACTTGCCGAGGTTGACGTAGCGCTTGGCGAGCTCCGCGCCGAGGCCGGGCCGGGGAATCAAGGCGAGGGGGCCGCGCTTGGCCAGGCTCGCATAGGCCGCAGCCCGTGCGGCGAGAGCCATGACGTCCTGGTCATTGTAGGTCCCGTCGCCCTGGCTGCCATCGAACAGCTTGCGATAGGTGAGGGCGTTCTGCGCCACGACCGCGTCGGTGAAATCCTCGATATCCTTCAGCGCAATCACGCCCAGGACGCGGGCGTGGATGAAGCGCTTTTCGTGATCGATCGTGTACTCGATGGGCATGGGCAGACTTTAAGCAAACCCCGCGACGGCCGTCGAGCCGCTTGGCGGTCCCGGAAACCCCGGATAGGCTCCTCCCATAGCCGGGGATACACCGGCGGGAGGAAGCGACATGATCAAGGGAGCAACGGCCGCCGTGCTGGCGCTCGCGCTGGTTTGGTGCGCGCTCGCGATGCCGGCCTCGGCACAAATCTTCGTGAACATCCGCTCGCAGGACGCGCCCAAGTACGATCCGCACAACAATACGTCGAGCGGCATGGGACACCCCATGTTCATGATGGGCGACACGCTGGTCGCGCTCGACTGGGACCTGAAGAAGGTCCATCCCCTGCTGGCCAAGTCGTGGACGATTTCCGACGACCGGCTCACCTATACGTTCGCGTTGCGGGATGATGTCACCTTCTGCAGCGGCAAGAAGTTCACTGCAGATGACGTGATCTACTCCTTCACCCGGCTGGCCGATCCCTCGGCTCGCTGGCCGTTCCATTGGCGGCTGGGCGAGATCGACAGCCTGACCGCGCCCGATCCCCATACGCTCGTCTACAAGCTCAAGCGGCCGCATTCCGAGCTGCTGGTCGATCTCGCGAACTTCGCCGCGACCATCATCAACAAGGAGAATGTCGAGTCGCTCGGCGCCGATTTCGGCGTCAAGGGTTTCGACGGTACCGGGCCGCTGTGCTGGGAAAGCTGGCAGCCGCGCAAGGAACTCGTGCTGAAGCGCCACGATGCCTACAGATGGGGGCCGACCGGCGTCTACGCCAACAAGGGGCCGGTGAAGTACGAGAAGATGATCTGGCGCATTGTGCCGGAGGAGACGACGCGCATTGCCACGATGCTCTCGGGCCAAGCCGACTTCTGCCACTGGAACCCGCTGCAGGCGATCGAGAGCTTCAAGAAGGCGCCCAACCTCGCCGTCTACGAGCCGACCGCCGACTTCGCGATGTTCTACTGGGGCCTGAAGAGCACGCGCGAGAACCTGCAGGACAAGCGGGTGCGCCAGGCGCTCGCTCATCTGGTCGACAGAGAGGAGATCAACAAGGCGATCTTCTTCGGTCAGGCCGAGACGGCGCGGTCGCTGGTCCATCCCAAGGCGCTCGACTTCGAGCCGGCGACGCTCGACATGCTGACCAAGCGCGATCCGGAAAAGTCGAAGAGGCTGCTCGACGAGGCGGGCTGGAAGATGGGTCCGGACGGCTTCCGTCACAAGGACGGCAAGAATCTCGAACTGCTGATGTACTCCTACACGGTCGGGCAGAATCCGAAACTCTCAGAGGTGCTCCAGGGCGCCGCGCGCACGGTCGGGATCGACATCAAGATCCAGACCTGGGATCCGACGGTCTTCTTCCAGAAGATCGCCCAGCAGGATTACGACATCTGGACCCTGTCGGTGCCGTACACCTCGGCGGGCGACCAGATGTATCTCTATTACCATTCCAGGAACCGGCCGGTGCCCAACCGCATGATGTGGAACGATGCCGAGACCGACCGCATCCTCGAGGCCGGGCGTACGGCGACCAGCGACGCGGACCGCGAGAAGTTCTTCAAGGAGATCCAGCGCCGGATGCACGACGAGGCGCTGATGATCCCGGCGGCGCATTCCAGGCTCTTCCTGGTTGCGAAGAAGAGCATCAAGAACGTGCGCTCGCACGGCATCTACAGTGCTGCGCTCTACAAGGGGCTGGACGTGCAGCCCTGAGTTCGGGATCGTGGGCGCATGACCACGATCTACGGCATCAAGAACTGCGACACGATGAAGAAGGCGCGCGCCTTTCTGGACAAGAAGGGCGTCGCCTACGATTTCCACGACTACAAGACGGCCGGCATCGATCGCGGCCGCCTCGAAGGCTGGGCCCGCAAGGTCGGCTGGGAGGTCCTGCTGAACCGCGCCGGCACGACCTTCCGCAAGCTGCCCGACAAGGACAAGGAAGGCCTGACCGAGAGCAAGGCGATCGCGCTGATGATCGCCCAGCCCTCGATGATCAAGCGGCCGGTGCTCGAAGCCGGCGGCAAACTGCTGGTCGGCTTCAAGCCCGACCAGTACGAGACGCTGGTCTAAAGCGGCCTCATTGGAGCGCGCAACTCCAGTTGCGCTCAAGCTTGGTGGATCCGCAAGATATGAGCGCAACTGGAGTTGCGCGCTCCCTTGATAAGTTCATCCCGCTCTAAGCCGCCTTCGCCGGGCGCACCGTCTTGCACGCCAGTGCGATGCACTCAACATGGCGGTGGTTGGTGCCGCAGCAGCCGCCCAGCACGTTGATCTGCGGGTGAGCCTGCACGAGGTCGCGGTACTGGCCGCCGAGTTCGATCGGATCGCCTGCGTCGAGATCGGGCGAGTCGTTCAGCTCCTGGTGGCTGCGGCGCGACGCGTTGGCGCGCAGCCCGCGGACCCGCTGCATCCAGCCCTGGCCCGGTTCCATCACGTCCTGGAAGTGCGTGGGATGGGCGCAGTTGATCATGTAGTAGGCCGGGCCGTTCGCGGTCGCCGCGTCGACGGCCGCGATCGCCTCGTTCAGCGTCTGGCCGGTGGGCAGGCGACCGTCGGTCTCCACCGTGAATGACAGCGCCACCGGCATGCCGGCGTTCTGCGCAGCGCGTGCGATGCCGATCGCCTCGCTGGTGTTGGTCATGGTGACGGCGGTCACCATGTCGGCGCCGGCCGCGGCGAAGGCATCGACCTGCAAGGCGTGATAGGCCTCGGCCTCGCCCTCGGACATGACCTCGCCCGCCACGTAGCCGTCGCCGCGCGGGCCGATGCAGCCGCTCACCACCATCGGCGAAGCCGGCGTCTCGTAAGCCTCGCGCAGGTCATGCATCAGGCCGATCGCGTCGGCATTGACCGCAGCGATGTCGGCGGCCGAGTAGCCGAGCCTGGCGCCCCAGTCGGCGCTCGCCCGCCAGGTCGGGCTCTCGAGGACGAAGCCCATGCCGTTCGTGCGCGCGATGTCGATGTAGCGCTCGTAGTAGCGGACCAGGAACTGCCGGCCCGTGACGTCGCGCATCAGGGGGAAGGCCGCGAAGAGGGGCAGGTCCAGCCCGTCCTGGAAGATCAGGCAGGTCTCGATGCCGCCGTCGGTCAGGAACAGGGTGCCGTCACCCTGGGGCAGGCCGCGACGATACTTGGCTGTCGTCTTCATCGTTCACTCCGTAGGACGCCATCATGGCGCCGAGCGGCAAAATATGGGAAGGGGGCCCGGTTGTAATTGACCGGGCGGCCGCATCTCTTGACTGGCCGTCGGTTCCACTCCGGGGAGGGCCGGCGTGATTGATCCCTTGTCGCAAGTCCTGGGTTCGGTACGGCTGACCGGCGGCGTGTTCCTGGAGGCGCGCTTCACCGCGCCCTGGTGCACCACCGCCCATATCACGCCCGCTGACATCCGCGCCTTCATCGACACCCCCGGCCAGATCATCGCCTATCACTTCGTGATCGACGGCCGGCTGCAGTGCGCCTGTCCCGGTGAGCCGCCGATGGAGGTGGCGGCCGGTGAGGTCGTGCTCCTGCCGCGCAACGATGCCCACACTCTCTCCAGCGCCCCGGGCCTCACTCCCGTCAAAGCCGGCGCGCTGGTCCAGCCGGGCGGGACGAACGGGCTCTGGCAGATCGACCATGGCGGCGGTGGCGAGCCCACGCGCATCGTCTGTGGCTACCTGGCCACCGAGCAGGTTCACAATCCGCTGATCGCGACCTTGCCGCGGCTGTTGAAGCTAGACATCCGCAACGGCGCCTCCCGGGACTGGGTCGAGGCTTCGGTCCGGTTCGCCGCCCGGGAGCTGGCGGCGGGCAAGTACGCCTCCTCGACCGTGATGTCGCGCCTGTCGGAGCTGCTGTTCGTGGAAGCGGTGCGCGACTATGCGACGGGGCTGGAGGGCGAGAGGGCCGGCTGGCTGGGCGGTCTCCGGGATCCCCAGATCGGGCGTGCCCTGGCGCTGCTGCATGGCAGCGTCGAGGCCGACTGGACGGCGGAGCGGCTCGCCGGCGAAGTCTCCATGTCGCGCAGCGCCTTCAACGATCGCTTCACGTCCCTGGTGGGCATGCCGCCGATTCGCTACCTCACGCACTGGCGCCTGCAGCTCGCCAAGGAAAAGCTGCGCGGCGGCCGGCAGAACATTGCCCAGATCGCCCATTCCGTCGGCTACGACTCGGAGGTCGCCTTCAATCGCGCGTTCAAGCGCGAATTCGGCGAGCCACCGGCCCGGTGGCGTGAACTGCAGGGGAATTCGTAAGAATTCCGTTGTTTTTCAATTGGATACAAGACCCAATTGACATACTGCGAGAAATCGCGAAAGATCAGCCCATAAGGCCCTAAACGGCCAAGAAAAATTGATTTTTGATGACTGCTTTTGCAGTTCCCCTCTTTATTCGAGGTCCGAAAATGAAAACCGCTGTGACTCTCCTTGTCCTGCCCCTCGCTCTGTCGGTTTCCGCCTGCGGCGACACTTGGGGTGAGCGCGCCGTGACCGGTGGCGGAATCGGCGCCGGCACCGGTCTTGCGATCGGGGCGATTGCCGGCTGGCCGCTGGTGGCGCCCGTGCTGGTCGGCACGGCGGTCGGCGCCGGCATCGGCGCGGCCACCACGCCGAAGAAGTAGCGCTATCCCAGCAGAAGCTTGAGCTTGCGCTCGAAGACGCGGAGAACGTCTTCGAGCGTATCGCCGTGCGCCAGCTTGCGCGGTCCGTTGTAGACCATATAGCTGCTGCCGCTGCCGCCGCCCGGCACCTTGGCGATGGCGAACAGTGGCTGTTCGGCGGTGTGGCGGAAGATCGAGAAGATCGCCATGCCGGGCAGGAAGTCGATGGCGTAGTCGCGCCATTCACCGGATGCCACACGCATGCTGTAGAGACCGAGAAGCCGCGACAGTTCCCGTTTGTCGAACGAGACGATTCGGCGCCGGGCCCGTTGATCGGCCAAACGGTACAGGTTGGTCATGCCACCGCGACTTCGAACATGTCAGTGATGTGAATTCTTGCAGAACCGCAGGTGGGGGTAAAGCGTCCTGCAACCCCCATTCGGTTGTTTGCCAAAGCTGGGGTGGGGGGCTATGAACCGCCGCTGAAGCTGTTGATATTCCGCGATATTCCGGGAGCACTACGTGTCCGACTCCGCCGCGTTTCATGAGATCGACGAGGCCGTCCGCAAGGACGAGATGAAGGAGTGGTGGAGCCGTTATGGCACCTGGGTGGTGGCCGGCGCCGTGATTCTGATCGTTGCCGTCACCGGATTTGTGGGATGGCGCCAGTACGATCAGGCCCAGCGCGCCGCCGCGAGCGCCGCCTATTCGGCGGCGCTGGCCCAGATCGCGACCGATCCGGCGGCGGCGCGTGCCGAGCTGGAGAAGCAGGCAGCCAACGCCCTGCAACCCTATCGTTCTCTCGCATCGCTTGCCGCCGCGCAGCTTCGCCCGACGCTGGAGGAGCAGGTGACGGCGCTGGCTGCCGTGGCGCCCGGCCTGTCGGCGAGCGAACTCAGCGACCTTGCTCTTGTGATCGCTGCCTACAAGAGCATCGACACGCCGAAGGCCGAGGAGATGGTCGCCAGGCTCGAGCCGCTTGCGGCTCCCGGTCGTCCGTTCCGGCTGAGCGTGCGCGAGCTGCAGGCGATGCTGGCCGTGCGCAAGGGTGATACCAAGAAGGCGAAGGAATTGTGGAACGAGATCGCCAAGGATCCGGCTGTGCCGCAGGGCGCCTCGCAGCGCGTCACGGCAATGCTCAATCTCTACGGCGGCGCGGAGGCGAAGTAGTCCGAATGTCGAGCGTAATGCGCCTGGTCGATCCCCGTTTCCTTCTCGCCGCCGTCCTTTTGACGGTCTCCCTTTCCGGCTGCGATATCTTCGACAAGAAGAAGGTGCCGCTGCCCGGCGAGCGCATCTCGGTGCTGGGCGATCGCAAGGACCTCGAACCCGACAGCGATGTCGCAAGCATGCAGGTCGTGCTGCCGCCGCCGACGGTGAACGAGTCGTGGCCGCAGTCCGGCGGCTTCGCCAACAACGCGATGCACAACCTGGCGGTCGGCACCTCGCCGCAGGTCATCTGGACGGCCGATGTCGGCTCGGGCAGCAGCTCGACCCGCATCCTGACCACGCCGCCGGTCGTCGCCGAGGGCAAGGTGTTCGCCAAGGATGCGCAGAGCACGGTTTCGGCCTTCAACGCCGATACCGGCGCCTTGTTGTGGAGGGTCACGCTGGCACCGGAGAAGGCGCGCGACTCCGACGAGTTCGGCGGCGGGCTCGCCTATTACGGCGGCAAGCTGTTCGTGACGACGGGCTTTGCCATGGTCTATTCGCTCGACCCGAATACCGGCAAGGAAGACTGGAATTCCAGCGTCAGCGCGCCGGTCCGCGGTTCGCCGCTGGTGTTCAACGACCGCGTCTTCGTCATCGCCATCGACAACAAGCTGCACGCGCTGGCTGCATCCGACGGATCGGACCTCTGGCAGTTCGCCGGCCTGCAGGAATCGTCGGGGTATGTCGGCGGCAACAGTCCGGCCGGTTCCGGCGAAACGATCGTGGCACCCTTCACGTCGGGCGAAGTCGCGGCCTTGCGCGCCGACAACGGCCGGACGATCTGGAACGATTCGCTGATCGGTCCGCGCGCGGACATCCGCGCCTTCGGCAACCTGGCCGATATTCGCGGCCGTCCCGTGATCGACCGCGGCCTCGTGATCGCCATGGGCTCGGCCGGCCAGATCGCCGGTATCGACCTGCGCTCGGGCCAGCGGCAGTGGGACCGCAATATTGGCGGCAGCCAGACGCCATGGGCAGCCGGCCGCTTCCTCTTCGTGGTCACCGGCAATGCCGACGTGGTCGCGATGGTTCGCGATACCGGCAAGGTCCGCTGGGTCACGCCGCTCACCCAGTACGAAGACGCCCAGAAGCATGTGCCGGTCCTGTGGGGCGGCCCGGTGCTGGCGGGTGACCGTCTTCTGTTGACCAGCTCGCTGGGCGACCTGGTGGCCGTCTCGCCCTACACCGGCGAGATCATGGGCAAGGTCGACCTGCGCGACCGCGTGCGCCTCGGCCCGGTCATCGCCAACAGGACCATCTACGTCCTGTCAGACTCCGGGCGACTCATTGCCCTCCGCTGAAGACCGGTCCCCAACCCCGGGGCTGCGCCGCGTCGCCATCGTCGGCCGCCCCAATGTCGGCAAGTCCACGCTGTTCAACCGGCTGGCCGGCCGCCGTCGCGCCATCGTCGACGATACGCCCGGCGTCACGCGTGACGTGCGTGAGCAGCCGGCGCAGCTGGGTGATCTCGCCTTCATGCTCCTCGACACCGCCGGGTGGGAAACCGCTGGCGGCGAGGCCCTCGAAGCGCGGATGCGTCGCTTCACCGAGCGGGCGATCGAAGGCTCTGACGTCGTTCTCTTCCTGATCGACGCGCGCGCCGGAATCCTGCCGCTCGACCAGAGCTTCGCGAGCTGGCTGCGCAAGCGATCTGCCAAGGTGATCCTGGTCGCCAACAAGTGCGAGGGTCGCGCCGGCGCGCAGGGCCTTGCCGAGGCGCACGGGCTGGGCCTCGGCGAACCGATCCCGGTCTCGGCCGAGCACGGCGAGGGCCTGAGCGACCTGCATGAAGCCCTGGGTCGGCACATCGAGCCGATGCCCGACGAGGACGAGGCGGCCGACGCCGACGCGAGCGATCCCGATCTCGATGACGTCCCGGAAGGCCGGCCGCTGCTGCTGGCCATCGTCGGCCGGCCGAATGTCGGCAAGTCGACTCTGCTCAACCGGCTGGTCGGCGAGGAACGGGTCCTCACCGGACCCGAGGCCGGCATCACGCGCGATTCGATCCGGGTCGAGTGGGAGTGGCGGGGCCGGCCGGTGCGTCTGGTCGACACTGCCGGCATGCGCCGCCGCAGCCGCATCGAAGCCAAGCTGGAAGCCGCCTCGGTGGCCGACACGCTCGACACGATCCGGCTGGCTGACGTGGCCGTGGTGGTGCTGGACGCCGCCGACATGGCCGAGAAGCAGGACCTCAACATCGCCGGCTGGGTGATCGAGGAGGGCCGCGCGCTGGTCATCGCGGTCAACAAGACCGATTTGCTGGCCGACGACCAGTCCGGCTCGGCGAAGCAATGGCGCAAGCTGCGCGACCGGCTGGAGATGTCGTTCTCGCAAGTCAAGGACGTGGCCATCGTCGGCTTCTCGGCGCTGACCGGACGCGGCGTCGAGCGTTTGCTGCCCAAGGTGTTCGAGACCTACGAGATCTGGAACAAGCGCATCACGACGCCCAAGCTCAATCGCTGGCTGCGCGAGATGGAGACGCTGCATCCGCCGCCGCTCGCCAGCAACGGCCGCCGCATCCGCTTGCGCTTCATGACCCAGATCAAGCGCCGGCCGCCGACCTTCATCCTGTCGGTCAGCCAGCCGGAAGAGCTGGGCAACGACTATCTGCGCTTCCTGACGAACCGCCTGCGCGACGACTTCGATATGCCGGGCGTGCCGATCCGGCTCAGCATGCGCAAGCCGAAGAACCCCTACGAGGGCCGGCGCAAGCCGCAGCGCTAGGGCTGAGCGCAGCTCAGCCCGCCATCGGCCGCATTGCGGCCGGTGGTTGAGACGCGCCTTGCCCCGGACCGACCTGCTGCCCTAGGTTTAGTTCAAACAAAGTCGAAATAACGAGCTGCACCGCAGCCACCGACGGGATGAAAGGGTTGAACATGGATATCCAGTACGTGGCGCCGAAAACGCTCGATGAAGCGGTTCGGGCCTTTGCTTCGGCGGCAGGCTCGGGGCGGATTCTGGCCGGAGGGACGGACCTCCTGGTGCAGATGCGCAACGGCGTGGTGACGCCGGGCACGATCATCGACATCAAGAAGATCGGCGAGATGACCGCCATCGAGGAAACCGCTGACGGCGGCTTCAAGGTCGGCGCCGCCGTGTCGGGCGCCGTGCTGCGCGAGCATCCGAAGCTCAGCAAGGTCTGGCCGGGTGTCGTGGAGGCCGCCAACCTGATCGGCTCCACCCAGGTGCAGGGCCGGGCCACGGCGGGCGGCAACCTGTGCAATGCCTCGCCGGCCGGCGACAGCGTGCCGGCGATGGTCGCGGCCGGCGCCATCGTCATCATCCAGGGACCGAACGGCCGCCGCGAGGTTCCCGTCGAGAAGGTGCCGAAGGGGCCGGGCCGCCTCAACCTCGAGGCCGGCGAGATCGTCGTGGCTTTCAACCTGCCGGCGCGGCCGAAGGGGTCGAGCGATGCCTACCTGCGCATGATCCCGCGCACCGAGATGGACATCGCCGTCGTGGGCTGCGGCGTCAGCCTGACGATGGACAAGGGAACCTGCACCGCCGCGCGCGTCGGTCTCGGCGCCGTCGCGCCGACGGTGCTGCTGGTCGAGGAGGCCGCCAAGGCGCTCATCGGTTCCAGGCTCGACGACGCGGCGCTGGCCAAGGCCGCCGCCGCCTGCAGCGCCGCCTGCCGTCCCATCGACGACAAGCGCGGCACCATCGCCTATCGCACCAAGGTCGCCGGCGTCCTGCTGAAGCGAACCGCACTGATTGCCGCCGAACGCGCGGGAGGAAAGTAGGACCATGGCAAAGCTCCACGTCTCCACCACGATCAACGGCGAGCCGCATGAATTCCTCTGCGACGCCGAGCAGAGCATGCTCGACGTGCTGCGCGGGCCGCTCGGCCTGACCGGCGCCAAGGAAGGCTGTGGCACCGGCGACTGCGGCGCCTGCACCGTCACCCTGAACGGACGCATCGTCTGCTCCTGCCTGATGCTGGCGGCCGAGGCCGAGGGCCAGCAGATCGGGACCATCGAGGGCATGGCCGGCGAGGAGCTGCACCCGCTGCAGCAGAAGTTCCTCGAATCGGCGGCGCTCCAGTGCGGCATCTGCACGCCGGGCGTGCTGATGGCCGCCAAGGCCCTGCTCGAAAAGAATCCCGATCCGACCGAGCACGAAGTGCGCTTCTGGCTGGCCGGCAACCTGTGCCGCTGCACCGGTTACGACAAGATCGTCCGCGCCGTGATGGAAACCGCTGCCGAAATGAGGGCCGCACAATGAGCACGATTGGGACCACCGACACCGCCAACGACAACAAGTGGATCGGCAAGCGCACGATCCGTCCCGACGGCGCCGACAAGGTGACGGGCCGCGCGGCCTACGCCGCCGACACGACCATGCCCGGCATGATCTGGGGCAAGGTGCTGCGCAGCCCGCATCCGCACGCGCGCATCAAGTCGATCGACACCAGCAAGGCGGAAGCCCATCCCGGCGTGAAGGCCGTGATGACGGCCAAGGACATCGTCAACTTCCCGCTCGACAAGTCGGTGATGCTGGGCATCCAGGACATGCGCTGGATGTGCCGCAACGTCATGGCGCGCGAGAAGGCGCTGTTCGCCGGCCATCCGGTGGCGGCGGTCGCGGCCATCAGCGAGAAGGTGGCGGCGGAAGCCTGCAAGCTGATCAAGGTCGAGTACGAGGTCCTGCCGTTCGTGATCGACGTCGAGGAGGCGATGAAGCCCGAGGCGCCGATCCTGCACGACTTCATCAAGTACAAGGACAAGCCGTCGAACATCGCCGGCACGCTGGAGCACAAGCTGGGCGATATCGGCGAGGGCTTCGCCAAGGCCGACGTCGTGATCGAGCGCAGCTTCCGCACCCAGCCGGTGCACCAGGGCTATATCGAGCCGCATGCCTGCCTGGTCAGCGTCTCCGACGGCAAGGCCACGATCTGGAGCTCCAGCCAGGGCCAGTTCATGGTCCGCGCCATGTGCGCCTACCTGACGGGTCTGCCGCAGAACGACATCCGCGCCATCCCCGCCGAGATCGGCGGCGGCTTCGGCGGCAAGACCATCATCTACCTGGAGCCGCTGGCGCTGATCCTGGCCAAGAAGTCCGGCCGTCCGGTGAAGATGACCATGAGCCGCGCCGA
Organism: Reyranella sp. GW821-FHT14A01; assembly: GCF_058803965.1. Lineage (NCBI taxonomy): Bacteria > Pseudomonadati > Pseudomonadota > Alphaproteobacteria > Hyphomicrobiales > Reyranellaceae > Reyranella > Reyranella sp. GW821-FHT14A01. The sequence continues at coordinate 123,458 of NZ_JBXAPM010000009.1, forward strand.
GGTGTTCCATGCCTCGGGCCCGACCTCGGGCTCCTACAGCAAGGTCAAGCTGGGCGCGACCAAGGACGGCAAGCTGGTGGCAGCACAAGGCACCTTCTGCCTGCAGGCCGGCGCACTACCGGGCTCGCCGATCCGCGGCGCGGCCGGCTGCGCCTTCGCGCCCTATGACATCCCGAACGTGCACTCGTTCGGCTTCGACGTTGTGTCCAACCGCTCCAAGGTCGCGGCCTATCGCGCACCGGGCGCGCCGATCGGCGCTTACGGCGTCGAGTGCGTCATGGACGAGCTGGCCGAGGCGCTGAAGATGGATCCGCTGGAGTTCCGTCTGAAGAACGCGGCCAAGCAGGGCACCAAGGCGGCGCACGGTCCCGTCTATCCGCGCATCGGCTTCGTCGAGACCATCGAGGAGGCGAAGAAGCACGAGCATTACACGACGCCGCTGCCCAAGGCGACCAACGGCAAGCTCTACGGCCGCGGCGTGGCCTCGGGCTTCTGGTTCAATGCCGGCGGCGAGTCGAGCGCGCAGGTCAACATCAACGAGGACGGCACGGTGGTGGTGATCACCGGCCATCCCGACATCGGCGGCTCGCGCGCCTCGACGGCCAACATCACCGCCGAGATCCTGGGCATCGACTACAAGAAGGTCTCGGTGCTGATCGGCGACACCAGCGTCATCGGCTTCAGCAACCTGACCGGCGGCAGCCGCGTGACCTATGCCTCCGCCATGGTGGTGACGCAGTCGACGGAGCGGGTGATCACCCAGCTGCGCGAACGCGCCGCCAAGATCTGGAAGATCGATCCCGACGCGGTCGTCTGGGAGAATGGCGAGGCTCGTCCGGCCGGCGACAATGCCGGCAAGTTCGAGCCTCTGTCCCTGGGCCAGATCGCGGCCCAGGCCAGCGCGACCGGCGGGCCCATTGGGGCCGGCCAGCAGCTCAACACCACGGGCGCCGAAGGCGGCTTCGCCACCCATGTCTGCGACGTCGAGGTCGACCCCGACCTCGGCATCGTGCGCGTGCTGCGCTACACGGCAGTCCAGGATGTCGGCCGCGCGATCCATCCCAGCTACGTCGAAGGCCAGATCCAGGGCGGCGCCGCCCAGGGCATCGGCTGGGCGCTGAGCGAGGAGTACATCTTCAACAAGGACGGCAAGCTCGATAATCCGAGCTTCCTCGACTACCGCATGCCGGTCTGCTCCGACCTGCCGATGCTCGATTCGGTGATCCTCGAGATCCCCAATCCGAAGCATCCGCAGGGCGTGCGCGGCGTCGGCGAGGTGCCGCTGGTGCCGCCGCTGGCGGCCGTGTCGAACGCGGTCTACGACGCGCTCGGACGCCGCTTCTACAGCCTGCCGATGTCGCCGCCGAAGATCCTGGCGACGATGGACATGGCGGCCGAGTAGGGGACTGCAGCCCTCCGGGGAGCCTCCCGGAGGGCCATAAACCGTGGCGAGATGTGCGCTCGTGCAGCTGACACGGGCTCCTGTTGCTGCCTAGGATCGAACCCTCGGCTCCACGGGGGTGACGATGCCGACAGATACGCCTGACGATGGTGCGCCGGCCGCCCGGACTCGGATCACGGCTTATCAAGGTTTCGAGACGACAACGAAGTGGCTGGAGCTGCTTCGCAAGGCCTGCGTCTCGATCGCGGTGGTGCTGGCGATCTCGATCGTCACGATCCTGATCGTCCGTGAAGCCAGCGAGGAGGGGATCGTCATCGATCCGGTGATCGTCCAGCTCAACGATCCGAAGGAGCCGCTGACGCCCGAACTGGCGGCCCTGTTTATCGCCAAGCATATCGACGGCATCCAGCGCAGCGGTGTCGACGAATGGCGCAAGCTCTATGTCGACCAGTCGCCCAATCCCATCGACCTCCAGATACCCGGCGCGCCGCTCACCCTGCGCACCGGTGTGAAGGAAATCGCCGGATTGCTGGGCTTCAAGCGGCCGACGCTCAAGATATCCATCGTCGCGCGCCGGACGGTGCCGGTGCTGGCGGCTTCCATCGGCATCGTCGGCAATCCTGCGGCGCGGGCGTCCTGCGAGGACGAGGCCGATGCCAACGGCATGGAGCGGATCTTCGCCTGCCTGGCGCTGAACGCCGTGATCTTCATCGACCCGAAGGTGGCGGCGTCGCATGTCTTCGATGCGGAAGAGAAGGGCTGCAACGGCCTCGACACCGACTTGCCGGAGCGGCCGACCGCGCTCGAGCGCGAACAGCACCGCATCCAGAGCCGGCGCACGCGCTGCGGCTTCGTCCGGACCCAGGAGCTGATCGCCAAGGTGCTGCAGGGCGGGCGCGCCGAGGATCTTCCCTGGGTGCCCTATGTCTACGGCAAGATCCATCTGGCGCGTGCCCGGGCCCTGGCCGGCATCGACCAGGAACAGCTGATCGGCGAGCTCGACCAGGCGATCGGCCGCTTCACGAGCACCAGCACCCAGCTGCCGACCTCGACGAGCGCGATCGCCATCCTGTTCGAAGCCTATGTCCGCAAGGGCATCGCCATCCATGAATCGACGGCGAACTTCGACTGGAGCGACGATCCGGCGTCGACGCTGCAATGGCGGTTCTGGCTCGCCGAATCGACGTTCAACGATGCCGCCAGCCAGTTGAAGCGCCTGCCGGCGCGGCGCAGCCAGGAACTGGACACGCTGGTCCAGCGCATCGAAGGCGCCCTCTACTACCGGCAATGGATGATCGCCGCACACCGGCGGCTAAGGTCGGGGGAGGCGACCGTCGGACTGGGGAACGAGGAGGAGCTGGTGGTCTTGCGGCGGTCGGCGGAGAAATATGCGGCGGCCGGCCGCTACGTGAAGACCGCGTCGCTGTTCATGGACTGGGGCAATTCGCTGCGCGCGCTGGGCAAGTTCGACGAGGCGGCGGACCTGTATCTTCGCGCGGCGGACCTTGCGCCCGACGATTTCGGGCCCCGCATCAATGTCGCGGTCGCCTATCTGGAGCGCGTGAAATATGGGTCATCGCCTGCCGAGCCGCTGCATGTGCTGATCGCGCTGGGCGCTGCCTCGAATTACTTCGCCTGGATCTCGGGCGGCACGCCGTTCGACGGTTTCCTCAACAGGATCGAGGCGGCGCTCGCCAATACAGGGACTTTGGGCGATCTGGCCCTGTTCCAGTCCTGCCGGCCGCGGCCGCAGGGCGCCTCCGAGTTGGAGCGGATGGCGTATCTCGCTGCAGCAAAGAACTGTGTCGACCGGGTGATCGCCCAAGCCAACGCCCGCGTGATGAATGCGCCGCGCCTGCCGGTGCAGCAACAGCGGCTTTAATTGACGCTCGCGCGGCGTTGCAGGGCTTCGTCGCCGGCGATCCATTCGCCGTTCAGCGTGCAGCTCGGCATCGCGAGCTGGATCAGCGACTCGGCGTGGGCTTCGGGCGGGATCTGCTGGGCCTCGTCCTCGCCCGGAAAGGCCTCGCGACGCATGAAGGTGCGGGTCGGACCGGGATTGAAGAGGTTCGCCTTCACCTGGGTGTGCGCGACCTCGGCGGCATAGATGCCGACCATCATGTCCAAAGCGGCCTTGCTGGTGGCATAGGCGCCCCAATAGGGGATGATCCGGCGCGAAACGCCCGAGGTGACGAAGATCGCGCGGCCGGCGTCGGAGCGGCGCAGCAACGGGTCCATCGAGCGGATCAGGCGCCAGTTGGCGGTGACGTTCACCGCCATCACCTGCTCGAACACCTTGGGTTCGAAATGGCCCATCGGCGAGAGCGTACCCAGGATGCCGGCATTGCCCAGCAGCACGTCGAGACGGCCGAAGCGATCGAAGAGGGCCTGTCCCAGCCGGTCGATCCCGGGTCCGTCGGTAACGTCGAGCGGCACCAGGGTGGCAGTGCCGCCGATCGCCTTGATCCGGTCGTCGACTTCCTCGAGGCCGCCCACCGTGCGGGCGACCAGCACGCAATGCGCGCCTTCGGTGGCGTAGGCCAGGGCCGTCGCCGCACCTAGGCCGCGCGATGCGCCCGTGATCAGCGCGACGCGTCCGGCGAGGCGGCCGACGGTGGCTTCGGTCATCGCTGCGACCTCAGGCCGATTCGACGAGGAGGGAGAGCTGGCGATCCTCGACGCCGGTGACGTCGTCGAGTTCGATCGGGTAGTCGCCCGTGAAACAGGCGTCGCAGAAGGCGGGTGCCGCGGGATCGCGGCCGGCGGGCAGGCCCATGGCGCGGTAGAGGCCGTTGATCGAAACGAAGGCGAGCGAATCGACGCCGATGAACTTCGCCATGCCGGCGACGTCGTAGCGCGAGGCCAGCAGCTTGTCCTTGTCCGGTGTGTCGATGCCGTAGAAGCAGGGGTCGGTCGTCGGCGGCGCCGCGATGCGCATATGGACTTCCTTAGCGCCGGCGTTGCGCACCATCTCGACGATCTTCATCGAGGTCGTGCCGCGGACGATCGAATCGTCGACCAGGATCACGCGCTTGCCCTCGATATGGGCGCGGTTGGCATTGTGCTTCAGGCGCACGCCGAGATGGCGGATATGGTCGGCCGGCTCGATGAAGGTGCGGCCGACATAGTGGTTGCGGATGATGCCGAGCTCGAACGGCAGGCCGGACTGAGCGGCATAGCCGATGGCGGCGGGCACGCCGGAATCCGGCACCGGCACGACGACGTCGGCCGGCACGGGGCTTTCCTTGGCCAGTTCCATGCCGATGCGCTTGCGCGCGTCGTAGACGCCGACGCCCTCGACCTTCGAATCGGGTCGCGCGAAGTAGATGTGCTCGAACACGCAGAAGCGGCGCTTCTGCTTGGCGAACGGCTTGATGGAGCGCAGCCCGTTGCCGTCGACGATCACGATCTCGCCCGGCTCAACGTCGCGCACGAAGCGGGCGCCGAGGATGTCGAGCGCACAGCTCTCGGACGTCAGGATCCAGGCATCCTCAAGCCGGCCGATCACCAGGGGCCGCACGCCCAGCGGGTCGCGCACGCCGATCAGGGACTCGTTGGTCAACAGCAGGAGAGAGTAGGCGCCCTTGACCCGGCCCAGCGCGTCGATCAGCCGGTCGACGACGGTCGAGTAGTTGGAGCGGGCGATCAGGTGGTTGATGACTTCGGTATCGGTGGTCGACTGGAAGAGGCAGCCGATGCGCACCAGCTCCTTGCGCAGGAGGTAGGCGTTGGTGAGATTGCCGTTATGCGCCAGCGCGAGGCCGCCGAAGTCGAAATCGGCGAAGATCGGCTGGATGTTACGGTCCGAGGAGCCGCCGGTCGTGGCGTAGCGGTTGTGGCCGATCGCGGAGTAGCCGACCAGCTTCTCCATGATGGCCTGGGTGCCGAAGATGTCGCCGACCAGGCCGGCGGCGCGGTGATTGTGGAAAAGTCGGCCATCGAAGGTGACGATGCCGGAGGCTTCCTGACCGCGATGCTGCAGGGCGTGCAGACCCAGCGCGGAATGGGCGGCGGCATCCGACGTCCCGTAGATGCCGAACAACGCACATTCCTCGTGAAATTTATCGTCGAGGGTGTCGTCGGAGCGTTTCGGGGTGCTAAGCACGGCGGGGTTATAGCTGGGGTGTCGCCCCGACGCTATCAAGGATAACTCACTGCGGCGGTTTGGTTTCGCCGGGGCTCGTCGGTGCGGCAGACGGTGCAGGCGGCGGCGCAGCCGGCGCCGCGTCCGTGCGGGCCGGCGGCGTAATCGTGCCGCTTTCCATACCCGGCCGCTGCAGCCGGTTGCGGAAACCGGTGGGCAGGTAGGGCTCCACGAAGGTCGCCATCTCGCGGATCATCGGGAAACTGGCGGCGCCCTCGACGGCGGGCGGCAGCTGACGCGGCCCCAGATAGCCGTAGAACAGGAAGGCGGCGCCCATCGCGACCCAGGCGCACAGCACGCCGAAGCCCGCGCCCAGGATCTTGTCGGGCTTGCCCAGCGGGCTGGACCGGATCGAGCGGGAAAGCACGCTGGTCAGCATGATCAGCACGATCAATGCGGCCACGAAGACGACCAGCAGGGAGATGAAATAGGAAAGCTCGGCGCTGCCGACGACCTTCAGGACCTCGGGTTCGACCACCTTGGAAAAGCGCCAGGCCACCCAGCCCGCGGCAATCCACGAGGCGATGAACAGGACGGCATGGGCAAAGCCCGTGGACAGGCCGATGGCCGCGCCGAACACGGCGATGGCGATCACGGCGACATCGAAAACGGTAATTCCCAGCTGTTCCATCGACCCTGTTGCCCTAGTCCTGATCCTGATCGCGGCGGCGGCCCCCGGACCCTTCCGGGGACCCCTCGCGCCGGCCACGTTTTAGTGGCCGATCGGCCGGTTGGAAACGCGCCACAAGGTCCGATAGATGCTCAATTTCGTCAATGGCGATGCCCTCCGGTGCACGCGGAGCAGGCCCTGAGCCACTGCGAACCTGCGGTATGAGTGCACTGCGGAAGCCGAGCTTGGCCGCCTCGCGCAGGCGGGCCTCGCGCTGCCCGACCGGCCGGACCTCGCCGCCGAGGCCGATCTCGCCGAATACGACCATGTCGCCCGGGACCTGCTCGTCGGCGAGCGAAGAGACGACCGCCGCCGCCACGGCGAGGTCGGCTGCCGGCTCGCCGATCCTGAGGCCGCCCGCCACGTTCAGATAGACGTCGTTGGCGCCGACCGTGACGCCGCAGCGGGCCTCCAGGACGGCCAGCACCATGGCGAGGCGGTTCGAATCCCAGCCGACCACGGCGCGGCGGGGCGTGGCGAGCGAGGAGGGGCTGACCAATGCCTGGATCTCGACCAGGAGTGGCCGTGTGCCCTCGATGCCGGCGAAAACACAGGTACCCGAGACGTGGCCGCGCCGATCCGCGAGGAACAGCGCCGAGGGATTGGCGACGTCGGACAGGCCGCGGTCGGACATCTCGAAGACGCCGATCTCGTCGGTCGGGCCGAAGCGGTTCTTGACCGTGCGCAGGATGCGGAACTGATGGCCGCGCTCGCCTTCGAAATAGAGCACGGTGTCGACCATGTGCTCGAGAACGCGGGGGCCGGCGATGGCGCCGTCCTTGGTGACATGGCCGACCAGCAGCACCGCGATGCCGCGCCGCTTGGCCAGTTCGACCAGCGCCTGCGCCGAGGCCCGCACCTGGGTGACCGTGCCGGGCGTCGAATCGACCGTGTCGAGCCACATGGTCTGGATCGAATCGATGACCGCCACCTTGGGCGCGTCCGGCCGTTCCAGGGACGCCACGATGTCGCGCACCGATGTGGCGGCGACCAGCTGGACCGGCGCATCGGCCAGGCCCAGCCGCTCGGCGCGCAGGCGCACCTGGTCGACGGCCTCTTCGCCGGAGATGTACGCACAGGCGGTATGCTGTTTGGCGAGCGCCGCCGCCATCTGCAGCAGCAGGGTCGACTTGCCGATACCGGGATCGCCGCCGATCAGCAGCGCCGAGCCGACGACCAGCCCGCCGCCGCACACGCGGTCGAATTCGTTGATGCCGCTCCTGAGGCGCGGCGGCTGCGGCGTCGAGCCGGTGAGGCCCGTGAACTCGAGCAGCCGGCCCTTGCCGCGACGGGCCATGCCGCCGCCGGCCGGGCCGGGCGCGGGCGCCGCTTCCTCGACGATCGTGTTCCACTCGCCGCAGGACTCGCAGCGACCGCTCCATTTGCTCGTGGTGGCGCCACAGGATTGGCACACGTAGCTCTTGAGCGGGCGCGCCATCAGTGCAGCTCCCGCTTCGAGAGGCACCAGCCGTCGCAATGCAGCCAGCAGCTCGCGTCGGCTGCGTGGCGATCGCGGCGCAGGCTGCGCACGGCAGCCTGACCGACGGGATCTGCGACGGCCCGGTCGATCGCCGCCTCGTCTTCGGGCCTGCGGGCCCCGGCGCAGGGATAGAACGCGACCCAGCCGGCCGAGCGCGCCGAGAAGCGGTCGCCCCGGCGGTCGAGGCGCAGCATGAAGCCGCCACGTCGGGTAGACCCCGTCATCGGCAGTAGCATCCTGCCGCCGTCGGCCAGCGCGTCGAGCCACCAGCCTTGCGGTGTGGTCGCGCCGGCAAAGGCCACGATCACGTCCCATCGGCCTTCGATCGGATGGTTCGCGTCACCCGGATGGACCTGCGCATGGGGCCAGGCCGCGAGATTGCGCTGCGCCAGGGCCGCGAGCGGTTCGTCGATCTCGATGGCGTCGACCCGGCCCTTCGGCCCGGCGAGTTGGGCGAGGATCGCGGTGTAATAGCCCGATCCAGCGCCAAGCTGCAGAACACGCGAACCCCGCGTGATGTCGATGCGGTCGAAGTGGCGTGCCCACAGCATGGGTTCGCCGATATTGAGGCCGCGGCTCTCGTCGAGCGCCACCAGGACGTTGTGATAGAGCCGGCGCGGATCGGCATCCGAGGTCGTCCAATAGCCGTCGGCAAAGTGGAAGATGCGCCAAGGGCCGGGGCCGGCGAAATTCTCGCGCGGCACGGTGGCGAACGCGTCGACCACGCGCTCGTCCCCGAGATGGCAGGCCGCGCGAAGTTCCTCGGCGAACCAGCGCCGCACGTCGACGAGGCCGGGCCGATGATCGACCACGGTCAGAGCTTCCGGACCTGCATCCGGATCGGGCCCTCGGCCCGGCCGTGGATGAACTGGTCGACATGGGCGTTGCCCGAGCGGTCGATGTCCGCGACGGGACCCTGCCAGATCAGCTTGCCCTCATGCAGCATGGCGACGCGGTGGCCGATCTTGCGGGCGCTCGCCATGTCGTGGGTGATGGAGACCGCCGTCGCACCGAGGTCGCTGACGCATTTCACGATCAGGTCGTTGATGACGTCGGCCATGATCGGATCGAGACCGGTCGTCGGCTCGTCGAAGAAGATGATCTCGGGCGCGCGGGCGATGGCGCGGGCCAGGGCCACGCGCTTCTGCATGCCGCCCGACAGTTCCGAGGGGAAGAGCTCGCCGATCTCGGGGCCGAGACCGACCGCGCCCAGCTTGGCGATTGCGACCTCTCGCGCCTGCGCCGGCGCCATGCCGTCGCTCTGAATGGGACCGAAGGCAACGTTCTCCCAGACGCGCAGCGAATCGAACAGCGCACCGCCCTGGAACAGCATGCCGAACTTGCGCATGACGCGCGCTCGATTGCGATCGGAGAAGTCCTTGGTCTCCTCGCCGTCGATCCGGATCGAACCATTGTCCGGCCGCATGAGGCCCAGGATGCACTTCAGCAGCACCGACTTGCCGGTGCCCGAGCCGCCGATCACCACCATCGACTCGCCCGGCGCCACGTCGAGTTCGATGCCCTGCAGCACCTTCTTCGGCCCGAAAGCCTTGGTGAGGCCGCGCAGCGAGATCTTGGGGGAGGCCATGAGGCGGGAGCCGATCAGCGCGCGAAGAAGGCTTCGGTGATGAAATAGTTGAAGGTCAGGATCAGGATCGAGGCCGAGACCACGGCGCTGGTTGTCGCCATGCCGACGCCCTGGGCGCCGCCGCGCGACGTGTAGCCGTGGTAGCAGCCCATCAGGGTGATCAGGAAACCGAACACCGCCGCCTTCACCAGGCCCGAGAAGACGTCCTGGAACTGCAGGAAGTCCATCGTATTGCGCAGGTAGGCCGCGTCGTTGAAATCGAGCTTGTAGACGCCGACCAGGAAGCCGCCCAGCACGCCGATGATGTCGGCGATCAGCACCAGGAACGGCAGGGTGATGACGCCGGCAATCAACCGCGGCACCACCAGGTACTTGAACGGGTCGGTCGAGAGGGTGGTGAGCGCATCGATCTGCTCGGTGACGCGCATGGTGCCGATCTCGGCGGCCATGGCGGCGCCGACCCTGCCGGCGACCATCAGGCCGGCCAACACGGGGCCCAGTTCGCGGGTCAGCGACACGACGACGACATTGGGGATCGCGCTCTCGGCGGAGAAGCGCGCGAAGCCGGTGTAGCTTTGCAGCGCCAGCACCATGCCGGTGAAGATGGCGGTGAGGCCGACCACGGGCAGCGAGTAGTAGCCGATCTCCATGATCTGCCGCAGGATCTGCTGGCGGTACCAGGGCGGCTGCACGGCCTGACGGATCGCCTGGAAGGCAAACGCCGTGACGCTGCCGATCGCCTCCAGGAAGGCGAGCGTCATGCGCCCCAACATCGTCACCAGCGGAATGGTCACGCCGTCTCTCCCGTCTCTTCGGCCGGGACGTCGGCGTAACTGTCGGCGTAAGCGTCGACATAGGCGCGATGATAGCGCCGTCCGAGCGCGGTCATGATCTCGTAGGCGTTCGTCCTGGCATGGTCGGCCAGGTCGTCGGGCGTGAGATGCGGGCCCAGCACCTCGACCATGGCGCCGGGCTGGCAGTCGGCCTCCGGCACGTCGGTCACGTCGATGGTCACGAGATCCATGGAGATACGGCCGATCACGGGCACGGTGTGCCCGGCGAGATGCATGTGGGTGCGGTTGACGAGGTTACGGAAATAGCCGTCCGCATATCCCAGCGCAATCGTGGCGATCCGGCTCGGCCGCGCCGAGCGCCAGGCGCCGCCATAGCCGACCGTCTGGAAGGCATCGATCCGGCGGGTCTGCAGGATGTGCGCATGTAGCGTCACGACGGGCAGCATCGGGTTCGACTGGCCGGGCAGGGGATTGATGCCGTAGAGCGCCGCGCCCGGGCGCAACAGGTCGAAATGGAAGTCGGGCCCCAGGAAGATGCCCGAGGAATTGGCGAGGGAGGTCGGCGCGCCCGGCATTGCCCGCACGAAGGTGCGGAAGCGCGAGAGCTGCTCGCCGTTGACCGGGTTCGCCGTGTCCTCCGACGCCACGAGGTGGCTCATGATCAGGGCAAGCCGCAGGCCGCGCAGCCGGCCCCGCTCGTTGATCAGGACCTGGGCGTCCTCTGCACCGAAGCCCAGTCGGTGCAGGCCGGTGTCGAGATGCACGACGGCGTCCAGCGCCTGGTTGAAGCGTTGGGCGGCCGCCCGCCAGGCATTGAGCTGCGCCAGGTGGTTGAGTACCGGGATGAGCCGGTGCTCGACGAAGTCCGGCTCGCTGCCCGGAAGCAGTCCGTTCAGCACGTAGATCGGCGGCTCGGGGAGCACGCGGCGGAGGGCAATTCCCTCGTCGATATGGGCCACGAAGAAATGCCGGCAGCCCTCGGCGGCCAGCCGGGCGCCCACCACGGCGGCGCCGGTGCCGTAGGCATCGGCCTTCAGGACGGCGGCGCAATCGACCGGCCGGCCGGTCGCGCGGCCGGCATCGCGCAGCCCGCGCCAGTTGGCCGCTATCGCCCCCAGGTCGATGGAAAGGATTGCGCCGGCCCGTCGCGCCGCGTCGTCGTCACCAGAAATTGACACGTCGCGACTTTAGAACGCCGATACCGGCTCGTCAGCAACGCCGTCGAGGTTGCCGAACTTCGTGAACCGGCCTTCGAACGACAGGCGCACGATGCCTGTAGGACCGTGGCGCTGCTTGGCCACGATGACCTCGGCCTTGCCGTAGGTTTCCTCGCAGCGCTGCTTCCAGGCGTCGTGGCGCTCGTTGAACTTCTGGTCGCTCTCCTCGGCGCGCCGCGCCGGCTCGGTGCGGGTGAGGTAGTACTCCTCGCGATACACGAACATGACGACGTCGGCGTCCTGCTCGATCGAGCCCGATTCACGCAGGTCGGCGAGCTGCGGACGCTTGTCCTCGCGTTGCTCGACGGCGCGCGAGAGCTGGGACAGGGCCACCACCGGCACGTCGAGTTCCTTGGCCAACGTCTTCAGGCCGCGGGTGATCTCCGAGACCTCCTGCACGCGGTTCTCCTGCCGGCTCTTGCCCGACGGATTGAGGAGCTGGAGGTAGTCGACGATGATCAGGCCGAGGCCATGTGTCCGCTTCAGCCGGCGGGCGCGGGTGCGCAGCGCGGCGATGGACAGAGCGGGCGTATCGTCGATGAAGAAGTTGAGGTGCTCGAGTTCCTGGCTGACGTTCAGCACCTTGTCGAACTCGTGGCTGACCATCTCGCCCTTGCGGATCTTCTCCGACGAGAGTTCGGCCTGTTCCGACAGCATGCGGGTGGCGAGCTGCTCGGCGGACATTTCGAGCGAGAAGAAGCCGACCACCGCGCCATCGACCGCCTTGGGGCGGCCGTCGACGATTTCCTCGCGATAGGCCTTCGCCGCGTTGAAGGCGATGTTGGTGGCCAGCGCGGTCTTTCCCATCGACGGGCGGCCGGCGAGGATCAGGAGGTCGGACCTGTGCAGGCCGCCCAGCAGCTGGTCGAGGTTGAACAGGCCCGTCGCCACACCGGTGAGCTTTCCCTCGCGGCCGTAGGCGGCCTCGGCCGCCGTCATGGCCTCGGTGAGGGCCATGCGGAACGGCTTGAAGCCGCCCTCGGTCTGGCCGGTCGTCGCAAGGTCGTAGAGCTTTTTTTCGGCAACCTCGATCTGTTGCAACGCAGTCTCGTCGACGTCGCCCGAGAAGGCGCCGTTCACGACATTCTCGCCGAGATCGATGAGCTGGCGACGCAGGTAAAGGTCGTGAACGGCCCGGCCGAAGGCGGCAGCGTCGATCACGTGCACGGAGGCCGAGACGAGGCGGGCGAGATAGGCCGCGCCGCCGGCTTCCTTCATCGCCGCATCCTGCTCGAAATAGGTCTTGAGCGTGACGGCGCTCACGACCTGGCCGCGTTCGATGAGACGCGTCAGCGAATCGTAGAGCTTGCCGTGCAGCGGATCGGCGAAATGTTCGGGGCGCAGGAACTCCGCCACGCGCTGGTAGGCGGCATTGTTCATGAGGATGGCGCCCAGCAGCCCCTGCTCGGCCTCGAAATTGTGCGGTGGCTCGCGCAGGCGCGTATCTTCCGCACCGGGCAGGCGGGTTACGTTCGAGGACTCTTTAAGCGGCTCCATCACACTGTCTTTGCCCAAGATGGGAGGGGGATCACAGCGCAAAGAATTCAGAGCGAGATTATATCGAGGATTGTTTTCTATTCGGCAGCCATCGAGCCTGCCACGTTCTTCAGGCGTTCTCCAGCCGCCATGTAATCGCGCGTCAGCGGCACCGCGTCCTGCCGGCGGGCGATCTGAATCTGGAAGACCATTTGCTGCATGTAGCGGAAGGCAACCTCGCAGCCGGCGAGATAGAATTCCCACATCCGGCAGAAGCGGTCGTCGTAGCCCGCGAGCTGCTTGATCTGCTCGCGGTTGGCGAGGAAGCGTTCGCGCCAGTGACGCAGGGTTTCCGCATAGTGCAGACGCAGAATCTCGATGTCGGTGACCCACAGGCCTGCCCGCTCGATCGCCGTCAGCACCTCCGACAAAGCGGGGGAGTAGCCACCGGGAAAGATGTATTTGCGCAGCCAGGTGTTGGTGCCGCCCGGCGCTTCCATGCGGCCGATCGAATGCAGCAGCATGACGCCGTCGTCCGCCAGCAACTCCTTCACCTTTTTGAAGTATTCGAGATAGTGGGCCGCGCCGACATGCTCGAACATGCCGACCGAGACGATGCGGTCGTAACGGCCCGGCTCCTCGCGATAGTCGAGCAGCTTGAAGCGGACATGGTCGGCTGCGCCTTCGTCGAGCGCACGGCGGCTCGAAACGCCGTGCTGCTCGCGCGACAGCGTCACACCCGTGACGTCGACGTCGAAGGCGCGCGCAAGATAAAGGCCCATGCCGCCCCAGCCCGATCCGATGTCGAGCACTTTCTGGCCGGGCTTCAGCAGCAGCTTGGCCGCGATATGCTGTTTCTTGTCGGCCTGGGCCGTTTCCAGCGATTCAGCTCCGGTCTTGAAATAGGCGCAGGAATACTGCCGGTCGCGGTCGAGGAAGAAATCGTAGAGTTCGCCCCGCAGATCGTAGTGATGGGCGACGTTCTTCTGCGCCTTGCCGATGGGATTGTACTGTTCCAGCAACCGTAGCCAGCGCTGAACCATATAGGACCAGCGCATGACGCTGGTCGATTCGACGGCGGCGATGTTGCGTCCGAGGAGATCGAGAAGGCCGTAGAGGTCGCCCTCTTCGATGGTAAGCCGACCGTCCATATAGGCCTCGCCCAGGGCGAGGCGCGGCCGGAAGGCGAGCCGGATGCCGGTCCACCGATCATGAATGCGCAAGGTGACGGCGGGACCGGGCTTCGAACCCACGAGGCGATGCGACCGACCGGTCTCATCGACGATGGTCAGTTGGCCTTCGCCCACCACACGGGCAAGGACCTGAGCCAGAAGCACGACCCGCAACTCCTGCTATGTCGGTCGGATGGTAAACCCAACCGCATTTTTGACGCAAAGGCCCTCGTGCAAAATTAACTAGGCCTAAGTGTTAATAAACTGCATTTGAATTGCGCTTCTTCACACCGAGTGATATCGGGCCAATGATACTCACTCGCAAGTGGAGGAAGACGTGAAGAGACGTGCTCTCGTGAAGACCGGCTTGGCATTCGGGTCCGGCGTGCTCATCGCCCGGCGCGCCTGGGCGCAGGGCGGTACGCTCAACCTCTACTCGGCGCGTCACTACAACACCGACGAGGCGCTGTACGGCAACTTTGCCGACCTGACCGGCGTCAAGATCAACCGCGTCGATGCCGAGCCCGATCCGCTGGTCCAGCGCCTGCGCACCGAGGGCGACAAGAGCCCCTGCGACGTGCTGATCACCACCGACGCCGGCCGCATCGAGCGGGCCCGCGAGATGGGCCTCCTGCAGCCGGTCAACTCCGCCGTTCTCGCCAAGGCCGTGCCGGCGCATCTGCGTGATCCGGACAACAACTGGTTCGGCTTCTCCAAGCGCGCCCGCGTCATCTTCTACAACAAGGAGAAGTTGAAGGAAGCCGATGCGCCCAAGACCTACGAGGCGCTGGCCGATCCGAAGTGGAAGAGCCAGATCCTGATCCGCCCGTCGGGCCATATCTACAACCAGTCGCTGGTCGGCTCGCTGCTGGCGGCGCTCGGTCCGGAGAAGACGGAAGCCTGGGCCAAGGGCGTCGCGGCCAACCTCGCGCGTCCGCCGCGCGGCGGCGACACCGACCAGCTCAAGGGCGCGGCGGCCGGCGAGGCGATGCTCGCGGTGTCCAACACCTACTACTACGTGAACCTGCTGCGCTCGAAGAAACCGGAGGACCGTGAGGTCGCTGCCAAGCTCGGTGTGATCTTCCCCGACCAGGCGGGCCGCGGCACGCATGTGAACATCAGCGGCGGCGCCGTGGCCAAGTACGCGCCCAACAAGGAAGCCGCGGTGAAGTTCCTCGAGTATCTCGTGTCGCCGCCGGCGCAGAAGTACTTCGCGGAAGGCAACTCGGAGTTCCCGGTGGTGACCGGCATCGAGCTGTCGCCCGAGCTGAAGTCGCTCGGCACCTTCAAGGAAGACCAGCTCAACGCCCGGGTGTTCGCGCAGAACAACGCCGAGGCGCTGAAGATCATGGACCGGGCGGGCTGGAAGTAGGCTGCCCGCGCGCCGGTGATCCCGCGGCCACCGCGCGGCTGAGCAGGATCACCGGCACCAGCGAGACGAGAACGATCACGATCGCGCCGACGGCCGCCTGGGCAAGGCGTTCGTCGGACGCGAACCGGAAGACGCCGATCGCCAGCGTGTCGAAGTTGAACGGGCGGATCAGCAGCGTCGCCGGCAATTCCTTCAGCACTTCCACGAACGCGATGATGCCGGCCGTCAGGGCCGGCGCCCGCAGCATCGGCAGGTGGATGTAGCGCAGCACCTGGTTGGGCCGTGCGCCCAGCACGCGTGCGCTCGCATCCATGGCGGGATCGATCGCCGCCAGTCCCGGCGCGATGCTGGCCATGCCGACGGCCAGGAAGCGGACCGTGTAGGCCAGCAGCAGCGCGAACGCGGTGCCGCTCAGCAGCAGTCCGGTCGGCAGGCCGAACAGTCCGCGCGACAGAAGATCGATGCCATGGTCGGCCACGGCGAGCGGCAGCAGCACGCCGACGGCGATGACGGCGCCCGGAATGGCATAGCCCAGCGAGGCGAATTCGATCGTGCGATTGAGCGCGCGGCGGCGCACGAGGCGGCCGGCATAGCTCAGGAACAGCGCCAGTCCGACGATGATGACGGCGGCCAGCGAGGCCAGGATCAGGCTGTTGATGCCGTCGCCGATGAAGCGCTGGTCGGCCATCACGGCGCCCGACCTCAGCGCAAGCTGCGCCAGATGCAGCGTCGGCAGAACGAACCCCAGCAGGACCGGCAGGGCACAGGCGACGAGGGCGGCCAGGGCGGCGCCCGCGGGCAGCGCCGGCGGCTCGGCACGTTGGCGCAGGTTCGAGGCGATGGCAAAGCTGGCGCGACCGCGCGAATGCCGTTCGAGCAGGATCAGCGCGACGGCGATGGCGATCAGGACGAGCGAAATCTGCGCCGCGCCCTCGCGATTGCCCATGCCGTACCAGGTCCGGTAGATCGCCGTCGTGAAGGTGTGGACGCCGTAATATTGCACGGTGCCGAAGTCGGCGAGCGTCTCGAGCAGGGCGAGGGCGAGGCCGGCGGCGATGGCCGGACGGGCAAGCGGCAGGCCGATGCGCAGGAAGGTCCGCCACGGTCCGTTGCCCAGGATGCGGCTGGCTTCGAGCAGCGCCTGCGACTGCGTCAGGAACGAGGCGCGCGCGGCGAGATAGACATAAGGGTAGAGAACCAGCGTGAACAGGAACGCGACGCCGGCGGCCGAGCCGAGGTCGGGGAACCAGTAATCGGCGTGCGACCATCCGGTGGCGCCGCGCAAGCCGGTCTGGATTGGACCGGCAAAGGCCATCAGGTCGGCATAGGCATAGCCGATGATGTAGGTCGGCAGGACCAGCGGCAGCAGCAGCGCCCATTGCAGCAGCCGGACGCCGGGGAACCGGCACATCGTCACCAGCCAAGCCGTCCCGGTGCCGATTACGACCGTGCCGATGCCGACGCCGAGCAGCAGCACGATCGTATTGCCGACGATGTCCTGCAGTTGCGTTTCCGCGAGGTGTCGCCAGAGCTCTCCCTGTGCCGTGAAGAGGCTGGAGGCGATGCCGAGCAGGGGCAGGGCGACGATCGCCGCCACGGCGAAGGCGCCCAGCCGCCAGATCACGGATGCACCAAAAGAAAACGCATGCCATCGCGGGGCGATGACATGCGTTCGAAGAGGGGCGCAGTGCCTGTCGGCACGCGCGTTACTTCTGGTCGGCCGGTGCTTCCTCGGCCGCAGCCTCGGCAGTCTCGCCTTCGCCCTCGGCGGCTGCGGCCGACTTGGCTTCGAACAGCGCGGCGGCCTGGTCGGCCGCACGCTGCGCGGCTTCCGCCGCTTCCATCTGCGCACGCTCGGTCTCGGCGACCAGCCTGCCGCCCTTGGCGAGGAACTCGGCCTCGTCGGCGGAGCGGGCAACGATCACCGAGATCTCGACCACGACTTCCGGATGGAGGTGGATCTTGATCTTGTGCTCGCCCAGCGCCTTGATCGGCTTGTCCAGTTCGACCTGGCTGCGCTCGATCTTCACGCCCTGGGTGGCAGCACCGTCGGCGATGTCGCGCGAGGTGACCGAACCGTAGAGCTGGAGCGCTTCGGAGGCCTGACGGATGATGATGACCTTGAGGTCGCTCATCTTGCCGCCGACCGCTTCGGCTTCCTGGCGGCGCTCGAGGTTCTGCGCCTCCAGGACCTTACGCTGCGATTCGAAGTAGGTGATGTTGTCCTTGGTCGCGCGCAGCGCCTTCTTCTGCGGCAGGAGGAAGTTGCGGGCGAAGCCGGGCTTCACCTTCACAACGTCGCCCATCTGGCCGAGCTTCGGCACGCGTTCGAGCAGGATGACGTTCATCGGCATGATTGCGTCTCCCGACTAGGCGATGAGGTAGGGCAGGAGCGCCAGGAAGCGGGCGCGCTTGATCGCCTGGGCGAGCTCGCGCTGCTTCTTGGACGAGACCGCCGAGATGCGGCTCGGAACGATCTTGCCGCGTTCGGAGACGAAGCGCTGAAGAAGGCGCACGTCCTTGTAGTCGATCTTCGGGGCGTTGGCGCCGGAGAACGGGCAGCTCTTGCGGCGGCGGGTAAACGGACGACGCTGGGCGCTCATACTTCTTCTCCCTCAGCAGCAACCGGGGCGGGACCGCCCTCATCGCCGAAGCGCGAACGCTCGCGGCGCGGCGGGCGATCGCCCCAGCGGTCGCCACGATCGCCGCCCGGACGATCGGACTTCTCGGCGCTGCGCACCATGATGGCCGACGGGGCTTCCTCGAGCTCGTCGACGCGCACGGTCATGTAGCGGATGATGTCTTCGTTGATCGACATCGTGCGCTCCAGCTCCTTCACCGCCGCCGCGGGGGCGTCGATGTTGAGCAGGGTGTAGTGACCCTTGCGGTTCTTCTTGATGCGGTAGGTCAGCGAACGCAGGCCCCAATACTCCTTCTTGGAGACGGTGCCGCCCAGGCTGGTGACCAGTTCGGAGAACTGGGTGGTCAGAGCCTCCACTTGCGTCGTCGCAACGTCCTGACGCGCAATGAAGACATTCTCGTAAAGTGCCATGTAGATTCGGCTCCTTATGGCTGTTAGCGACCCGGAGTTCCATGGGAACCGGCCGGATCTAGCCGCCCCATCGCGGAATGCATCGGGGCGGCAAGGAGATCGGGGCCGATTTAGGCCCCGAAGAGGGGCGGTTATACAGACCCGCGCCCCGAAAGCAAGGCATTCCCGGCCAGCTTGACTGCGTTGGTTACCCCGGTATGACTGCCGCAATTCGAGCTGAAATCAGGGGAAAACGCGCATGAGTCGGGCTTTTGTCTTTCCGGGGCAGGGATCGCAAGCTGTCGGCATGGGAGCCGACCTCGCCGCCGCCTTCGCCACCGCCCGGGAGGTATTCGGTGAAGTCGACGAGGCGCTGAAGCAGAATCTCTCGAAGTTGATGCGGGAAGGGCCGGAAAGCGACCTCGTCCTGACCGAGAATGCCCAGCCGGCCCTGATGGCCGCCAGCGTCGCCGTGGTCCGGATCCTGGAAAAGGACGGAGGCAAGCCGCTGCCGTCGCTCGCCGCCTACGTCGCGGGCCATTCGCTCGGCGAATACTCGGCCCTGGCGGCGGCCGGCGCCCTGAAACTCCCGGATGCCGCGCGTCTCCTGAAGCTGCGCGGCCAGTCGATGCAGAAGGCGGTGCCGGTCGGCGTCGGTGCCATGGCGGCGCTCCTCGGCATCGAGTTGGAGCCGGCGCAGGAAGCCTGCAAGGAAGCGGCCCAGGGCCAGGTGGTGGCGGTTGCCAACGACAATGGCGGCGGCCAGATCGTGGTGAGCGGCCATAAGGAAGCCGTCGAGCGCGCCATCGAGGTGGCCAAGACCAAGGGCTGCAAGCGCGGCATGATGCTGCCGGTCAGCGCCCCCTTCCATTGCCCGCTGATGCAGCCGGCTGCCGATGCGATGAAGGGCGCCCTGGAAGAAGTGGTGCTGATGCCGCCGCGTGTGCCCCTGGTTTCCAATGTGCTCGCGGCCGAACTCAGCGATCCCGACTCCATCAAGCAGCGGCTGGTGGAACAGGTCACCGGCCTCGTACGTTGGCGCGAGAGCGTGCAATATATGAAGGCCCGCGGCGTTGACGGGCTGGTCGAGTGCGGCACCGGCAAGGTCCTGTCGGGCCTCGCGAAACGCATCGACAAGGACATGACGGGCCTGGCACTGAACACGCCGGCCGATATCGAAGCCTTCCTGAAGACGGCCTGAGGAGAGAGTGCCATGTTCGATTTGACCGGCAAGGCAGCTCTCGTCACCGGCGCGTCCGGCGGCATCGGCGGCGCGATCGCACGCGCGCTCCACAAGCAGGGCGCGACCGTGACCCTGTCGGGCACGCGCGCCGAGGCGCTCGAACAGCTCAAGGCCTCGCTCGGCGACCGCGCGCATGTCGTGGTGGCCAAGATGGACGATCCCTCCGATATCGACCGGCTGGCCAAGGAGGCGGAAGCCGCCATGGGCGGCAAGCTCGATATCCTGGTGAACAATGCCGGCATCACGCGCGACAACATCTCGATGCGCATGAAGGACGAGGAATGGGAGAAGGTCCTGCAGGTGAACCTGACCGGGACTTTCCGCCTGATCCGTGCGGCGATGCGCGGGATGATGAAGCGGCGCTTCGGCCGGGTCATCAACATCACCTCGGTCGTGGGGGTCACCGGCAATCCGGGGCAGGCGAACTATGCGGCGGCGAAGGCCGGCCTGATCGGGATGTCGAAGTCGCTGGCGCAGGAACTGGCGTCGCGCAGCATCACCGTGAACTGCCTGGCGCCGGGTTTCATTGCCACGCCGATGACCGACGTGCTGACCGACGACCAGAAGAAGACCATCCTTGGCCGGGTGCCCGCCGACCGGCTCGGCACGCCGGAGGAGATCGCCGCCGGCGTGGTCTATCTCGCCAGCGACGAAGCGGCTTATGTCACGGGCCAGACGCTGCACATCAACGGCGGGATGGCGATGATCTGAGGGACAACCCTACAAGTGCCTGATTCTGTGGGCTTTTCGGACCTAGCCAATGGCACGGGAGCTATGTTAAGAGCCCGGCAATCGCCACCCCCTCCGGCGACCTGGGAATTTTGGATACACGGGAAGGACAAGAAAATGAGCGATATTGCCGAGCGCGTTAAGAAGATCGTCGTCGAGCATCTCGGTGTCGAGGCCGCGCAGGTCAAGGAAGAGGCCAAGTTCATCGACGATCTGGGCGCCGACAGCCTCGACACGGTGGAACTGGTGATGGCGTTCGAGGAAGAGTTCAGCATCGAGATTCCCGACGACGCGGCGGAGAAGATCCAGACCGTCGGCGATGCCATCGGCTTCATCAAAGGCACTGCGAAGTCCTGATCTCCACCGGTTCCTGAAAGAGGAAGGCGGAAGATGAGGCGCGTGGTCGTAACGGGCATGGGCATGGTGACGCCGTTGGGTGACGGCGTCGACACGAACTGGCGACGCCTGATGGCGGCTGAATCGGGCATCCGCTCGATTCAGGCTTTCGACACCTCGGACCTCGCGACCAAGATCGCGGGCGAGGTGCCTCAGGGCGACAAGGCGAACGGCCACTTCAATGTGGACGATTACCTGGCGCCCAAGGAGCAGCGGAAGCTCGACAAGTTCATCGTCTTCGGAATCGCGGCTGCCCAGCAGGCGGTCGAGGATTCCGGCTGGATGCCCAAGGACGAGGAAGGCCTCAACCGGACCGGAGTCATGATCGGCTCCGGCATCGGCGGCCTGCAGACGATCTACGAGACATCGCTGACCTTGAAGGAGCGGGGGCCGCGTCGCGTCAGCCCGTTCTTCATTCCGTCGGCGCTGATCAACCTCGTCTCGGGCCAGGTCTCGATCAAGTACGGCTTCAGGGGCCCCAACCACGCCGTCGTCACCGCCTGCGCCACCGGTGCGCATGCGATCGGCGATGCCGCGCGGCTGATCCAGTTCGAGGATGCCGACGTCATGGTGGCGGGCGGCGCCGAAGCCGCGATCTGCCGCATCGGCATCGCGGGGTTCAACGCCTGCAAGGCCCTGTCGACCGACTTCAACGACACGCCGACGCAGGCGTCGCGCCCCTGGGACAAGAAGCGCGACGGCTTCGTGATGGGCGAGGGCGCCGGCTGCCTGGTGCTCGAAGAGTACGAGCACGCGAAAAAGCGCGGCGCGAAGATCTACGCCGAGATCATCGGCTACGGCCTGTCGGGCGACGCCTATCACATCACGGCTCCGTCCGAGGATGGCGACGGCGCGGTGCGGGCCATGAAGGCGGCGCTGAAGCGCGCCAATCTCGGCACCGACCAGATCGACTACATCAACGCGCACGGCACATCGACGATGGCCGACGTGATCGAACTGGGCGCCGTGAAGCGCACCTTCGGCCAGGATGTCTACAATCTCTCGATGTCGTCGACCAAGTCGGCGACCGGCCATCTGCTGGGCGCCGCCGGCGCGATCGAGGCGATCTATTCCATCAAGTCGCTGATCGAGCAGGCGGTTCCGCCGACGCTCAACCTCGACGAGCCCGACGAAGGCTGCGACATCGACTTGGTGCCCAAGCAGGCCAAGCAGCGCAAGGTCCGCCATGCGCTGAGCAACTCGTTCGGATTTGGCGGCACCAACGCGGCCCTGATCGTCGCGCCGGTCTGAACGTCACCTTGAGGAGCTGAGTCATGCTCAGCTACTTCCGCTGGGTTCTCTTCTTCATCGCGCTGTTCGTCACGGTGATGGGCGGCACGATCTATGTCGGGCATGCCATCCTGACGGCGCAGGGGCCGCTCGAGGCGACGAAGAACGTCGTGATCCCGCGCGGCGCGGGACCGACCACCATGGCCAAGCTGCTGCAGGAGGAGGGCGTCATCGCCCATCCGCGCCTGTTCCGCGTGGCCCTGATGATCGATCCCTCGCCCAAGCCCATCAAGGCCGGCGAGTACGAGGTCCCGGCGCACACCTCGATGCAGGCGCTGGTCGAATTGCTGCAATCGGGCAAGGTCGTCCAGCGGCGACTCACCATTCCCGAGGGCATGACGACGCCCGAAGTGCTGGAGCTGGTGCGCAAGACCGAGGCCCTCACCGGCGACATCACGCTCGACGTGAAGGAGGGCGACCTCCTGCCCGAGACCTACTTCTATTCGCGCGAGGACACCCGCGACGGGCTGCTGCTGCGCATGAAGGAGGCGATGGAGAAGACGCTCGACGAGGCATGGCGCAAGCGCGCGGCCGGCCTGCCGCTCGCCAACAAGCGCGAGGCGCTGATCCTGGCGTCGATGATCGAGAAGGAGACGGCGGTGCCGGCCGAGCGCACCAAGGTGGCCGCGGTGTTCATCAACCGCCTGCGCCGCCGCATGAAGCTGGAGAGCGATCCCACCACCATCTACGGCCTGACCGAAGGCAAGGTGCCGCTCGGCCGCGACCTGACGCGGGCCGACCTGCAATCGAATACGCCGTTCAATACCTACGTGATCGCCGCCCTGCCGCGCGGGCCGATCTGCAATCCGGGGCGCGCCTCGATCGTGGCGGCGACCAACCCGGCGCGCGACCGCTCGCTCTTCTTCGTCGCCGACGGCCAGGGCGGCCACGCCTTCGCCACCACGCTTCCCGAGCACAATCGCAACGTCGAGCGCTGGCGCCAGATCCAGCGCGAGCGGGCGGAATCCCAGTCCCAGACGCAGCCGCAAACGCCGGCGCCACAGGCGCCGACGACCCGGCAATAGGCCATGCCTGCGGTATTCCTGCTGGCGCTTCTCGTCTTGGCCGGAATCGCGTTGGTGGTTGCCTGGTTCCTGCGGGCTAATCCTTCTTCGCTGGCGCGCGTGCTCCGCGTCATCATGGTGGTCCTGGGCGGCCTCGGCGTGGGCGGCCTGCTGATCTTTGGTCTGCGCTTTCTGCCCGGTCTTCTGCCGGAGCTGATGGGGTTGGCGGGCGTGGTCATCACCGCGCTGATCGCGCGGGCCTTCCGCAACCGCCCGTCCGGCGGGTTCAGCTCGCCGGGCACTGGGCAGCGCACCGAGGTGAACACGGCCTTCCTGAAGGCCTGGATCGACCATGCGAGCGGCGATGTCGGCGGCACGGTGCTGGCCGGCCGCTTCGCCGGGCGCACGCTCGACCTGCTGGGGGATACCGACCTTCTCGAACTGAGGACGGAATGCGCCGCGGATGCCGATTCGCTCCGGGTCCTCGAAGCCTATCTCGACCGCCGCCTGGGAGCGGAGTGGCGCAACGCGCAACGCACGCCGCCGCCCCGCGGCCCCCGCACCGACATGACGCGGGAGGAGGCGCTGGCGGTGCTGGGGCTGGCGCAAGGCGCGACGGCGGAGGAGATCCGCGCCGCCCATCGGCGCCTGATCCAGCGCATGCATCCCGATGTCGGCGGCTCGGCAGACCTTGCCGCGCGCATCAACCGCGCCAAGGATGTGCTGCTCGGTGGCTGATCTTGCCAGAAGGGGCGTCGACATGGCATCTAGCTCAGCTTGCGGATTGTCGTGTAACGATCCTGTCAAATCATTGATTCAGCTATAGAATCCAGGCCAGAACGAGGTCGATAAGCATGGCGCAACGTGTTCGGAAAGCTGTCCTGCCGGTCGCCGGTCTGGGGACCAGGTTCCTTCCCGCAACCAAGGCCATGCCCAAGGAGATGCTGACCGTCGTCGACCGTCCGCTCATCCAGTACGCGATCGAGGAATCCCTTGCCGCCGGCATCGAGGAGTTCGTCTTCGTCTCGGGGCGCAACAAGGGCGCGCTGGAGGATCACTTCGATCACGCCTACGAGCTCGAGGCGACGCTGGAACAGCGCAAGAAGGCGCCGGAGCTGAAGCTGACGCAGGCCGCCACGATCAAGCCGGGCAATGCCATCTTCACGCGCCAGCAGAAGCCGCTCGGCCTCGGCCACGCCGTGTGGTGCGCCCGTCACTGGATCGGCGACGAGCCGTTCGCCGTCCTTCTGCCGGACGAACTGACGATCGACACGCCGAGCTGCATCGGCCAGCTCGTGCAGGCGCACGAGAAGACCGGCGGCAGCGTGGTCGCGGTGATGGAAGTGCCGCGCGAGCAGACCAAGAGCTACGGCATCGCGGCGGTGAAGAACGAGAGCGGCAACCTGTCGGAGATCACCGGCATGGTGGAAAAGCCCAAGCCCGAGGAGGCGCCCTCCAACCTGGCGCTGATCGGCCGTTACGTGCTGCTGCCCGAAGTGTTCGGTCATCTCGACCGGCATGAGACCGGCGCCGGTGGCGAGATCCAGCTTACCGACGCGATGGCGAAGATGATCGGCCATAGCCCGTTCCATGCGCTGCGCTATGCTGGCCAGCGTTACGATTGCGGCAGCCGGATCGGCTTCCTCGAAGCCAATGTGGCCGTGGCCCTGCATCGTCCCGACACGACTGTGGAGACGCGCGCTCTCCTTGGCCGTCTTCTGAAAGGCTAGCTGCGATGCGTATTGCGATGATCGGTTCGGGCTATGTCGGACTGGTGTCCGGTGCCTGCTTCGCCCAGTTCGGGCACGACGTCATTTGCGTCGACAAGGATGCCGGCAAGATCGAGCGGCTGCTGAAAGGCGAGATCCCGATCTTCGAGCCCGGTCTCGACAAGCTGGTCGAGGACAATGTGCAGGCCGCCCGCCTGTCGTTCGGCACCGACCTGGCGGCCGCGGTGGGCGATGCCGACGCGGTGTTCATCGCGGTGGGGACGCCGACGCGGCGCGGCGACGGCCATGCCGACCTGTCCTATGTCTATGCCGCGGCGGCCGAGATCGCCCGGGCGATCACCGGCTATACGGTGGTGGTGACCAAGTCGACGGTGCCGGTGGGCACCGGCCGGGAGGTGACGCGCATCATCCGCGAGGCGCGGCCGGCGGCGGAGTTCGACGTCGTGTCGAACCCGGAGTTCCTGCGCGAGGGCGCGGCGATCGAGGACTTCATGAAGCCCGACCGCGTGGTGATCGGCGTCGAGAGCCAGCGGGCGCGCGACGTGATGGCGGGGATCTACCGGCCGCTGAACCTGATCCAGACGCCGATGGTGTTCACCAACGTCGAGACGGCGGAGGTGACGAAGTACGCGGGCAACGCCTTCCTGGCGACCAAGATCACCTTCATCAACGAGATCGCGGACCTGTGCGAGCGGGTCGGTGCGGACGTGCACGATGTGGCGCGGGGGATTGGGCTGGACGGCCGGATCGGGCGGAAGTTCCTGCATCCGGGTCCGGGGTTCGGCGGCTCGTGCTTCCCCAAGGATACGCTGGCGCTGGCCTATACGGCGCGCGAGGCCAATGCGCCGCAGACGATCGTCGAGCAGGTGATCGAGGTGAACAACAGCCGCAAGAAGAAGATGGCGCAGAAGGTCATCGATTTCTGCGGCGGCTCGGTGGCGGGGCTGACGATCGGGGTGCTGGGGCTGACCTTCAAGCCCAACACCGACGACATGCGCGATGCACCGTCGCTGGACATCGTGCCGGCGCTGCAGGCGGCGGGCGGGCGGATCGTGGCGTTCGATCCCGAAGGCATGACCGAATCGGGTCATCTCTTCAAAGACGTGACCTTTGCCAAGACCGCCTACGAAGCGGTGACGGGCGCCGACGTCCTTGTGGTGATCACCGAATGGCCCGAGTTCCGCGGCCTCGACCCGCGCCGCATCAAGGAGGCGATGCGCCAGCCGCGCATCGTCGACCTGCGCAACATCTTCGATCCCGGCGAAATGCGGTCGCTTGGCTTCGCTTACGAAGGCGTCGGCCGCCCAAGCCCGCGCGCCTGAATTTCTCACGGTCTGTTTCCGGAGTTTCATTTCATGAGCCACAAGTTCGATTCGAGCATCCTGCGTGAGTACGATATCCGCGGTATCGTGGGCGGCACGGTCCATGCGGCCGACGCGCGGGCGATCGGTCGTACGCTGGGCACGCTCGTCCGACGCAAGGGCGGCAAGCGCGTGGCGCTGGGTTACGATGGCCGACTGAGCTCGCCGGAACTCGCGGCCGCCTGCATCGAGGGCCTGACCTCGGCCGGGATCGACGTGATCGACATCGGGCTCGCGGCGACGCCGATGCTCTACTTCGCGGTCTATCACCTCGAGGCCGACGGCGGCATCCAGATCACCGGATCGCACAATCCGCCGGACTACAACGGCTTCAAGATGATGATGGGCAAGAAGTCGTTCTTCGGTGCCGACATCCAGACCCTGGGCGAAATGGCCGGCAAGGGCGATTGGGAAACCGGGCAGGGCAAGGTCGAGAAGCGGCCGGTCCTCGCCGACTATGCGGCGCGCCTGCTGCGCGACGTGAAGCCCGGCAAGAAGCTCAAGGTTGCCTGGGACACCGGCAACGGTGCGGTCGGCGTCTCGATCCACGCCGTCGTCGACAAGCTCGAGGGCGAACACTTCATTCTCAACGAGAAGGTCGACGGCACTTTCCCGTCGCATCATCCGGATCCGACCGTGCCGAAGAACCTCGAGCAGCTGATTGCCGAGGTGAAGAAGCAGGGCTGCGATCTCGGCATCGCCTTCGACGGCGACGGCGACCGGATCGGCGCCGTCGACGGCAAGGGCCGCATCCTGTGGGGCGACCAGCTCCTGGTCCTGTGGTCGCGCGACGTGCTGAAGAGCCATCCCGGCGCGACCATCATCGCCGACGTCAAAGCGAGCCAGGTGCTGTTCGACGAGATCGCCAAGGCCGGCGGCAAGCCGATGATGTTCAAGACCGGCCATTCGCTGATCAAGAGCAAGATGGCCGAGATCGGCTCGCCGCTCGCAGGCGAGATGAGCGGCCACGTGTTCTTCGCCGACACTTTCTACGGCTTCGACGATGCGCTCTATTGTGGCCTGCGCCTGCTCAACATCGTGGCCAATTCGAAGGAGAGCCTGGCCGAAATGCGCGATGGGCTGCCCCAGCCGGTCAACACGCCCGAACTGCGCTTCGACTGCGCCGACGACCAGAAGTTCGGTGTGGTCGAGAAGGTCAAGGCCAAGCTGCAGAAGGACGGCGCCAAGTTCTCCGATGTCGACGGCGTCCGGGTCAGCACCAAGGATGGCTGGTGGCTCCTGCGGGCCTCGAACACCCAGCCCGTCCTGGTGGCGCGCTGCGAGGCGGCCGACGATGCCGGACTGGAGCGATTGATGGCCGACCTGAAGGCCGCCCTGGCGGCTTGCGGTGTGGAGTTGCCGGACGATGCGTCTTCCGGCCATCATCACTGATGCGCTTCTTCTTCTACGGCAGCCTGCTCGACCCCGACGTGACGGCGCTGGTCATCGGCCGGCGCCTGCCGCCCAGATCATGGGTGCCCGCGACCCTCGCGGGCTATTCGCGGCGCAAGGCGGCCGGCGTGACCTATCCGGTGGCGGTGCCCGATCCGAAGGGGATCGTGCAGGGCGCCGTGGTGGGAGGCTTCAGCCGGCTCGAAGTCGAACGTCTCTCGGCATACGAGGGGGCGCGCTACAGGATCGCGCCGCTGAAGGTGCGTGTCGATGGCCGGCTGACCGTGGTCTCGGTCTTCGAGCCGAAGGAGAAAGCGTTCCAGCCGGTCGACGGCGAATGGTCGCTGATCGAGTGGCAGCGGCGCGACAAGCGCAAGTTCGTCGACCGGATCCGGCGCGTCTTCAGCGTGCACCCGGCGTATTCCAGGCGGTGACCTGGAGCGCCGAGCAGTAGACTTTCCGCTTTTCGAGGCGCTTGCAGCCTTCGGTGGCCTGTTCCTGCGACAGGTTGATGAGCCGTGCGCGGTGAAAGACGCGGTTGGCCATCTGCACTTCGTCGACGATGGCCGAGGCCGAGCGCGCATCGGGCAGCGCCGCGGCGGCGCGTTCGAGGGCGGCCTGAGCGGCCTGCGGTTCGCTGAACGAGCCGACCTGGATCACCCAGCTCCCGAGAGCGGGTGTGTCCGGCATGGCGGGGGCCGGTGCCGGGTTGGCCGGCGGTGCCGCGGCGAAGGCGGCCGTGGTCGCGGGCTTCGCCGGAGCGGGGGCCACGAAGCCCGCGTACTTCGGACTGACCTGCTGTTGCTGGGCCTGCTGCGGTTGCTGCTGCGGCTGGGCCGCGGCCGGCGGGCGATAGGCTTCGGCGAAGCTGGCGCCGGGATCGAACTGGGCGGCGGTGTAGCGCGCCGACGGGGGCTTGCGCACCGACGTCCAGGGCGAGAGCTGCATGGCGGCTGCCAGCGTGAAGCCGCGATCCATGAGGTCGGCCATGGTGCGGTCGCGCTGGGCGGCGCTGGGCCCGCCCATGACGACACCGATCAGGCGTCGGTTGTCGCGTACGGCCGACATCACGAGGTTGAAGCCGGAGGCATTCGTGTAGCCGGTCTTCAGACCGTCGGCGCCGTCATAGTTGCCGAGCATGCGATTGTGGTTCGTGAGGGCACGGCCGCGATAGGCGTAGCTCTGCACCGAGAAGATTGCGTAGTAATGCGGGTAGTCGCGCAGCAGCGCGTTGGCGAGCTTGGCGAGGTCGCGGGCGGTGGTGACCTGCTCGCTGTTGGGCAGGCCCGATGCGTTCCGGAACACCGTCGAACTCATGCCGAGCTGGCGGGCCTTCTGGGTCATCAGGCGGGCGAAGGCCTCCTCGCTGCCGGCAAGGCCTTCGGCCAGGAGCACCGCGGCGTCGTTGGCCGAACGCGTCACCAGCGCCATCGTGGCGTCGCGCACGTTCACCGTGCCGCCCGGCGTCATGCCCATCTTGGTGGGCGGCGCATTGAGCGAATTGATCGACACCGGCAGGCCGTCGCCGAGCGACAGCCGGCCCGAATCGAGGGCCGAGAAGGTGAGGTAGATCGTCATCAGCTTGGTGAGTGATGCCGGATGACGCAGCTCGTCGGCACGATCGGACGCCAGCTCGCGGCCGCTGGTCGCGTCGACGATCAGGTAGGATTCTTTTGCCGAGACCCCGGGATTGGCCACCCAGGAAGAGGAGGTGTTGCGCGAGGCGGCCTTGGCGCGGGCCTTGGCGGGCGGTGCGGCGCGCTTGACCGACTTCGCCTGCGTCTGGGCGTCAACCGGCGACGGCGCGAGCGAGGCACCAAGAAAAAGAATGCTGACGGCGACCCAGGAAAAGCCGACCGCAATTCGCCTGAGGGGGAAAATCATTGCGAATACGCCACACGCGAAATCTGATTCTTGTGCCCATACAATAGGTTATGAGCAGTTGCTGGAACTTTACTAAAGTTTGTGGGGCTATGCAACTTTAGTCATGCCGCTCTGCTGCCCAAGTTGGTTCGGATTATGCTGGTCCCCCTTTAGGAGGCGTGATGAAGGCTTTTTTTGTGGCGCTGGCTGCCCTGACCATCCTCTCGGCGGCGCCGGCCATGGCGCAGCGGCCCGATCGCAACGTCGAACTGCCGGTCGTGCGCAGCTTCCATTGGTTCGACTTCGTCGCGGCCAACGATATCCGAGAAGCCTGTGCACCGGGCGGGCGCAACCGCCTCAGGCTCATCTACAATGCGCTGTGGGAGGAGCAGGTCCGCGTCTACGAGATCTTCCTGCAGCCCGACGGCACGGCCGGCATGAACATCGGCGTGCTGGAGGGGCAGGGCAACGTCACGGCCGGCATCACCAACATGCTGATCTCCAACCCCAAGGACATCTTCGCGCCCTGGAGCATGAAGGGCGGCCAGCGCCTCCTGACCGTCGACGAAACCCGCGATCTCGTGGGGTTGCTCGAAGAGAGCCGCGCCTTCGGCCCTCCGCGGGACGGAATGCGCCTGCCGGACAACGATTTCTGGTGGACCGTCGCGTCGTGCCGCAACGGCGTCTGGGGCTTTCAGGCCTACCACTATCCGACCGACGGCTTCGCGAATGTGAAATTCGCGGCCCGGCTGTTCTCGTGGGACAAGGTGCCGATCCCGGTCAATCCGCCCCGCAAGCTGGAGCCCGCCGAACTGCGCCGTGACATGAACGCGCCGGTCCA
This sequence comes from Reyranella sp. GW821-FHT14A01, assembly GCF_058803965.1. Taxonomy (NCBI): domain Bacteria; kingdom Pseudomonadati; phylum Pseudomonadota; class Alphaproteobacteria; order Hyphomicrobiales; family Reyranellaceae; genus Reyranella; species Reyranella sp. GW821-FHT14A01. The sequence continues at coordinate 153,653 of NZ_JBXAPM010000009.1, forward strand.
CCGTGCCCGCGCCGATCGCTGGATGCTGGTGGTCGGAAAGGATGGTCTCCGGCCGAGGTAGCGGAACCCGTAACGCTACCTATATAATTCCTGTGTTGCTTGATCTCGGAGCGTGACGACGACGATGGACTTTCTGCGCAGCGAAGGCGAATGGCGGATCAGCGGGACGGGCGAACCTCCCCAGCAGCCGCCGGGCGGACCGCCCCAGCAGCCGCCGCGTCGTGACGACGGCGAGGGCGGCGACGATGGCCGAACCGGTGCGCTTACGCTCACGCGGACCCGCACCAAGAAGCCGTCGATGTACAAGGTGCTGATGCTGAACGACGACTACACGCCGATGGAGTTCGTGGTCGACGTTCTGCAGAACATCTTCCAGAAGAATCGCGAAGAAGCGACCGAGGTCATGCTCCACGTCCACCAGAAGGGCGTCGGGGTCTGCGGTGTCTACACGTACGAGATCGCCGAGACCAAGGTGACCCAGACGGTCGATTACGCCCGCAAGAACCAGCACCCTCTCCAGTGCACGTTGGAGAAAGAGTAACGACGACCGAGAGTAGTTCGTTTTTCCTGTCGAGGTGTTTCGATGTCGATGTTGTCCAAGAACCTCGAAAAGTCCCTGCATCGCGCCTTCGGACTAGCCGGTGAGCGTCGCCATGAATACGCGACGCTGGAGCACCTGCTGCTGGCGATGACGGAGGACGAGGATGCCGTCCCCGTCCTCAAGGCCTGTGGTGTCGATATCGATCGGCTGCGCCACGACCTCGAGACCTTCGTCGATAATCGCCTCAAGGGCATCATCACGCAGAGCCCGAGCGAGCCGCTGCCGACCGCGGGATTCCAGCGCGTCGTCCAGCGGGCCGCCGTGCATGTCCAGTCGTCGGGCCGCAACGAGGTGACCGGCGCCAACGTGCTGGTGGCGCTCTTCTCGGAGCGCGACAGCCATGCCGTGTCGTTCCTCGAGAACCAGGGCATGACGCGTCTCGATGCGGTCGACTACATCAGTCACGGCAAGGCCAAGGTGCCGGGCCGCACCCGCACCCGCCGCGTCACCGGCTCCGAGGAGGAGGCGGGCGGCGAAGCTTCGGCCAAGCAGGGCAACGAGGCGCTGGCCGCCTATTGCGTCGACCTCAACCAGAAGGCTCGCGAGGGCCGCGTCGATCCGCTGATCGGCCGCGATCATGAGGTCGAGCGCACCATCCAGGTCCTGTGCCGCCGGACCAAGAACAACCCGCTCTATGTCGGCGAGCCGGGCGTCGGCAAGACGGCGATCGCCGAGGGCCTTGCCCGCAAGATCGTCGACGGCGAGGTGCCGGAAGTCCTGCGGGAATCGATCATCTACTCGCTCGACATGGGCGCCCTGCTGGCCGGCACGCGGTACCGCGGCGACTTCGAGGAGCGCCTCAAGGCCGTCCTGACCGAGCTCAAGAAGAAGCCGAACTCGGTCCTCTTCATCGACGAGATCCACACGATCATCGGCGCCGGCGCGACGTCGGGCGGCTCGATGGACGCCTCGAACCTGCTGAAGCCTTCGCTGCAGTCGGGCGAGCTGCGCTGCATCGGCTCGACGACCTACAAGGAGTATCGCAACTACTTCGAGAAGGACCGCGCGCTGGTCCGCCGCTTCCAGAAGATCGATGTGCCGGAGCCTTCGATCGGCGATGCCGTGGAGATCATGCGCGGCCTCAAGCCGGTCTACGAGAAGCATCATCACGTGAGCTTCACCGACGATGCCATCAAGGCGGCGGTCGAGCTGTCGGCGCGCTACATCCACGACCGCAAGCTGCCGGACAAGGCGATCGACGTGATCGACGAGGTCGGCGCGGCCCAGATGCTGCGGTCGCCCGACCAGCGCAAGACCACGATCGAGGTGGCCGACATCGAGGACATCGTGGCGAAGATCGCCCGCATCCCGCCGAAGTCGGTCTCCAAGGACGACACCGAGCTGCTGCGCACCATCGACCGCGACCTCAAGACCGTCGTGTTCGGCCAGGATCACGCCATCGACCAGCTCGCCGCGTCGATCAAGCTCGCCCGCGCGGGCCTGCGCTCGCCGGAGAAGCCGATCGGCAGCTACCTGCTGGCCGGCCCGACCGGCGTCGGCAAGACCGAGGTGACGCGCCAGCTGGCGCGCCTGCTCGGCCTCGAGGTCATCCGCTTCGACATGTCGGAGTACATGGAGCGGCACAGCGTCTCGCGCCTGATCGGCGCCCCGCCGGGCTATGTCGGCTTCGATCAGGGCGGCCTGCTCACCGACAAGGTGAACCAGCATCCGCATTGCGTCGTGCTGTTCGACGAGATCGAGAAGGCGCATCCGGACGTGTTTAACGTCCTGCTGCAGGTGATGGATTACGGCAAGCTCACCGACCATAACGGCCGGACGGTGGATTTCCGCAACGTCATCCTCTGCATGACCACCAATGCCGGCGCCGCCGACATCGCCAAGCCCGCACTGGGGTTCGGCCGCGAGCAGCGGCACGACGAGGACAATGACGCGATCAACCGCATGTTCGCGCCGGAATTCCGCAACCGCCTCGACGCGATCATCAAGTTTGCCAGCCTGGGTCCTGAATCGATGGGTCGGGTGGTCGACAAGTTCGTGGCCGAGCTCGAGGTCCAGCTCGCCGACCGCAAGGTCTTCATCGAGCTGACCGACGGTGCACGCCGCTGGCTGGCGGAGAAGGGTTACGACAGGCTGTTCGGCGCCCGGCCGCTCGCCCGCGTGATCCAGGAATACGTGAAGAAGCCGCTGGCCGAGGAGGTGCTGTTCGGCAAGCTCTCCGACGGCGGCACGGTCCGGGTCGACACGGATGGGACAGGCGAGGCGGCCAAGCTGGTCTTCACCTTCCTGCCGCCCGAGCGCGGCGCGCTGCCGCCGGCCAACCAGGAACCGGTGCTCGCCAGCTAGTGAGTGCCTTCAAGCCACTCTGGATCGCTTTTCGCGCCGCGGTGCTCGCCACCGCGGTGTTCTGGGTGGTCCTGTTCATCATCGAGAAGACCGGCTGGCAGGCACCGCTCGGGCTGACCGAGCAGCTCGCGTTCTTCGTGGTCTTCTTCTTCGGGGTGCTGATGGCCAAGTAGGCTGTCAGCCCTCGTTTTCCTTCCGAAACGGCGAATACTGCATCAACCCTTCGATCTCCTGCTGCACGGCGGGCCGTTCGCGCTTGAGATAGTCGTCGACGGCGCGGCGGAAGTTCGGATCGGAGATCCAGTGCGCGGAGTAGGTCGGCACGGGCAGATAGCCGCGCTGGATCTTGTGGTCGCCCTGCGCCCCGGCCTCGACCCGCGCCAGCCCATGGGCGATCGCATAGTCGATGGCCTGGTAGTAGCAGGCCTCGAAATGCAAGAAGGCGTGGCTTTCGAGGCAGCCCCAGTAGCGCCCGTACAGCGTGTCGTCGCCCTTGAGGTTGAGCGCGCCGCCGACGGGACGTCCGTCGGCCATCGCCATCACCAGCACCACCTTGTCGGCCATGGTGGCGCCCAGGATGTCGAAGAAGGAACGCGTCAGGTAGGGCGTGCCCCACTTGCGGCCGCCGGTGTCCATGTAGAAGGCGAAGAAGGCGTCCCAGTGCTCGGGCCGGATGTCGTCGCCGCTCAGCGTCTCGATGACGATGCCTTCGCGCTTCACCGATTCGCGCTCCTTGCGGATCGCCTTGCGCTTGCGTGACGCGAGTGCACCCAGGAAGTCGTCGAAGGTGCGATAACCCTCGTTGCTCCAGTGATATTGCTGCCCCAGCCGCAGCAGCCAGCCGCGTGCACCGAAGCGCTTCCAGTCGTCCTCGGTGCAGAAAGTGGCGTGGACCGAGCTGATATTGTTGTCGTCGGCGATCTTGGACAGCATGTCGATCAGCGCATCGCGCACGGCGTCGGCGAGCGGTCCGGGACGGGCGAAGAGGCGCGGGCCGGGCACCGGCGTGAAGGGCACGGCGACCTGGAGCTTGGGATAGTAGCGGCCGCCGGCGCGTTCCAGGGCCTGCGCCCAGCCGTGGTCGAACACATATTCGCCCTGCGAATGGCTCTTCATGTAGACCGGCGCCGCGCCCTGGAGCGTGCCGTCGTCGGACTCCGCCAGCAGGTATTGCGGCTGCCAGCCGGTACGCCGTCCGACCGACTTCGAGTCCTCCAGCGCCTTCAGGAAGCGGTAGCTGAGAAAGGGGCTGCCCGCCGCTCCCGGGGCGAGAGCGCAGGCATCCCATTGGGCGGCGTCGACTGCAGCGAGCGAGTCGACGATGCGCAGACCGACTGTCGGGGCATCATCCGGCATGACCCCAGCATAGCGCGAATCGTGCCAGCACAATGGCTATTCGGTACGGCCGTTTCTACTCGGCAGGCTTGTGATCGCGGGCCATCTCGTCGGGCGAGCGGCTGAAGCGGCGGGTCGCCCACAGGCTGATCCGGTCGATGTAGATCAGCATCACGGGCACGACGACCAGGGTGAGGAGCGTCGAGCTGATCAGGCCGCCGATCACGGCATGGGCCATCGGCGCGCGCTGGGTGGCGCCTTCGCCGAGGCCCAGTGCCAGCGGCAGCATGCCAAACACCATGGCAAGGGTGGTCATCAGGATGGGGCGCAGGCGGATCGAGCCGGCTTCGAGCAGCGCCTCGTTGACCGGCGTCCCGCGCTCGCGCGCCTGATTGAAGAAGTCGACCAGCAGGATGGCGTTCTTGGTGACCAGGCCCATCAGCATGATGAAGCCGATGGCCGAGAAGATGTTGAGCGTCGTGCCGGCGATCAGCAGGCCGAGGAACACGCCGATCAGCGACATCGGCAGCGACATCATGATGGCGATGGGCTGAAGGAAGCTGCCGAACTGCGAGGCCAGGATCAGGTAGATCAGGATGACCGCCATCAGCAGCGCCTGTCCGGCATAGGCGGCGCTCTCGGCCATGTCCTTGGTCGAGCCGCCGAACACGAAGCGGTAGCCGGACGGCAGCTTGATCTCGGTCAGGACCTGCTGCAGGTCGCTCGAAACCTCGCCGGCCGAGCGGCCGAACACGTTGGCGGTGATCTGGACCTCGCGGTTGAGGTCGCGGCGGTTGATCTGCGAGGCGCCGACATCGGTCACGACATCGGCGATCTGGGCGATATGGACCATGCGCGGCAGGCCGTTGGCCTCGGTGCCGGCGGTGAACCAGACCCGATGCAGATCGGCGATGCCTGTGCGGTCGTCGGTCGGCAGGCGGACCATGACCATGTAGTTCTCGCCGTCGGGCGCGCGCCACAGGCTGGTCTCGTCGCCGGCGAAGAGGGGGCGCAGCGACTGGGCGACGGCGGCAGTCCCCAGGCCAAGGTCGGAGGCGGCGTCGCGGCGCAGGCGGACCGACAGGATCGGCTTGGCGGCCTTGAGGTTGCGGTCGAGATCGACCAGGCCGCGGATGCCGGCGGCGCGCTTCATCACGTCCTGCGACAGCGCGTCGAGCGTATTGGTGTCCGGCCCCTGAAGCGAGAGCTGGAGCTGCTTCTGGACGCCGCCGCCCGGCCCGCCGGGAATGTTGATGGAGACCAGGATGCCCGGGATGCTGGCCAGCCGCTCGCGGATCGGCTGGGCGAGCTGGTCGGGCGAGCGCTTGCGGTCCTTCAGCGGCTTCAGCTTGAGATAGAGGCTCGCCTGGTTCTTGCCGTTGGCATAGCCGGTGTTGACCGTACCGTAGGTGTAGTCGATCTCGGGGAATTCGCGCAGCGCGGCATCGACCTGGCGCAACTTGGACTCGGTGTATTCGAGCGAGGAGCCGACCGGCGTCTCGATGCTGACGACCTGCTCGCCGAGATCGGCCTGCGGCACGAACTCGAAGCCGATGTATTTCGGGAGCGCGAAGCTGCCGACGAAGGTCGCCAGCGCGATCAGAAGCGTGATCTTGGGCCAGCGCAGCGCCCAGCCCAGCACGACGCGATAGACGCCGTTGGCCCGTTCCTGCGCGCCGTTGACGATGCGGGCGAAACGGCCGGTGCCGTGGGCCTGAGGGTCGTACCAGACCGACGACAGCATCGGGTCGAGGGTGAAGGACACGAACAGCGAGATCAGCACCGCGGCCGAGACCATGACGCCGAACTGGAAGAAGAAGCGGCCGATGATGCCGCCCATGAAGGCGACGGGCAGGAACACCGCCACGATGCAGAAGGTGGTGGCGAGCACGGCCAGGCCGATCTCGTTGGTGCCGTCGATGGCGGCCTGGCGGTGCGTCTTGCCGAAGCCGATATGGCGCATGATGTTCTCGCGCACCACGATGGCATCGTCGATCAGGATGCCGATGGCGAGGCTGAGCGCCATCAGGGTGAGCACGTTGAGCGTGAAGCCGAAGGCGGCCATCACCATGAAGGCGCCGAACACCGAGATCGGCAGCGCGAGGCCGGTGATGACGGTGCTGCGCCAGGAGTGCAGGAACAGGAAGACGATGGCGATGGTCAGGAGACCGCCCTCGACCATGGTCTGCTGGACGTTGTCGACCGAGTTCTGGATGCCGCGCGAGCTGTCGCGCACGATCTCGAGCTTCACGTCTGGGGGCAGGGAGGACTGCAGCTCGGCGACAGCGCGGCGGACGCCACGGGCCACCTCGATCGTATTGGAACCCTGCGTCTTCACCACGTCGATGGCCAGGGCCCGCTCGCCGTTCATCGTGGCCACGTTCTCCAGCTCCTGCTGGCCGTCGACCACGGTGGCGACCTGCCGCAGATAGACCGGGGCCTGGCCGCGGCGGGCCACGATCAGATCGGCGAAGTCGCCCGGTTCGACGACACGGCCGGTCACCTCGATGACGCGGTCGTCGTTGCCACGCTGGACGTTACCGGCGGGAAAGTTCTGATTCTCGTCCTTGATCGCCCGCATGATGTCGTTCACGCCGACGCGAAGGGCGTGCATGCGGCCGGGATCGAGCTCGATGTTGATCTGGCGCTTCAGGCCGCCGGCGATGGTGGCGCGGCCGACGTCGCGCACGGTCTGCAGGCGCTTGATGATGATCTGGTCGGCCAGGGTCGTGAGGTCGCGCACCGAGCGGACGTCGGAGCGGACGGCGATCGACACGATCGGCTGGTCGTCGGGATTGAACCGCTGGATCAGCGGCTCCTTGATCTCCGGCCGGAAGGCCGCTCGGACCATCTGCACCTTCTCGCGCACGTCCTGCATGGCGACGGCCGAGGGCACCGACAGCTCGAATTCGGCGATGACGATCGACTTGCCCTCGAGCGAGCGCGACGTCAGCGTCTTCAGGCCGGCAATGGCGTTGACCGATTCCTCGATCTTGCGGCTGATCTCGCTCTCGACCGTCTCCGGCGACGCGCCGGGATAGTCGGTGCTGACCACGACGATCGGAAAATCGACGTTAGGGAACTGGTCGATGCCGAGCTGCCGATACGAGAACAGGCCCAATACCAGCAACGCCACCATCATCATGGTGGCGAAGACGGGATTGTCGACCGCGATCTGGGTGAGCTTCATGGTTATGGCGTGGCGGGGGGCGGCCTAGCGCGTCTCGGCGATCTTGACCCGCCGGCCGGCCTGCAGGCCGGGCAGGGGAGCCGAGACCACGGTCATACCCGACTCCAGGCCCTTCACCTCGACAAGCTCGCCGCGCGACCAGGTGCGGATGGCGCCGACCGGCTTGCGCACCAGCGTGTCGTTCTCGACGACCAGCACATAGTCGCCCTGGTCGTCCTTGCGCATCGCCGAGGCCGGTACGGCGAGCGCGTGACCCTTCTCCTGCACGGTGACGCTGCCGGTGCCGAACAGGCCGCCGCGCAGCGCCTCATGGCGGTCCGTGATCTCGACATAGACCGGGATCGAACGGGATCCCGCCTGTGTCGTCGGGCTGATGCGGGTGATCCTGCCGTCGAACACGCGGTCGCCGAAGCCTTCGAGCGTGACATTGGCGGTCTGGCCGACCTTCATGCGGATCACGTCGGCGGCCGGCATCTGCGCCGCGATCTCGACATGGCTGGTGTCGAGCAGGGCCAGGATCCTGCCGTCGATGGGCAGCGACTCGCCCTGGTTGGCGATGCGCTCGCCGACCACGCCGTCGAACGGCGCCTTCACCTCGGCATCGGCCAGGTTCTTGCGGGCGACGTCGAGCTGGGCTTCGGCGACGGACACCATGGAGGCGCGGTTCTCGGCCGTCGCACGCGCCTGGTCGGCCGCCGACTGCGAGACGATGTTGCGGGTGGCGAGCGTCTCCTTGTCGGCGCGATCGCGGGCGGTCCAGCGCGCATCGGCGCGGGCGGCTTCGAGGGCCGACTGGCGCTCGTTCATTTTCGCCTGCAGCTCGGTCGTCTCGAAGCGCGCCAGCACCTGGCCTTCGGTCACGTGGTCGCCTTCGCGGACCAGGACTTCGGCCAGGCGACCGGCAACGCGGCCCTTCACGATGGTCTGGTCGATCGGCTGGGTGGTGCCGGTGAAGCGCACGACATCGACCAGGCCGCGCGGCTTGATCGTGTGCACCTCGGCGGCGATCAGCTCCAGCGCGCGTTCGGCAGGTTTCGCGGCGACGGTTCCGTTGCTTGCCGGCGCTGTGCCCTTGCCGCTCTTCCAGGCGAAGGCGCCGCCACCGGCCAGCAGCATCACTGCGCCGACGATTACGAGGACGATGTTGCGTTTCATGGCCGGAGCCCTTTGAGGACGAAGTCGAGATAGGCGGCGTAATACTGGTCGCTGTCGATGTTCGAGGGATCGAACGGCGCCAGGGAGCGCTTCCAGACGGAGAACATGGCGAGCGGCTGCACGACGATGATGGCCGCGGCTTCGAGGTCGGGAAGGGGACGGAACTCGCCGCTCTCGACGCCGCGACGGAGTGTGCGGGCAAACAGGTCCCGGCCGCGCACGTCGAAGTGGGTGCAGTAGAAGCGTGCGACCTCGGGGAAGTTGCCGGCCTCGGCCAGGATGAGTTTCACGACGCCGCCGGCCGGGCTCTCCTCGAAGGCACGGAAGCCGGCGACCAGGACGCGCAGCAGCTCTTCGCTCGTGCCCTCGAAACGGTCGATGACCTCGGTCGCCTCGGCGAGCGGCCCGGCAACGGCTTCGCTGATGACCGCCTTGAAGAGCTCTTCCTTGTTCTTGAAGTAAAGATAGGGGAGGCCCTTGCTGACCGAGGCCGCCTTGGCGACATCCTCGAGCTTGGTCGCGGCAAAGCCGCGGGTCACGAAAAGGTCGAGAGCGGCGCGCGCAATCTCGGAGGCACGATCCTCCGGACGCCGGACGCGGGTCGGGACGATGGAAGAGATATTGACTGACTGGTCAGTACCCATGTTCCGCCATGTAGTGCGAAAGCAGGGTATATGCAAGGCAGAAAGAAAAAAGTCCGGCAGACCGAGGTCGCCGGACGCTTTGGCTAGTTTCGCCTTTCCGCCTCCGAGAAGGAGCGCCGGATCGGCTTCAGGCTCGTCTTCTAGTTTAGGTGGCTTCCGGTGGGGCCCTACGAGAGGGCACCCACGCGGAAGCCGAAAGGCGTTGTTAGAGGGGTCAAAGTCGCCTTTGACCTCCGCCCTTTCCTAGTTACTGCTTCTTCTTCTTAACAGCCTTCTTCTTCGCAACTTTCTTCTTAGCAGCCATAACTGTCTCCTATGGTTAGCTATGAGGTCCCCAACCGCGAGGCCCCCGGGGTACGCCGGTACGCTACGCCACGCATGCTCAACTGCAGCCGGTGGTCCCGCCGCAGGTCGTGCACTTGAGGCACGTCCCGTTGCGGACCATGGTGAAGTTGCCGCATTCCGGACACGCATCCCCTTCGAATCCCTTGAGCTTTGCCTCGAGGGCTGACCCCAGGGATGGGAAAGATGCTTCTCCGAGCGCGACGCTGACGACGGCCGCCTTGGCGATGTGCGCCGAAGCGACGGCTGGTCCGTCGGTCAGTCCGTTGGGCAGGGCGGCGCCTGCAATCGCCTCGTCGGCGATCGCGGCATTGCCGGCAGTCCTGCCGTTCAATACGTAAAGGTTGCTACGCACATAGCCGACGCTGGCGATGCGGCTCACCGCAGCGGCTGCCGCTTCGGCGGCATTCGTGCCGGGCGAGGGCAGCTCGCCCTGGATCTCGCCGCGACCGACACCGTCGGGGCGGAGGTCCGCCTGCTCGACATGGCTGAGGTCGTTGCGTCCGAGATAGGAGATCGCAAGCTCGCGGAAGATGTAGTCGAGCACCGAGGTCGACATCTTGATCGCGTCGTTGCCCTCGACCAGGCCGGACGGCTCGAACCGCGTGAAGGTGTAGGCCTCGACGAACTCCTCGAGCGGCACGCCGTACTGGAGGCCGATCGAGATCGCGATGGCGAAGTTGTTCATCAGGCTGCGGAACGCCGCGCCTTCCTTGTGCATGTCGACGAAGATCTCGCCGACGCGCCCGTCCTCGTATTCGCCGGTCCGGAGATAGACCTTGTGGCCGCCGACGATGGCCTTCTGCGTATAGCCCTTGCGGCGCTGCGGCAGCCGCTCGCGACCGGCGCGAACCTCGCGCTCGACGATGCGCTCCACGATCCGCTCGGCGATGACCGGCGCGCGCGCGGCCGGCGACAGGTCGGCAAGATCGTCGTTGGCGGCAACATCGTCGCCCAAGGCCATCGCAGACAGCGGCTGCGAGAGCTTGGATCCGTCACGATAGAGGGCGTTTGCTTTCAATCCGAGCTTCCACGACATCTCATAAGCCTTGCGGCAATCCTCGACCGTCGCCGCGTTCGGCATGTTGATGGTCTTGGAGATGGCACCCGATACGAAGGGTTGTGCTGCAGCCATCATGCGTATGTGACTCTCTGCAGACAAGAAGCGTGTGCCATCTCGTCCACAGGGATTCGCACAATCGAACACAGAAAGATGTTCGCGCTCGAGATCGCGTGCGCCTTCGACGCTCATCGTCCCGCACGCGTGGATGTTCGCGGCGGCGATGTCGCCGCGTGAGAAGCCGAGGCGCGAGAGGATGTCGAGCCTGGGATCGGCGAGCGTCTCGTCGTCGAGACCGAGCGTCTCGTGGCAGAAGGCGTCGCCCAGCGCGTAGCGCGAGAAGGCGAAGCGGATATCGAAGGCCGTGACGATCGCCCGGTCGATCCGTTCAAGGGTGGCCGCATCGAAGCCGCGCGCGGCGAGGCTCTCGTGGTTGATGGCGGGTGCCGAGGCGAGCGAACCATGGCCCACGGCATGGCCGACGATGCGGCCGATCGCGGCCTCGTCGTAGCCCAGGGTGCGCAGCGCCAGCGGGACGGTCTGGTTGATGATCTTGAAGTAGCCGCCGCCGGCCAGCTTCTTGAACTTCACCAGCGAGAAATCGGGTTCGATGCCGGTGGTATCGCAATCCATCACCAGCCCGATCGTGCCGGTGGGTGCGATGACGGAGACCTGGGCGTTGCGGAAACCGTGCCGTTCGCCGAGGTCCAGCGCACGGTCCCAGACCTTGCGGGCCGCAGCCACGAGCCGGTTGTCCATGCAATTGGCCGCATCGAGAGCCTGAGGCGCGATCGACAGGTCCTCATAAGCCTCGTTCGCGCCGTGGGCGGCCCGGCGATGGTTGCGGATGACCCGCAGCATGGGCTCGCGATTGGCGTCGAAGCCGGGGAAGGCGCCCATCAGGCCCGCCATCTCCGCCGAGGCGGCGTAGGCGGTGCCGGTCATGATCGCGGTCACGGCGCCGGCGATGGCGCGGCCCCTGGCGCTGTCGTAGCCCAGGCCCGAGGCCATCAGCAGGGCGCCGAGATTGGCGTAGCCCAGGCCCAAGGTGCGGTAGCGGTAGGAAAGCTCGGCGATCCGGCGCGACGGGTACTGCGCCATCATCACGGAGATCTCGAGGACGACGGTCCACAGCCGGCTGGCATGCTCCAGCGCCCCGACATCGATCGAGCCGTCGTCGCGCCGGAACCGCATCAGGTTCAACGAGGCGAGATTGCACGCCGTGTCGTCGAGGAACATGTATTCCGAGCACGGGTTCGAGGCGTTGATGCGCCCCGACTCCGGGCAGGTGTGCCAGTCGTTGATCGTGGTATCGAACTGGACGCCCGGATCGGCAGAGTGCCAGGCGGCTTCGGCGACCTGGTCCCACAGGAGGCGGGCGCCGATCGTCCTTGTGACCTTGCCGGTGGTGCGTGCGGTCAGCGCCCATTGCCGGTCTTCCTCGACCGCACGCAGGAACGCATCGGTGACTCGCACCGAGTTGTTGGCGTTCTGTCCCGACACCGAGGCATAGGCTTCCGACTCCCAATCGGTGTCGAAGGCTGGGAAGTCGATGTGGCGATAACCCTGGCGGGCGAACTGGATGACCCGCTGGATGTAGTTCTCAGGCAGCTCGGCCTGGCGGGCCGCAACGATCTCGCGCCGCAGCTTGGGATTCTGCCGCGGATCGAAGGCCGCTTCGCCGTCGCCGCCCTCGACGCAGGCCTGCATGACGGCGTTGAGGTGACGGTTGGCCAGCCGGGAGCCGGCGACCAGGGCGGCCACCTTCTGCTCCTCGAGCATCTTCCAGGAGATGAAGTCCTCGATATCGGGATGGTCGATGTCGACCGTCACCATCTTGGCCGCGCGACGCGTCGTGCCGCCCGACTTGATGGCGCCGGCCGCGCGATCGCCGATCTTGAGGAACGACATCAGGCCGGAGGACTCGCCGCCGCCGGAGAGCTTCTCGCCTTCGCCGCGGACGCGCGAGAAGTTTGAGCCGGTGCCGGAGCCGTACTTGAAGAGGCGCGCCTCGCGGATCCACAGATCCATGATGCCGCCTTCGTTCACCAGATCGTCGGCGACACTCTGTATGAAGCAGGCGTGCGGCTGCGGCCGCTCATAGGCGGAGGCCGACGGATAGGCTTTGCCATCGAGATGGTCGACGAACCAATGGCCCTGGCCCGGACCGTCGATACCGTAGGCCCAGTGCAAGCCGGTGTTGAACCATTGCGGCGAGTTCGGCGCGCAGATCTGGTTGGCGAGCATGTAGCACTGCTCGTCGTAGAAGGAGCGGGCGTCTTCCTCGCTGTCGAAGTATCCGCCCTTCCAGCCCCAGTAGGTCCAGGCGCCGGCCATGCGGTGGAACACCTGACGGGCGCTGGTCTCGCTGCCGAAGCGATCGGCCTCCGGCATCATGCCGAGAGCGGCTTCGTCTGGGATCGAACGCCACAACCATTCCGGCATGTCGGCTTCGGCGACGCGGATCATGCGTGCAGGCACACCGGCGCGACGGAAATACTTTTGTGCGAGAACGTCGGAGGCGACTTGCGACCACTCGGCCGGCACGTCGATATTCTTCAACTGGAAGACGATCGAACCGTCCGGGTTGCGAATTTCGGAGTCGGCAACGCGAAAAGCCATTCCTGCGAATGGCGATTCTCCTGGTTGCGTATACCGACGCTCGAAGCGCATCGACGATCCCCCGTGCCCGTTCCCGTCTATTGGTTCCCTGTCGCGGGGGGTGTTCGATCCAAAATCGAACACGCACATATGGGCACGAGATGATAGTAAATTACAAAATCTTGTGTGCGCAACTATATTTTGTAGACCACGCTGTTGATGGTACTAGATGATGCAAGAACGCAACAGTCGATGGAATCGCTCTATTCGCACGTCGTCGAACGACACGAATCGCGTGTCGTTCGCGTCGCGTTGCACGCGTTGAAGCGCCCGCGTACAAGCGCGCATCACCTACAAAGTGGTTGGTTCATGATCATCGGTACCTGGCTCTTCACGAAGATGCGCGGCGAACTCGTCGGCACGGATGCGGAAGGCAACCGCTACTTCCAGGACAAGCGCGTCGTCGCCGGCATGCGGCGCAAGCGCTGGGTCATGTACAACGGCGTTGCCGAGGCATCGCGCGTTCCGCCCGAATGGCATGGCTGGCTGCATCACACGCTCGCCGAACCGCCGCCGGCCGGCGGTCCGCCGCGCAAGCCGTGGCAGAAGGAACATCTGCCCAACCTCACCGGCACCGATTACGCCTACCGGCCGCCGGGTCATGCGCTGTCGGAGGGCGAGAAGCCCAAGCCGGCCTATGAGGCGTGGCGTCCAGGCTGACGCTGCGTTTAGCGGGGGAAACGAGCGTGGGCCGTAATATTGTCGAGACGATCGTGGGTGCGCTGGTGCTGGTGGTGGCCTGCGCCTTCGTCGTCTATGCCTTTTCGAAATCCGATCGTACCGGACCTGACGGTTACGAACTCGTCGCCAAATTCGGACGCATCGATGGGCTGAAGCGCGGGGCGGACGTAACGTTGAGCGGCGTGAAGGTCGGCAGCGTCACGGGATTCAGCCTCGATACTAAGACCTATCAGGCAGTGGTGCGCCTCGCGGTTTCGTCGAACGTAAACCTGCCGGCGGACACCCACGCCAAGATCGTGAGCGAATCGCTGCTGGGCGGCATGGTGGTCGTGCTCGAACCGGGCAACGACAAGCAGATGCTGAAGAGCGGCGGCGAGATCGAGCATACGCAGGATTCGATCCCGCTCACCGAGTTGATCGCGAAGTTCATGTTCGGCAGCACAGGAAGCGGCAGCACGGAAAACAAGTGATGGGCACTCAATCCCCGAAAGAGCCGCCGGTCTGGCGGCAACCGGACGGCAAGCCGGTGTCGTGCCTCGAAAAGATCAAAGTCCTGAATCAGAACATCCAGGAAATCGAAACCCTCTGCGCCGATGCGCTGGAGGATGGAGTTCTGATGGGATGCGACGCCACGCAGATCAAACAGGCGCTTCACGAACTGATCGACGGGTTGACGCCGCCCCGCGCCAAGGGGTGAGCATGCGCGGGCTGATCGTGTTCGCGGTCCTGGCGGCCGGCATTGGCGCCGCGTCGGCGCAGACGCCATTGCCACCACCACAGCAACCGCAACAGCCTCAGCAACGTCCGGGCAACGCCAACCTGCGGCCGGTGCCGGACGGGCCGGGCACACGGTCGGCGGAGCTTCAGGGCCTCGACAAGGTGACCGCCCGCACGCAGCGCTTCTACGCGCCGGTCGGAAAATCGACGCGCTTCGGCACGCTCGAGATCACGGTCGGCGATTGCCTGGTGAACGTGCCCGAGGCGCCGCCCGAATCGGTGGCCTACCTCACCATCGTCGACCACAAGCCGGGACAGGCGGAAGAAAAGCTGTTCGCCGGCTGGATGTTCGCCTCGACGCCGTCGCTGTCGGCGCTCGACCACGGCGTCTACGATCTGCGCGTGCTCTCCTGCACGATGGCGCAGGGATCCTCGCCGCCCAGCTCACGCTGAAAGGTTGCCGGGCGGTCGATCGCCTCGGCCAGCAACACCTTGAACTCGTCGCGCGGGATCTCGACCGCGCCGAAGCTGCGCAGATGCTCGGTCATGAACTGGCAGTCTAGCAGGGCGAAGCCGCCCTTGATCAGCCGCGCCACCAGATGCACCAGCGCCACCTTCGAGGCATCGCGCTCGCGGCTGAACATGCTCTCGCCGAAGAAGGCGGCACCGACCGAAACGCCGTACAGGCCGCCCACCAGCCGGCCGTCCACTCGGCATTCGACGCTGTGTGCGAAGCCGCGCGCATGGAGTTCCGTATAGAGTTCGACGATCGGCTCGTTGATCCAGCTCTCGGGATGGCCGGGGCGCGGCTCGGCGCAGGCCCGCACCGTCTCGGCGAAGGCGGTGTCGGCGCTCACCTCGAAATGGCCGCTGCGGACCGTGCGCGCCAGGCGGTGCGACAGGTGGAAACCGTCGAGCGGCAGCACCGCGCGCAGGCGGGGATCGAGCCAGTAGAGTTTGGGGTCGTCGCGGCTCTCTCCCATGGGAAAGACGCCGATGCGATAGGCCTGGAGCAGGAGGTCGGGGGTGATCTCCAGCATCGCGGCGCTACTTCTTCAGGCCGACCAGCTTCTCCAGCCAGTGGATGTCGTAGTCGCCGTCGATGAAGGCCTGCTCGCCGATGATGCGGCGGTGCAGCGGGATCGTGGTGTCGATGCCGCCGACCACGAACTCCTCCAGCGAGCGGCGCAGGCGCATCAGGCACTCGTTGCGGCTGGAGCCGTTGACGATCAGCTTGGCGACCATCGAATCGTAGTAGGGCGGGATCGAGTAGCCGGCATAGAGGCCGGAATCGACGCGCACGCCCAGTCCGCCGGGCGAATGGTAGTCGGTGACGAGGCCGGGGCAGGGCACGAAGGTCTCGGGATTCTCGGCGTTGATCCGGCACTCGATGGCATGGCCCTGGATCACGATGTCCTTTTGCGTGAGGCCGAGCGGCGCGCCGGAGGCGATACGGATCTGCTCGCGCACCAGGTCGATGCCGGTCACCGCCTCGGTGATCGGATGCTCGACCTGCAGTCGGGTGTTCATTTCGATGAAGTAGAATTCGCCGTCCTGGAACAGGAACTCCATCGTGCCGGCGCCGCGATACTTGAGCTTGCGCACGGCATCGGCCGCCAGTTCGCCGATCCGGTTGCGCTGCTCGGCATTGAGCGCGGGCGAGGGCGCT
This sequence comes from Reyranella sp. GW821-FHT14A01, assembly GCF_058803965.1. NCBI lineage: Bacteria > Pseudomonadati > Pseudomonadota > Alphaproteobacteria > Hyphomicrobiales > Reyranellaceae > Reyranella > Reyranella sp. GW821-FHT14A01. Next base: position 170,012 of record NZ_JBXAPM010000009.1, read on the forward strand.
TCTTCCAGAACCTTCTGATGCCGGCGCTGCAGCGAGCAGTCGCGCTCGCCGAGATGGATGCCAGCGCCCAGCCCGTCGCCCAGCACCTGGATCTCGATGTGGCGTGGCCGCGGCAGGTACTTCTCAAGATAGACCGAGTCGTTGTTGAAGGCGGCCTTGGCTTCGGCGCGTGCCAGCGAGAAGGCCTCGGCGGCGGCGTCGGCATCCTGGACGACCTTCATGCCGCGACCGCCGCCCCCGGCGACGGCCTTGATCAGCACGGGCCAGCCGATCCTGGTGCCCAATTCGATGACTTCCTCGATCGACTCGACGGGGCCCGGCGAGCCCGGCACCAGCGGCAGGCCAAGCTCCTTGGCGGTCTGCTTGGCCACGATCTTGTCGCCCATCATGGAGATGTGCTGCGGCGTCGGACCGATGAAGGTGAAACCGTGAGCCTCGACCGCTTCGGCGAAGCGGGCATTCTCCGACAGGAAGCCGTAGCCGGGATGGATCGCATCGGCGCCGGCGATGGTCGCGGCCGACAGGATCGCGGGAATGTTGAGGTAGCTCTCGCGGGCCGGTGGCGGGCCGATGCACACCGATTCGTCGGCCAGGCGCACATGCATCGCGTCGCTGTCGGCGGTCGAATGGACCGCGACCGTCTGGATGCCCATCTCGCGGCAGGCGCGGTGGATGCGGAGCGCGATCTCGCCGCGGTTGGCGATGAGGACCTTGTCGAACATCGGCACCGAGGCCCCTTACTCGACGATCATCAGCGGTTCACCGAACTCCACCGGCCGGGCGTTCTCGATCAGGATCTGCATGACCGTGCCGGCCTTGGGCGCCTTGATCGGATTGAAGGTCTTCATCGCCTCGATGATCAGCAGGGTCTGGCCGGCCGTGACCTTGTCGCCGACGGAGACGAAGTTCGGCTTGCCGGGCTCGGGCGCCAGATAGGCGGTGCCGACCATCGGCGACTTCACGACGCCAGGATGCTTGGAGAGGTCGCTGGCCGCCGCGGGCGCAGCGCCGGCCACGGGCGCTGCAGCGGTCGCGGGCGCCGCGGCCATCATGACCGGTGCGGCCTGCGCAACGGGGGCGGTCGGGCGGGCGACGCGGATGCGCCGCTCGCCGTCGGCCAGCTCGATCTCGCCGAGTTTGGTTTCCTCGAGGATGGCCGCCAGCTTGCGGACGAACTCGGTATCCAGCTCGAACTTTGCCATGGAGAAACGCTCCCGATGTTGCTCAGCGTGCCAGCAGGCGCGCCAGCGCCTGGAGGGCAAGGAGATAGCCTTGAGTGCCGAGACCCGCGATCACGCCGACCGCGGCCGGGCTGATGTACGAATGATGGCGGAAGCTTTCACGCTTGTAGATGTTGGAAAGATGGACTTCGATGGCCGGCAGCTCGGCGGCGTTGAGCGCGTCGAGCAGGGCGACCGACGTATGGGTGTAGGCGCCGGCATTGATGACGATGCCGGAATTGCCCTCGCGCGCGGCCTGGATGCGATCGACCAGCACGCCCTCGTGATTGCTCTGGGCGAACTCGACCGCGAGGCCCAGGCGCACGGCCTCGGCACGGCACGCCGCCTCGACGTCCGCCAGCGTCTCGCGGCCGTAAATCTCCGGCTGACGCTTGCCCAGCATGTTGAGGTTGGGCCCGTTGAGCACCAGCACCGGCTTGGCCGGTGGGCGCTGGGCGGCCTTAGCCAATCCTGCCTCCCAGAATCACAAGAGGCGGGCGTTATAGCATGGGGAGTCGGGGCCACAAGGCGGCCTCAGGGCCGGTTTCTCAACAGCTTGGCGTGGGCGAACAGCCGGTCACACAAGCCGTTGAGGGTCTGGCGCTCCTCAGGGGATAAGGCGTCGTAGAGCCCGGCCTCGTATTCGAGGGCGATCGGGACGATTTTCGCATGCATCGCGCGGCCTTTCGCGCTGAGCCGGAGCAGGGCCCGTCGCCGGTCGTCGAGATCGGCCGTACGCTCGACCAGACCCCGTTTCGTCAGGCTCGCGACCGCCCGGCTGACGGCCACCTTGTCCATGACGATCCGCTGTCCCACATCGGAGGCGGTGAGGGGGGCGAACCGCCCGAGGGCCGCCATCACCCGCCACTGGGGGACGCTGAGATCGAACGGCCCGGCATAAAGATCGTGCAATGATTCGCTTACAAGCTGGGCCAGGACGGACAGCCGGTAGGGGAGAAATTTCTCCAGTTCGAGGGCTTGCGAATCGGTCGGCATAATAGTTACATTTGAAACCAATTCAGCCGGGAGGTCAAACATGGCAAGTGTCAGCGAAGCCAAGATCCTGGAGATGGACGCCGTGAACCCGATGGGCACCGACGGGTTCGAGTTCGTCGAATACACCGCCCCCGATCCCGCGGCGCTCGGCGCCCTGTTCGAGAGCATGGGCTTCACCAAGGTGGCGAAGCATCGCTCCAAGGATGTCTCGCTCTATCGCCAGGGCGACGTGAACTTCATCGTCAACGGAGAGAAGGAGAGCTTTGCCCAGGGCTTCGCGCGTGTGCACGGGCCCAGCGTCTGCGCCATCGCGTTCCGCGTGAAGAACGCCGGCGCCGCCTACAAGCGGGCGCTGTCGCTGGGCGCCTGGGGCGTCGAGGGCAAGGTCGGGCCGATGGAACTCAACATCCCCGCCATCAAGGGCATCGGCGATTCGCTGCTCTATCTCGTAGACCGCTACGGCGAGCGCGGCTCGATCTACGACGTCGACTTCGAGTATCTGCCGGGCGTCGACCGCAATCCGAAGGGCGTCGGTCTCACCTATATCGACCACCTGACGCACAACGTGCATCGTGGCCGCATGGCCGAATGGGCCGACTTCTACGAGCGGCTCTTCAATTTCCGCGAGATCCGCTACTTCGACATCGAGGGCAAGCTCACCGGCCTCAAGTCCAAGGCGATGACCAGCCCGTGCGGCAAGATCCGTATCCCGATCAACGAAAGCTCCGACGACAAGAGCCAGATCCAGGAATATCTGTCCGCCTACCATGGCGAGGGCATCCAGCACATCGCGCTCGGCACCGGCGACATCTACGAGTCGGTCGAGTCGCTCAAGCTCAAGGGCGTGCCGTTCCAGGACGTGCCGGACACCTATTACGAACAGGTCGACGCGCGCCTGCCAGGCCACGGCGAGAACCTCCAGCGGATGAGCGCCGACCGCATCCTTATCGACGGCGCGCCGACCAAGGGCGGCGGGCTGCTGCTGCAGATCTTCACCCAGACCGTGATCGGACCGATCTTCTTCGAGATCATCCAGCGCCGCGGCAACGAGGGCTTCGGCGAGGGCAATTTCCGCGCGCTGTTCGAATCGATCGAACTCGACCAGATCCGCCGCGGTGTGTTGAAGGCTCAATAAACGAAACAAACGAAATAAACGAAACGGAGGGACCCCATGGCCAAAAACTGGATTCCGCTGCGCCAGGTCGAGGGTACCGCCTCGCGCCAGGCCCATGTGCGTCTGCCCGAGGGCACCTACGAGCGTGAAATCAGCAAAGAGGGCTTCTTCGGGCCCTCCGCGCAGTTCCATCACAAGCACAAGCCGACCGACTGGGTCGAATTCGACGGCCCGATCCGTCCGCGCGCCCTCGATCTCAACAAGCTGGTGACGGCGCAGGCCAATCCCTGGGAGGCCGAGCTTGTCATGGGCAACAACCACTTGCAGATGCGCATCTGGAAGCTCGACAAGCCCATGCCGCAGCTCGCCCGCAACAGCGACGGCGACCAGCTCCTGTTCATCCACGAGGGCAACGGAGCGCTGTTCTGCGACTACGGCCATCTCGACTATGCCGAGGGCGATTATCTCGTGATCCCGCGCGGCACGATGTGGCGCCTGGAACCGGCCAAGCCGACCGTATCGCTGATGATCGAGGCGACCAACGATCACTTCGTCCTGCCGGAGAAAGGGCTGGTCGGCCGTCACGCGATCTTCGATCCGGCGATGCTCGACACACCGCGCATCGACGAGGCCTTCCGCGCCCAGCAGGACGAGCGCACCTGGAAGGTCTCGGTGAAGCGGCGCAACACGCTCTCGACGGTGACCTTCCCGTTCAATCCGCTGGATGCGATCGGCTGGCATGGCGACCTCAGCGTCGTGCGCATCAACTGGCGTGACCTGCGGCCGCTGATGAGCCATCGCGCCCATCTGCCGCCCTCGGCGCACACGACCTGGGCCACCAGCCGCTTCGTCGTCTGCACCTTCGTGCCGCGGCCGCTGGAGAGCGACCCGGAGGCGCTGCGCCTGCCGTTCTTCCACAACAACGACGACTTCGAGGAAGTGATTTTCTATCACAAGGGAAGCTTCTTCAGCCGCGACAACATCCATCCCGGCATGATGACGGTGCATCCCACCGGCTTCACGCACGGGCCGCATCCCAAGGCGTTCAAGGCGGCGACCACCAAGGTTGGCAGTGGCGGCAAGACCGAGACCGACGAGGTCGCGGTCATGATCGACACGCGCGATGCGGTCGATGTCGCGGCCATGCCGGCCGGTGTCGAGTTCGAAGGATATGTGAAGTCCTGGCGGCCGCCGGACGTGAAGCAGGCAGCGGAGTAGGGAAGCGCACAATGAAGCTGGGATCGCTCAAGGAAGGCGGCCGCGACGGCACGCTGATCGTCGTGAACCGCGACCTGACGCGCGGCGTGCGGGCCACCACCGTGGCGCCGACGATGCAGAAGGCGTTCGACGACTGGGCCACCAATTCACCAAAATTGTGGGCGCTCGCCGAGGCGCTTGAGGACGACAAGGCGGTCGGCTCGTTCGAACTCGACACGACGGCGCTGGCGGCGCCCTTGCCGCGCGCCTACCAATGGGCCGACGGCTCGGCCTACGTCGTTCATGTCGAACTGGTGCGCAAGGCGCGCGGCGTCGAGATGCCGCCGTCCTTCTGGACCGATCCGCTGATGTACCAGGGCGGCTCGGACTCCTTCATCGGTCCCAACGACGAGATCGAGATGGCCGACGAGGCCTGGGGTATCGATTTCGAGGGCGAGATCGGCGTGATGGTCGACGACGTGCCGATGGGCATCTCGGCCGAAGCGGCGAGAAAGCACATCAAGCTGGTGACGATCCTGAACGACGTGTCGCTGCGCAACGTCATCGTGACCGAACTCGGCAAAGGCTTCGGCTTCTTCCACGGCAAGCCCGCCACGGCCTTTGCGCCGGTGGCCGTGACGCCCGACGAGCTGGGTGACGACTGGAACGGCGCCCGGCTCGACCGGCCGCTGATCTCGACCCTCAACGGCAAGGAGTTCGGCCATCCGAACGCCGCCACCGATCTCACCTTCGATTTCGGCCAGCTGATTGCGCATGCCGCGCGCACGCGGCATCTCGAGGCGGGCACCATCGTCGGCTCCGGCACGGTCGCGAACCGCGATGCGGCCGTCGGCTGCTCCTGCATCGCCGAGCGTCGCGTGCGCGAGACGATCGAGGGCGGCAAGCCGGTGACGCCGTTCATGAGCTTCGGCGATCACATCCGCATCGAGATGTTCGATCGGGCGGGCAAGTCGATCTTCGGGGCCATCGACCAGAAAGTCGTGCGCTACACGCCGCCCGCATAAGCCGTGCTACAGTGGCCGCGGAGGCGGTCATGAAGCTCATCGGCTATTTTCGGTCCTCGGCGGCGTTCCGCGTGCGCATCGCGCTCAACCTCAAGGGCATCGCGGTCGAGCATGCGTCGCGGCATTTGCGCAAGGGCGAGCAGTCCTCGGCCGACTATGCCGCGATCAACCCGCAGAAGCTGGTGCCTTCGCTGATCCTCGACGATGGCGCGGTGCTGACGCAGTCGCTGGCGATCATGGAGTATCTCGAGGAGACGCATCCCGAGCCGCCGCTGCTGCCCGGGGATCCGGTCGGCCGGGCGCACGTGCGGGCCCTGTCGCTGATCGTGAGCGCCGACATCCATCCCATCCAGAACCTGCGCGTGATGGCCTACCTGCGCCAGAAGTTCGACCAGACCGAGGAGAGCGCCTTCACCTGGTCGCGCCACTGGATCGAGACCGGCTTCGACGCCTACGAGGCGACACTGAAACAGGGTGGCGGCGGTACGTTCAGTCACGGCGACCGGCCGACCATGGCCGACATGTGCCTGGTCCCGCAGGTCTTCAACGCCACGCGCTTCAAGGTCGACATGAAGCGTTACCCGGCCATCCAGCGAATCTACGATACCTGCATGAAGCACCCAGCCTTCGATGCGGCCCAACCCTCGAAGCAGCCGGACGCCGAACCGTGAGGAAATCCGTCATCGCTCTCGGCGCCGTCATTGCCCTGGTCGGCATCGGCGCCGCTTCAATCCCCTTTGCCGAGAGCTTTGCCGCCTCGCGCCTCAAGGCCGGCCTCGCGCAGAACGGCGTGCAGGTCGAAACGGTGAAGGTGGGTCTGCTCGACCGCAGCATCGCGCTGCGCAACGTGGCGGGCGGCCCGAACGGCGAGCTGAAAGTCGACGAATGGGAAGCCTCGGGCCTGGCCTGGCCGCTGGACGAGATGCTGAAGGGACGCTTGCCCTTCAATGGCCTCAACTGGGGCGATCCGCTGCATGTGGCGCGGCTGCATATCCGCAATTTCCGGCTGGCCGAGCCCGACGCCGGCAACTCCTGGACGATCGGCGAACTGACCGGCACCAATATCGACTTGCCGCGCTACGACTCGACCTACGAGGGACCGTTCCGCAACGAGGTGATGATGGCCCGCCTGCTGGGCGCGCTTTCGGTCGATCGCCTGGAGCAGAGCGATTTCACCTACGTCTCGCTCGAGCAGATGACGCAGAGCGTCTCGCGCCTCTCCCTCACGGGCTATGTGCGCGGCCTGATCGACGCACTGGAGATCAAGGATCTCCAGGTGAAGCCGGCCGGCGCACGCATGGCCGGCGTCACGATTGCCGACATCGCGGCGCGCGGCATCGACCTGCGCCGGCCGATCGGGCTGGCGTCGTCCATCGACTGGGAGCCGGGGATGCCGATCGGCCGGGTTCCCGTGGCCGAGGGCCGGATGTCCGGTTTCGGCGGCGATCTCATGACGCGCTACGGCCTGTCGATGGGCAGCGTCTCGACCGAGACCAAGCGCGAAAGCGCTGATCTCAGCCGGTCACGCGTGCGCGTCGAGGATTTCGTGCTGGCGCCGTCGCTGCGCAGCGTCGAGGCGATCGGCATGCGCATGGTCCTGCAGTCCATGAACCTCAAGGAGGTGCGGCTGAGCCTCGACTGCAGCACCGTCGAGGATCGCGCCCGCCACGCGCTGAAGGTCGAGGACTGCAAGCTGAGCGGTCCCGATCTGGTCGAGGTCTCTTTCGCCTCCCAGATCGTCGATACCGACGACGAGTTCTGGCGCTCGGTCGACGAGGGCGACATGTTCGGTCTGCTGGGGACTAAAGCCGCGCTGAAATCGGCCAAGCTGGTGGTTGCCGACAAGAGCCTCCTGCAGCGCAGCCTGCAGGCCAAGGCGCGGCTGAGCGGCCAGCCGGCGGCGGCCGAGCGCGCGGCGCTGGCGGCCGAGATCCGGCGCTATCAGCCGCCCGGCGTGCTGATCACGCAGGACATGTCGAAGCTGCTCGATGCGGTCGCCCGCTTCGTCGAGCAGGGCGGCACGCTCACCGTCGACGCCGCGCCGCAACCGGCACTGGGCCTGGAAAAGCTCGACTATCTCCTGAAGCCGGGCGCCGACCTCGTGAACGCCCTCGGCCTCACCGCGACGGTGTCGAAGTAAAGAAGCGCTGTTCGCGCGATAAACCCTTTGTCATCCCGAGCGCAGCGAGGGACCTTTGCGCGGTTGCAGTAAAGGTCCCTCGCTGCGCTCGGGATGACAAGAAAGGCAGATGCCGCGTTAGCTCTTCCGCGCGTCGGCGATCAGGGCTTTCAGCGACTCGGCGTCGACCGCGCCCGGCACGAACTGCTTGCCGATCACGAAGGCCGGCGTGCCGCGGACGCCCAGCGCGCCGGCGAGGGCCAGGTTGCGGTCGATGATCTGCTTCAGCTTGGGATCTTCCATGTCCTTCTCGAGCTGGGCGACATCGATGCCGACCGAGGCCGCCGTCTGCAGGATCTTCTCGCGGTCGAGCTTGCCGTTGAACTCCATCAGCGCGTTGTGCAGCGCCTGGTGCTTGCCCTGCTTCATCGAGGCGAGGGCGGCGAGGGCCGCGATCTTCGAGGGCTCGCCGAGGATCGGCAGGTCCTTGTAGACGATCTTCACCTTGCCGTCGGTGCCGGTGACCGACTTCACCGCCTGGTAGGCGCGCTTGCAGTAGGGGCACTGGTAGTCGTTGAACTCGACAATGGTGACGTCGCCCGCCGGGTTGCCGCCGGTCGGGCTGTCGGCATCGCGGAACAGCTCGGCCTCGTTCTGGCTGATCGCCTTCACGGCCACGGCATCGCGCTGCGTATCCTGCTTGCGCTCGAGCTCCTGCATCGCGTCGACCAGGACTTCCGGATTGGCCATCAGGTAGGCCCGGATGCTCTTGCCGAGATCGGCCGGAACGGCGGCGGCGTTGGTGGCCTGGGCGCTGGACGAAGAGGGGGCCGTCGTGCCGGGGCGCAGGCCGGTGCGGGTCGCGGCGACGGCGCCGACGATGATCAGGCCGCCCATGAGAGCCAAGAGAAGGGAACGCATATTTATGTTCTCCAGAGCCGGCTATTTGCGGGGCCGGGTGTTGATATAGGCCTTGAGATCCTGCGCACGCTGCCACGCCGGAGTCCCGGCGGTGAGCTGACGCGCCGCCGCCTCGGCATGGGCCTGGGCTTCGGCGCGCTGGCCGCGGATCGCCGCCATCTCGGCCCGGGCGAGGGATGTCATACCCTGATCGCCGAGGCTGGAGTAGCCCGCCGCCATCAGGCGCCACAGCTCGAAGCTTCCCGACTCCTGCTGCACGGCCATGTCGAGGTTGCGCATCGCCTCGCGGGTGTTGTCGGGGCTGCTGACGTCGAGCAGGGCGCGCGCGAGGTCGATCTTCAGGATCGCCGCCGCCGGCGCGAGCTGCACGGCACGGCGGTACGAGGGGATGGACTCGGCGGCGCGGCCGTTCTCGTAGAGCATCTGCGCGCGCACTTCGTGGAAGTACGGATCGTTGGGATATTCCTTCAGCAATCCGTCGATCGTCAGAAGCGCCGAGCCCAGCGCACCCTTGCGATAGAGCGCGATGGCGCGGGCATAGCGCGCCGGCAGCGACCGGTCGGCCTCGCCGTAGCGCTGCAGGGCCGCATCGGGCGCGACGAAGCCATAGAGCTTCGCCACCATGCGCTGGTGCAGTATCAGGAATTGCGGCGTGTCGGGCGTGTTGGCGTAGGGCGAGTTCGCCGCGGCCTGCTCGAACGCCGAAATGCGCTCCGGCGTGAGCGGATGGGTGGTGAGATAGGGATCGCGGCGGTTGATCGCGAGCTTCTCCTCACGCTGCAGGTAGCGCAGGAATTCGACCGTGCCCTTGGGCGACTGTCCCGTGCGCTGCAGATAGCTGATCGCCGCCTGGTCGGCCGCGCTTTCCTGCGTCTGGGTGTATTTCAGGAACGACATCAGCGATCCCGGTGCCATCGGCCGGCCGGTGCCGCCGCCATGGCCGCCACCGGTGCCGGCGCCCGCGCCACCCACCATTCCGCCGGCCATGGCGCCGCCGGCCAGGATGGTCTCCAGGATCTGCAGGGTGGAGAGACTGCGCAGTTCCTCCTGCATGCGGGCCAGATGGCCGCCGGCGATATGGCCGCTTTCATGGGCCATGACGCCGATCAGCTGGTTCGGCCGTTCAGTCCGCATGATCAGGCCGGTGTTGATGAAGATGCGCTGGCCGCCTGCGACGAAGGCGTTGAGAGAACCATCCTGTACGAGCATGATCTCGACACCATTGGGGTCGAGACCTGCGGCCCTCCAGATCGGGATCGTGAAGGTGCGGATCGTGCTCTCGATCTCGGCGTCGCGAATGAGATTGAGGCGTTGACCTTGCTGGGCCGTCGCGGCACGAAACGGTGCCAGCGCCAGGAGCGCCAGACTTAAGAGGGTGATGATGCGTTTGAACAAGGTCGGCACGGGGCTGAGGCAGGCTAGGAACGGTCGGCGGCCACGTCAATTGCGCAACGCAGCCCTGATTGCCCTCCTCTTGCTGTCGGGTTGTGGCTTTAGTGAGACGGACCGGGCGCAGGATCGGTCGGAAAACGCCGAGAATCCTTCAGGGCTGTCGCCCAACCGGCGTGGCCTTTCCGGCGTCACGAGGAGCAGCAGCGCAGAGGCCGGTCGTTTCGCTGCGACCACGGCGGACGAGAGCCGCGCCGCCGAAATCGGACGCGAGATCCTGCTGGCGGGCGGCAATGCGACCGATGCTGCCACCGCCATGTATTTTGCACTTGCCGTGACCCTGCCGTCGGCAGCGTCGCTGGGGGCGTCCGGCGCCTGCATCGTCCACGATGACAAGACCAAGAAGGCGGAAGCCTTCGTCTTTCCGCCGATCGCCGCACCGGGCGCGGTGAAGGGGACGCCTTTCTCGGTGCCTGGCGGCGTGCGCGCCATCACCTTGATGCATGTCCGTCATGGCCAGCTCCGCTGGGAACAGACGGTTGCCCCGGCGGAACGGTTGGCGCGTCTCGGCGTCCCGGTATCGCGTGCCCTTGCGCGCGACCTGCAGGCTGGCGGCGCTCTCCTCGGGGGGGATGCCGAGGCGCGGCGCATCTTCGGCAGCGCCGGCGAGGGCACGCTCCTGACGCAGCCAGACCTCGCCACGGTCCTGGGCGGCATCCGTCAGCGCGGCGGCGGCGAGTTCTTCCAGGGGGCGCTCGCCCGCACATTCTCCGAGCAGGTCTCGCAAGCGGGCGGCAGCCTGCCGGTCGACACGTTGCGCAATTCGATTCCCATCGCGAAGGATCCTGTATCCGTGAGCCACTACCGCAGCCGGGCCTATGCCGCGCCGGCGCCTGCAGCGGGCGCCACGGCCCTGGCCGGGTGGCAGGGCAGCCAGCCGGGCGGCAGCACGCCGGTCGATTCCGGCGGCTTTGCGGGCTTTGCGGCCGTCGACTCCAAGGGCGGCGCGGCGGCGTGCGAGTTGTCGATGGGCCAGCTCTTCGGCGCGCGTGTCGTGGTGCCCGGCAGCGGCATCATGCTGGGCTCACCGAACCCCGAGGCGGCCTCGGTCAGCCCGTTCATCATCGCAAACCCCGGCAACGGCGAGTTCACCTTCGCCGGCGCCGGCGGCGGTGCCGCCACCGCGGCGCAGGCCGTGGGCTTCGTGGCGCGCGAAGTCATCGACGGCGGCAAGCCGCTCGCGACCGTGCTCGCCAACCGTCGCGGGCAGGGCGGCTTCGTCAATGCCATCGCCTGCCCGTCGGGCCTGCGCGGCGGATCGGACACCTGCCGGGCCGCCGCCGATCCTGCGGGAGCGGGCCTGTCGGCCGTCGCCGGCCAATAGCGCGCGCCATGTCGGGCAAGCTTTCGCGCCGCTCCAGCGGCGTCGACCCGTTCATCGTCATGGACGTGATGGCGGCCGCCGCCGAGAAGGAAGCAGCGGGCGACACCGTCATCCATCTCGAGGTCGGCCAGCCCAGCACGCCGGCGCCGAAGGGGGCGCTGGCGGCAGCGCACGCCGCGCTCGACGCCGACCGGATCGGCTATGTCGCGGCGCTGGGCATGCCGGCGCTGCGCGAACGCATCGCACGGCACTGTAGCGAGACCTACGGCGCAGACGTTTCGCCGGAGCGCGTCATCGTGACGACGGGATCGTCCGGCGGATTTCCGCTGGCCTTCCTGGCGAGCTTCGATGCCGGCGACCGTGTCGCGCTCGCGGCGCCCGGCTATCCGGCCTATCGCAACATCCTGTCGGCGCTCAATCTCGAAGCGGTCGATCTGCCGACCTCGGCGGAAGACCGCTTCCAGCCGACCGTCGCGGCGCTGGAGAAGGCCGGTCCTCTCGACGGGCTGATCGTGGCGAGCCCGTCCAATCCGACCGGCACCATGGTGACGCGCGGCGAACTGAAGGCGCTGGCCGACTGGTGCAACGCCAACGGCGTGCGGCTGATCTCGGACGAGATCTATCACGGCATCGTCTACGAGGGCGAAACCCACTCGGCGGTCGAGGTGTCCGACACGGCGATCGTGGTGAACAGCTTCTCCAAGTACTTCTCCATGACCGGCTGGCGCGTCGGCTGGCTGGTCGTGCCGCCCGACATGGTGCGGCCGATCGAGCGGCTGACGCAAAACTTCTTCATCTCGGTGCCGACGCTCAGCCAGCACGCGGCCCTTGCGGCCTTCGAGTGTCGCGACGAACTCGACGGCCATGTGAAGCGCTATCGCACCAATCGCGATCTGCTGATGGCCGGCCTGCCGGCGGCGGGGCTCGACCGGCTGACGCCGGCCCAGGGCGCCTTCTACATCTACGCCGACGTCTCGCACCTCACCAACGACAGCCGCGACTTCTGCAGCCGCATGCTGCGCGAGGCCGGTGTGGCGACGACGCCGGGCGTCGATTTCGACCGCGCGCGGGGTGCGGGCACGTTGCGCATTTCCTTCGCCGGCTCGACCGCGGAGATGGAGGAGGCGGTGCGCCGCCTGAAACAGTGGAGGCGGGTATGAAGGCTCTTGCCGTCGCAGCTCTGGTTGCGTTCGCTCCGGCCGTGGCCTTCGCGCAGAGCGGACCGAGCTTCGATTGCGCCAAGGCGTCCAACGGCGCGGAGCGCGCGGTCTGCAAGGATCCCGCCCTCTCGAAGGCCGATCGCGAATTGACCGGTCTCTACACGGCGCTCCTGGCCAGGCTGAATGGACCGGCCAAGGAGAGCCTGGAAAAGAGCCAGGTGCGCTGGGTCGTCGGCCGTAACCGCGCCTGTGTGCCCAATGACGATCCCGACGTCATCCTGCGCTGCCTGAAGACGCGCTACGAGAACCGCATCGCCGATCTCAAGGCGTCGGCCGCCGGGCCTTATCCCTTCATCGAGGACCAGTCGATCGAGAAGACCGGCAAGGTCGGCAAGGTGACCTACACGATCGACCTTCGCTATCCGCGGTTTGCCGGCAAGACGGCGGACTTCACGATCGTCAATCGCACCTATGCCGAAGCGGCCGGGAAGGCGGCGCGCGAGACCACGCCGACGGCCGATGCCGGCGTCGATCGCGAGCAGGAGTGGCAGGCCGAGCAGGGCTATTCGCTCTACCGGCCCGGCCCCGATGCCATCACCGTGGCGCTGACCTTCTGGGCCTTCACCGGCGGCGCGCACGGCTACGGCAGCACCAGCTGCACGCTGGTCGACCTGCACACCGGCAAGATCGTGGCGCCTGAAGCCGTATTCGCGGCGGGCACGCCGTGGCTGAAGGAACTCGTCACGATCGTCGGCGCCGATCTCAAGAAGCAGTTCAATGACAATCCCGGCTTCGAGGATGCGCTACAGCCCAACAAGCTCACCAAGACGGTCAACACGGCCGGCCGTTTCTGCTGGCAGGCCGACAAGCTGCAACTTTACTTCAATCAATACGAGGTTGGACCCTATTCGGCCGGGCCCTACACGGTCGACATTCCCTACAGCCGGCTGAAGCCGCTGCTGCGCGCCGGCGGTCCGATCGGGCGCTGAAGCCGGGTCAGTGAAGCTTGCGCCGGTCGCGGGCCGCGGCGGGCACTGAAGCGGGGGAGGCGCGCTCGGTGGCGACGGGCGGCACCGGGCCGGAATGGTGGCTGGTCATGTGCCAGCCGTCGCTCAGGCGGACATAGAGGTTGCTCGCCATGAGCTGGCCGTTGGGCAGGATCTCGCGGCAGATGACGAGCGCGAGGCCCGGCCGGCCGACGACCCATTCCTCGGTGCAGCGCACGCGCGGCGCCTCGGGGTGCTTCATGATGGCCCGCCAGCTCGCCATGATCTCCGCGCGGTCGTGCAGTGCCGCCTGGCCGGGATGCAGGCATATGACCGAACCGGTGGGCGCCCAGACCTGGTCCATGGCGGCGGCATCGCGATCGTTGAAGGCCTTGTAGAAAGCGCGGTTCGCGGCCAGGACTGCGTCGCGTTCGTCATCGTCGAATTCCGCCAAGAGCGGCGGCAGGCGTGGTGGACGGCGGGGCATTCGACCCTCGAAACTCACAGGTTGCGCGGCACAGGATTAGCCGACACAGAAGAGGCATCCAACCGTCGAGATGATGATGTCCATTCCCAAGCTCGAATTCCCGCCGTTCCATTTGCCCGCCGAAGCCGAAGCTCTGCGCGGCGAGGTCCGCGCGTTCCTCAAGGAGACGCTGCCCAGGATCAAATCCGAGGATCGCTTCGCGAGCTGGAACACCGCGTCGCCCGAGTTCAGCAAGGCGCTGGGCGCCAAGGGCTGGCTCGGCATCACCTGGCCCAAGCAGTATGGCGGCGCCGAGCGTTCCTTCCTCGACCGCTTCGTCGTCACCGAGGAGCTGCTCGGCAACAGCGCGCCGGCCGGTTCGCACTGGGTGGCCGACCGCCAGTCCGGTCCGCTGCTCCTGAAGTTCGGCACCGAACAGCAGCGCCAGGCGATCCTGCCGCGCATCACGCGCGGCGAGTGCTATTTCAGCATCGGCATGAGCGAGCCCGACTCGGGTTCCGATCTCGCGTCGGTGCGCACGCGCGCCGAGCCGGTGCCCGGCGGCTTCCGCGTCAACGGCACCAAGGTCTGGACCTCGGGCGCGCATCGCAATCACTACTGCATCACCTTGGTTCGCACGTCGGGCCAGCATGGCGATCGTCACAAGGGGCTGAGCCAGCTCCTGGTCGACCTCAAGACGCCGGGTGTCACGATCCGTCCGATCATCAATCTCGCCGGCCGCCACGACTGGAACGAGGTGACCTTCTCCGACGCCTTCATTCCCGAGGATTGCCTGATCGGCAACGAGGGCGACGGCTGGCTGCAGGTGACGAGCGAGCTCGCCTTCGAGCGCTCCGGCCCCGAACGCTTCATGCAGAACTTCTACGTGCTGCGCGAGCTGGTGCGCGTGCTGGGCCGCCAGCCGGCCAAGCGCGCCAGCGCCATCCTCGGCCGCCTGATCGCGCGCCTGTGGACCCTGCGCCAGATGTCGACGGCCGTCGCCGGCATGATGCAGGGCGGCAAGTCGCCGGCCATCGAGGCGTCGCTCGTGAAGGACCTCGGCACGATCTACCAGCAGGACCTGCCGGAGATCGCGCGCACCCTGGCCGAATCCGACGCCACGACCGAGGACGATCTCGCCGACTTCCTCGATATCGCCCAGTACGCGTCGATGATGGCGCCCAGCTATACCATCCAGGGCGGCACCACCCAGGTCCTGCGCGGCATCGTCGCCCGCGGCCTCGGTCTGCGCTGAAGGAGAGAGATCATGGATCGCGAAACCCGTGACATGCTGCTGGAGACCGCCAGCCGCTTCTTCGCCGAGCGTGCCGGTAAGGACGTCGTGAACGGCGTCGAGAAGGGCGTGTGGCCCGCCGATCTCTGGAAGGAGATCGAGGAGATGGGCCTGCCGCTGATCGCAGTCTCCGAGGAATTGGAAGGGGTGGGCGGAACCCTGGCTGACCTGATGGCGCTGCTGCGCGTGGCCGGCGAGCATGCCGTGCCGGTGCCGGTCGCCGAGACCGCGCTCGCCAACCTGCTGATCTCCGCTGCGGGCGGCAAGCCCGCGACCGGTCCTTCGACCCTGGCACTGGGTGATCTGTCGCTCCAGGGCAATCGCATCTCCGGCAAGGTCGCGCGCGTGCCGTTCGCCGGCGTCGCCGAGCGCTTCGTCTCGATCGTCACCTCGGGCGGCAAGTCGACGCTGGTCGTCGTGCCGCGCGACGCGGTCAAGATCGAGGATGCGCCGAGCCATGCCGGCGAGCCCTACGGCAGCGTGACGTTCGAAGGCGCCACGCCGGAATTTTCGGCGGCCTCCACCATCAGCGCCGAGCGTGCGCTGGAACTCGCAGCCCTTGCCCGTTCCATGCAGATGGCGGGCGCGGCCGACAAGATCCTCGTGACGGCGACGGAATACTGCAAGCAGCGCGTCCAGTTCGGCCGCCCGATCTCGACCTTCCAGGCGATCCAGCACATGCTGGCCGAGCTGGCGAGCTACGCCGCCGCGACCATCGCCTCGGCCGAGGCCGCGTCGCGCGACGCCGACGAGGGCGGGCTGGAGAACGGCGGCAGCTTCTCGATCGCCGCCGCCAAGACCCAGTGCTCCGACTTCGCGCACCGCATCGCCGCCATCTCGCATCAATCGATGGGCGCGATGGGCTTCACCCACGAGCACATCCTGCATCACTATACGCGCAGGCTCTGGGTGTGGCGTCGCGACTTCGGCAGCGAGAGCTTCTGGGGCGAGAAGATCGGCGAGTCCTTCGCCAAGGCCGGCAAGGACGAGCTGTGGCCGGCGCTGACCGAAAGCCGCTACGCCGCCTGAAATTAGGTCAGGCGGACACTACGACGGTGCGGCCGCTAGCTGTGCGTTCAAGGGCGACCGGCACGCCATAGACTTCCGACAGCATCGCTGCGGTCAGCGTCTCGTCAGGCGCGCCATAGGCGGCGAGACGGCCATCGGCGATGACGGCAACGCGGGTTGCCAGCTCGCGGGCCTGATCGGGATCGTGCGTCGAGAAGACGACCCCGAAGCCGCGTTCGCGCAGCGCCTTAACGCGCGCCAGTACGAGGAAGCGGTTGCCGAGATCGAGGCTGGCGGTCGGCTCGTCCATCACCATCATCGTCGCGTCCTGTGCGAGGGCACGTGCGATCAGGGCGAGTTGGCGCTGGCCGCCGGAAATGCGGTTGGCTTCGCGATCCGCGAGATTCAAGATTCCCAGTTCATCAAGGGCGGCACGGGCACGGTCGAGATCGACAGCTCCCGGCGCCGCGAAGGGGCCGAGGTGGGCCGTGCGACCCATGAGCACCAGATCGAGGACGGTGTAGGCGAACTCCATCACCTGCGCTTGCGGCACATAGGCGACGGAACGGGCGAGGGCGGCGCGTGACAGGTCGCCGACCGGTGTACCGTTGACCGAGACCGTGCCCTGCAGGGCGGGAATGAGACCGAGCAGCGTTTTGAAAAGCGTCGTCTTGCCGGCACCGTTCGGTCCCAGCAGGCAAAGGATTTCGCCGGGAGCGACGGCGAGATCGATAGCGGCCGCGACCTGCGTTGTGCCGTAGCCGATGTCGAGATTACGGGCCTCGATCATCCTCAGATCCATACGCGCCGGCCGCGCGCCAGCAGCCAGACGAAGATGGGCGCGCCGATCAGGGCGGTGAGCAAGCCAAGCGGGATTTCTATGCGCGCGGCGGAGCGTGCGAGCGTGTCGACCAGCACGAGGAAGGCGGCGCCCATCAGGACCGAGGCCGGCAGCACACGGTCGTAGCGTGGGCCGACCAGCGGGCGGACCATGTGCGGGATCATCAGGCCGATCCAGCCGATCACGCCCGACACGGAGACTGCCGCCGCCGTCACCAGCGTTGCCGCGGCGATGACGATGCCGCGGATGAGGGCGACGTTGACGCCCAGCGCACGGGCCTCGTCATCGCCCAGCGACAGGACGCCGATCCG
The DNA here is from genome assembly GCF_058803965.1 of Reyranella sp. GW821-FHT14A01. Lineage (NCBI taxonomy): Bacteria > Pseudomonadati > Pseudomonadota > Alphaproteobacteria > Hyphomicrobiales > Reyranellaceae > Reyranella > Reyranella sp. GW821-FHT14A01. Next base: position 187,443 of record NZ_JBXAPM010000009.1, read on the forward strand.
CCAGCGCAGCAGCACCAACGGCACGAGGCCCACGACCACCAACGGCGCCACACCCCAGACATCGGAAACCTTGGTCCCCGACAGGCTGCCCAGCAGCCAGAAGGTGATGGCGGGGAGCTGGTTGTAGGGATCGGCCAGGATCTTCACCAGCGAGATGCCGGCGCCCGCCAGCGCACCGACCACGATGCCGGCCAGCACCAGCACGAGCACCTCGTTCTGACTGCGCAGCGCGCGGGCGAGCGCATAGACGATGACGACGGTGATCAACCCGGTGACGAAGCCCAGCCCCTGGATGGCGATGACCGGCAGCGACAGCAGGATGCCGAGCACGGCGCCAAGACCCGCGCCGGCCGAGACGCCCAATATGTCGGGGGAGACGAGGGGATTGCGGAACAGCGTCTGGTAGCTGGCGCCTGCCGCCGCCAGCGCGCCACCGACAAGGGCAGCGGCCAGTACGCGCGGCAGGCGGATCTGGAACAGGATCGTGTCGATGGTCGCCGTGGCCGGTGCGCGGGTAAGCCGAGCGGCGAGGGCTTTTAGCACCTCGCCGGGCGGGATCTGGTAGGGACCGATGATGCTTCCAGCCAGCATGGACGCAAGCAGGCACAAAGCGAGGAGAGTGAGGACGAGGCCGGCGCGCATGACGCCGTCAGTTTGCCGTGCCACCCAGCAGCCGCGCCAGTTGATCGTCGGTCACGTTCACGCCGTAGAACAGGTCGTAGAACTTCCTCGTCTCGGCCCTGAGGTCGAGATTGGCCTCGGTGGGATAGAGGATCGACAGCAGCCAGCGCAGGCCGATCAGCCGGTTGAGCGAGGGCGGCCCATCGATCCAGCCCCAGGGCAGGTTGGGTGCCAGATAGACGCGCTTGTTGGCGATGGCGTGGACCTGGTTCCAGCCTGGCTTGGCCGCCACACTGTTGAAGAAGCCACGGTCCAGAGTGACCACGATGTCGGGCTGCCAGGCGATGATCTGTTCCAGCGAGGCATTGGCGATGTTGCCGCTGCCGCCCAGGCCTTCCGCCACGTTGATGGCGCCGGCACGCTCGATGATCTCGGTGTTGATCGAGCCGCGGCTGCCGGTCTCCAGACCTTCAGGACCGCGCGCGAGATAGACGCGCGGCCGTTTGTCGGCCGGTACGCGCGCCAGCACGCCGTCGACCTGGGCGAAGGCTGCCTCGGCATAGGCCGCCAGCGCGGCACCGCGCTCGATCCGGCCCAGCATCTCGGCGGCGAGTTTCAGCGAGGCGGCGGTCGCGGTGAAGCGGCCGTCGATCAGGGCGTAGGGAATGCCGGTCTGTTCCTGGACGCGGTTGGCCAGCGACACGAACGTGTCGGAGGTCGAGCCGAAATCGAGGACCATGTCGGGCTTGGCCGCGACCAGCCGCTCGAGGCTCACCGTGTCGCCACGCCCGGTGAGTCGGCCGGTCTCGGGAAGGTCGCGCGCCGGGACGGCCAGAAATTCCTTCTCGGCGGGCGAGGGCGTGCGCACCCATCCGACCATGGCGTCGCGGGCCAGGGTGTAGGCCAGTACCGAGGCGGGCGGTCCCGCCACGAACACACGCTCGATGCGAGCCGGTAGCGTGACCTTGCGGCCGGTCGAATCGACCAGCGTGCGCGTGGCTTGTGCCAGGCTCGGCGGGGCCAGCAGGCCGGCTCCGAGCAGCGCGAGGGCGCTACGCCGCTTCACTTGTCGCCCACCTGGAAGTCGCCGGGCTGAGCCGGCGCCAGCGGCTCAAACAGGGTGCGATCGGGCTTCACGTCGACCAGCGGCGTGCCGTCGAGGCAATCCATGCCGCGCACCAGCAGGACAGGTCCCTCGATCTTCACGAGCCGCACGATCGACGTGCCGATGGGATTGGGACGGACCGGCGTGCGCAGCGAGAACACACCACGCGCCTCGCCGTCGTTGCGCGGGCTCTGATGGGTGAGGTCGCGCCGCGATTCATGCAGCCAGTACAGGACCTCCAGCCGCTCGAACTCGTCGATACCGTGCAGACCGTCGGCCCAATGGGCGTCCAGTTCGAGTCGACAGGTCGGCCCGTCGAGCCGGCCTTGCCGCGGCGTCTCCAGTCGGGACGTCCACGGCGTGCGGATGCGCCCGATGAAATAAAGGGAGGCGTCGAAGCGGTCCGGCAGATCGACCGACCGCTCGCCCTGGCGGATTTCGTTCAGCCGGACCATTGGCGACTAGTTGTCGAGGCCGACCATGACGTCGGACGCCTTGACGATGGCGTAGGCCTCCTGGCCGGCCTTCAGGCCCAGCTCGTCGACCGCCTCGTTGGTGATGGCGGCGGTGACGATGATGCCCTTCACGTCGATCCGGACATGGGCGGTCGTCTGGCCCTTCTTGACCTCGACGATGGTGCCCTTCAACCGGTTCCTGGCGCTAATCCGCATGAGTCCTCCTGGGATTGACGGCCGGAGTATAGGGCCAAGGTCTCATTATATCCATTCGGGCACGACGGGCCCTGGTGATGCAGTAAAACTGCGAATCCGGTGGATAAACGATATGTTCAATGGGATATATCGTGCCCTGTCGAAATGGAGGATTTCATGCTGGGTACTCGTCGGGCATTCACGTCGGCACTGGCTGCCGCCGCCTTCGTCGTGGCGTCGGGCGGGATGGCGCAGCAGGCATTCGCGCAGGGCAAGGATGTCATCATCCTCGCCGCCGCCAGCCTCAAGAATGCGCTGGACGAGGCCTCGGCCGACTGGACCAAGCAGACCGGCAAGACCACCAAGATCTCCTATGCCGCGAGTTCGGCGCTGGCCAAGCAGATCGAGGGCGGCATCCCCGCCGACATCTTCATCTCGGCCGACGTGCCGTGGATGGACTATGTCGCGGAGCGCAAGCTCATCAAGCCGGCCAGCCGCTCGGACTATCTCGGCAACCAGATCGTCCTGATCGCCGGCAAGGACTCGAAGATCGATCTCAAGATCGACAAGGGCTTCAACCTGCGCGGCGCGTTGGGCAGTGACGGCCGCCTCGCCATGGGCAGCGTCGAGGCGGTGCCGGCCGGCAAGTACGGCAAGGCGGCGCTGGAATATCTCGGCGTCTGGCCGTCGGTCGCCGACCGCGTGGCGCAGGCCGAGAACGTGCGCATGGCGCTGACCCTGGTCTCGCGCGGTGAGGCGCCGCTCGGCATCGTCTACAAGACCGACGCTGCCTCCGACCCCGCCGTGCGCATCGTCGGCGCCTTCCCGAGCGACTCGCATCCGGCCATCATCTATCCGATGGCGCTGCTCTCGACCTCGACCAATCCGGATGCGCAGGCCTTTATCGACTTCCTGAAGACTCCGGCCGCCAGGCCGTACTTCGAGAAGCAGGGCTTCACTGTATTGAAGTAGCCTCGGCCGCCTCGCTGCCGGCGAGGAGCAGGGACCGTCCCAGCTTCTCGGCGGCGGAGGCGGGCATCGAGAAGCCGACCGTGGCGGGACCGACCGCCACGGCGAGCAGCGTTTCGCCGCCCGGCAGGCCCCCGACGCTCAGCGAATCGGTCGGCACCAGCGAAAGCTTGGCGGAATTTGACGGCTCGTTCTGCGGCAGGGCGCGGCCCAGCAGGAGCAGGAGCGGCACCAGCCGCTGCAGGTCCGCCGCCGGAATGGTGAGCGTGGACCGCCCGCCATCGCGACCGACCAGGGTGATCAGCACGGCATTGTCCTGCGGCAGCAATTCGCCGCTGACCTCGGCGGCCTGGCCGAAATCGATCCTCTGGTCGCCATCCGGCATTAGTTGAAGGTCGCGCGCGGCTGCGCCACGTCGATCCCGACCAGCGAGGTCGCGAGACCGCCGGCATCCTCGGGCGTGAGCGCGAAGGAGACCTTGAAGCCGTCCGGCGTGTTCATCGTCAGGATGGTGCTGTCGCTGCCGGCCGCGGCCTCGAGCGTGAAACTACCCATCGGATAGACGATCTTCAGCGAGTCGTCCTGGTAGCGCGCCTTCAGCGCCTTCTCGATGACGTTCGGCAGCGTCATCAGCAGCGACCGCAGGCAATCGACCGGCAGGATCACCGAGGCCGGGTGGCCGTCGACGCTTTCGAGGTTGAGGCGGAACGACACGCCTGTCGGATCCACCTGACAGTCCGTCAGACCCTTGCCGACGATCTCCATGATCGACACCCCGTTGTCGTGAATGACGCTATATCCAGTAAGATATAACGAGAGGGGGCGCAAGCGGTCCGCAGGACGCAGGTCGGCCGGGAGGTCTAGTGGAGCTTGACGTCGGGAGGGGTGAGCAGGCGGGCCAGCGAGCGGATTTCCGGCGACGAGGCGCCGTAGGCCCGGCGCTCCATCTCGCGGTACAGGCGCACGATATCGTTGCCGGTCTCGGTCACCGATGCCCCGCCGCCGCCGCCGCCGCCGGTCTGGGCGGAGACCACGGGATCGCGGAACATCTGGTTCATTTCGTCGACCAGCAGCCAGGCCTGGCGATAGGACATCGCGAGCGCGCGACCCGCGGCCGAGATCGATCCGGTCTCGTTGATCAGTTCGAGCAGGCGGATCTTGCCGGGACCGATCGAGCGTTCGCCGCCGAAATCGATCCGGAGATGCAAGGAGGTCTTGTCGGCCGGCTTGGCCGCTGCTTTGGCAGGTCCGCGTCCCATGTCCGGATTATGCGGCGGGACTGGCAGCAAGGCCAGATGGCTCTCGCAGCGCGGCGATCAGTCCCTTGGCGATGTCCATCGCCTGCAGCCGGATGTCCGGGATCGCCACGATCTCGGTGTAGCGGCCACGGGTCGGAGGTCCGAGGACGTAGAGACGGTCCGATGGCGTGCCGTCCCGCCCGATTAGCGCCTCGTCGACCGCGACATCGAGGCCCTGATTGAGCGGATCCGGCCGCAGCTTGCCGTCCTTCACCAATTGCGCGTGCAGCGGAACGTGCACATCGACCTCGTTGCGCGGACCGCGGCAGTCGACCACACGGTTGAAGCTCCGTTTTTCGCGGACATCCGAGCCGCGCCGAACGATCGTGACCTCGACCCTGCTGTCCGTCGCTTCGCCGATCTCGACGCGGCCGGAGACGATAGAGAGCTGGCCACGCGCCTTGGCGGCATCGATCTGCTCGCCGATCTGCGGCGCCACGCGATGGCGATGGATGTCCCACCACGGCCGCAGGTGGCGCAGGAAGCGCTTCCGCCGGTCGTGGTCGAGCCCGTGCCAGAGTTCGTTGTTGTGCGGCCGCAGGAGCTGCATGAGGCCCGGCCAGCCGAGGCCAGCCCGCAGCTTGGCGCGGAAGCGGTTGGTGCGCTGCGACAGGCTGCCGGTGAAGAGATCGCTCGTATCGGCTTCCGGCGTGGGGATCGGCGCCGGCGGATGGCGATGCGGCACCAGTCCGCGGCGGGAGAGGGCGACGATCGGGCCCTTATGCCCGTGCTCCATGAGCGAGATCAGCACGTCGATCATGGTCAGGCTGGTGCCGATCAGCAGGACCGAGGCATCGGGCGCCAGGCCGGCGATCGCCTCGTCGCGCCAGGGATTGCCGTGATAGGCGCCGGCATCCTTCGAGGGCGGACGATGGCCGGTCGCCAGGACAGCCTTGCGGGCCCGCAGCGGCGAACGGCCCTCGATGTCGAGTTCGACGCCGTCATGTCTATCGTGGATCGCGACGACGTCGCCCCTGATGACCTGGAGGCGGCCGTCGGCGCGCTGGACGGCGTCGGCGAGCAGGTCCTGCAGATACTGGCCGTAGATGGCGCGGGGAACGAAGTCCGCTCGCCCGAAGCCGCGGCCGTCGCGCGCCAGCCATTGCACGAAGTGGTCGGGCTCGTCGGCCAGGGCGGTCATGTCGCTGGCGCGGACATTGAGGAGATGCCCCTGGGAGCGCGTCGAATAGGCGACGCCCAGGCCGGGATGGTCGCCCCGCTCGATAAGGGCGACGCGCAGGTCGCTCTTGCGCACGAACTGGGAGGCGAGCAGCACGCCGCTGGCGCCGCCCCCGACGATTGCGATGTCGACGGACGGGGAGGGCGGTTCGCAATGCTGCATTGCCGAAGTATGCAGATGCCCTGTCGGGGACGCCAGCCATGCAGGTGCGACGCCTAGGCGCTGCTGCAGTTTTCCCTGCGTATTGTGCGGAAATAATTCTGCAACTCCGGATCGGTCGATTGGCGGTGACGACAGGGTCGGCAATCGTTATGTTCAAACAAATATAACGAAAAACAGTCGACCCTTTCCAGGAGGAAATCATGGACGTCTCCGTCAATGTCGGACGCCTCGGCGCCGCCGCTTCCGCTTTCATCTCCAGGCCCCACAAGCTGCTCATCGACGGCAAGTGGGTGGCCGCGCAAAGCGGCAAGACCTTCGGCGTGTTCGATCCCGCGACCGGCGGCCAGATCGCGCAGGTCGCCGATGGCGGCGCGGCCGACATCGATCTCGCGGTGAAGGCGGCGCGCAAGGCCTTCGATGAAGGCCCATGGGGCAAGGTGAAGCCGACCGAGCGCGGCAAGATCGTGTGGCGGCTGGGCGACCTCCTCGAAAAGCATGCCGACGAACTCGCCGAGATCGAGAGCATCGACAACGGCAAGCCCGTGATGGATGCGCGCATGGTCGACGTGCCGTTCTCCTGCGAGCTGCTGCGCTACATGGCCGGCTGGGCGACCAAGATCACCGGCCAGACCATTCCGATCTCGGCGCCGGGCGAGTGGCATGCCTACTCGATGCGCGAGCCGGTCGGCGTGGTTGGCCAGATCATCCCGTGGAACTTCCCGCTGATGATGGCGGTGTGGAAGATCGCGCCGGCGCTGACCGCGGGCTGCACGATCGTGCTGAAGCCGGCCGAGCAGACGCCGCTCTCCGCCATCCGTCTCGGCGAGCTGATCATGGAAGCGGGCTTCCCGCCGGGCGTGGTCAACATCGTGACCGGCGACGGCACGCCGGGCGCGGCGCTCGCCGCCCATCCCGACGTCGACAAGGTGGCCTTCACCGGCTCGACCGAGGTTGGCAAGCTGATCGTCCAGGCGGCCGCCGGCAACCTGAAGAAGGTGAGCCTCGAACTCGGCGGCAAGTCGCCGTCCTTCGTCTTTCCCGACGCCGACCTCTCCGTCGCCATCCCCGGCGCCGCCACCGGCATCTTCTTCAACATGGGCCAGTGCTGCACCGCCGGCTCGCGCCTCTTCGTGCACGAGCGGCTGTTCGACAAGGTGATGACCGGCCTGTCCGACGAGGCGCAGAAGCTCAAGATCGGCCCCGGCCTCGACAAGACGACGCGTATCGGTCCGCTGGTATCGCAGGAGCAGTTCGATCGCGTCACCGGCTATCTTGCCTCGGGCAAGGAGCAGGGTGCTGAGGCCATCACCGGTGGCAAGCGCTTCGGCAACGAAGGCTATTTCATCGAGCCGACCATCCTGACCAAGACCGACTCGACGATGAAGGTCGTACGCGAGGAGATCTTCGGGCCGGTGGTCTGCGCCATGCCGTTCAACGACGAGGATCTCGAGCGCATCGCCAGGCAGGGCAATGCCACCGAGTACGGCCTCGCCGCCAGCATCTACACCCGCGACATCGGCGTCGCCCACAAGCTCGCCCGCAAGCTCAAGGCGGGTTCGGTGTGGATCAACGTCCACAACTTCAACGACGTGGCGCTGCCCTTCGGTGGCTACAAGCAATCCGGCTGGGGCCGCGAAATGGGTTACGAGGCGATCGAGCTTTACACCGAGGTCAAGGCCGTCGCCGCGATGCTCTGATCAGAGGAGAGAGACATGACTGTGATGGAAAAGGGCACGGCCCAGAAGCCGTCGTACATCGACGGCAAGACGAAGCTGATGCTGATCGACGGCCGCTGGGTGCCGGCAGCCTCGGGCAAGACCTTCGAGACGCACAATCCGGCCACGGGCGAGTTACTCGCCCACGTGGCGGAGGGCGACAAGGAGGATATCGACCGCGCCGTCGCCGCGGCGCGCAAGGCCTTCACCGGCCCGTGGAGCAAGTGGAAGCCGGCCGAACGGCAGCTTCTCCTGCTCAAGCTCGCCGACCTCGTCGAGCAGCATATCGAGGAGCTGGCGGCGCTCGACACGTTCGACATGGGCGCTCCCATCAGCCGCACCCGCAACAACCGCCAGCGCGCCGTCGGCATGCTGCGCTACTATGCCGGCCTCGCGACCTCGATCCATGGCGAGACGATCGAGAATTCGCTGCCGGGCGAGATCTTCTCCTACACCTTGAAGGAGCCGGTCGGCGTGGTCGGCGCCATCATCCCGTGGAACGGCCCGCTGACCGCGACGATCTGGAAGATCGGCCCGGCGCTGGCCACCGGTTGCACGGTCGTGCTGAAGCCCGCAGAAGAGGCGCCGCTCACCTCGCTCCGGCTGGGTGAGCTCTGCCTCGAAGCCGGCGTGCCGCCGGGCGTCGTCAACGTCGTGCCGGGTTACGGCGAGACGGCGGGCGCGGCGCTGTCCTCGCACTACGATGTCGACAAGGTGGCCTTCACCGGCTCGCATCTCACCGGCCAGAAGATCGTCCAGGCCTCGTCGACCAACCTGAAGCGCGTGTCGCTCGAACTGGGCGGCAAGTCGCCTGACATCGTGTTTGCCGATGCCGATCTCGAGGCGGCGGTGCCGGGCGCGGCGATGGCGGTGTTCGCGAACTCGGGCCAGATCTGTAGCGCCGGCACGCGTCTCTTCGTCGAGCAGAAGGTCTATGAGGAGTTCACCGAGAAGGTCGCGCGCTTCGCCAAGAACCTGAAGGTCGGCAACGGCGTCGATCCCGCGACCCAGGTCGGTCCGCTCGTCTCCTCGGAGCAGCTCGACAGGGTCACGACCTATCTCGGCATCGGCCGGCAGGAAGGCGCGAAGAGCCTGTCGGGTGGCGAGCAGCTCACCGAAGGCGAGTACAGCAAGGGCTACTTCGTGCCGCCCACGATCTTCGCCAACGTCCGCGACGACATGCGGATCGCGCAGGAGGAGATCTTCGGGCCGGTCATCTCGGCGATCCCGTTCACCGACATCGACGAGGTGATCCAGCGCGGCAATGCCACGACCTTCGGCCTGGGCAGCGGCGTCTGGACCCGCGACGTCAGCAAGGCCCATCGCCTCGCCAAGGCGATCCGCGCCGGTTCGGTGTGGGTCAACTGCTACCAGGCGATGGACCCGGCCGTGCCGTTCGGCGGCTACAAGATGAGCGGCTACGGGCGCGAGAGCGGCCTGCAGCATGTCGAGGAATATCTCAACGTGAAGGCGGTCTGGATCAAGACCGCCTGACACCGTTACCATCGCTGGAAATCACTCACGTGGGCCAATCGGCCCACGTGTCGTTTGAGAGGGGATCATGCAACACACGAATTTCGGCCGGACCGGCCTGCGCGTCTCGAAGCTCTGTCTCGGCACCATGACATTCGGCCTGCAATGCGACGCCGCGCAGAGCAACGCCATCCTCGATGCGGCGGCGGCAGGCGGCATCGATTTTCTCGATACCGCCAACGTCTATCCGCTGGGTGGTGGCCACAATACGGTCGGCCGCACCGAGCAGATCGTCGGCGACTGGCTGAAGGGCAAGCGCCACAACTACATCGTCGCCACCAAGTGCGCCGGCGTGATGGGGCGCAATCCCTGGGAGCAGGGCACCTCACGCAAGCACGTGCTGGAGGCGATCGATGCCTCGCTGAAGCGGCTCGGCACCGACTATATCGATCTCTACCAGCTCCACCGCTACGATCCGAACACGCCGCTGGACGAGACGATGGATGCGCTAGACACGGTCGTGCGGCAGGGCAAGGCGCGCTATGTCGGCGTCTCCAATTGGCCCGCCCACAAAGTGGCACGCGGGATAGGACGCGCCGAGGTGAAGAACAGCGTGCGCATCGACTCCGTCCAGCCGCGCTACAACCTTCTGTTCCGTGGCTATGAGCGCGACCTGCTGCCGTTTTGCGAGGAAGAGGGCATCGCCGTGATCCCCTACAATCCGCTGGCCGGCGGTCTTCTCACCGGCAAGCACAACGCCAAGGCAGCCCCACCGGAAGGCTCGCGCTTCCAGCTCGGTACCGCCGGTGCCCGTTACCAGGAGCGCTACTGGCACCAGCGGGAGTTCGAGAGCATCGAGGCGATACGCGGGGTCGCGGCCGAAGCCGGCATGAGCATGGCCACCCTCGCGATGCGCTGGACCCTGTCGAACCCGGCGATCACCGCCCCGATCATTGGCGCGTCGAAGCCTGAACAGCTCGCCGACAGTTTCGCCGCGGCCGAGCAGGGGCCGCTGCCTAAGGACCTCAAGGCCAAGCTCGACGAGTTGACGCACGAGTGGCGTGCCGTCGATGCCGAGCGCTGAAGGAGGAGGGACCATGCCGACCTGGTTGATCACTGGCTGCTCGACAGGCTTCGGCCGCGAGCTGGCCCGCGCCGTTCTGGCGCGCGGCTGGAATGCCGCCGTCACCGCACGCAATCCGGCGACGGTGGCTGAGATCGTGGCCGGCAAGGAAGCCACTGGGCTTGCCTTGCCGCTCGACGTGACGGATCGGACCCAGATTGCCGACGCCGTGAAGGCCGCAGAAAGCCGGTTCGGCGCCATCGACGTGCTGGTCAACAATGCGGGCTACGGCTATCGCGGCGCAGTCGAAGAGGCGGACGACGCCGAGATTCGCCAGCTCTTCGAGACCAACTTCTTCGGCCTCGTCGCCATGACCCAGGCCGTGTTGCCCGGCATGCGCGCGCGCCGGAAGGGACACATCGTCAACATCTCCTCGGTCGCGGGGCGGATGGCGCAGCCGGGCTCGGGTTACTATTCGGCGAGCAAGTTCGCGGTCGGCGGTCTCTCCGATGCGCTGCGCAAGGAACTGAAGCCGCTCGGTATCGCCGTCACGGTCGTCGAGCCGGGCGGTTTCCGGACCGACTTCGCCGGCCGCTCGCTGCACCAGTCCGCCCGCGTCATCGACGACTATGCCGAGACGGCCGGCAAGCGCCGCCGCGAGAACAGCACCACCGACGGACGGCAGCCCGGCGATCCCGTGCGCGCGGCGGAGGCGATCATCAAGGCTGTCGAGGCGAAGGACCCGCCGTTCCGGCTGGCGCTGGGCCGCTCAGCGATCCAGCGCATCGGCGCAGAACTGGACGAGCAGCGCCGCGAACTCGATGCCTGGGCAGAGGTCGGTGCCGCCGCCGACTTTCCGACGTAGTCATTGGAGCGCGCAACTCCAGTTGCGCTCATGATCATGATTGCGCCACTTCAGCGCGGAGGTTACTCCGCGCGCAGTGGCGCGCTCCAATGAAAACGACCGGTCCGAGCATTCGGACCGGCCGCTTCGTTCGATCGCGGAGAGCTTAGGCGGCCTTGTAGCCGATGACCGCCTTGGTCTCGAGGAACTCCTCCATGCCCCACTTGCCGTACTCGCGGCCGTTACCCGACTGCTTGTAGCCGCCGAATGGGGCGGCGGTGTCGCCCATCGGGTAGTTCACATGGACGTTGCCGGCCCGCATCTGCGAGGCGACCTTGCGGGCGTGCTCGAGATCGGTGCCCTGCACGTAGGCGGCGAGTCCGTAGATCGTGTCGTTGGCGAGACGGATGACTTCTTCCTCGTTCTTGTAGGGGAGGATGCAGATGACCGGCCCGAAGATCTCCTCGCGCGCGATCGTCATGTCGTTGGTCACGCCCGCGAACACGGTCGGGCGCACGTAGAAGCCGCGGTTCAGGTTCTCGGGACGGCCGACGCCGCCGGTCACCAGTTCCGCGCCTTCGTCGATGCCCTTCTGGATGAGGCCCTGGATCTTGTTGAACTGGGACTCATTGACCACGGGGCCGAGCCTGGTGGCCGGATCCTGCGGATTGCCGACCACGAACTTCTCGGCCGCGACCTTGGCGATCTGCTTCACCTCGTCGTGACGGTCCTGCGGCACGAACATGCGGCTGGGCGCGGTGCAGGACTGGCCCGAGTTCACCATCATGCTGTTGATGCCCTTGGTGACGGCCATCTGGAAGTCGACGTCGGGCAGCAGGATGTTGGCCGACTTGCCACCCAGCTCCTGGGCGACGCGCTTGACCGTGAGGGCGGCGGCCTGGGCCACGCGGATGCCGGCGCGGGTCGAGCCGGTGAACGACATCATGTCGATGTCGGGATGGCTCGACATGGCCTCGCCGACCACCGAGCCGGCGCCCTGGACCATGTTGTAGACGCCCTTGGGCGTGCCGGCGGCGTGCATGATCTCGGTCCAGATGATGGCGTCGATCGGCGCCTCCTCGGACGGCTTCAGCACCATGGTGCAGCCCGCGGCCAGCGCGGGCAGGACCTTGCAGGCGATCTGGTTGGTCGGCCAGTTCCACGGCGTGATGAGGCCGCAGACGCCGATCGGCTCGCGCGCGATCAGGGTCGTGCCTTCGACCGATTCGAACGGATAGGTCTCGAGGACCGAGATCATGCGCTCGAGATGCGCCGTGCCGCGGCCGGCCTGGATGGTGCGGGCGAATTCCAGCGGCGCACCCATCTCGCGCGAGATGGCGTCGCCCACGTCGTTCCGGCGCTTGTTGTACTCGGCCAGGATGGCGCGCAGCAGTTCGAGCCGTTCCTTGCGGCTGGTACGGGCGAAGGCGGGGAAGGCGGCCTTGGCGGCGGCCACGGCGCGATCGACGTCGGCGGCGGTGCCGACCGAGATCTGGATGTACGCCTCTTCGGTCGACGGATCGATGACGTCGAGCAGGGCCGGCTTGATCGGATCGACCCACTGGCCGTCGATGTAGAAATGCTTCGCGTGCTGCATGGTGCGACCCTCTGAGGCTGTTTGGGAAAGTGCTCGCCGATGTGCGACTGGCGATATATATAATTGAATATAACGAAGGGAAAGAGACCGTTGGCCGAGGTATTTCCGTTCCGCGAACGCAGCAGCAAGGTCCGGCAGGTGTCCTACGTCACCGGCGACGTGACGCCGGATGGCCGGGAATTGCTTCTGAACGTCGAGACGGAACGGGACGGGCGGATCGAACTGGCGTTCCCGACGGTCGACCTCCAGCACCTCCTGACGCTTCTGCTGATCCTGGGCGGCAAGGCGGCCATGAACGGCCGGTTCGCCGCCTTCAGCGAGACCTATCAGGCCCAGCCGCTGCCGCTGCACGGCGTTTCACTGGGCATGGAGTCGGACGACAAGGGCGTGCTGACCGTCGAGGTCGGCGCCGCGGTTCTGTCCTTCTCGCTGCCGCGCGACAGCATGGCCGAGATTGGCCGTACGATCCTCGGAATGACGGAAACCCGCCCGGCGGGCTAGGCGGCCGTGCGCCTGGGCGCGGGGCGGCACTCGCGCGCGAGATAGCTGAACAGCCCATCCATCGCATCGTGATTGGGACGGCAGACCAGGCTGGTCGCCGCACGCGTCTGCGTGACGAGGCCGGCCAGAACCAGCGTCTTCAGGTGATGCGACAGGGTGGAGGCGTTGATGCCGAGGAGGTCCTGGACGCTGCCGACCGTGAGGCCTTCCTCGCCGGCCTGCGAGAGGATTTCGTAGATCTTGAGACGCGCCGGGTTGGCGAGAGCCTGGAGGCGACCGGCGGCCGTGGTGGTGTCCATGGGGGATGTGGCCATATCGTTGTATCTTTTTGAATACAACGATATGGCGGACCGGGCAAGCCCGACCGCTGCGGCCACTCCGGCTCGATGCCGGCGATCTTCATCATCTCGCGATAGAGGTCGATCTCGGCGACACGATCCGGCGCATCTTATCGGGAGAGCAGGGCGTGATCTCCGAACCGCCCTGCGCGTGGCGCTCGACATAGGCGGGGACGGCGAAGGCCTTGTTGAGGCCGTCAGCGACGTTGCGGACACTCTGGTCGGTGGCCGCCCCCCCGGCAATGCGACAGCGCCGGCGATCAGGGATCGCCGGCGCATGATGTTCGTCTTGTCTAGCGGCGCCACCAGCCGCGCTTGGGCTTCTCCGGCGGCGCCTCGATCACGGGGACCGGCGGCGGTGCAGGAGCGGGCTCCGGCTCGGGGATCGCGATCGGCTGCGGTGCCGAGGCGACGACAGGTTCCGGCTCCGGTGCAGGCGGCGGGGCCGCTTCGACGTTCACCGGCGGGCCCGGATCGTAGGGCGCGCGTTCCACAGGCATGTGCTCGACCGGCATGCTTTCCAGCGGCGTCGGCGGCGAAGCCGGCGGCTCGTGGCTGCTGCCGTTCGACTCGCTCGTATCGTGGCCGTTCTCGGCGCGCTCTTCGCCGTGCGAGTAGGCGTCGCCTTCCGGGTTCTGGCCTTCGCCCTGCATCGGTTCGCCGTCGCCCTCACCCTCGCCGGGCTCGCGGCGGCGGCGGCGGCCACCGCGGCGGCCGCGGCGGCGCCGGCTGCTGCTGCTGCCGTTGCGATCATCGCCATTGCGGTCGCCTTCGGGACGATCGTCCTCGGCGCCGTCATCGTCGGCGCGGGCGACATCGGAATCACCCTCGGGCGCATTGTCCTGGGAATCGTCGTCATCGGCGCCGTTGACGTGCTGCTCGTCGGCTTGCGGAGCGTCGCCCTCGCGAGCCTCGTCGGCCGCCTGCGACCGCTCGGAGCCTTCACCGTCCTCACGACGGCTGCTGCTGCTGCGACGGCGGCGACGGCGACGGCCACTGCTGCTGCCGCTGCGGCTTTCGCCTTCCTTGCGGCTGCCGCTCTCCTCGCCGCGCTCGTCATCCTCCCGGGCCTCGCTGCCCTCGGCCTCGTCGCCGGACGTCTCCTCGTAGCTGGCGCGGGCCAACTCGGGGGCAGGCCGGTCGTTGCTGCGATGATCGTCGCGGCGCGAGCGCACACGCTCGATCTCGCAATCGGCGGCGTGAAGCTCCTCGTCGGCCTCGACGATGACGGTGAAGCCGTAGCGCTGCTCGATCTCCGACAGCGAATGGCGCTTCTGGTTGAGCAGGTAGAGTGCAACGTTCGGCGGAACGTTGACGGCGATCTCGCTGGCCCGGCGACGCACGCCTTCCTCCTCGATGGCGCGCAGCGCGTGCAGCGCGGCGGACTCGAGCGAGCGGATGCGGCCCGTGCCGGCGCAATGCGGGCAGACCTCGGTCGAGTGCTCCAGCAGGCTGGGTCGCAGCCGCTGGCGCGACATTTCGAGCAGGCCGAAGGCGGAGATGCGGCCGATCTGGATGCGCGCGCGATCGCTGCGCATCGAGTCCTTCACCTTGTGCTCGACCTGGCGCTGGTGGCGCGTCTCCTCCATGTCGATGAAGTCGATCACGATCAGGCCGGCGAGGTCGCGCAGGCGAACCTGGCGGGCGATCTCCTCGGCCGCCTCGATGTTGGTGCGGACCGCCGTCTCCTCGATGTTCCGCTCCTTGGTGGAGCGGCCCGAGTTGACGTCGATGGCGACCAGCGCCTCGGTCGGGTTGATGACGATGTAGCCGCCGGAGCGGAGCTGCACCGTCGGCGAATGCATGGCGTCGAACTGGCTCTCCACCTGGTAGCGGTGGAAGAGGGGAATCGGCTCCTTGTAGAGCTCGACCTTGTTGGCCTGGTGCGGCACCAGCTGGCGCATGAACTCGGCGGCGCCCTGGAAGCCCGCCTCGCCCTCGACGAGGACCTGCGCGATGTCGGTGTCGTAGATGTCGCGCAGCGAGCGCTTGATGAGGTCGCCTTCCTCGTAGATCAGCGCCGGCGCCGTCGAGCGCATGGTGATCTCGCGGATCGAATCCCAGAGGCGCGACAGGTATTCGTAGTCGCGCTTGATGTCGATGTTGGAGCGTTCCAGTCCCGCGGTGCGCAGGATCACGCCCATGCCCTGCGGCACGTCGAGGTCGCTCAGGATCTCCTTCATCCGCTTGCGGTCGGACGGGTTGGAGATCTTGCGCGAGATGCCGCCGCCACGACCGGCGTTGGGCATCAGCACGCAGTAGCGGCCGGCCAGCGAGAGGTAGGTGGTGAGGGCGGCGCCCTTGTTGCCGCGCTCTTCCTTGACGACCTGCACCAGCAGGATCTGCCGGCGCTTGATGACTTCCTGGATCTTGTACTGGCGGATCGGGTTGCGGCGGCGACGCTCGCGCGTCTCGCGCTCCTCGGTGACCCCTTCGTCGCCGCCCAGCGTCTCGACCGTGACGTCAGGCTGCGGCGCCTCGGCCGGATCGGCCGCTTCGGCCGGGAAGGACTCGCCATTGAGGTCGGCCGGCTGCTCTGCCGGCTGCTCGGCACCTTCGGCAAGGGCGGTCGTCTCGCCTTCGGCCTTGGGTTCGGCCGCCGGCTCGGAAACCAGGACTTCGGCGGTTTCGACATGAACCGGACCGTCGAGACGCTCGACCGGGATTTCCGCAGGCTGGGCCTGCGGCTCAGGCTCGCTGACCGGCGCGGCTTCGATGATGACGGGCTCGACGGGAGCAGCCTCGATGGCCTGAGCCTCTGGGGCAGGGGCCTCGGGCGCCGGCGTCTCTGCCGCAACGACTTCGACGGCGGGAGTCTCCGCGGCGGGCTCGCTCACGGGAGCGTCGCCGGCGAACTCGGCCGCGGGGGCCTCGTCACTGACGGCCGCAGCCTTGATGATATCGTCCGCCGCCGCTTCGATGATATCGGCGCGGGCTTCCTCGATGTCCGTGCGATCGACGCGGTTGCTCTGCCGGGGTTCGTCTTCCTCGGCTTCGGCATGCAGCCGCTGCTGCTCGGCGATCAGCCGTTCGCGGTCGGCGACGGGGATCTGGTAGTAGTCGGGATGGATTTCCGAGAAGGCGAGGAAGCCGTGCCGGTTGCCGCCATACTCGACGAACGCCGCCTGCAGCGACGGTTCGATGCGAATGACCTTCGCGAGGTAGATATTGCCCTTGAGGGGCTTGCGGCTCGCGGTTTCGAAGTCGAATTCTTCAAGTCTTGTTCCATCGACCACAACGACCCGGGTTTCTTCCGGGTGACTTGCATCGATGAGCATACGCCTTGCCATGGGCTCGCTCCGAGGCGTCCGATCCCAACCAGCGCGAGCGACCGGCGGCCATGTCGCCTCCGTCGTGCGAGGGGAGCGGTGCGTCATCGACCCGCCGAACGGCCAACTCCGGCCAAGACGGGGAAGCTTCGCACTGCCGGACCACGACAGGGTCCTGCCAACCTCGAGTTTCCTGATAGCCACCGCCTGCCTGACAGTCTCTCCGCAGACCGGCCGCGCCCCATTTCGTTAGGGCGCGAGCCCAACCTGGCTCGGAAACTGCCGTCGGAGCGCGACCCGAAGGCGCGCTACGAACGACGGCGACTGCTCGCGCACGCAACATACGGGGTTAGAAAGAGACCCACAATCAAAAGATTGTGTCGTCTGAGTTCAGCCTTTTAAGTTCTTGAAAATATTTGGAATTACAGTCGTGTTTCTGATATTGGTTTAACAATATTCAATTAATTTTCATCCCTCTTTGATCCTTGGCGTTTGCCATGTCCGACTTCCGTCGCCGTCATCTGCTCGCCGTTCTGGCCGGCGTGAGCGTGCTTGGAATGGGCTCCGGCGGGGCATTGGCGGCGCCAAACAAGCGTCAAAAATCCGTCAAGAAGCCCACGCCTTCCGTGCCGATGGCCAAGCCGAAGCTGGTCTTCCTCGATCCGGGTCATGGTGGCCGCGATCCCGGCGCCCTCGGCAGCCGCGGCACCCAGGAGAAGGGTGTCGTTCTCGCCATCGCGCGCGACCTGCAACGCGAGCTGCTGGCCGGCAACCGCTACCGGGTCCTGCTGTCGCGCAATACCGACAGCTACGTGGCCCTGCGCGAGCGGGTCGCCCGTGCCCAGGCGGCCAAGGCGGACCTGTTCCTGTCGCTGCACGCCGACGCCCATAGCGACCACGATGTGCGCGGCGCGTCGGTCTACACGCTCTCGGAAGAGGCGACGGACCGCGAGGCGGCGGCATTGGCCGCCCGCGAGAACGGTGTCGTTTCGGGCATGAGGCTGTCGGAGCAGCCCGACAACGTGGCGCAGACCCTGGTGGCCATGAGCCAGCGCGGCACGGTGAACGATTCCCGCCGGCTGGCCGACACCGTGGTCGCCACCTTCGCCCGCAACGGTGTCCGCCTGCTGCCGCGAACGCACCGCCAGGCCGGCTTCGCCGTGCTGACTTCGCCCGAGATCCCGGCCGCGCTGGTCGAACTGGGCTACCTGTCCAATCCCCAGGATGAAAAGCTGCTGACCGTCCGCCAGCACCAGATGGCGCTGGCCCGGGCGCTGCGGGCCTCCGTGGACGCCTATTTTGGCGCCACAAGAAAGGCATAAGTGGGAGCCACTCTGCGACGTTGAAGGCTCTCCGGGTGCCGCGTAGAAAGTGACCGTGCTCAATTTCCTCAAGATCAGTCTGGCTTTTGCCACCGCCGCCCTCATCGTCGGCACCGGCACCGTTGCAGGCCTTTTCTGGCATTTCAGCCACGGACTGCCCGACCACAAGCAGCTCGCCGATTACCAGCCGGCGACCCTGACCCGCCTCTATGCCGCCGACGGCAAGCTCCTGGCCGAATATGCGCGCGAGAAGCGCGTCTTCGTGCCGGTCGACGCCATGCCCAAGCGCGTGCTCGAGGCCTTCGTGGCCGCCGAGGACCAGCGCTTCTTTACCCATCCCGGCATCGACTTCATCGGCGTGGCGCGCGCCATGGTCGCGAACATCGCCAACCCCGGCAAGCGGCCCGAGGGCGCGTCGGGCCTCACGCAGCAGGTCGCCAAGAACTTCCTGCTCACCAACCAGGCGACGCTCTCGCGCAAGATCCGCGAGGCCATTCTCGCCTTCCGCATCGAGGAGACCTACTCCAAGGAGCGCATCCTCGAACTCTACCTGAACGAGATTTATCTCGGCTCGGGTAACTATGGCGTGGCGCAGGCGGCCCTCAACTACTTCGACCGTTCGCTCGACGAACTCTCGCTGTCCGAGATCGCCTATCTCGCGGCGCTGCCCAAGGCGCCGAACCGCTACAACATCGTGCGCAACGAGAAGGAAGCCTACGCCCGGCGCGACTACGTGCTGCATCGCATGGCCGAAGACGGCTACATCTCCGCCGCCGAGGCGCAGGCCGCCCGGGCCGAGAAGCTGCAGTATCGCCGCCGCAGCACCACCGAAGTGGCGCAGGCCGATTTCTTTGCCGAGGAAGTGCGCCGCAACCTGATGGCGGCCTATGGCGAGAAGGGCTTGTACGAAGGCGGCCTCACGGTCAGCACGACGCTCGATCCCGCCATCCAGAACGTCGCCGACAATGCCCTGCGTGAGGGGCTGATCGCCTATGACCGCCGCCACGGCTGGCGAGGGCCCTACGCCAAGATCCCCGATATGAGCGTCTGGGAGGAGGAGTTCGCCCGCATCGCCCAGCGCCGGCCGCTGGCCGGTCCGCCGGCCTGGCAGCTCGCCGTCGTGAACAAGGTCGATGCGCAATCGGTCCAGATCGTCGGCCTGCCGGACGGCGAGGGCACCGTGCCCTTCGCCGAGATGACCTGGGCGCGCCCGACCCTGCAGAACCAGACGCTGGGTGCGGGACCGCGCGGTCCGCGCGATGTCGTCTCGGTGGGCGACGTGATCGTCGTCGAGAAGATCGAGAAGCCGGCGGGCGCCAACGCCAAGCCCTATCCGCCCCGGACTTATGCGCTGCGCCAGGTGCCCAATGTCGAGGGCGGCGTGGTCGTGATGGATACCCAGGCCGGTCGCGTGCTGGCCATGTCGGGTGGCTGGTCCTACGGCCGCAGCCAGTTCAATCGCGCCGTCCAGGCCGCACGCCAGCCGGGCTCGTCCTTCAAGCCGTTCGTCTATCTCGCGGCGATGGATGCCGGCTTCACGCCGGCCTCGATCGTGCTCGATGCGCCGTTCGTCTACGACCCGGGCTATGGCCAGCCGCTGTGGACGCCGAAGAACTATGGCGGCGACATGCTGGGACCGACCACGGTCCGCCGCGGCCTCGAACTGTCGCGCAACCTGATGACCGTGCGCATGGCCCAGCAGATCGGCATGAAGCGCGTCGTCGACGTCGCCAAGGAATTTGGCGTCACCGATCATATGGGCGCCTACCTGCCGATGGCGCTGGGCGCCGGCGAGACGACGCTGCTGCGCATGACCATGGCCTACGCGATGCTGGCCAACGGCGCGCTGGAGATCACGCCGTCGCTGGTCGATCGCGTGCAGGATCGCAACGGCAAGACGGTCTACCGCCACGAGCCGCGCACCTGCCGCGGCTGCGGCGAGACGGCGGGTAACGCCAAGCCGGCGGCGCCCGAGCTGGTCGATGGGCGCAAGCCCTTCCACGATCCGGCTTCGGTCTACCAGGTCGTCAGCATGATGCAGGGCGTCACGACGCGCGGCACCGCCGGTCGTCTGGCGGCGCTCGGCCGCCCGATCGCCGGCAAGACCGGCACGACGAACGACGCGCACGACAACTGGTTCCTGGGCTCGACGCCCGACATCACCGTCGGCGTCTATATCGGCTTCGACGAGCCGCGCACCCTGGGCTCGCAGGAGACCGGCGGTGGCAACGCGGTGCCGATCTACGAGGCGATCGCCAAGGAGATCTTCAAGGGCAAGCCGCCGACGCCGTTCCGCGTGCCGCCGGGCCTGCGCATGGTCCGCTTCAGCTACGAGGGCGGCACGATCGACGAGGTCTTCAAGCCGAACACCGAGCCGGGATCGGAAGGCTATATGGTCACACCGCTTGACGGATCGGCCCCTTATTCCGCTATAGACCCCACGCAAGGCCCGCAGCAGGCGGGCGGCCCCCGGCGTCCGGGTCTCTCGGGCACCGGCGAGACCTATTAGTCAGTTCGAAACGGATTTGTGATGCGCGCCGAAGCACAGGCAATGGTGAACGAGATCGAGGAGTCGCTCGAACTCCTCAGGAGGCGTCTTTGACTACGACCGTGCGGTCGTACGTCTCGATGAGCTGAACGCGCGCGCCGAGGATCCGGCGCTGTGGAACGATCCGAAGGAAGCCGAGAAGGTGATGCGCGAGCGCACCAAGCTCGAAGCAGCGATCGGTGCGATCAAGCGCCTGCGCGCGGCGGTCGACGACAATGTCGGCTTGATCGAGATGGCCGAGGCCGAGAAGGACGAAGCCACCATCGCCGAATGCGAGAAGGCGCTGCGCGAGGCCACGGCCGAGGCCAAGGCGGCGCGGCTGGAGACGCTGCTGTCGGGCGAGGCCGACGGCAACAACGCCTATATCGAGATCAATGCCGGCGCCGGCGGCACCGAGGCCCAGGACTGGGCCGAGATGCTGGCGCGCATGTACACGCGCTGGGCCGAGCGCCGCGGCTTCAAGGTGAGCTGGCTGGAAGAGAGCGCCGGTGAAGAAGCCGGCATCAAGTCGTGCGCCTACAAGGTCGAGGGTCCCAACGCCTATGGCTGGCTGAAGACCGAGAGCGGCGTGCACCGGCTGGTGCGCATCTCGCCGTTCGACGGCAATGCGCGGCGCCAGACCTCGTTCGCCTCGGTCTGGGTCTATCCCGAGGTCGACGACAACATCGAGATCGAGCTGATCGACAAGGATCTGCGGGTCGACACCTATCGCGCCTCGGGCGCGGGCGGCCAGCACGTCAACAAGACCGATTCGGCGGTGCGCATCACCCATCTGCCGACCGGCATCGCCGTCGCCGTGCAGCAGGAGCGCTCGCAGCACCAGAACCGCGCCAAGGCGATCCAGATGCTGAAGGCGCGCCTCTACGAGGTCGAGCTGCAGAAGCGCGAGGCCGAGCGGCTCGAGGCCGAGGCCAGCAAGACCGACATCGGCTGGGGCCACCAGATCCGCTCCTACGTGCTGCAGCCCTACCAGATGGTGAAGGACCTGCGCACCAACGTGGAGCGCTCCGACCCGCAGAAGGTGCTCGACGGCGACCTCGACGAATTCATGGCCGCGTCGCTGGCCGCCCGTGTGGGCGAGGGCAACGACAAGGAAGCCGCGTAAAAGAGTAGGGGGCCGGGCATGTGGTTCGTTTTCGAAGCCGAGTACGAGATCGAGGATCGCAAGGCCAACTGGAACAGGCCGGTGCGGGATACGATCGCCTGGCACGGGCCGTACGACACGGAGAAAGAAGCCGACGAGGTCGCGCTCGCCCGCATGTGGGCCAAGATCGACCTCTACGCCCACAAGGCGCGCACCGTCGACATGACCGCGAAGGTCGAGGCGTAGGGTTAATTCGGCCTCATTGGAGCGCGCCACTCCAGCGGCGCTCAAGCTTCGTCGATAAGTAGGAGATGAGCGCCACTGGAGTGGCGCGCTCCATGGTTCCTTTCTTCGTCAGGCTGGTCCGTCGATTGCATCTCCGCCGGGATCGAAGGCGGAGGAAAGTGCTTGGCGTCGCGGTTCCATCTCGGCTGGTTTCTCGGCAACAGTTTCGGCGTGCACGGCTGGAACCAGCCCTGGTCGGGCATCGATGCGCGCGAGTGGGCGCAGCCTGATCTTCACGTCGAACTCGCAAAGGCGCTGGAGCGCGCCTGCTTCGACTGCCTGCTGCTCGAGGACTCGCTGTTCGTCCCGGACAACTACGGCAGCTCGATGGATTTCTATCTCAAGCGGGCCCTGCGCGCGCCGAAGAACGATCCGCTGCCGCTGGTGCCGCTGATCGCGCAGGCGACGAAGCATCTCGGCATCGTGCCGACCATCTCGACCAGCTTCTATCCGCCGTTCCTGCTGGCGCGCCTGATCGCGACCCTGGACCTGATGTCCAAGGGCCGTGTCGGCTGCAACTTCGTGACCTCGACGGCGGAGCGCGCGGCGCAGAATTTCGGCCTCGACGCGCATCTCGAACACGACCTGCGCTACGAGATGGCCGACGAGTTCGTCGAACTGACGACGAAGCTCTGGTCGTCGTGGGATGCCGATGCGGTCGTCATGGACGAGAAGTCGGGCACTTTCGTCGATCCCACGAAGGTGCACGCCGTCGACTTCAAGGGGCGCTTCTTCTCCTCGCGCGGGCCGCTCAACACCGCGCAACCGCCGCAGGGACGGCCGGTGCTGGTCCAGGCCGGCGGCTCGCCGCAGGGCAAGGCCTTCGCCGCCCGTCACATGGACATCGTGATCGCGGCCCTCGGCACGGTCGCGGAGATGAAGGCGTTTCGCGACGATATGCGTGCGCGTCTCTCGGCACTGGGCCGAGATCCCGAAAGCTGCAAGGTCCTGTTCGTCGTTTCGCCGACCCTGGGCGAGAGCAACGAAGAAGCGCAGGAACGCGTCCGCCGCCGGCAGGCCCAGCGTGAGGCCGCGCCGGAGATCACGCTGGCCATGATGGGCAGCCTGACGGACATCGACTTCTCGACCTTCGATCTCGACGCGCCGCTGGCCGAGCTCAAGACCAACGGCCAGCAGGGCACCTTGAAGCGCTTCCTGGCGCAGGGCCGTACCTTGCGCGAAGTGGCGAGCAATTACAGCTTCGGCTTCGAGCATCCCGTGGTCGGAACAGTTCAGCACGTCGCCGACGTGATGGAAGAAGCGATGGAGCAGGTGGGCGGCGACGGCTTCATGTTCAGCGGCCCGATCAGCCGTCGTTATGTCGCCGAGATTACGGACGGACTCGTGCCTGAATTACAAAAGCGTGGCCTGGTTCGCACTGCGTACGCGCACGCGCATTTCCGCGACAATCTGTTTGCATTCTAAGCGTGCGGCGGCACTCTGACGAAAGCCTCATCGGAGCCGCCTCATCGCCAGTCCACTCTACGTCGCGCTCGGCGCCATGACGGTGCAGCAGACCTTCGCAACCCTGGGACGGTCCACGGTGCCGCTGATCGCGGCGGCCATCGTGGTCGATCTCGGCATCGAGGCGGCGCTGGTCGGCGTCTATCTCGCCATCGGCTCGGTCGCGGCCTTCCTCACGACCCTGGGCTGCGGCGGCTTCATCCTGCGTTACGGCGCGGTGCGCATGACCCAGGTCGGCATGGCGGCGCTTGGCATCGGTCTCGCCATCACGACGGCGGGCTGGTTGCCGCTCATCGCGGCCGGCGCCTTCATCGGCGGGCTGGGGCAGGCGGTCTCGACACCGTCGAGTTCGCATCTGCTCGGCCGGCTGGCACCCCGGAACCTGGCGCCGCTGGTCTTCTCGATCAAGCAGTGCGGCGTGCCGGTAGGATTGATGCTGGCCGGCGTCGTGGCGCCGGCGCTTGTGGTCGAAGCTGGCTGGCGGATGGCGCTGCTGGTCATCGCGCTTATCAGCATCCTCATCGTACTGGCGCTGCAGCCGCTGCGCGCGGGCTTCGACGTCGACCGCAATCCGGCCCAGCCGCTGTCGCCGGCCGATATCCGGGCCAATGTCGTGGGCGTGCTACGCGACCCGGCGCTGCGCATCCTGTGCGTCGCGATGTTCAGCTTCGTCGGCCTGCAGTCGCTCTTCACCGGCTTCTTCGTGCTCTATCTGGTGCGCGGCCTGGGTTACGACCTCGAGCGCGCCGGCCAGGTCTTCGCCATCGCCATCGTCGTGGCGGTGCCGGCGCGCATCGGCTGGGGCTGGCTCGCCTCGCGCTTCGTGCCGCCGGCGACGCTGCTGGCCTTCCTCGGCATCGGCATGGCGGGCGCCGCCGTTCTCACGGCTTCGATCGATCCGGCGTGGCCGACCTGGGCCGCGGCGCTGATCGCCACGGCGTTGAGCGTGACGGGTGTGAGCTGGCATGGCGTGCTGCTGGCCGAGGTCGCTCGCCTGTCGCCCGTCGGCCGCATCGGCGCCACGACGGGCGCCGTGCTGGCGTTCGGCGATGCCGGCGCGCTGACTTTGCCGCTCTTGTTCAGCGCGGCACTATCGCTGACCGGTGGCTACAGCACCGGCTTCCTGATCGGCGCGACCCTGGCGCTCGGAGTCGGCCTGTTCGGCCTGTGGCGGCGGGTCAGCCTGCAGCGTTAGGCGCAGCCACGAGCATCCTGCGCGGGGCTCCGGCGTTACCCAGTCATGCCCTCGACCGTCATCCGCTCCTACCGTTACGACCGCCGGCGGCGAGCGCTCGACATCGTCTTCCAGTCGCGCCGCCGCTACACCTATCTCGGCGTGCCGGAAGAGACCTACGACGCGATGAAGGCAGCCTTCTCGAAGGGTGAGTTCTTCAACCAGCACATCCGTGACCGGTTCACGTTCGAACGCAACGGCGAGGAGCCGCCGGCTGGCCTTTCCTGAGGTTTGGTGTAGCCTTCCCGCAAAACAAGTGCCTGGGAGGGCAAACGACCATGGACAACCGCAGGAAGAATCCGGCGAAGGTCGGACGGCGTCTTTTTCTCGGCGGCACGGCCGCAGGCCTTGTTGCGGCGCCAACCATCGTGTCGGCGCAGAACGACTGGCCCAACAGGCAGATCCGCGTCGTCATTCCCTATCCGCCCGGCGGCCCATCGGACGTCACCACGCGCATCGTGCTGGAGCGCGCCGGCGCGGTGCTGGGACAGAGCATCCTGTTCGACAACAAGGCCGGTGCCAGCGGCGCGATCGGCGCCGAGCATGTGATCAAGAGCGCGCCGGCCGACGGCTACACCTTCCTGACCACGACCACGGCGATGGTCTGCATCACCGAGCACCTGCAGCCGCTGCCCTACGATACGTCCAGGGACCTCGTGGCGGTGGCGCGTACCGCGACCTCGTGGATGGGCATGGGCATCAACCCGCAGGTTCCGGCCAACAACCTCCAGGAGTTCATCGCCTACGCCAAGGCCAATCCCGGCAAAGTCAATTTCGGTTCGGCGGGCCTCGCCACCATCACCCAGCTCTATGGCGAGATCTTCAACATCGAGGCCGGCGTGAAGATGGTGCATGTGCCCTACAAGGGAAGCGCGCCGGCGACCAACGACCTGCTGTCGGGCCAGATCCAGGTGCAGTTCGATCCGACCACCTTGCCGCACATCGCGGCCGGCCGCCTGAAGTGCTTCGCCGTGCTCGGCGAGAAGCGCTGGCCTGGCAAGCCGGACGTGCCGACCCTGAAGGAGCAGGGCCTCGGCAAGATCGGCGGTGATGCCTGGTACGGCATCCTGGCGGCCAGGGGCACGCCGCAGGCCGCGATCGACAAGATGTCCGCAGCGATCGGCGAGGCCGTCAAGGACCCGGCGCTGAACGAGAAGCTGGTGACCAGCGGCAACTATTCGAGCTTCCAGGACACGAAGACCTTCCAGGCGACGATCGAACGCGAGCGGGTGTCGTTCGGCGAGATCGTCAGGAAGGCGGATATCAAGGTCTGAGAGGCGTATACTGCCGAACCATGTTTGGCCTCATCGCAAAAATTATCGGCTTCGGTCTGCTTGGGTTTCTCCTGACGCCCATCGTGGTCGGGATCACGGCTCTCGCCCTGGCATACAGTTTGGACTCTGGCTGCGGCACGCCGGGCGATTCCGGCGGCTGCGAGATGGGGATTGCGTCCCTCGCCATCGCCTCGGCGCTGCCGGGCCTGGCGATCGGCGTCGCCTTCGCGCTGTACCGGCATTTCCGCAAGAAGCACGCGACAACGGCCGTACGACCGTGACGTTGGAGTTCGACAAGCTCAGGGCTCGCATCCAGGCGCTGCGGGCCAAGACCATCGACAATGGCTGCACCGAGGGCGAGGCGCTGGCGGCGGCAGCCAAGGTGGCCGAGCTGCTCGACCGCTATGAGCTGTCGCTCACCGATATCGAGATCCGGGAGACGCAGTGCGAGGAGCGGATTTACGAGACCCATCTCAAGAAGCGCATCCCGATCGACGAATGCATCGGCGCCATCGCGGCTTTCTGCGATTGCCGCGTCTGGCGCGAGAAGAACGCAGCCGGCGAGGCGCGTTACGTCTTCTTCGGCCTGCCGGCCGACGTCGAAGTGGCGCATTACCTGACCGAGCTGATCGACGGCGCGGTCCGCGCCGAGCTGGGTCGCTACAAGGTCTCGGCCGAGTACAAGCGCTTCCGGCACCAGGAGCGACATCTCGCGAATGCCTCCTTCACGCTGGGCATGTGCGCGTCCATCGCCGACCGGCTGGTGGCGATGAAGGCCGAGCGCGATGGCGTGATCCAGAGCAGCGGCCGGGGGCTGGTCGTGCTCAAGGCTGCCGTGGTCGATACCGAGCTTGAAAAGCTCGGCCTGAAACTGCGTACCGTCGAGGCGGGGCCGGGGCGTTTCATATCGCCAGATGCCTACGATGCCGGCGGCGTCGCGGGTGGAGCCGTGTCTCTCAATCCGGCGATCCGTCGGAAGTAGGTCGCCGAGCTCAGCCCGTTGCAGCCGCACGCACCATGTCGGCGCACTTCTCGCCGATCATGATGGCGGGCGCGTTGGTGTTGCCGGCGACGATGGACGGCATGATCGAGGCGTCTGCGACGCGCAGGCCGGCGATGCCATGGACCCGGAGCTGCGGGTCGACCACGGCGTCGACCTCGCGGCCCATGCGGCAGGTGCCGACCGGGTGGAGGTTCGAGACGCCGCGGGCGCGGATGTCGGCCTTGAGGTCGGCGTCGCTGGTGATGCCGGCGCCGGGCAGGATTTCTTCCATGATAAAGGGCTTCAGCGCCGGCTGGCTGGCGATCTCGCGGCAGATCCGCATGCCGTGCAGCAGGGCGTCGAAGTCCGAGGCGTTCTTCAGGAAGTTGAACTTGATCTCCGGCGCCGCAAAAGGATCGGCGGACTTCAGCCGCACCGTGCCGCGGCCCGAGGGCGTGAGATGCACGGGGCTGAGGCCAAAGGCCGAGAAGGGCTGCGGAATGACGCCATTTTTGTTCCGGTCCTTGATCGCCCAGGCGAACATGTTGATCTGCAGGTCGGGACGCTCCAGGCGCTTGTCGCTCCGTACCAGCGCGCCGACGAACAGGCCCATGCTGGCCAGCGGGCCGGTACGGCCGAACGCGTACTGCGCGGCGGCCATCAAGCGACGCGGCAGGCTGAGCGTCAGATCGTTCATGGTGACGGGCTGGCTGCAGCGATAGGCGACGTAGGTGTTGAAATGATCGTGCAGATGGCTGCCGACGCCCGGCATGTCGCGCACGACCTCGATGCCGTGCTGCTTCAGGTGATCGGCCGGACCGACGCCCGACAGCATCAGGAGCTGCGGCGAGCCGTAGACGCCGCCCGAGACAATGACCTCGCGTTTCGCGCGAGCGCGCACGAGGCCTCCGGGCGTGCGGTATTCGATGCCGGTGGCACGGCCGTTCCCGATCAGCACCCTGGTGGCGTGCGCTGACGTGGCGATCGTGAGATTGCGCCGACCCTTGGCTGCACCGAGATAGGCGCGGGCGGAAGACCAGCGGCGCGCCCGGTTGATGGTGGTCTGGTAGTACCCGACGCCGTCCTGCGTGGCGCCGTTGAAGTCGGGATTGGCGGGAATGCCGGCCTGCACGGCAGCTTCGTGCATCGCGCGCGCCAAGGTCGGCTGCCAGCGATGGTCCTGCACCTTGAGCGGACCGCCGGTGCCGTGGAACTCGTCGGCGCCGCGCTCCTGGTCCTCGGCGCGCTTGAAGTAGGGCAGGACGGACGCATAGTCCCAGCCCTCGCAGCCGCGCTGGCGCCATTCGTCGTAGTCGGCCGCATTGCCGCGCATATAGACCATGCCGTTGATCGAGCTGGTGCCGCCCAGCACCTTGCCGCGCGGCTGGTACATGATGCGGTTGTTGAGCTCGGCCTCTGGCTCGCTGTCGAACATCCAGTTGACCTTCGGATTGTTGAAGGTCTTGTGATAGCCGAGCGGCACATGGATCCACGGATAGGTGTCGCGCGGCCCGGCCTCGAGCAGGAGGACCGAGAAGCGGCCGTCCTCGCTGAGCCGGCCGGCGACGGCGCAACCGGCGGAGCCCGCGCCGGTCACGATGAAATCGTAGGAAGCTTCGTCCTGCACGCTGTTTCCCCCGGTTGTTTTGGGGGAGCCTAGCGCGACCGTGTCAGCCGAGATAGGCCTTCACCAGCCGTTCGTCGGTGAGGAAGGATTGCCATTCGCCGGGACCGATCTCGTGGACGATGCTGCCGACCGACATGACATAGGCGCGGTCGGTGATCTCCGAGGCGATTCCGACATTCTGCTCGATCAGCAGCAGGCCCATGCCGCGTTCGCGCAGCGCCTTGATGACCAGCAGGATGTCCTTCACGACCTTGGGCGCAAGGCCGGTCGAGGGCTCGTCCATGATCAGCAGGTCGGGCTGCAGCAGCAGCGCGCGGGCGATCGCCACCATCTGTTGCTGGCCGCCGCTCAGCAGCTCGACGGGGGAGGCGAGCCGCTCCTTCACCACGGGGAAGAGCGCCGTCACCTCGTCCCATGAGAAACGCATGTTGGCGCCGCGCACCTTGCGGCCGACCGTTTCGGCCAGGATCAGGTTCTCACGCACCGACAACTCGCCGAACAGCCGGCGGTTCTCCAGCACGACGGCGAGCCCGTGCTGGGCGAGGTCATGCGCCGGCGTGGCAGTGATGTCGGTGCCGTTCTTCACGATGCGGCCGCCACGGGCGCGCAGCAGGCCGCAGACGGTGCGGACGAGGGTGGTCTTGCCCGCGCCGTTGGCGCCGACCAGGGCCACGGCCTCGCCGTCGCCCACCTTGAGGGACACGTCGCGCAGGACGGTGAGCGCGCCGTAGCCGGCGGAGACGGAGGTCACTTCCAGCACGGCTCAGACCCCGAGATAGACTTCGCGGACCCTGGGGTCGCGCTGGATGGCGGCCATGTCGCCGCTGGCGATGATCTCGCCGAAATAGAGCGTGTGCACGGTGCGGGCCACGGTCATCAGGCCCATGTCGTGCGACACCAGCAGGACGGTGATGCCTTCCTCGTTCAGCCGCACGATCCAGTCGCGCAGGTCGTCGATCTCCTGGACGTTGAGGCCGGAGGAGGGCTCGTCGAGCAACAGCAGGCGCGGCTCGCCGACCACGGCGCGGGCGATCTCGAGGATGCGGCGCTGGCCGGCGGTGAGGCTGGCGGCCGGCAGGTCGCGCAGCGCCGTGAGACTGAACCGCTCGCAGGCTGCCTCGGCGCGTTCGCGGATCTCGCGCATCTGGCCGCGCGCGGCCGGGGTGCGCAACAGGTCCTGCAGCATGGTCGTCTTCGTGAGCTTGGTGCAGCCGACCATGACGTTCTCCAGCACGGTCATCTGCTCGAAAACCTGCGGCGTCT
Source organism: Reyranella sp. GW821-FHT14A01 (assembly GCF_058803965.1). Lineage (NCBI taxonomy): Bacteria > Pseudomonadati > Pseudomonadota > Alphaproteobacteria > Hyphomicrobiales > Reyranellaceae > Reyranella > Reyranella sp. GW821-FHT14A01. The sequence goes on from NZ_JBXAPM010000009.1 coordinate 217,311, forward strand.
GGAAGGTGCGGACGAGGCCGCGCAGGCCGCGCTGCTGGATCGTGTCGCGGCCCAGCGTCACGCCGCGATAGCTGACGGTGCCGGCCAGGGGGCGGATATAGCCGGTCACGATGTTGAACAGCGTGGTCTTGCCCGAACCGTTGGGCCCGATCAGGCCGATGATGCCGCCCTCGGGAACGTCGAAGGTGACGGAGCGCAGGACGGAGAGGCCGCCGAACGAATGGCCGACCTCCTTGAGGGCGAGAAGGGGCTCAGCCATTGCCGCTGCCCCGCTTGGCGAGTCGGGTCCGCAGCTTGCTGAACGCGCCGACGAGGCCCTCCGGCATCAGGACGACGACGGCCACGAGGGCGAGGCCGAACAGGATCCCGTGGATGTCGCCCAGCTTGCTCAGCAGTTCGGGCAGGAAGGTCACGAACAGCGCGCCGACTACAATGCCCGGGATCGAGGTCGCGCCGCCGATCACCGGAATCAGCAGGAAGCTGATGGACCGGTCGACGGTGAAGCTCTGCGTGCTGACGAAGGAAACGTGGTGGGCGAACAGGCTGCCGGCCAGGCTGCCGAACAGCGCGCAGACGACGAAGACCTTGGTGCGCAGGGCCTGGAGATCGATCGAGAGGGCGGCGGCGGCGGTGCTGGAATCGCGCATGGAGCGCAGCATCAGGCCGGTGCGGCTGTCGACCAGATTGTGCGCCACCGCCATGCAGGCGAAGGCCACGATCCAGACGAAGAAGTAGTAGCGCGAGGGCCGGTCGAGCAGGAAGCCGAACAGGTCGAGCTTGGGGATGCCGCCGATGCCCAGCGTGCCGCCGGTCAGCCAGTCCCATTCGAAGAACAGGGCGCTGGCGATGGCACTGAGCGCCAGCGTGCCGAGTGCGAGGAAATAGCCGGTGAGGCGCAGGATGGGCCGGCCGATCACATAGGCCAGCGCCATGCTGACCACGGCGCCGACCACGAAGCCCACGATGCTGGGCAGGCCCATCATCACCGTGCAGTAGGCACTGGCATAGGCGCCGAGCCCGTAGAAGGTCGCCTGCGCCAGGTTGACGATGCCGCAATGGCCGAGCAGCAGGCCGATGCCGAGGCCGGCGACCGTGTAGATGCCGGTGAAGACCAGCAGGTCGGCGATATTGCGCGGCACGATAAAGGGCAGGACGGCCCAGACGATGAGGCAGGGGACCAGCCAGAGGAGGGTGCGGGAGTTCATGCGCTCAGCCTCCCCGCCGGCCGGCGCGGCCGAGGATGCCCTGCGGCATCAGGATCATGATGATGATGAGCACGGAGAAGGCGACGACGTCCTTGTAGCTCGACGAGATGCCGATGATGGCCAGCGACTCGACCAGCCCCAGGGTGATGCCGCCCACGGCGGCGCCCAGCGGGTTGGTGAGCCCGCCCAGCACGGCGGCGGCGAAGCCCTTGAGCGTTAGGTTGAGGCCGAGCGTGTAGTCGACGGAAATCAGTGGAGTCACGAGAATGCCGCCTAGCGCCCCCAGCACACCGCCCAGTACGAAGGTGTAGGTGCGCATGCGGCCGGCGTTAATGCCGGTGGTGGCGGCACCGTCCGCGTCGATCGAGGCCGCCATCATCGACAGGCCGATCGTGGTGCGGTGATAGAAGGCGCGCAGCGCCAGCGTGGCGCCGATGCCGATGGCGATCAGCCACAGCGCGTGGAACTGGATGACCGCATCCATGACGATCAGCACGCCTTCGCCGCCCAGCGGCGGCAGGAGATGACCGTCGCGGCCGACGAAATAGAGAATGCTGGCCGAGAGGGAGAGGGCGAGGCCGATGGTGAGCAGCAGGAAGCTGTCCTCGCTCGCATTCTTCTTGGCCATGTAACGGACGAAGGCGACCTCGATGAATGCACCGACCAGGGCGCCCGAGATCGCACCGCCGGCAATGGCCGCCGTATAGGGCCAGCCAGCCTTGGTGAGCAGCAGCACCGTGGTCATGGCGCCGATCACGGCGAACTCGCCCTGCATGGCGTTGATCACGCGGCTGCCCTTGAAGATGGCGGACAGGCCCATGCCGACGAGCGCGTAGACGATACCGTTCGTCACGCCCGCGAAGAGGGCCTGAAGGACCAGGCTCAATGTCATGAAGAGATGCTTCCGCGCAAAAGAAGGCGCGGCGCAGGGCTCGCGAGGAGACCTGCGCCGCTGAGGGTCGCTACTGCGTGACGCGGAACGGCGTGCGCGTGTACTTGCCGCCGACCAGCTTCGAGAAGATGAAGCTCGAGAGCGGAATGCCGGTCATGTCGTCGGCCGAAAAGTCGTAGTTGGCCAGCACGCCGGTATAGGGCGCCTTCATGGCCTCGCAGAGCTTCTCGCCCGTGGCGTCGGCGCCGGCCTTGTTGAGGGCCGCGGCGATGATCTGCGCCGCATCCCAGGCCGCCGCCTCGTAGTTCTTCGGCGTCGAATTGTAGGCCGTCTTGTAGAGCTCGACGAAAGCCTTCTGGTGCGGCAGCGGATCCTCGCCGACCAGGAATTCGGGGATGACGATATTGTCGGCGGCCGGTCCCATCGCGTTCACGTACTCGTAGGACGAGGAGCCGATCGCGGCGACCACCGGCTGGGTGATCTGGATCTGCTTGACGTTGCGGAACGGCGTCGCCGAGGTGGCGATGATGAACACCGCGTCGGGCTGGGACGCCTTCACCTTGGCCGCCTGGGTCGTCGTGTCGGTGGCGCCGATCTCGAACTTCTCGACCGCGACCAGCTTGACGCCGTACTTGTCGGCGAGCGGCCGCAGCTCGGCCATCACGACGTTGCCGTAGCCGGCATCATGCAGCACGCCGATCTTGGTCGCCTTGATGCTCTTGGCATATTCGAGCAGCGCGGTGGCGTTCAGGCGCTGCGGCGGCAGCACGTGGGCCAGGCACTTGCGCTCGCGCTCGACCGCCGGGCCGATGCCGGTGAAGGCGATCTGCGGGATCTTGTTGGCATGCGTCACGCCGCCGACGGCGACGGTGCTGGCGGTGAGGGAGGGGCCGAGCAGCGCCTGGACCTTCTGACCGAAGATCAGGTCGTTGGCCTTGCTGAGCGCGGTGTCGGGATTGGACGCGTCGTCCTCGACGATGATCTTGATCGGTCGGCCCTTGATGCCGCCCTTGGCGTTGATGTCCTTCTCGGCCAGCAGCAGGCCGTTGCGCTCGGGCACGCCGAGGCCGGCACCCGCGCCGGTGACGGAAACGATGGCGCCGATCTTGACCGGCTCACCCGAGGTCTGCGCCTGGACGCTGAGTGCCGACAGTCCGACCAGCGCCGTGGCGCCGGCTAACTTTGCGATGAACGATTTGACTGACATTTTTCTTCCTCCCACTCATTGAGCTTCTTTATGGCCGCCACTGTCAGAGCAGCGGCGGCGGCCCGGCCATGCCGAGCGCGTGTTGTCCGAACAATGCACCCTGAATGTCGGTCGAGAACATGACGTGTGCGTTGGCAGCATGCGCATCGCGGAACAGACGCTGCATCGAGCCGCTGAGATAGAGGCCGCTCGATCCCGCGATACCCATCAATATGTCGACGGCCTCGAGACAGAGCCGGGCCGAGAAGAAGGCGTCACGCCGGTAGCGCAGCTTGTCCTCGTGCGTCGGGTCGGCGCCCGACCGGGCCACCGCCATTGCATGCTCGCAGGCGCGCTTCATCATGACCTCCGCCGTATCGATGCGGACGCTGGCCTCGGCGACCTTGATCTGGACCGCCTGGCTGGCACCGAACGGTTGGCCCGTCGTCGTCGCGTTGCGCTTGCGAGCGGCACCGACGACCGTCTCGTAGGCGCCCTGCGCGCAGCCCAGCATCACGCCCGACAGGACGTAGGGGCCGAGCGCCAGCATGGGCAGGCGGAACAGGGGCGAGGTGTTGACCGCCGAGCCGGGGTGCGGCTTGCCGTTCATCGACCAGGCCGAGATCGTGCGGATGTCCGGCACGAAGAGGTTCTTGACCGCTACGTCCTTCGAGCCGGTGCCCGAGAGGCCGACGGCATGCCAAGTGTCGATGATCTCGTACTGCGAGCGATGGATCAGGGCAAAACGCTGGTCGACAGGCGGACCGTCGTCGCGCTCCCGCACCATGAAGCCCAGCATGTTCCAGTCGGAATTGTCGATGCCGGAGGAGAGCGGCCAGCGCCCCGTAACCTCGTAGCCGCCCTCGACCTTGCGACCGCGGCCGGCCGGGAAGATGAGCGAGGTGGCGATCAGCACGTCGGGCGAGGCGTCCCAGATCTCGTCCTGCGCCTCGGGATGGAAGTAGCCCAGCATCCAGTGATGGCTGCCGAGATTGCCGAGGTTCCAGGCGGTCGACGGACAGACGCGCGCGATCTCCGCGCAGGTGTCGACCAGGATGCCGACATCGAGGTCGGCGCCGCCGACCCTTGCCGGCTGGACCATGCGGAAGAGGCCGGTGCGGTGCAGGTCGCGCTCGGTGTCGTCGGGCAGGCGGCGCAGCTTCTCGCAGGCTTCGGCGCGGGCGGCAATCGTCGGCACGAGTGCGCGCGCACGGTCGAGCATCTCCGCATAGGTGACGCCCGTGAACGAGACGGGCGTGCTGGGCAACGTCGCCGACGGTGTCCAGTCGGCGGCCCGCTTGGTCCGCATATCGAATTTCCTCCCGGCGCCTCAGCGCTTGTTCCTTGTCGTCACGATGCTTGTGTCACGCGTTCAGGTCAAGTGACCTAATTTGTTGATCGATTGACCTGCTGTCGGCGATACTCCCAACCAACAGAACAGCTCACGGGAGGAGCAGACGATGGCCATCAAGGTGCTCGAGATCCATCACCACGGCGTGCGCATCGACGCCGGCGACAAGACGGTCGAAGACCTCAAGAACTTCTACACCGGCGTGCTCGGCCTGGAGCACGACACCGGCCGTCCGGAGATCCCGGGCATTCCCGGCATGTGGATCAACATCGGTGATGTCGGCCAGATCCACCTGATCGGCGGCGACGTGCCCTCGCGCTTCGCTCAGGGGCCGGGCAAGGACCCGACTTCGCCGCATGTGGCGCTGGCCGTCGAAAACATCGTCGAGACCAAGGCCGAACTCGATCGCCTCGGCGCGAACTACTGGTCTCTCAAGGGCGCGACGGGGCCTGATGCCGAACAGCTCTTCCTCAACGATCCGTGCGGCAACATGGTGGAACTCCACCAGTTCGACAAATGCCGCTGCCGCCTGAAGAGCCGCTTGAAGACGGCGTAGCAATGGAGCGCGCCACTCCAGTGGCGCTCATACTTCATCGGTTGCCAAGACATGAGCGCAACTGGAGTTGCGCGCTCCAATGAGGCTTTAACCCTCGACCGGCGCGGCGAGGCCGGCGCAAACGAAGGGCACGATCTCGCGGATGGCGGTTTCCATGTCCGCGGGATCGCAGTTGCCCTGGGAGATCGATTCCAGGCGGCCGGGCTGCAGCAGGGTCCAGACGTAGGCGCCCATCATGAAGTAGTAGCGCCAGTAGAGCGTTTTGGCCGGGACCTTCGGCAGGGCGCGCTGGATGGCCTCGACATAGAGTGCATTGGTCTCGTCGTAGATGTCGGCGCGCACGACGCTCGCGGTGTCGTCGGGATCGGTGAAGAGGCGCGCATGCATCTGCATCGAGGCACGCCGCCGTCCATTGGCGCGTGGCTCGGCCATCAGCAGGGGACGGACCAGCGCATCGACCAGCACGTCGAGCGGGACGACGCCGCGCGGATAGCGGGCCTCAGCCTCCTGCAGGAGCTGGCGCCGCCGTTCCGTGACCTCGGTGCCGTGCCGGGCCACGACCGCCTCGAAGATCGCGCGCTTTGACTCGAAATAGTAATGGAGCTGGCCGACATTCACGCGGGCGCGGCTGGCGATGGCGCGGGTGGTGGCGCCGCCGTAGCCGACCCTTCCGAACAATTCCTCGGCGACGTCGAGAATGCGTTCCGGCAGGTTGGGACGGCTCGCCTTCCGGCGCTTCGGCGCCGCGGGTTTCGGCTTCTTGCTGATTGTCTTTCTCGCCACAACACATCCTGCTGCAAGTCGTCGGGCTTCTCATAAAGTGAAGCCGGACGGTTTTCCATGGTGGCTGCAGAACCGTATCGCGCCGTGCTAGAAGGCTCGGCATGAAAACCAAGCTCCTCGGCCGTACCGGCATCCACGTCTCGCAACTCTGCTTCGGCACCATGTCCTTCGGCGGCGACGCCGACGAGGCCACCTCGGCTTCGATGTACAAGGCGGTGCGCGACGCCGGCATCAATTTCTTCGATACGGCCAACGAATATAATAAGGGCAGGTCCGAAGAGATCCTCGGCCGGCTGGCGAAGGATCATCGCGACGAGCTGGTGATCACCACCAAGTGCTTCAACAAGACCGGTCCTGACGTGAATGCCGGCGGCGCCAATCGCCGTCACGTCGTCCAGGCCGTCGAGGCGAGCCTGCGCCGCCTGCAGACCGACCGCATCGACGTGCTGTTCCTCCATCGCTACGACGCCGTGACGCCGATCGACGAGATGATGCGCGGCCTCGAGGACCTCGTGCGCTCGGGCAAGGTGATCTACCCGGCGGTCAGCAACTGGTCGGCCTGGCAGACCCAGCGCGCGGTCGACATCCAGGAGCGCAACAACTGGGCGCGCCTGCAGGTCATCCAGCCCATGTACAACCTGGTGAAGCGCCAGGCTGAGGTCGAACTGCTGCCGATGGCGGCGGCCAACGGCATCGGCGTCATTCCCTACAGCCCGGCCGCCGCCGGGCTCCTGTCGGGCAAGTATTCCGGCGAGGCCTCGGGACGTCTCAAGACCAACAAGATGTACGAGGCGCGCTACGGCGAGGAATGGGCCTTCGAGACCGCCGAGAAGTACGTGGCGCTCTGCAAGCAGAAGGGCCTGCATCCGGTTAGCGCGGCCATCGCGTGGGTCGGCGCGAATCCCGCGATCACCGCGCCCATCATCGGCGCGCGCAACCTCGACCAGCTCAAGGCTTCCCTGGATTCGGTGAACGTCGCCATGACGCCGGAGCTTCACGCCGAAATGGCCGCCCTGTCGCGCACGCCGCCGCCGGCCACCGATCGGTTGGAGGAGCAGAAGGTCGCGAAGGCCTAGCCTGGTTCGAGGCCTTTGGCGCGAAAGAGCGCCTTTGCCTCTTGCGTGCGAAGGCTTTCGATCAGGGCCTTCGCCAGTGCGGGCTGCGTGCTGTCCGACGGAATGCCGGCCACGAACACCGTGACCATGTGCAGGTCGCCGGGCAGGGGCCCGACGATCTCGATGCCGGGAACATGCAGCAGTTCCGGCACCTGCTGGACGGCGAGGTCGACCTCGCCGGTCGGCAGGAACATGCCTGAGTAACCCGAAGGCGGCGGGAACTTCGTCTTGGCGTTGATTTCGTCCGCGATGCCCATCCGCTCCAGCAGCTTCGCGAAATAGATGCCGCTGGCACCGCCGGCCGCCGGATCGGTATAAGAGATCGCTCTAGCCTGCAGCAGCGTGCGCTTCAGCGCCTCGGGCGTGGAGATGTCGGGCTTCGGCGCGCCCGCCTTCACGGCGATAGCGGTGGTCGAGCTGGCGATCACAACATCGGACCCGGCGACGATCCCGCCCGAGGCGAGCAGCGTGTCGGTGACCGCGCGGTTGAGGATCAGCGCGTCGGCCTTTTCGCCGGCCTGCAGGCGCTTCAGGAGCAGCGGCGCCGTGGCCCAGGTGAAGTCGAGCGTGCAGCCATGAGCCTTCTCGAACGCGGGCACGAGCTCCTCGACCACACCCTGTACGGCGATCGCGCTGAAAACCTTCATGTCGAAGCCACTTTCAGAGGGAGGGCCGCCGCAACGCGGCGGAACGATAGCGCAGTCAGGCGTCGGCGGTGACATGGGCTGTGCTGCCGCAGTGCTGGCAGCGTGGGCTGGCCATCAGGCGCAGGCCGCGACAGCCGGGGCAAACGCCCAGGTCGAACCGGTTGGATCGCGAGCGAGTGCTTCCCCCGGATGTTGGCGGCGCCGCGAACAGATCGCGAAGAATGTCCCGCCAGCTCATGGCTACGCGGGCTCCGACGAAGCGCCGGGCCGGTCGCAAACGTCGATCCATTCGGCATCCACGAGGGTCGCCATGCGCTCGGGCGCGATGCGCACCGCCGAGTTGGTCGAGCCGGCGGCGGGCACGACTTCCTCGAAGGCCTTCAGCGAGACGTCGCAGTAGATGGGAAGGGCCGTTGCGAGGCCGAACGGGCAGACGCCGCCCACCGGATGGCCGGTGAGGGCCGCGACCTCCTCCTGACCCAGCATGCGCGGCTTGCCGCCCAGCACGTCCTTTATCTTGCGGTTGTTCAGCCGCGCATCGCCCGAGGTCACGATCAGCAGATTGCGGTCCTTGATGCGCAGGGACAGCGTCTTGGCGATCTGTGCCGGCGCGACGCCATGGCCTTTGGCGGCCATTTCGACCGTCGCGGTGCTGGCGTCGAGCTCGACAACCTGGAGATCAGGAGCATGCGTCGACAGGAACGCACGCACCGCTTCGACGGTCATGCCTGCTGTGCCGCCCGGCTGGCGCGGATGCGCGCGCGCTGGGCCTCGAAGCGGGCGGCCAGGTCGGCTTCCTCGACATCCTCGAGCCGGCTCTGGATGACCCAGCCATGCCCGAAGGGATCGATGATCCGGACGACCTTGTCGCCCCAGTAGGTTTCCTCGGGACCCTGTTCCTTGGCCAGTGAAGTCGCACCGGCTGCCAGCGCATGGGCGAACACATCGTCCACGTTATCGACGTAGACGATCAGGAATCCCGAAGACGCTCCGGCCGAAATCGGCGAGCGCGGCCAGTCGGCGCGGGGCGCTTCGCGCCAACGCGGATTTTCCTTCGTCACGATCAACCACGCGCCTGCCAGCCAGAATTCGGCGCCAATCGGCTCCGGTCCCGGTGGTTCGCCATGGTTGTGCGAGAAGCTGCGCCGAATCTCCTCGGCGCCGATCACGTCGCGATAGAAGTCGGCCGCGGCGGCCACGTCCTGAACGATGAGAGTAATGCCGATCTGTCCGATCGACTGCTTGCCTTTGACGGCCATTGCAACGTCCTCCGAGGGAAAGAGGGTTGGATCGAGCAACCGATTCGTAAGGGAGCAGAGCCTTCTCCGCCATGTGGAACTTGTATCGCATGGTGGGCGGCGGCCCAGAATTCCCATGACAAACGCAGCGGCGGCGGTACCGTCCGCGCATTGTATGGGAGAAACGCATGCCGACGATCGACGCCCAGGTTCACTGCTACGAGCGCAATCATCCGGGCCGCCCGTGGACTGCAGTGCTGGCAGGACCGCCCGAAGTCACCGCCGAGGACATGATCAAGGCGATGGACTCCGTCGGTGTCGACGGCGCGCTGCTGGTCTCGGTCTATACGATGTACCGCTGGGACGAGAGCTATGCCGTGGGCGTCCAGAAGGCCCATCCCGGCCGGTTCGGCGTCATCAAGCCGGTCAACGCCAACGATCCCAAGGTCGAGGGCACGATCGCGGACTGGGCGGCGATGGACGGCACGGTTGCCATCCGCATCATGTTCACGCCGGAGATTTCGACCGACGCGGCCGATCCGGGCATCAACCGCGTGCTGGCCGCGGCGGCCAAGCACGACCTGCCGGTCAACCTGATGGCGCGGGGCCGCCTGCCGCAGGTCGGCGAACTGGCCAAGCGCAATCCCAACACGACCTTGGTGATCGACCATCTCGGCCTCGAGCAGCCGATGGCGCCGCCGGCGCCGAAGGATCCGTGGCACGAGCTGCCGCTGCTGCTGGACCTGGCAAAGAACCCGAACGTCGTCGTGAAGATCACCGGCGCCTGCACGCTCAGCCACGAGAAATTCCCCTACAAGGACATCTGGGATCCGTTGGGCCGCATCTTCGACGCCTTCAGCCTGGATCGCTGCATGTGGGGCACCGACTGGACCCGCGCCGTGGCGCTGCTCACCTACAAGGAGGGCGTCGATTCCTTCCGCGTCACCGATCGCCTGTCCGACAGCGACCGCGCGACCCTGATGGGCGGTTCGCTGCAGAAGATCTACGGCTGGTCGCCGAAGAAGTAGTCTCGCCAGACCTCAGGGGAGGGCGAGATCGCCCTTGCCGAGGGGCCGCTGCATCAGGATCGAATCCACCCAGCGGCCGAACTTGAAACCGACGGCATCGAGCTTGCCGATCTGGCGGAAGCCCTGGCTGCCGTGCAGGCCGATCGAGCCTGCGTTGGCGCTGTCGCCGATGACGGCCAGCATCTGCCGCCAGGGGCCGTTCTCGCAGCGCTTGATCAGGGTCGACAGCAGCTCGCGGCCGATACCGTGGCCCGCGAACCCGTCGCGGACATAGACCGAATCCTCGATCGTGTGGCGATAGGCCGGGCGCGGGCGGTACAGCGAGGCATAGCTGTAGCCCACGATGCGCCCGTCCATCTCGGCCACGAGATAGGGCAGGCCGAGTTTCAGCACGGCGGCGCGGCGGCCGATCATCTCGGCGACCGTGGGCGCGGCCTCCTCGAAGCTTGCCAGCCCATGCAGCACATGGTGCGCGTAGATCTCCTGCATGAAGCGCATGTCGCCTTCGCGGGCGTCGCGAACGTCGACGGCCGTCCTCATCATCGTTCCTCCTGAAAGCACCTGTTCGCGCGACAGGCCGATGTCCGACAACAGCCGGTCGTCCAGGTTGCGCAGCGCCTCACGCTGGCGGGTCCGAGACCAGGGCGAGCCGCCGATGTAGCGACCGATCTCCATGACGATGCCTCCGAACCCGTTGCGATGCGACATGGGCACAATCTGCGAGCGGTGGAGACATAAGGGAAATCTTGTTATCTTATGAAAACCATAAGAGAAAATTTGCCATGCGCGGATTGAACCTCGATCACGTCAGCGCCTTCACCGAGGTCGTGCGGCTGGGGTCGTTTTCCGCCGCGGCGTCGCATCTCAACCTGACCCAGCCGGCGATCAGCCAGCAGATCGGCCAGCTCGAGAAAAAGCTGGGCGTGCGCCTGCTGGAGCGGGTGGGACGGCGCGCGACGCCGACCGCAGCCGGGAGCGAACTGCTGGATCATGCCGCGCGGATCGACGGCGCCGTGGCCTCGCTGCTCGAGGGGCTGGCGCGGTTCACCAGCGGCGAGGTCGGGCGGGTGCGGCTCGGGACCGGCGCCACGGCCGCGATCTTCCGCCTGCCGCCGCTGCTGCGCGACCTGCGTCGCCGCCTGCCGGAGCTGGAGATCACCATCGCCACGGGCAACACGTCGGACATCGTGAAGGGCGTGCAGGACAATGCGCTGGATATCGGGCTGGTGACCTTGCCGGCGGCCGGCCGCGGCCTCGAGGTGACGCCCTTGCTCGACGACGAGTTCGTGGCGGCGACGGCGCGCGAAGGGGTGGTGCTGCCGCGACGCGTCACGCCTGCGGTCATGGCCCGCCTGCCGGTGATCATGTTCGAGCCCGGCGGCCACACGCGGGTCGTGGCCGACCAGTGGTTTTTCAACGGCGGCGTCGAGCTCAAGCCCAAGATGGCACTGGGCAGTGTCGAGGCGATCAAGCGCCTGGTGGAGGCGGGACTGGGCTGCGCCATCCTGCCGGCGGTCGCCGTGCGCGAGGCGGGCGATCGGACCAACCTCGTGGTGCGGCCACTCTCACCGCGTCTCTATCGCAAGCTCGCGATCGTGATCCGCCGCGACAAGGTCTTGCAGTTGGGCCTGCGCGAGACCATTCGGGCGCTTAAAAGCCTGGCCCGCAAAGCCGCGTGACACCAACAGCAAAAGTCGGAGTTTTGGCGGACAAACGAAACAAACGAATCAGACGAAACGGAAAGGGGCGGCCCCTGAATCAGGTGTCGCGATGGCCGTTGACGGATCGATGTTGCTCGCCGGTACTTCTCAAAAACTTGTTTCAACAGCCTGCTAAAGCGCCTTGAGCGCTTCCTGCACTTCGTCGACGTGGCCCGCGACCTTGACCTTGCGCCAGATCTTGCGGACCACGCCTTCGCCGTCGATCAGGAAGGTGGCGCGGTCGATACCCATGTACTTGCGGCCATAGAGGCTCTTCTCGATCCAGGTCCCGTACTTCTCGCAGACCTTGCCGTCCTCGTCGGAGACGAGCGGGAAGTTGAGCTCGTACTTGGCCTTGAACTTGTCGTGGCGGGCGACGCTGTCCTTCGAGACGCCGACCACCTGGGCCTTCAGTTTCTTGAAGGCCGCGGCGCTGTCACGGAAGCCGCAGGCCTCGGTCGTGCAGCCCGGCGTATCGTCCTTGGGATAGAAATAGAGCACCACCGGCTTGCCGCGCAGCTCCGACAGTTTGAGCTTGCCGCTGCCATCGGTCGCGGCGGTGAAATCCGGGGCCTTCTTGCCTTCGACGACGCTCATTTCCTGCTCCTCGCTTGCCAGCCCGCAGCCACGGCCGGCGCCTCCACGATGCGCTCGTATATAGCACGCACGGTCTTCGATTCGGTCTCGATCCGCGCCCGCAGGTCGGCGAGATCGGCGGCGCCTTCCGTGGCGGCGATCAGCCGTTGCTGGCCCTCCGGTGCCCTGGTCTCGTCGAAAGCGGCCTCGTCGCCGTTCAGGGTGAGGCGGAGCAGGCTCTGGACGTCCGACAGCAGTGTCCGTGCGGCGCGCAGGTGGTCGGCATCGGCCTGGTCGATCAGGCCCGTCGCTGCCATCCGGCGCAGCATCTCGGCCGGATGCGGATCGAGGATCTCGGGGTGCGGGCAGGCGTGGCGGAGCGCGAGGTACTGGGCCACGAAGTCGATGTCGAACAGGCCGCCGGGCAGGTGCTTGAAGTCCCACGGGCTCTTGGGCGGCGCATGCTGCGCGATGCGGTCGCGCATGTCGGCGACGTCGCGGACCAGCGTCTCGGGATCGCGCGTGCGGCAGAGCGTGGCCCTCACGATGCCGGTCAGGCGTTCGACCAGGGCCTGCGGCCCATGGATCACGCGCATGCGCGTCAGCGCCATGTGCTCCCACGTCCACGACGACTGCGCGTGATAGGTCTCGAACCCTTCCAGCGAGTTGGCGAGCGGGCCCGAGCGGCCCGACGGCCGCAGGCGCATGTCGACTTCGTAGAGCGCCCCTTCGTTGGTGTGGGCGGTCAGCGCCGTCACGATCTTCTGGCTGAGCCGTGTGTAATACTGGATGGGCGACAGCGGACGCGGCCCGTCGGACGCCTCCATGCCGGCCGGGATATCGTAGACGAAGATCAGGTCGAGATCGGACGTCGCCGACATCTCGCGGCTGCCGAGCTTGCCCAGCCCCAGGACCGCCAGCCGCTGACCGTGGAAGCTGCCATAGGCCTCGGCGAAGCGCTGTTCCACCCTGTCGCAGAGCGCGGAGATCGTGGCGGCGGCGATGTCGGAGTAGGCGAGGCCCGCCCAGGCCGGCGTCACGATCCGCTTGAGCTGCTGGACACCCACCTGGAAGCGGCGGTCGTTGGCCCAGCGGCGCGCCAGGTCGAGGATATCCTGCTCGTGGTCGACGCGGGCCAGCAGCGCCGTGAGTTCTGCCGTCATTTCCTCGGCCGGCGGCAGCGGCCTGTAGAAGTCGGGCGAGAGCACCGAATCGAGGAGCAGCGTACGGCGCGCGAGATGGGCGGCGAGGCCCGGCGCACTGCCCATGATCGTCGCCAGAAGCTCGAGCAGGGCGGGGTTGGCCTTGAACAGCGAGAAGAGCTGCACGCCGGCCGGCAGGTTGCTGAGGAACAGGTCGAAGTTGAGCAGCGCCTGGTCGGGCGCGGCCGTTGCACCCAGTTCCTTCAGCAAGCCGGGCATCAACTCGGTCAGGAGTTCGCGGGCGCGGGCCGTTGCGGTCGAGCGGAAGCGGCCGTGATGCCAGCGCCGCACGATGCCGGCCGCTGCCGAGGGATCGCGGAAGCCCAACGACTTCAGCGTCTCCAAAGTGCCGGGATCGTCATCGGTCCCGGTGAACACCAGGTTGCCGCCCGGACCGGCGAGGCTCGGCGCCTCCTCGAAGAGATGGGCATAGTGGCTCTCGACCAGGCGCAACGTCTGCAGCAGCGCTTCCTGGAACGCCATCGACGTGTCGTAGCCCAGGAACGTCGCGAGCGCGGCGACGCCCGCCTCGTCGGCCGGAACCGAATGGGTCTGCCGGTCGTCGATCATCTGAAGGCGATGCTCGACGCGGCGCAGGAAGCCGTAGGCCTCGATCAGCTCGTCGGCGGCCTTGCTCGTGATATGGCCGGTCGCGGCGAGCGCCCGCAGCGTCGGGCAGGTGGCGCGCAGCCTGAGGGTGGGATTGCGGCCGCCGAAGATGAGCTGCTGGGTCTGGGCGAAGAACTCGATCTCGCGGATGCCGCCGCGGCCGAGTTTCACATTGTGTCCCAGAACCTTGATCGTGCCGCCGCCGCGATGGGCGTCGATCTGCCGCTTGATGGAATGGATGTCGTGGATCGCCGCGAAGTCCAGGTGCTTGCGCCAGATGTACGGCGTCATGTCGGCAAGGAAGGCCGTGCCCACGGCCTCGTTTCCAGCCACGGGATGCGCCTTGATCATGGCGGCCCGCTCCCAGTTCTGGCCGACGCTCTCGTAGTAGAGTTCGGCGGCCTGGACCGACATGGCGAGCGGGGTCGAGCCGGGATCGGGCCGGAGGCGGAGATCGGTGCGGAAGATGTAGCCGTCGGCCGATGTCTCCGACATGAGCTGCACCAGGAGCCGTGCGGCGCGCACGAAGTGGCGCGACAGTTGCTCGTTGCCGGCTAGCGCGGGGGCGTCGCGGTCGTAGAAGAGGATGAGGTCGATGTCGCTCGAATAGTTGAGTTCCCCGGCCCCCAGCTTGCCCATGCCCAGCACGGTGAAGGCGGCCGCATCGGGCTTGCCGCCGAGCGCCAGCTGCCCGTCGCGCTCGAGCTGGAGGAGGATCGAGTCGGTCAGGGCGCGGAGGCAGCCCGACGCGAAGTCGCTGAGATGGCCGGTGATGCGGTCGAGCGGCCACGCGCCCGCGATGTCGGCGACCGCTACGGCAAGCGCCACCCGGCGCTTGAGGCGGCGAAGCGTGGCCGCGATGTCGGTGGGCGTGGTGCCTGCACGGGCGTCGCTTCGCGCGACGGCGAGTTCGGCCAGCAGGTCGGCCATGATGGCGTCCGGGCCGCGACGCCATAGATCGGTCATAAAAACCGGGTTCTGTACCGCCGTTTCCGTCAGGTAGGGGCTGTTGCCGAACAGAGCGTCGAGCAGCGCGACGCCCGAGGCGTCGTCCGGCCGCGCGGCGCGTTCGTCCCAGCGCGTCCACGCCACGGCTTGCCGCTCGGGATCATGCGGACGAGGAAGGCGTGCGGTCGAAAACCAAGACATTCAATGCGTCGACAGGTAAATTCTCATTGTCACCGGCACGCTTGCCCAAGCGCGTCGCCATCGTCAAGGAACGGAAAGAGTAGAGTTTGGTCAGACGGACCTGCCGGGTAGTCGCGCGTGTAACGGTCGGTGTGGTACTCGTCCTGACCGCGCTGGTTGTCGTCGTCGCGCTGCGCCTGATGTCAGGCCCGGTCGATCTCGACTTCCTGAAGCCGCGCATCGCCAAGTTGATCGATGTGCCGGGCAACGACATCCATCCCGATTTCGACAAGATATTCTTCGAGTGGAGCGGTATCAGTCGGCCTGTCCGGCTGGCCTTCACCAACCTGCGCTTCACGAACGAAAAGAATCAGGTCATCGCCACGGCGCCGGAGGCGGCACTGACCTTCGAACCGCGTGCAGTCGTCCAGGGCATGCTGCTGCCGACCTCGATCACGATCACGCGGCCGGCCATCGAGGCCGACATTGCGCGCGATGGCGGCGTCTTCAAGCGTATCTTCACGTCGCAGGAAAGTGGCTCGCAGGGCGAGGCGGTGTCGATCCTGGTCGACCAGCTGCTGGCCGAGCCGAACTACAAGTCGCTGATCGGCCAGCTCGATTCGGTGTTGGTCGAGCGGGCGAACGTCACGATCCGGGACCTCAAAACGGGCCTGACCTGGAATGCGCCCGACGCCAGCGCGCAACTCCGGCGTGACGCCGCCGGCGTCTTCATCACGGCCAATGCCCGCTTCGTGGGGCATGGCGATCCCGTCGACCTCTCGCTGGCCGGCGTCTATACGCGCGACCGCAGCCGCATCTCGCTGGAGGCCAATATCTCGGGCTTCAAGCCGTGGATCTTCGCCGATTTATCGTCCGACCTGGCCATCCTGCGGGGCGTCGACATCGCCCTGTCCGGCCGCCTGCAGATCGAGGGAACCGGCGGCGGTGAGATCAAGACGGTGGGAGTCGACATCACCGGCGGCAATGGCAGCGTGACCTTGCCGGGCATCCTGCCGGTCACGCATCAGGTGCACTCGATGAGCGCGCGCTTCGGCATCGACAATGTCGAGCACACCTCCAAGATCGAGCGGATCGACTTCGATTTTGGCGCCGCGAAGGTGGTCATCACCGGCGCCGGTCATCGTGCCTCGGAAACCCGTCACTTCGCGGGCCGCGCCGAGATCCGGCAGATTCCGGTCGAAAAGCTGGCCGACTACTGGCCGATGGAATTTGCGGAAGGCGGTCGACGATGGGCGATCGCCAATGTCACCGCGGGTACCATCGACGTGGCTGCCGAATTCGCGTTGAGCGCGCCCGTCGACAATATCACCGACATCAAGATGGACCGCATGGCGGCGTTCCTCGACTACGGCGGCCTGACCGTGCGGTATATGCCGCACATGCCCGAGATGCAGGATGTCTCGGGGAAGGCCCGCTACGAGAACGGCAGCCTGCATTTCGATATCGCGCGGGGCGGCGCGGAGAATCTCAAGGTGACCGACGGCACGATCGACCTGACGGGCCTCGACAAGCCGTCGCCGCAGATGGCGGCGATCCGGCTTCCCATCAGCGGTTCGGCGCAGGACGTCATGCGCTTCCTGGAGCGCCCGAAGCTCGGCCTGCCCAAGGAATCGCTCTATGACTATCGGCGGCTGGGCGGTCAGGCGGCAGTCGATGTGTCGCTGAGCTTCCCGCTGATCGATGCGCTGACCGTCGCGGAGATCGAGGTCGCCGCCGATGCCCAGCTTACCGCCTTCGCGCTGAAGGACGTGATTGGCGACGTCGATCTGACCGATGCGACGGCGCGCGTGAAGTACGGCAATTCGGAGCTGAGCGTCACGGGGCAGGGCAAGCTCGACGGCAGCACCGTCGACGTCACCTGGCGCGAGCTGTTCGGGGCCAAGGCGCCCTTCCGCCGGCGCTACGAGGTGAAGGGCACCGTGCCCTCGACCTTCGTGGAGAAGGCGGGGTTCCCGCCGGTCGAGCCCTATGTCGTCGGCCCGGTCGGCACGGTGCTGAACTATCAGGTCGCTCCCAACGGCACCGGCGAAGTCACCGGCCGCTTCGATATGAAGGCGGCGAAACTGAACGTCATGCCGTTGGCCTGGAGCAAGGAGGCCGGCACGGACGCGCTCGCGACCATGACGCTGAAGCTGGCCGCCGGTGGCAAGATCACGACCGCCGACTTCGATGGCCGCGGCGGGGGCTTGCAGGCCAAGGGGCAAGTGCGATTCGGCGGCGACGGCGGCGTCCAGCAGGTCAGCCTGCAGGAGGTCAAGCTCGGCCAGACGGACATGGCCGTCGACTGGCGGCGCCATCCGGGCGGCGTCGACCTTGCCATCAAGGGACAGTCGCTCGAACTGCAGCGCGTGCGCGACATGCTGAACGCTCGCAACGAGGTCGCGGTACGGGAGCCGAAGGGCGCGGCCTCGGTGTCGCGCACCAGCACCAAGGCCACGGTGCAGTTGCAGAACGTCGTCCTGAAGCGCGGATCCCTCGGCTACCTCAACGGCCGCCTCGAACTGATCGGAGACCGGGTCGCTTCCGCCGATCTCACGATGGGCGGCGGCAAGGGCTCGACCTTTCGGGTCACGCCGAACGGGCAAGGCCGGACGCTGTTCTTCTACGTCGCCGACTTCGGCCAATTGCTGAGCGAGGCGGGCTGGATCGACGGGCTGGTCAACGGCTACCTGCATATCGAAGGGAAGTTCAACGACACCTGGGCCGATCCGCCGCTCGAGGGCACGCTCAAGATGGGGCCTTACCGGCTCCAGAAGGTGACGGCCCGCCGCGATATCGGCACGCTCAACTCGGCGATCGACGGCCTGAACGCCGCGGGCAATGCGCTGCAGCAGTTCGACAGTCTGAGCGCCAGTCTCAGGAAAGCGGGGGACCGCATCGAGGTCCGCAACGGTCGCACCAGCGGCCAGTCGATCGGGCTGACGACTCAGGGAACCATCGACCTCGGCAACGACACGGCTTTGCTGAACGGCATCGTCGTGCCGGCCTTCGCGCTGAACAATCTCCTGTCCAACGTGCCATTGCTCGGGCCATTGCTGACCGGCGGCAAGGACGGCGGCATGTTCGCCGTCTCCTATCAGGTTCACGGCCCGTTCGACGACCTGAAGACGGACGTCAACATGATGTCGGCGATGGCGCCGGGTGCCCTGCGTGATCTCTTCAACTCGGCGCCGGGTGCCGGCACGCCGCCGCCGCCGGGCCAGCCGGTGGGGTCACCGGAGATGCAGCGCGCGCCCTGATCGCTGCCCCTGAATGGGACTAGACGGCGCGCACCAGGACGTGGCGCTTGCGGCCGGCCGACAGCTTCAATGTACCGTCGGACCCGAGATCGGCTTCGCCCACCGTCACCGTGTCGTTGGCGATCGGCTTGTCGTTCAGCCGGCCGCCGCCGCCCTTGATGAGCTTGCGGGCCTCGTTCCTGCTCTCGGCCAGGCCTGCCTCGTGCATCAGCTCGAACGCAGCGATTCCGGCCGTCAGCTTGGCACGCGCCACCTCGACGGTCGGCAGCGTGTCGGCCTTGGCGCCTTCCTCGAAGGTGCGCCGTGCCGTCTCCGCGGCGCTCTCGGCGGCCTGCTTGCCGTGGGCGAGGGTGGTGACCTCGGTGGCCAGGATCTTCTTGGCTTCGTTGATTTCCTGCCCCTGCAGCGCCGCGAGACGCGCGACCTCAGCCAGCGGCAGGTCGGTGAAGAGCTTCAGGAAGCGCCCGACATCCTCGTCCTCGGTGTTGCGCCAGTACTGCCAGAAATCGTACGGCGACAGCCGCTCGGGATTGAGCCAAACGGCGCCCGCGGCCGTCTTGCCCATCTTGGCGCCGGATGCCGTCGCGAGCAGCGGCGAGGTCAGCGCGAACAGCTCGGCACCCTGCATGCGGCGGCCGAGATCGGCGCCCATGACGATGTTGCCCCACTGGTCCGAACCGCCCATCTGCACGATGCAGTTGTGGCGCTTGTTCAACTCCACGAAGTCGTAGGACTGCAGGATCATGTAGTTGAATTCGAGGAACGACAGCGGCTGGTCGCGCTCGAGCCGCAGCTTCACCGAGTCCATGGTCAGCATGCGGTTGACCGAGAAGTGCCGGCCGACGTCGCGCAGCAGCGGGATGTAGAGGAGGCCGTCCAGCCACTCGGCATTGTTGGCCATCACCGCATCGGTCGCGCCCTCGCCGAAGCTGAGGTAGTTGGCGAAGCTCTTCCTGATGCTCGCCATATTGGCGTCGATCTGCGCCGTCGTGAGGAGCTGGCGCGTCTCGTCGCGGCCCGACGGATCGCCGACCTTGGTCGTGCCGCCGCCCATCAGCGCGATCGGCTTGTGGCCGCTCTTCTGCCACCAGCGCAGCAGCATGATCTGCAGCAGGTGACCGACATGCAGCGAGTCGGCGGTGCAGTCGAAACCGATATAGGCCGTGCGGGTGCCGCTCGACAGCAGCTCGTCGAGGCGTGCGGTGTCGCTGCACTGATGCACCATGCCGCGCTCGTGCACGATGCGCATGAAATCCGACTTGAAACCCGACATCTTCCGCTCGGTCCGTTGCTTGGCTGATTGTCCCTGAAGGCGCCGGGGGTGTAACACATTCCCCCCATGGCTTCATCTTTCCTGCGGGCCCTCGGCCTGATGAGCGGCACCTCGGTCGACGGCGTCGACGTGGCGCTGATCGAGACCGACGGCGAGCGCGTGACCTCGTTCGGCCCCAGCCTGACGATGCCCTATCCGGACGAGGCCCGTCGCACCATCCGTGCGGCGTTCGGCGCCACGGCAGAGACCGAGGCGACACGCGCGGCCGAGCAGGTCGTCACGGACCTGCATGTGGCTGCCGTGCGCGCCTGGACCGGGAAGACGGGCATCGCGTCCGATACGCTCGACCTCGTGGGCTTCCATGGTCAGACGATCACGCACCAGCCGGATCGCCACTTTACCTGGCAGATCGGCGACGGCGCGGCGCTCGCGCGCGCGCTGGGTGTTCGGGTCGTGAACGACCTGCGCACGGCCGACGTGGCGGCGGGCGGGCAGGGCGCGCCTTTGGTCCCGGTCTATCATGCCGCCCTCGCGGCGGACCTGCCGCGGCCGCTCGCCGTCGTGAACATTGGTGGCGTCGGCAATGTCACCTGGATCGGCGCCGACGGTTCGCTGCTGGCCTTCGACACGGGACCGGGCAACGGGCCGATCGACGATTGGTGCGCACGCCGAGCCGGACAGCGTTACGACAGGGACGGGGCGCTGGCGGCGGCGGGCAAGGTCGATCGCGCAAGGGTCGAGCGGTTCGCCGAGCATCGCTTCTTCGCGAAGGTGCCGCCCAAGTCGCTTGATCGCGGCGACTTCAACGACACCTGGGCCGATGGCCTCAGCGTCGCCGACGGCGCCGCCACGCTGACGCGCGGTACGGCGCGCGCCATCGCACTGGCGTCGAAGCACTTTCCGGCGCCGGTGTCGCAATGGGTGATCTGCGGCGGCGGGGCGCGCAATCCGACTTTGTTGCGCGCCATTGCCGAGGAGACGAACGGCAAGGTCGTGACCGCTGCGGATCTCGGCTGGGACGGCGATGCGCTGGAAGCGCAGGCCTTCGCGTTTCTTGCCGTGCGATCCCTGCGCGGCTTGCCGCTGACGTTTCCCGGGACCACCGGCGCGCCGCGTCCGATGACGGGCGGCCGGCTGAACGATCCTTGATCAGGGGGCCCTAGATCAGGGCTCCTTGTTGCTCGTCGCGCGACCCGGCGGATTGAGCAGGCTCTTGGCGACGTACTTGTCGACATCGACCGCGAGCTTGTCGAGCGAGTCGTGGAAGAAGTGGTTCGCGCCCTTGATGGTGCGCGACTCGACCGTGATGCCCTTCTGCAGCGACAGGCGCGCCACCAGCTTCTGGATGTCGGCCTGCGGCACGACCTCATCCTTTTCCGCGCCGACGATCAGGCCGGAGGACGGGCAGGGGGCGAGGAAGGCGAAGTCGTAGGAGTTGGCCGGCGGTGCGACCGAGATGAAGCAGTCGATCTCGGGGCGACGCATCAGGAGCTGCATGCCGATCCACGCGCCGAACGAGTAGCCCGCGATCCAGCACGACTTGGCGTCGGCGTTCATGCCCTGCAGCCAGTCGAGCGCGGCTGCCGCATCGGACAGCTCGCCCATGCCGTTGTCGAAGCGTCCCTGGCTGCGGCCGACGCCGCGCGTGTTGAAGCGCAGCACCGAGAAGCCGCGATTCACGAAGACGTGGAACAGCGAGAAGACGACCTTGTGGTTCATCGTCCCGCCATATTGCGGGTGCGGATGCAGGATCAGCGCGATCGGCGCGCGTTCTTCCTTGCTCTGGTGATAGCGACCCTCGAGACGCCCTTCGGGGCCAGTGAACATCACGTCAGGCATCGAGACTCCGGTTCTTCACCCTGATCGACCCTCCGGTCGTAACTGACCTGGCAATGGTAGCGGGGGATTCTCGATACTTGACCAACCCGCTGGGATTAATTAAATCCGAGCGACGCAGTTGGTTTTTGCCCAGAACCCCTGTCTGGGGGGCTGGCATATCGTAGTAACGCTTTGGTTTTCAAGAACTTTAGGCGTTTCCATGACGAAGACCGGCCGATTCTGGCCGTGAGGAGGATGCTGTGAAGCTCAGCACCAAGGGACGTTACGCTGTGATGGCGATGGTCGATCTGGCTCGCCATGCCCAGGCCAAGCCGGTTTCCCTGTCGGATATCGCCACCCGCCAGGAAATCTCCCTGTCATATTTGGAGCAGCTTTTTGCCCGCCTGCGCCGTGCCGGCCTGGTGAAGAGCGTGCGCGGTCCCGGCGGCGGTTATCGCCTGGCCAGGGGCTCGGCGGACACGAGGGTGTCCGAAATCATCCTGGCGGTCGACGAGCCGATCAGCGCCACGCGCTGCACCGAGATGGGCGCCACCGGCTGCCGGGCCGACCGCAGCAAGTGCCTCACCCACGACCTGTGGGAAGAGCTTGGCAACCAGATCCACCTGTTCCTGAGCTCGGTGACCCTGCTCGACGTGCTGGAGCGCAAGCTGACGACGCGCTTGCTCGATGCGCCGCCGGCCGCGGCCAATTCCGAACCGTCGATGGCTGCGGCCAGCTAGGTCGCAAAGCCCGATGTCCGCCGTCGTCGCTTACCTGGATCACAACGCCACCAGCCCCCTGAGGCCGGCGGCGTTCGACGCCATGGTCGAAGCGCTGCGTGCGGGCGGCAATCCCTCGTCGGTCCACGGGATCGGGCGCAAGGCGCGGGCGATCGTCGACAGGGCGCGCCGCGACGTGGCTGCCCTCGTGGGCGCCCGACCGACCGAGACGATCTTCACGTCGGGCGGCACCGAAGCGAATAATCTGGCCCTGTCGGGTGCCGGCCGCAGGCGGGTGCTGGTCTCGGCCATCGAGCACGACAGCGTGCGGCGTGCCGTGCCGCACGCGGAAATCCTTCCGGTCGACGGCGACGGCGTTCTCGACCTCGCGGCGCTGGAGCGTGGGCTCTCGGCGTCGGCCGAGCCGGCGCTCGTGTCGGTGATGCTGGCCAACAATGAGACCGGGGTGCTGCAGCCGGTCGCCGAGGTCGTGCGCTTGGCACGGATCGTGGGCGCGCTGGTCCATTGCGATGCGGTTCAGGGAGCCGGGAAGGTCCCGGTCGACCTGCATGGCCTCGGCGTCGATTATCTCAGCCTGTCCGCCCACAAGCTCGGCGGCCCGACCGGAGTGGGCGCGCTGGTGGTACGCAAGGGCGCGCCCTTGTCGCCCGATCGTCTTGGTGGGGGGCAGGAATCCAACCGTCGTGCGGGCACGGAGAATGTGTCGGGCATCGCGGGCTTCGGCGCGGCAGTGCAAGCCGCGGGCGAGGGCCTCGACGTCTCTGGTTTGCGCGACCGGCTTGAATTTTCCCTTGTCCAGATTGCGCCTGCTGCCGCGATTTACGGTGTAAAGGTGCCGCGCGTCGCCAACACGACCTGCATTTCGATGCCCGGCGTGCGGGCCGAGACGCAGGTCATGGCGCTCGATCTTGCTGGTGTCTGCATCAGCGCCGGCGCGGCCTGCTCGTCCGGAAAGGTACAGCGGTCGCCGGTCTTGGAAGCGATGGGCGTGCCGGCGGCGGAAGCGGCCTGCGCCACCCGGATCAGCCTGGGCTGGAATACCGAAGCGGCCGACATCGAACGCTTGATCACCGCGTGGCAAAACCTATATACCCGAGTGCGACAGTCGGATATTCCCCACACCCTCAGTAGGGCCAGGGCAGCGTAGGAGTTTCAAGGGGTTAGCATGACAGCCATTACCCAAATCCGGCGCAACGATCAGCCGATCTACCTGGATTACCAGGCCACCACGCCGATGGACCCGCGGGTCCTTGAGGCGATGATGCCCTATTTTACCCACAAGTTCGGCAATTCGGGTTCGCGCAGCCACGCCTATGGCTGGGAAGCCGAGGAAGGCACGGAGAAGGCGCGCGGCCAGGTCGCCAAGCTGATCGGCGCCGACGAGAAGGAAGTCATCTTCACCTCCGGTGCCACCGAGTCGAACAACCTCGCGATCCGCGGCGTGGCCGAGTTCTACAAGGACCGGAAGAACCACATCATCACGACGGTGACCGAGCATAAGTGCGTGCTCGATACCTGCCGTCATCTGGAGCAGCAGGGCTTCGAGGTCACCTACCTGCCGGTCAAGCCCGACGGGCTGCTCGATCTCGACGTGCTGCGCGCGGCGATCACCGACAAGACCGTCCTCGTCTCGGTCATGGCCGTGAACAACGAGATCGGCGTCATCCAGCCGCTGGCCGAGATCGGCAAGATCTGCCGGGAGAAGAAGGTCTTCTTCCATACCGATGCGGCCCAGGCCGCCGGCAAGATTCCGCTCGATGTCGAGGCGCTGAACGTCGACCTGATGAGCATCTCGGGCCACAAGATCTACGGACCCAAGGGCATCGGTGCGCTCTACGTCCGCCGCAAGCCGCGTGTTCGTCTGGTGCCGATGATCGTTGGTGGCGGCCAGGAGCGCGGTTTCCGCTCGGGCACCCTGCCGACGCCGCTCTGCGTCGGGCTGGGCGAGGCGGCCGAGCTCTGCATGAAGGAGATGGACGCCGAGGCGAAGCGGCTGAAGAAGCTGCAGGAGCGCATGCTGACCGGCCTGCGCGCCAAGCTCACGGACATCGTCGTCAACGGCGACCTCGAGCAGCGTATCCCGGGCAACCTCAACATCAGCTTCGCGTATGTTGAAGGCGAGTCGCTGATGATGGGCATCAAGAACCTGGCGGTTTCGTCCGGTTCGGCCTGCACCTCGGCCTCGCTGGAGCCCAGCTACGTGCTGCGCGCTCTGGGCGTCGAGGAAGACATGGCGCATACGTCGCTACGCATCGGCCTCGGCCGCTTCACGACCGAGCATGAGATCGATACCGCTGTCGACGAACTGGTACGGCACGTGAAGAAGCTGCGCGAGATGAGCCCTCTCTGGGAAATGGCCCAGGAAGGAATCGATATTAAGTCCATCGAGTGGGCTGCCCACTAACGTTTCGGGCGCCGCTCGAGAATTGAGGAGAGTGTCATGGCTTACAGTGAAAAGCTGATCGATCACTACGAGAACCCCCGCAACATCGGCTCGTTCGACAAGACGGCCGAGGATGTCGGCACCGGCCTGGTCGGCGCGCCCGCCTGCGGCGACGTGATGAAGCTGCAGATCAAGGTCGGCGCCGACGGGCTGATCGAGGACGCCAAGTTCAAGACCTTCGGCTGCGGCTCGGCGATCGCCTCCAGCTCGCTCGTCACGGAGTGGGTGAAGGGCAAGACGATCGACGAGGCCGAGGCGATCAAGAACACCGACATCGCCAAGCACCTGGCGCTGCCGCCGGTGAAGATCCACTGCTCGGTCCTTGCCGAGGACGCGATCAAGGCGGCGATCGCCGACTATCGCGCCAAGGCGACCAAGAAGGCCGAGTAGCGCATTTCGGAGCCAAGCGTATGACCACGACCACCGACACCAAGCCCGCAGCGCCCGCTGCTCCGGCCGCGCCGCGCCCGCGCCGTCCCCGTCCGCAGCTGATGACGGTGACGCCGCTTGCGGGCGAGCGCATCCAGGGGATGATCGAGGGCCGTGGCAAGCCGACGGCGGGCATCCGCATCGGCGTGCGCACCAAGGGCTGCTCGGGCCTCAGCTACACGCTGGAGTTCGCCGACAAGCAGGAGCCGATGGACGAGGTCATCGAGGCTCATGGCATCAAGCTGCTGGTCGATCCGAAGGCGTCGCTGTTCCTGATCGGCACCGAGATGGACTACGAGGAAGAGAAGCTGAAATCGGGCTTCGTGTTCCGGAATCCGAACGAGAAGGGCCGCTGCGGCTGCGGCGAATCCTTCCACGTCTGAAGACCGATCATGGATCATTTCGCGCGGCTGGGACTGCCGGCGGCGCTCGATCTCGACGCAGCCGCGCTGGACAGGGCCTATTTCGCGCTCCAGCGCCAGTGGCATCCCGACCGCTTCGTGTCCAAGCCGCCCGAGGAGCGGGCGCGGGCCTCGGCCGAGGCGGCTTCTGTCAATGAAGCCTACCGCACGCTGAAGGACCCGCTGAGCCGCGCCTTCTACATGGCCGAGCGGGCGGGGGTGGACCTGCCGGGCGACGGTAAGACGATCGACGACCCGGACCTCTTGATGGAAGCCATGGAAGCGCGCGAGGCGCTGCATGACGCCGGCACGCCGGAAGCGGTCGACAGTCTCGCTGCAAAGGCCCGTCAGGACGTGCGGGAGGCGCTGGCGGGGCTCGCCAGTTTGTTCTTGGCAAACGACAGGGCCGCCATCAGAAAGGCGCTCCTTCGCCTGCGCTACCTCGACAAATTCGCCGAAGAGGCGCGGGCACGACGCATGAACATTGAACGGTCGAACGCATGACCTTGCTGGAGATCCACGAGCCGGGCGAAACGCCGTTGCCGCATGCCGGCGAGGGCTCGCTGGCGGTCGGCATCGATCTCGGCACGACCAACTCGGTGGTCGCCATCGCGCGCGACGGCACGCCGGCGGCACTGCACGACGAGACGGGCAAGGCGCTCGTACCCTCGGTGGTGGCCTATCCCGCGGTGGGCGGCGTACTGGTGGGCGACGATGCGCGCGCCGCGATCGCCAGCGAGCCGCGCAACGTCGTGGCGTCGATCAAGCGCCTGATGGGGCGTGGTGCGGCCGATCTCCATGCCGTGGCCGGCGTACTTCCGTATGAGGTCGAGCCAGGCACCGGCGAGACCGACATGGTGAAGCTGCGCATCGGCGGCAAAGCGCGCTCGCCGGTCGAGATCTCCGCCGAGATCCTGAAGGCGCTGCGCGCCCGCGCCGAAGCAGCACTCGAGAAGCCGGTCGAGCGGGCGGTCATCACCGTGCCGGCCTATTTCGACGACGCTGCCCGCACCGCTACACGTGATGCGGCTCGCGTGGCCGGACTCGAAGTGTTGCGCCTCGTGAACGAGCCGACGGCGGCGGCGCTGGCCTACGGACTCGATAAGGGCTCCGAAGGACTCTACGCCGTCTACGACCTGGGCGGCGGCACCTTCGACTTCTCGCTGCTGCGCCTGGAGAAGGGCGTGTTCCAGGTGCTGGCCACCGGCGGCGACACGGCGCTGGGCGGCGACGATTTCGACCGCGCCATTGCCGAGCGCATGCTGGACGAGCGCAAGCGCGACGGTCTTGCCGACCAGGTGGACGAGACGGCGGTCAAGGCAGCGCTCGCGCTCGCCCGCCAGATGAAGGAACAGCTTTCCGATCGCGATCAGACCTCGGGCCGCCTCGAGATCGCCGGCACGCCGTCGTTCCACGCGCTGACCCGCGCCGAGTTCGACGCGATGGTGGACGCCTACGTGGCGCGCACGCTCGATATCTCGCGCAACGTGCTGGCCGATGCCGGCATGGTCGCGGCAGACATCGAGGGCGTGGTGCTGGTCGGCGGCTCGACCCGCGTGCCGCTGGTGCGCACCAAGGTCGCCGAGATGATCGGCAAGCCGCCGCTCACCGACATCGATCCCGACGAAGTCGTGGCGCTGGGCGCCGCGCTGCAGGCCGAGGCCTTGACCGGTGGCGGCGATACGCTGCTGCTCGACGTGACGCCGCTGTCGCTCGGTCTCGAGACGATGGGCGGCATCGTCGAGAAGATCGTGCCGCGCAACACGCCGATCCCGGCGCAGCTCGCGCAGGATTTCACGACCTACCAGGACGGCCAGAGCGCCATGGCGATCCATGTCGTGCAGGGCGAGCGCGAGATGGTCGCCGACTGCCGCAGCCTGGCGCGCTTCGAGCTGTCGGGCATTCCGCCGATGACCGCCGGCGCGGCCCGCATCCGCGTGAGCTTCGCGGTCGATGCCGATGGCCTGCTCACCGTTTCGGCCGAGGAGCGTACGACCGGCGTGGCGCAGAGGGTCGAGGTGAAGCCGTCCTATGGCCTCAGCCACGAGGACATGGCCGACATGCTCTACGACAGCATGGACAATGCCGAGGCCGACATGAACCTGCGCCTGCTGACCGAGGCGCGGGTCGAGGCGCGGCGTGGCCTGCTGGCGCTGGAAGCGGCCCTCGTGAAGGACGGCAAGCTGCTGTCCGACGAGGAGCGTGCGGCGATCGATGCGGCGCGGGCACGGTTGGAAACGACGATGGAAGGCGAGAGCCGGGACGAGATCAATGCAGCGGCCGAGGCGCTCGAGACGCTGTCCAAGCCTTTCGCGGAGCGGCGCATGGACCGCGGCATCCGCGAGGCGCTGTCGGGCATGTCGATGGGCGAGCTGGAAAACCGGGTCGGCGAGTAGCGGAGCAAGAGAGAACGAGAAATGCCGAAGTTGACGTTCATCCTGAGGGACGGGTCGCGCAAGGAAGTCGATGCGCCCCTGGGCCTTTCAGTGCTCGAGATAGCGCATCGCAACCATGTCGATATCGAAGGCGCCTGCGAGGGCTCGCTCGCCTGTTCGACCTGTCACGTCGTGGTCGAAGCCGTCTGGTTCGAGAAGCTGGCGCCCGCCAGCGACGACGAGGAAGATATGCTCGACCTTGCGTTCGGTCTCACACATACGTCGCGCCTGGGCTGCCAGATCCGCATGACCGAGGCGCTCGACGGGCTGGTGGTCAAGCTGCCGGCGGCGACGCGCAACATGATGGTCGACAAGTAGGAGAGGCCGATGGCCCGCAAGCTGCGCTGGACCGACGTGCAGGACATCGCGATCGAGCTCGAGGAGCGCCATCCCGATGCCGACAACGTCAACCTGCGGTTCACCGACCTGCACCGCTGGGTGATGGAGCTGCCGGATTTCGCCGACGATGCCGCGCGCTCCAACGAGAAGATTCTCGAAGCGATCCAGGCCGCGTGGATCGAAGAGCGCGACTAGCTTGGGCGCTTGCCAGACGCCGTAATTTGGCCGGAAATATGGGCGACTAACGATGATCCGGGAGGGGTCCCCATGATCGCGACGAGAGTGCGTCCTCTGCTGCTGCCGCTGGTGCTGGCAGCGGGACTTGGTGCCTGCGCGTCCAATGCGGTCCAGCCGGGCATCGTGAGTTCGTCGGCGCCCGTCTACGGCGGCCCCGCGAGCGCACCGCCGCCCGGAGCGCCCACGCAGGTGGCTTACAGTACGCCGGTCGGCGGTCCCGGTCGCGTCGTCTCCATCCGTGAAGTCGGCCTGGCGGGCGGCAGCGGTGGCTACAGCGGCGGCAACGGCGCAATGATGGGCGGCATCATCGGCGGCGGCGTCGGCGCCACGATCGGCGCCATCACCAGCCAGACGGTGGGCGGCGGTCTTGTCGGTCTGCTGCTCGGCACGGTGGGCGGTGCGATCGCCGGCACGATCGCCGACGGGCAGCGCAGCGGCGGCCGCGGCATCGAGGTCACGGTCCAGCGCGACGACGGCCAGAGCGTGACGGTGGCACAGCGCGACGACGGGGACGTCCAGCTCGGCGACCGCGTACAGATCGTGCAGGATGGTCGTGGCGTTGCACGGGTCGTGCGCGACACGTCGCGCAGCCCCGACTGAATGCGTCTCGTTTGATTTGATCGAAGCGTGCGAAAGGTGTCTTTTCAGATGTTCGGCAAATGGCGCGTCGGCCTTCTTGTTCCTGCCGTCCTCGCGATCGGACTCGGTGCCTGTAGTAACCCCAATGGCGTTCAGCCCGGCGTCGTCAACACCTCCTCGCAGGGCTCGAGCTATCGCGGCGAGAACGGTCGCGTCGTCTCCATTCGCGAAGTGCCGGTCAAGCGCGGCCGCGGCTCGGGCATGAACGACGGCACCCTGGTCGGCGGCGGCATCGGTGCCGTCGGCGGTGCGGTGGCCGGTGGAGCCATCACCAACTCTGCGGGCGGCGCTGTCGTCGGCGGCTTGCTCGGTGCTGTGGCCGGCGGCATCGCCGGCACGGCGATCGACCAGAATTCGACCCGGCGCGGCATCGAGGTGACGGTACAGCGCGACGACGGCCAGCGCGTGACCGTGGCGCAGTACGACGATGGCGACATCCAGATGGGGGATCGCGTTTCGATCGTCTACGACCGCAATGGCGTCGCCAAGGTCGTCCGCGACAACGGCTACCGCCGCGACTAGCCCCGGCTGGCGGGGGCAGGGGGCGAGGCCTATATAGGCCGCTCCATGGCCCGCAGTTCCACCCTCAATTCCCTCGGTATCGACAAGGCGCCCGGCGACACCCGCGTGGTGGTCGCCATGTCGGGCGGCGTCGATTCGTCGGTGACGGCGGCGCTGCTGAAGGAGCAGGGCTACGACGTCGTGGGCGTCACCCTGCAGCTCTACGACCATGGCGTCGCGATGGGGAAGGCGGGCGCCTGCTGCGCCGGCCAGGATATCCAGGATGCGCGCCAGGTGGCGGAACGCCTGTCGATCCCGCACTACGTACTCGACTATGAGAGCCGCTTCCGCGCCGAGGTGATGGACTCCTTCGCCGATGCCTATGCGCGCGGTGAGACGCCGGTGCCGTGCATCGCTTGCAATCGCACCGTGAAGTTCCGAGACCTGCTGAAGACGGCGCGCGAGCTCGGCGCCGAGGCGCTGGCGACCGGTCACTACGTGCGCCGCGTGATGGGCGAGGCGGGGCCGGAACTGCATCGCGGCGCCGACCCGGCGCGTGACCAGAGCTATTTCCTGTTCGGCACGACGCGCGAGCAGCTCGACTTCCTGCGTTTCCCGCTGGGCGATCTCCCCAAGAGCGAGACGCGCGCGCTGGCCGGACGCTTCGATCTCGTTGTGGCGGACAAGCCCGACAGCCAGGACATCTGCTTCGTGCCGAACGGCAACTATGCCTCGGTCGTCCAGAAGCTGCGGCCGGAGGCCGTCGAGCCGGGTGAGATCGTCGACATGGCGGGCAACGTCGTCGGCCGTCACGAGGGCATCGTGCGATACACCGTCGGCCAGCGTCGCGGCCTGGCGCTGGGCGAGCGTGAAGGCACGGCCAACGATCCTCTCTATGTCGTGCGGCTGGAGCCCGCGACGCGCCGGGTCGTGGTGGGTCCCCGCGCGGCGCTCGGCCGTGACGAGATCACGCTCTATGACGTGAACTGGCTGGATGCGCCTTACGAGGGGCGTCTGCCGGTGCAGGTCCGCGTGCGCTCCAGCCAGACGCTGCGGCCCGCCGAGATCGAGCTGACGGAGGCGGGCGCGATCGTGCGCTTCGTCGAGCCCGAAGTCGGCGTGTCGCCCGGCCAGGCCTGCGTCGTCTACGACGCTTCAACAGGCAGTCGCGTGCTGGGCGGCGGCTTCATCCAACGGTCTCCATAATCCTGTAATCGCCGCGTCACCAGTTACCCGGATAAGGCCGGGCATGACGAGCGACATCTCCCAGCGACCCTTTTCGCGTCGCGACTCCCTCGCGGCACTCCTTCTGGCTTTCTCGGCGGCGGCCCCTGCGGCGGCGCGGGCGGACACTTATCCGGCCAAGCCGGTGAAGTTGATCATCCCCTATCCGCCGGGCGGCGGCACCGACATCACGGGGCGTGCGATGGCGCAGCGCCTGTCGGAGGTGCTCGGCCAATCGGTCGTGATCGAGAACCGGCCCGGCGCCACGGGCATGATCGGCGCCGCGAGCGTCGCGAAGGCACCGGCCGACGGCTACACGGTGCTGTTCGGCGCGGCGAGCGAGATGGCGATCAACGCCAGCCTGTTCAAGAACATGACCTACGATCCGCGCACCGACTTCGAGCCGGTGACCTTGGTGGCGACCTTCCCACTGGTCTTCGTCGCGCCGGCGTCGACAAAGCAGTCGCTGCAGGAACTGATCGAGGCGGCACGCGCCAAGCCCGAGACGGTCAGCTACGGCTCGATCGGCAGCGGCAGCCCGCAGCATCTCGCGGCCGAACTCATGGCCAGCATGGCCAAGGCCAAATTCCTGCACATTCCCTACAAGGGCTCGGGCCCGCTGGTGCAGGATGCCGTGGGCGGCCACATCGACATGGCGGTGAGCAGCGTGCCGCCGGCCGTGCCGCTTGTCCGCTCGGGCAAGCTGCGCGCGCTCGCTGTGACCTCGTCGGCGAGGTCGGAAGCCTTGCCGGACGTGCCGACGATGGCCGAGCTGGGTTTCCCCGGCTACGAGTTCAACACCTGGGTCGGCGTCGCCGTGCCGAAGGGCACGTCGAAGGAGATCGTGGATCGGCTGCGCGTGGGGCTCGTCGGTGCACTGGCGGCGGCTGAGGTCCAGAGCGCGCTGCGTGACCAGGGCGCGGTGCCGGTCGGCTCGACGGCCGAACAATTCCGCCAGTTCGTGCGCGACGAGGTGGCGAAGAGCGACCGCATCGTTTCGCAGGCAGGCATCCAGCCGGAATGACGATATCCTGAGGCCGGGCATGGTCTATCATGGCCTGATGAACAGCTCGCGCCCGAGACGGGCGATCCTGGTCGTCTGCGACGGCCTCGGCGCCGAATGGATCAGCGAGGCGCATACGCCGACCCTGGCGCGCCTTGTGGCCGGACATCGCCGCGCCGAGGACCATCGCGCGGTCTTTCCTTCGGTCACGCGTGTCTCCGCCGCCTCGATCGCGACCGGCTGCTATCCCGGCCGGCATGGGCTCGAAGGCAACCAGATGGCACTCGTCGAGGATGGCCGCATCACCGTGCACAATGTCGGTGCACCGTCCTTCCGCCAGACCATGCGCCGCGTGACGGGACGCACCTTGCGCGTGCCCACGATGGCCGAGCGGCTGGCGAAGTCGGGCGGGCAGGTCGCCTATTCGAACGTCTCGCCGGGCGCTGCGTATTTCCTCGATCCGGATCATTTCGGCACGGTGCTGCATCGCGCGGGTTCGTTCGGCGCCGGCGGTACGCCGCTCACCGGCGCGGCCCATCTTGACGTGAGCCACGATCTCGACGGCGACATCGAGATGGCCCGGCGTTTCTGTGAGGAGGTCGTGCCGTCGGAGGATTTCCGGTTGGCCGTCCTGTGGCTAGCAAACCCCGATCTCACCCTGCATCACGATCAGCTGGGCTCGCCCGAACATATCCACGCACTCGAAGTCACCGACGGCTTGGTGGCGAAGGTTGTCGAGACTGTGAAGATGCATGAGGACCGTTTCGACACGCTGCTGGTGGTCGGTTCCGACCATGGCCACGAAACCATCGGCCGGTCGGTCCATATCGGTAACTGGCTGGCTGCCAATGGCCTCGAGGCCGAGATGAAGGAGGGCCGCATCGGCGTCGCCTCGCAAGGCACCTCGGCGCTGATCTACGCGACGGGCAAGGCGGGGGCGGCCGTGGCCGATCTGCTGCCGAAGATGCGCCAGGAACCATGGGCCGGCTCGATCCTGACCGGCGAGGCGCTGGCAGCGACAGGCCTCTCCGGCGACGCTTTGCTCGCAGCCGTCGACACGACGCGCCACGACGAGACCAACCCCTTCGGCGTCTCGGGCACGCGCTGGCTGGTTGAGGACGGCGAGGGCACACCGGAGATCGGCTGCGGCCACCATGGCGGCCTGGGCCCCGGCGAGACTCGGCCGTTCCTGACCTTCATTCATCCCGATCTCGGGCAAGGAGACGCCGGGCGTGCGACGAGCCTCGTCGACATCGCTCCAACCATCCTGCGCTTCCTCGGCGAGCCTGTGGATGGCATGGACGGTGCCCCAATAACGGCCTGAGCCGCGCCGCCGCTTTTCTTGACAGATCGAGGCCCTGCCGCATAAAAGCGCCCACCCATGGCTGGGTAGCTCAGCTGGTTAGAGCACGGCACTCATAATGCCGGGGTCGGCGGTTCAAGTCCGCCCCCAGCTACCAATTTTGGCCCCCGGTACGTGCCCAGACAGGCGCGGCCGGGGGCTTTCATTTGCGCATCGCCTGCGCCAATTTGTGACCATGGCCAAAGGACACACCCAACAGACCGACGTCATCATCATAGGGGCGGGGCCGGTCGGTCTTTTCGCCGTGTTCGAGTGCGGCATGGTCCGTCTCAACTGCCATGTCATCGACGTGCTCGACGATCCTGGCGGGCAGTGCACGGCGCTGTACCCCGAGAAACCGATCTACGACATTCCGGGATTTCCGCGTATCGAGGCGGCCGAGCTGATCGTCCGGCTGAAGGCGCAGGCGGCCGCGTTCCGGCCGGTCTATCACCTGGGCGAGCAGGTCCAGGCGCTGGAGCCGCTGACCGGTAGTTTCTGGCGGGTGACGACGTCCAAGGGCACCGTGCTGCAGGCCAAGGCGGTGATCGTCGCGGCCGGCGTCGGCGCTTTCGGCCCCAACCGGCCACCGCTGCCTGGCATCGAGGCCTACGAGGGCAAGAGCGTCTTCTACTACGTCACCCAGCGCGAGAGCTTCCGCGGCAAGCGGATCGTGATCGCGGGCGGCGGCGACACCGCCGTCGACTGGGCGCTGTCGCTGGCCGAGATCGCCGGCCGCGTGTCGGTGATCCATCGCCGTGACCGGTTCCGCGCCGCGCCCGAGAGCGAGGCGCGGCTCAAGGCGCTGGCAAAGGAAGGCAAGATCGACCTCGTCGTGCCGTATCAGCTCCACGGGCTCGAAGGCGATAACGGCCAGATCACTTCCGTGACGGTTGCCACCCTGGAGGGCGAGACGAAACGCATCGAAGCCGACATCCTGCTGCCGTTCTTCGGCCTCTCGATGTCGCTTGGCCCGATCGCCGACTGGGGCCTGGCGCTGGAGCGCAACCAGATCGAGGTCGATCCCGCGACCGCCGCCACGAACAAGGCTGGCATCTTCGGCGTGGGCGATGTCGTCACCTATCCCGGCAAGCTGAAGCTGATCCTGACCGGCTTCGCCGAAGCCGCGATCGCGGCGCGCTCGGCCTATGCGCTGATCCATCCCGAGACGCCGCTGCACTTCGAATATTCGACGACCTCGGGCGTGCCTGACGCCTAGGGAAGCGGCGTGGACGTTTTCTGCCCCGATGCCGAGCTCGGCTACCTGAGGAGCAGGACGCGGTTCGTCCGCGGAGAGAAGCTCCTGCTGGACGAACCCTATCGCCTCGCTCATCTGCCGCTGATCGCACCGGAACATCCCGATGTCATCGCGTCGCGGCCCGGAGCGAGCTACCGGATGGGCAGGCACGAGCGCGCCTTCTCGCTGGTGTTGCCGGTTCCTCCTGAAACGCTGGAGAAATCCGCTGCGTATCAGGCGCTGGAGCGCGAACTCAGAGAAGCGCCGTTTGCGCACAAGATTGCCTGGGGCCTCCTGCCGAAGCGCCGGGAGAAGCTCCACGCAACGATCTGCGGATCGTTGTCGAAGGATGTCCCATACGTCTTCGATGATCGCAGGCGACTCGCCCTGAAGCAGCTGCGGCGACTGCGCGTCGAAGTGCGTGGCCTGTTTTCCGGCAACATCAATGTCGGTCGCCTCTACCTGCGCGTCTATCCCGAGTGTCGCGAGGGAACCAACATCCTTCGCCAGATCCAGCGAGTTCTCGGAAGACCGGAAACGGACCTCTACCTCATCGGCTTGTTCAATTTCACCGACCATCTGGGGGCCGTCGAAGCCGACGCTCTGCAAGACATCATCGCGCGATGGTGGGACAGTCCGATCCTCACGCTCGACGTGAATTGCCTCTGGCACCTTGGATCATTCGACGATCTGGTCCTGGACGCTTCCGTCGAGGAAGTGATTTTGCTCGGCTGACGACGGGTGTCAGGCGGCTGCGGAAAGCTTGCGCAGGGCGGCCAGACGACGCGCGTAGGGTGGGTCGTTCTCCGGCACCAGGGTGGGCGGCACGATGCTTTCGGCGAAGTGGCAGGCCACGATCTGGCCTTCGGCGCCTACCGGACGCAGCAGCGGCTCCTCCATGCGGCAGCGATCCTGGGCGTGGGCGCAGCGCGTGTGGAAGCGGCAGCCCTTGGGGGGATTGAGGGGGCTCGGCACGTCGCCGGCCAGGCGGATGCGGGCGCGTTGCGCCGTGGGATCTGGCACTGGGACCGCCGAGAGCAGGGCCTGCGTATAGGGATGGCGCGGGCGGGCGAACAGGCTGCGCTTGGGTGCCAGCTCGACGATCTTGCCGAGATACATGACGGCGACGCGATCGGAGATGTGGCGCACGACGGCGAGATCGTGGGCGATGAAGATGTAGGAGAGGCCGAACTTGTGCTTCAGGTCCTGCATCAGGTTGATCACCTGCGCCTGGATCGACACGTCGAGCGCCGAGACCGGTTCGTCGCAGACGATCAGCTTGGGCTGCGAGGCCAGCGCCCGGGCGATGCCGATGCGCTGGCGCTGGCCGCCGGAGAATTCGTGCGGATAGCGCAGCGCATGCCAGGCGGAGAGACCGACTTCGCCCAGCAGCTCGTCGATGCGCTTGCGCAGGGCCGCGCCCGAGGCGAGGTCGTGCAGGCGCAGCGGCTCGGCCAGCGTCTCGCCCACGGTGAGGCGCGGGTTCAGCGAGGCGTAGGGGTCCTGAAAGATGATCTGCATGTCGCGGCGCAGGTCGCGCAGGGCGCCGCGGGAGAGGCCGCGCACGTCGCGGCCGGCGAAGCGGATCGTTCCCTCAGTGGCCTCGATCAGGCGCAGGATCAGCCGGCCCGTCGTCGACTTGCCACAGCCTGATTCACCGACCAGTGCCAGCGTCTCGCCCGGCGCCACGTCGAAGGTGAGGCCGTCGACGGCGCGCACGGTGCCGACCGCGCTCTGGAAGACGATGCCGCGCTTCACCGGGAAGTGCTTGGCGAGGCCGGTGACGGAGAGCAGGGGCTCGGTGCTCATTCGGCGGCCTCGGCGAGGACGAGATCGAGCGGCGCCTTCCAGCAGGCGGCACGATGGCCGGGGGTGATCTCGCGCAAGGTCGGCTGCTCGGCCTGGCAACGCGCATCGGCGAGGGCGCAGCGCGGACTGAAGCGGCAGCCAGGCGGCAGGGCGTAGGGATTGGGGACCACGCCCTCGATGGCGGTGAGGCGCTCGTCGCCATCACTGCCCAATCGCGGGATCGAACCGAGGAGGCCGAGCGTATAGGGGTGCTGCGGATCGGCGAACAGGAGACCGACCGGCGCTTCCTCGACGATGCGGCCGGCATACATGACGATCACGCGATGGGCGAGTTCGGCGACCACGCCGAGATCGTGGGTGATCAGCATGATGGCGGCACCCGTGCGCTCGCGCAGGTCGCGCAGCAGGTCGAGGATCTGCGCCTGGATGGTGACGTCGAGCGCCGTCGTGGGTTCGTCGGCTATCAGCAGCTTGGGGTCGCAGGCCAGCGCCATGGCGATCATCACCCTCTGGCGCATGCCGCCGGAGAGCTGGTGCGGATACTCGTCGAGCCGCGTCTCGGGCGAGGGGATCTTCACCAGCCGCAGCATTTCGAGTGCGCGTGCACGGGCGTCGGCGGCACTCAGCGAACGATGGAGCTGCACGGCCTCGACGATCTGCTCGCCCACGGTCTGCACCGGGTTGAGGCTGGTCATCGGCTCCTGGAAGATCATCGCGATGTCGTCGCCGCGGACGGCGCGCATGTCGCTTTCCGGCAGGTCGAGGAGATTGCGACCTTCCAGCTTGATCTCGCCCGCGGTGATCCTGCCGGGTGGGTTGGGCACCAGCCGCATGATCGAGAGCGACGTCACCGACTTGCCGCAGCCCGATTCGCCCACGATGCCCAGCGTCTCCCCCGGTGCGAGGGAGAAGCTGATGCCGTCGACAGCCGCGAACGAGCTGCCGCCGGAGCGGAACTCCGTGCGCAGGCCCTTCACTTCGAGCAGAGGAGTCGTGCCGCTCAACGCGCGCGCCTCACGTCACCGGCCGTGACTGCGGGAGCCGGTCGCGCGTGCCGTAGACCGGCGGCGCGAGCTGGTCGGCGGTGCGGCCGGCCCAATCGCGCTGGCTGACCGTTTCAAGCCGCTTGCGCTGGCCTTCAACCAGTCCGGCAGTTGCCGCTTCGACATCAACGGTCAGGACCTTGCCGTCCTTCACCACCTGCTGGCCGTCGACATAGACGTGACGGATGGCGCGGTCGCTCGCCGAGTAGATCAGGCTGCGCACCGGCTCGTGCGCCGGCTGCATGTAGGGATGGCTCATGTCGACCAGCGAGAAGTCGGCCTTGCAGCCGGGTGCCAGTCGTCCGAGATCGGGCCGGCGCAGCATCTTGGCGCCGCCGACCGTGGCCGCCTCGAAGGCGTGCCGCGTCGTGCCCATCTTGTAGTTCATGGTGAAGACGCGGGCGAGGTAACAGACCAGCCGGATCTCATCGAGCATATTGTGCGGGAAGGTGTCGGTGCCGATGCCGACCGTGATGCCCGCCTCCATGTAGCGGCCGATCGAATTCATCACCATGCCGCGCCGCGCGAACACGGTCGGGCAATGCGCCACAGACGCGCCGGAGTCGCGCAGCCGCTCGAAGTCGTTGGCATGCGGATAGTGGATCTGTGGATGGTCGTTCAGGAAGATGCCGTGACCGATGATCAGATCGGGCCCCAGCACGCCGATCGAGTCGAGCCATTCGATCGGCGTCTTGCCGTGGCGATGGACCATCTCGTGGAATTCGACGACGGCCTGGCAGGCATGGGTCTGCATCGGCAGGCCGCGGCGCCTGGCTTCCTGCAGGGCCTCCTTGAAGAAGCCCTCGCGGCAGGTGTCGATCTGCGCCGGGCCGACCATGCCGGAGAGGCGGCCGCTCGGATGCTTGGCGGCTTCGTCGAGCGTCGCCATCGAGGCCTCGAAGGCCTTCTCGCCGGCCTTCTCGTCCCAGGCATACTCAACCGTATGGCCGTTCTTGGTGTACCAGACGCCCTGGCGCATCATCGGGCAGACGACGGCGCGGATGCCCGTCGAGGCGAGGTCGTCGGCCCAGCCGGGGCGCGCCATCGACAGGTCGGTGATGGTGGTGACGCCGCTCTTCAGCAGCTCCGACACTGCGACCTTGGAGGAGGGGCCGGCGTCCTCGGGATTGAGGCCGAACACTGTCAGGTATTCGTAGAGCGAGCTTTGGCCCAGCTTGTCGCTACCGTACTCCTCGGTGAGGCCCTTGTTGGCCGGCTCCGAGAACGGATGGCTGTGCACGTTGACGAGGCCGGGGATGGCCATCATCCCCTTGCCGTCGATATTCGTGTCGACCGGGCCCGTGTAGCCCGGTCCGACATGGGCGATCTCGTTGCCCTTGAACACGAGATCGGCATTTTCGAGATAGACGTGCCGCCCTTCCGCCTCGTCCCACGCAACGACGTGGTCGAGGCCGGCGATCTTGGTCGTCTTCATGAACGTTTCACTCCGTTTGCTTGGCGAGCTGCTAGCTATTTGAACGCGATGCCCAGGCCCTTATAGAAGCCGCAGCCATAGTTGCCGTGCGCCTTGATGGGCTTCAGCTTGGAGCCCGCCACGACGAACAGCGGCTCGTGGAACAGTGGGATCCAGACGAAGGCATCGTGCACCTTCTGCTGGACAGCCTGGTAGGATGCGGCGCGCGTGGCCTCGTCGAGCGCCGTCGAGCCCTTGTCGAGCAGCTCGTCGGTTTCCTTGTCCTTCCAGTTCATGCGGTTCGGGGTCGGCGCATTGGTCGAGCGGAAGTAGAGGTT
Organism: Reyranella sp. GW821-FHT14A01; assembly: GCF_058803965.1. NCBI lineage: Bacteria > Pseudomonadati > Pseudomonadota > Alphaproteobacteria > Hyphomicrobiales > Reyranellaceae > Reyranella > Reyranella sp. GW821-FHT14A01. Next base: position 256,452 of record NZ_JBXAPM010000009.1, read on the forward strand.
CAGCGCGTCGCCGGCGCTCACATAGGGGAAGCTCATGCCGAAGGCGTCGAACTCCTGCGTGGCGAGCTTGCCCCAGGCGACCGTCGCGTCGAACAGCTGGATCTGCAGGTCGATGCCGACCTTGCGCAGGTCGCCCTGCACGGCCTCGGCGATCTCCTTGAAGGCGCCGGAGATGCCGTAGATCAGCGGCGCCAGCTTCTTGCCGTCCTTGTAGCGGAAGCCGTCCGGACCCTTCTTCCAGCCGGCCTCGTCGAGCAGCTTGTCGGCTTCCTTGAGGTTCTCGCCGTAGGCCGCCTTGTTGAGCTTGCCGTTGAAGTCGAGGACGTTGGGCATCAGCATCGTCGAGGCCGGGTCGGCGAAGCCGAAGGTCACGGCCTCGGTGATCGCCTTCTGGTCGACCGCGAGGTTCATCGCCTGGCGCACGCGCACGTCGTTGACCAGTTCCTTGTCGACCTTGAAGCCAATGAAGTAGGTCCAGAAGAAGTTCTCGGCCTTGGTCACCGAGAGGTTCTTGTTGGCCTGCAGTTCCTTGATCGACCAGTAGGGAACGTACTGGCTGGCATCGGCCTGGCCGGCCTGCAGCGCGGTGACGCGGGTGTTCTCCTCAGGGACCACCTTCCAGGTCACCTTGTCGACCTGCGCCTCGGTGTAGTCGTAGATCGGCGGCCCCCACTTGTAGCCCTTGTGCTTGGTCAGCACGGTCGAATCGCGCGGCGTCCAGCTTTCGAAGCAGTAGGGGCCGGTGCCGTCGAAGCCCTTCACGCCGAAGTCGGCGCCGAGCTGTTTGGTCTGGTCGACGTTCAGGACCGTGTGGAAGTACTGCGTCATCTGGTAGAGCAGCTCGGAGAACGGCTTCTTGAGCTTGTACTCGACCGTGACATCGTCGGGCGCGGTGATCTTGTCGACATCGCCCATGCGCCACTTCACGAGACCCTTGGTCTCGGGATCGAGCCAGCGCTCATAGGTGGCGACCACGTCCTTCGCGGTCATCTTCTTGCCGCTGCAGAAGGTGACGTCGTCACGCAGCTTGAAGGTGTAGGTGAGGCCGTCGGGCGAGACCGTCCAGCTCGTGGCGAGGCCCGGCTTCAACGTCTTCATGTCGAAGTCGAGGTTCACCATCGTGTCACCCATCATGTAGATAACCTCGGCGCCCGAGCGGGCGGTCGACTTGTGCGGATCGTAGCGATCGGTGTCGATCTCGCGCACGATCGTCACGTTCTTCTGTGCCATCGCCGGCGCTGCAACACCCGCCAAGGCCACGGCGGCCAGCGCCGCCAATGTCAGTTTTCTCATGCCCACACCTCCTGTTGTCTCAACGTTTATTGCCTCAACTTCGGATCGAGAGCGTCGCGTAGGGCGTCGCCCAGGACATTGAATGCGAGAACCACGAGGAAGATCGCCGCGCAGGGCAGGGTCGAGACATGCGGCGCGATCGACAGGAACTTGCGGCCATCGGAGGCCATGCTGCCGAGCTCTGCGGTCGGCGGTTGCGCACCGAGGCCGAGGAACGAGAGCGCGGCGCCCAGCAGGATCGCCTGTCCCAGCTGCAGGGTCATGTAGATCAGGATGGTCGGCCAGCAGTTGAGGGCGAGGTAGCGCCAGATCAGCGCGCCGTCGCCGAGGCCCACGGCACGGCCGGCCTCCATGTATTCCTGCTGCATGATCGACTGCGCCGCACCGCGCGAGATGCGCGCGATCGACGGCACCGAGGCGATGCTGAGGGCCACGACGAGGGAGAAGAGGCCGGTGCCCATCACCGCCGCGATGGCGAGGCCGAACAGGATCGACGGGAAGGAGAGCAGCACGTCGACCAGGCGCATCAGCGGTTGGTCGAGGCGCTTGAAATAGGCGGCGCACAGACCGATCAGCGCGCCGAGACCGCCGCCGACCAGCACGGCGATGATGCCGATCCCCAGGGTGGCGCGCAGGCCGAACAGGATGCGGCTCAGCATGTCGCGGCCCTGGTTGTCGGCGCCCAGCAGGAAATCGGGGCAGCGTGCGCCGCCGATCGGGCAGAGGCGCATCCGCATGTTGGAGGCGTAGGGATCGAACGGTGCGATCCAGGGCGCGAGGATCGCGGCGCCGACGATCACGATGAGGAAGAAGGCCGCGATCGCCGCCGGCGGATCGCGCAGAATGCGGCGCCAGATCGCATTCTTTCGCCGGATCGCGGCGATGGCGCGCTGGTCGGCCTGGCTTTGCAGCGGGAGGGCGGCGTCGGTCATCCGCGGGCGATCCTGGGATCGAGATAGGCGTAGAGCACGTCGACCACGAGGTTGATGGCCATGAAGCCTACGGCAAGGATCAGGATCGCGCCCTGCGCCAGCGGAAAGTCGCTCGAGGTGATGGCGCCGACCGCCATGCGACCGACGCCTGGCCAGGCGAACATGGTCTCGGTGACGATCGAGCCGCCCAGCAGGAAGCCGATCTGCAGGCCGACCAGGGTGACCACAGGGATCATGGCGTTGCGCAACGCATGCCGGATGGTGACGCGCCAGTCCGAGGCACCCTTGGCGCGGGCGGTGCGGACATAGTCGGCGCCCAGAGTCTCCAGCAATGACGTGCGCGTCATGCGGGCGACCGGGCCGACGAAGACGGAGCCCAGCGTGATCGACGGCAGGATGATGCTCATGAAGCCGTCGGCGGTCCAGATCGGGCCGTTGCGTCCCTGGAAGGGCAGCAGGCCGGCGCCGCCGACATACTGGATCAGCAGCAGACCGACCCAGAAGATCGGCACCGACACGCCCATCACCGAGAGCGCCATGATGGCGCGATCGATCGCGGTACCGCGGCGCCGCGCCGCCAGCGTGCCCAAGGTGATGCCGAGCGGCACGGCCCAGACCAGGCAGGCCAGCATCAGCTCGATGGTCGGCCAGAGGGTGAGGGCGATCTCGTCGACCACGGCGCGATTGGAGATCATCGAGCGGCCGAGATCGAGCTGCAGGACGCGGCCGAGATAGCGGCCGAACTGGACCCAGAGCGGCTCGTTGAGGCCGAGATCGTTGCGGATCGCGTCGATCTCCGCCTTGGTCGCGGTCGGCCCGGCGACGACGGTTGCCGGATCGGTGGGCACGACCTGCAGCAGCAGGAAGCCGATGAGCAGCACCCCCAGCAGCACCGGGAGGGATATCATCAATCGATGGGCGATATGCCGCGCCATTTACTTCGAAACCTGCCCCTCTTCGGGTAATAACACTGGCCGACGCCGCGTCGCTCGACAAGCGCCCGGTGGCTGGCATGATCGCTGCAACGTCATGTCAGGGTGTTGCAAGAACCGCGCCGGGGAGCGTCGACGATGTCATCAGGAAAGCTGAACGAGCAGGCAAAAGGCGTCTACATCATTGCCGCCACACCCTTCACCGATGAGGGCGCGATCGACCTGCAGAGTGTCGACACGTTGACCGATTTTTATTTGGGTTGTGGCGTACATGGTTTCACCCTCCTCGGAATGATGGGTGAGGCACACAAGCTGACCGCCGAGGAATCCCTCTCGGTCGTCAATCGTGTGATCGGCCGGGCGCAGGGCCGGCAGGTGATCGTGGGCGTGAGCCATGCCGGGCTCGAGAATGTCCGCCGCCTCTCGCACGAGGCGATGATCGCCGGCGCGTCCGGCGTGATGGTCGCGCCGCCGCCGGGCCTCAAGGGCGACGAGGGCATCTACAATTACTATGCGCAGGTCTTCCAGGCGCTGGGTCCCGACATTCCCGTCGTCTACCAGGACTACCCGCAGACCACCGGTGTCTACCTGCCGGTCAACGTGTTCGAGCGGCTGGTCGACGACTTCCCGCAGCTCGTCATGCTGAAGCACGAGGATGCGCCGGGTCTCGCCAAGCTCACGAAGGTGCGCGAGGGCGAGAAGAAGCCGGGCCGCCGCCGTGTCTCGATCCTGGTCGGCAATGGCGGTCTCTATTATCCGCAGGAGATGCGGCGCGGCGCCGACGGCGCGATGACCGGCTTCGCCTGGCCCGAAATGCTGGTGCAGGTCTACGAGCTCTTCACCAAGGGTAAGGCCGAGGAGGCGGAAGACCTGTTCGACATCTATCTGCCGCTGGTGCGCCATGAGGTGCAGCCGGCGATCGGGCTCGCACTGCGCAAGGAAGTCCTGTTCCGCCGCGGCGCCATCAAGAGCCCCAAGCAGCGTGCGCCAGGCTCGTCGCTGACGGCGGCGGACAAGTCGGAACTCGAAGGAATGATCGCGCGCCTCGACCGGCGTCTGGCGACCGCGGGCCGTCTCGCCAAGGCGGCGGAGTAGGAGAACATGGCTGAGTATGAATTGATCGTCCGTAACGCCCGCATCGTCACGGCCGAGCGCCAGACCGAGGGGGACATCGCCGTCAAGGATGGCCAGGTCGTCGAGATCGGTCCGGATCTCAAGGGCAAGGGCACGCGGGAGATCGATGCCGGCGGCAAGTTCGTGCTGCCGGGCGGCGTCGACAGCCACTGCCACATCGAGCAGAAGTCGGGCATGGGCGTGATGTGCGCCGACGATTTCTATACCGGCACCGTCTCGGCCGCATTCGGCGGTACCACGACCGTTATTCCCTTCGCCGCCCAGCATCGCGGCATGTCGCTGCGGCAGGTGGTGAACGAGTATCACGAGGCGGCGACGCCGAAGGCGGTGATCGACTACGCCTTCCACCTGATCGTCACCGATCCGACGCCGCAGGCGCTGGGGCAGGAACTGCCGGCGCTAATCAAGGACGGCTACACCTCGTTCAAGATCTACATGACCTACGATGCGATGAAGGTCAGCGATTACCAGATCCTCGACATCCTTTCCGTGGCGCGGCGCGACGGCGCGCTGGTCATGGTCCATGCCGAGAATCACGACATGATCCAGTGGCTGGCACATCACCTGGTCGAACAGGGCCACGGCGCGCCGAAGTTCCACGCCATCGCCCATGCGCGCCTTGCCGAAGCCGAGGCCACCAACCGTGCGATCTCGCTGGCGCGGCTGGTCGATGCGCCGCTACTGCTGGTGCACATGTCGGAGATCGAGGCGATCGAGACGCTGCGCCAGGCCCAGAAGAAGGGGCTGAAGATCTTCGGCGAGACCTGCCCGCAATACATCGCGCTGACGGCCGACGACATGGACAAGCCCGGTGTCGAGGGCGCCATGTGGTGCTGCAGCCCGCCGCCGCGCGATTCGGCGGCGCAGGAGGCGGTGTGGGCGGCGCTGAAGGACGGCACGTTCCAGACCTTCTCGTCCGACCACGCGCCCTACCAGTTCAATGCCGGCGGCAAGATCCCCAAGGGTGACAAGACGACCTTCAAGGAAATGGCGAACGGCGTGCCCGGCATCGAGATCCGGCTGCCGATGCTGTTCTCGGAAGGCGTCCAGAAGGGACGTATCACCCTGCAACAGTTCGTGGCGCTGACCTCGGCCAACCACGCCAAGCTCTACGGCCTCTATCCCCGCAAGGGCACGATCGCTGTCGGCTCCGACGCCGACTTCGCGATCTGGGATGCCGACAAGGACGTGACGGTCAGCTGGAAGGACCTGCACGACAATGTCGGCTACACGCCCTACGAGGGCCGCCAGATCAAGGGCTGGCCGATCACCGTCGTGAGCCGCGGCCGAGTGGTGGTCGAGGATGGCAAGCTGAACGCCGAGCGCGGCTCGGGCCAGTTCCTGCCCTGCGCCTCGCCCGATTCGTCCAAGCCCATTGGGCAGAGCACGCCCGAACTGCAGGCCATGTCGCGCTTCGGTTTGAAGCCGCTGTTCTAGAGGAGTGAAGCAAGTGTCCCGCCGTCTGAAAGTCTCGTCCGCCCAGCTGGGTCCGATCAATCTCGCCGACAGCCGCGCGAGCGTGGTCAAGCGCATGATCGAGATGCTGAAGGAAGCCGACAGCCGCGGCTCCAAGTTCATCGTGTTCCCGGAACTGGCGCTGACGACCTTCTTCCCGCGCTACTGGATGGAAGATCCGAACGAGGTCGAGAAGTATTTCGAGAGCCAGATGCCGAGCCCCGAGACGCTGCCGCTGTTCGAGTTGGCGCGCGAGAAGGGGATCGGCTTCTACCTGGGTTATGCCGAGCGCACAGAGGAAGAGGGTTCGACGCATCACTTCAACACGTCGATCCTCGTGGGACCGGACGGCCGGTTGATCGGCAAGTACCGCAAGGTCCACCTGCCGGGCCATGACGAGCATCGGCCGACCGTGCCGTACCAGCATCTCGAGAAGAAGTATTTCGAGGTCGGCAATCTCGGCTTCAACGTCTGGAAGATGTTCAAGGACGAGGTGATCGTCGGTCAATGCATCTGCAACGATCGCCGCTGGCCCGAGACCTTCCGCGTCATGGCGCTGAAGGGCGCCGAGATGGTGGTGCTGGGCTACAACACGCCGAGCGACAACGTCTATGCGCCGCATGAGCCGCCCTATCTGCGCGTGTTCCACCACATGCTGTCGCTGCAGGCAGCTGCCTACCAGAACGGCATCTGGGTCGTGGCGACGGCGAAGGCCGGCAAGGAAGACGGGTTCTGGCTGCATGGCGGCTCAGTGATTGTCGCGCCGACCGGCGAGATCGTGGCCAAGGGCACGACCGAGGAAGACGAGGTCATCTCCTACGATTGCGACCTCGGACTCGGCGAGTACATCCGCAACACCACCTTCAACTTCGCCAAGCATCGCCGCCCGGAGCACTACAAGCTCATCAGCGAGCGCACCGGCGTCAAAGTCGAACCGTCGAACTGAGGATAGAAGAAATGCAATACGCTTCCGACGACCTGACGCCGCACGAGCGTTACAAGGTCCTGACCGCCTTCGTGCTGCCGCGCCCGATCGCCTGGGTGACCACCGTTGGGCCGACGGGCACGGTCAATGCCGCGCCGTTCAGCTTCTTCAACGTCTTCGCCGAAGACCCGCCGCTCTGCATGTTCGCGATCAACAAGCGGCCGGACGGGCGCCTCAAGGACACCTGGACCAACATCGAGCGCACCGGTGAGTTCGTGGTCAACCTGACCGACGAGCCGCTGGCGCTCAAGATGCACGAATCGAGCGGCGACTTTCCGCCGAACGTCGGCGAGCCCGACTATCTCGGGCTGAAGCTCGCGCCGTCGGTCGACATCAAGACGCCACGCCTGGCCGATGCGCCATGGGCGATGGAATGCAAGACCTGGCAGGTCATCAACGTGAAGGACGACCGGCAGCTCGTGATCGGCGAGGGCCTGCGCTTCCACATCCGCGACGAGCTGTGGGACGACAAGGCCAAGCGCGTCTACATGGACAAGTACCAGCCGGTCGGCCGCATGTTCGCCGACCGCTATTGCCGCACCAACGACCGCATGGAGTTCCCGGCGGCGCCGGTCGTGAAGGCGGCGGCTGCCGAATAAGCGGCTAGGACCAGTTGAGCCGGCTGCGGCCGATGGCCATCGAGACCGCGGCCTGGCTCGGCTCGACGACGGGCAGGCCGACATGGCGCTGCAGGCGGTCGCGGTAGCGGGCCATGCCGGCGCAGCCCATCACCAGAACGTCGGCGCCATCCTCGTCACGCAATTCGGCAGCGACTTCGGCCATGCGGCTGAAGGTGCGGGCCTCGTCGGCAAGTTCGACCACGCCGAGACCGATCGCGCGGTCGCCGGCCATGCGATCGTTCAGGCCCATCTGGCCGACATAGCGCAGGTGGCGCGGGATCGACTTCCGCAGGATCGAGATGACGCCGAAGCGCTGGCCCAGGGTGAGGGCGGTCAGGATGCCGCACTCGGCAATGCCCAGCACCGGCTTGGTCGTGAGTTCGCGCGCGGCATGCAGGCCGGGATCGGAATAGCAGGCGATGACGAAAGCGGAGCAATCGTTGTCGCGCTTCTTGACCATCGCGCCGATCGGTCCGACGACCTGTTCGACATGGCCCTGGTTCTCGATGCCGGGCGGACCTTCTTTCAAGGTGACGCATTCGATGGCCGGGCCGCCGGCCATGCGCAGCGGTTCCATGGCGACGTCGATGCCGCGCGTGACGGCTTCGGTGGAGTTGGGATTAATGACGAGGATGCGGTCGGGCATAGCCCTAGGATGGCCTGTAAATTGCTATTCAACAACGCCTGATCTAACGTCGTGTTCTGGGGATTTTATGGGAAGGAATAGCGCCTTGAAGATGCAACGCCGTTTTGCCGCGATCGCGATCGCCGCCCTGATGTGCGCGAGCCCGGCGCTCGCCCAGGACAAGAAGCCGCCGTTGCGCACCGGCGTCGACGGCACCTTCGCCCCGCATGCCATGCCGAAGCTCGGCGGTGGCGTCGAAGGCTTCCAGATCGACGTCTTCACCGAAGTGGCCAAGCGCATGAAGCGCGACATCACGATCGATGCCGTGAGCTTCTCGACTCTGATCCCGGGCATGCAGTCCGGCCGCTACGACTTCATCGCCGCGCCGACGACCGTCACCAAGGAGCGCGCCGAGAACATGCTGTTCACGGCGGGCTATCTGTGGACCGCCTTCCAGTTCGGCATCAAGAAGGGCAGTGCGCCGATCAAGAGCTGGGCCGACCTCAAGGGCAAGGCCGTCTCCGTGAACAAGGGCACGCCCTACGAGACGCTCGCCAAGAAGATGGGCGAGGAGCATGGCTTCACCGTGCAGGTCTATGACACGCAGCCCGACGCCACGCAGGCGGTTCTCTCCGGCCGCGCCTACGCCACGCTCGGCGGCAACACGACCATCGTCTATGCCGCGTCGAAGAACCCGCAGTTCATCGCCGACCTCGAGCTCGCGGAAACGCGCGCCCATTGGGCCGCGCCCGTGCCGAAGGACAAGCCCGAGCTTCGCGCCGAGTTGCAGGATGCGCTCGACTGCATGAAGAAGGACGGCACGATGGCCAAGTTCTACGAGAAGTGGTTCGGCAAGAAGCCGGGTCCCGACGATCTCGCGGTCGTGGTCACGCCGGGCTACGGCGTGCCGGGCATGCCGGGCTACGATCCGACGCCGCATGAGCTGAAGTGCGGCGGCTGAGTCCATCCTCCTGAAACTGCAGACCGAGGGGCCTTTCCGGTGTCGGCAGGGCCCCTCGATTGCTTTTTGCTCCGCTTGAAACGACATGAGTCCCGTGAACAGCCACATCGTCGATGCGCGTGCCATCCATAAGCATTTCGGCACCCTTCACGTCCTGAAGGGCGTCGATCTGAAAGTGGATGAGCGCGAGCTTGTGTTCGTGATCGGACCGTCGGGGTCCGGCAAGTCGACCTTGCTGCGCTGCCTCAACCGGCTGGAGGAGCCGTCTTCCGGCTCGATCGTGGTCGACGGCATCGACATGCTCGACCCGAAGACCGACATCAACCATGCCCGCCGTCGCATCGGCATGGTGTTCCAGTCCTTCAATCTCTATCCGCACATGACGGCGCTGGGGAACGTCACGCTGGCGCTGCGCAAGGTGGCGGGCAAGAGCCGTGCGGAAGCCGATACGCTGGCACGCGCTGCCTTGGAGCGCGTCGGCCTCGCCGACCGCGCCGACCATACGCCGGGCCAGCTCTCGGGCGGCCAGCAGCAGAGGGTCGCCATCGCGCGCTCGATCGCGCTTGAGCCCCGCGTGATGCTGTTCGACGAGCCGACGAGCGCGCTCGATCCCGAACTTGTCGGCTCGGTGCTCGAGGTGATGCGCGGCCTGCGCGAAAGCGGCATGACCATGATCGTGGTCAGCCATGAGATGAGCTTCGCGCGCAACGCCGCCGACCGGGTCGTGTTCATGGACCACGGACTGATCGTGGAGCAGGGGCCGCCCGCCGCGATCTTCGAGAATCCGACCCACGAACGCACGCGCGCCTTCATCGGCCAGATCCAGCGGCATTGAGGGCCGCACGGCAATGAGCGGCTGGGACAAGTTCGTCGAGACCTTCTTCAACGCGAAGGTCATGTGGAAGTATCTGCCGGACATCCTGTCCGGCATGGTCGTGACCATTGAGCTCGCATTACTGATCGTCGTCACGGGCCTCGGGGCGGGGCTGGCGCTCGCCCTGCTGCGCAGCCTCGCCATCCGGCCAATCAACTGGCTGATCATCTTCATCGTCGACCTGTTCCGGTCCCTGCCGCCCCTGGTCATCATCGTCCTGATGTACTTCGGCCTGCCCTATGCAGGTCCGTCGCCCTCGGGCTTCGTCTCGACCTGGCTGTCGCTCGCCTTCGTGCTGATGGCTTTCTCCGAGGAGATCTTCTGGGCCGGCATCACCTCGATCCCGAAGGGCCAGTGGGAGGCCTCGCGTTCGACCGGGCTGTCGTTCGGCCAGACGCTGTTCAACGTGGTGTTGCCGCAGGCCTTCCGGCTCACCATTCCGCCGCTGACCAATCGCACCATCTCGATCACAAAGGGCACCGCGCTCGGCACCGTCGTGGCCGTCACCGAGATCCTGGGACAGGCGAGCTCGGCGATGTCCAATTCCTACAATCCCTCGCCGCTGATGATGGGCGCGGCGGCCTATGTCGTCCTGTTCCTGCCCGTGGTCGTCGCGGCGCGCTGGATCGAGACCAAGTTCGCGTGGAAGCGATGATCGAGGCCTTCTTCAACATCGAGATCATGAAGGCGGCCTGGCCGATCGTGCTGACGGGCCTCTGGAACACGATCCTGCTGTCGTTGATCGTGGTGCCGCTCGGCCTGTTGGGCGGCCTGATCCTGGCGTTGCTCGCCTCGATCAGGCATCCTCTGGTGCGCTGGCCGCTGATGGCCTGGGTCGACTTCTTCCGAGCCTTCCCGCCGCTGGTGCTGCTGATCCTGCTGTTCGCGGGCCTGCCGTTTGCCGGGCTCGAGCTGGGCGGCTTCGCCTGCGTGGCGATCGCCTTCTTCCTCAACACCGGCTCGTATTACGGCGAGATCTTCCGCGCCGGCATCGACTCCGTCCCGGCGGGACAGGTCGAGGCGGCGCGCTCCACCGGCCTCAGCCGGATGCAGGCCATGCGGTATGTCGTGCTGCCCCAGGCGGTGCGCAACGTGATGCCCGACCTGCTCTCCAACACGCTGGAAGTGGTGAAGCTCACCTCGCTGGGCTCGGTCGTCGCCGTGCCGGAGCTGCTCTACGAGGCGCGGCAGGCGCAGAGCATCACCTACAATCCGACGCCGATCGTGATGGCCGCGGTGATCTACTTCCTGCTGCTCTGGCCGGTCGTGCGACTCTTGAGCCGCCTGGAGAACCGCGCGCTGGCCGGTCGCCGCTGACGGCTTCGCGTCAACGCTTCTGCACGCAGTCGCGGTAGGTCACCGTCTGGCTGGCGCCTTCCTCGACGAAGGCCGTGTCGCCCTTGCTCCAGAAGACGACGCTGCCGCTCGAATCGGCGTAGCGAATGCCGGAGCCCGAGAGGGTCTGCGGCAGGCTGAACTTGCGGCCATCGCTCAGCTGAACCACGACGCGGCCGCCGGGAATGGGGCGCCCATCGGTGCCGACGCTCGATTTGCCGTCGTAGTAGTCCGCCACGATCGTCTTGTTCTGCTGGCACTGATAGCGAACCGTCGACATGGGGGCGTCGGGAGGCGGTGCTTTCAGCGGCGGCCCGTCGTTGCAGGCGGCAACGGCGGGTGCGAGCAGAAGCGCGGCGGTGAGAGACAGGGGACGGAACATGATCGAATCTCCGGCGCGCTGGGCAGAAAGAGGAGGCGGGGCCTCCTCAACGCTGCCAAGGGCCGGATGTTTCGAGATCCTGTCAATCCCGGCCGCTTAATCTCGGGCCAGGGCCTCGATCAGGTCGCGGGTCTTCGTCCGCAGGCTCTTGCTGCGGATCTTGTAGTAGGCACGGACCAGCTCGAGCGTCTCGCGCTTGGTGTTGAGATCGGCATCGGCCTGCTTTTCAGTGGCCTTGGGACGGCCCGGCTTTCGCTTGGTGCTGCCGGCGGAGGCGTCTATGCCGTCGAAGAAGTGCGAGACGGGAACGTCGAGGACCTTGGAGAATTCGAACAGACGGCTCGAGCTGATGCGATTGAAGCCGCGCTCGTATTTCTGGACTTGCTGGAAGGTGAGACCCACGGCCTTGCCGAGGTCGGTCTGGCTCATGCCAAGAAGCGCTCGGCGTTGGCGCAGCCGGCTTCCGACGTGAGTGTCTACGGGATGAGAGAGAGCCAAAAAATATACCTCCGAAACAAGATGTAGTTATCGCACGCAGTGCTTACAGCCACCTTTCGACTTGTGCCCCAATGACGTCGCAATGATGGCAAGCTGAAGGCCGCGAAACTTCGCATCACGGACTTGGCAGCAGCGATGCAGTTGCCGGCTGCATGCAAGCTCCATAACCTCCGGGTCAGGCGGCAAAGACCGCATCCCCCCGGAGGACTTCACGATGGTTTCCTACATCCGCGCCGCCTTCGCCTGCGTGCTCGCGCTGGCCCTTGCGCCTCTGGCCCTCGCCTCGTCGGCCTTTGCGCAGGCCAGCTGGCCGGACAAGCCGGTTAAAATCGTCGTTGGATTCACGGCGGGCAGCTCGACGGACGTCACGGCGCGGATGTTCGCACAGAAGTTTGCCGAGGCTTGGGGTCAACCGGTGATCGTTGAGAACATCGCCGGCAATTCGGGCGCCATCGGCGTCGACCGGGTCGCCAAAGCGGCGCCCGACGGCTACACGCTGATGTGGTCGGGCAACGCGGCGATCACGATCCTGCCGTCGCTGCAGCCGCTGCCGTTCGATCCGCTGAAGGATCTCACCCCGATCTCGACCTCACTGGTCATGCCGTCGCTGTTCATGGTGAACAACGACCTGCCGGTGAAGACGATCCCCGAACTGATCGCCTACGCCAAGGCCAATCCGGGCAAGCTTTCCTACGGCACGCCGGGCGTCGGTACGCCGCAGCACATTGCGGGCGAGCTGTTCTGCTTCCTGGCCGGCATCAAGATGGAGCATATCCCCTACCGCGGCGCGAACATGGCCGACCTCATGAGCGGCGTGGTCCAGGTCGGCATCCAGAACGCAGGTGCTGCGATGCCGCTGGTGCGCGACGGCAGGGTGCGCGGTATCGCGGTAACGTCGCTGAAGCGGACGCCCAGCGCACCGGACCTGCCGACGCTCGCGGAGCAGGGCTTCCCGGGCTTCGAGGCGACCTCGTGGTTTGCGCTGCTGGGCCCGGCCAACCTGCCCAAGCCGATCGTCGACAAGGTGCGCGCGGATTCGCTGAAGGTGCTCGCCGATCCCGAGATGGAGAAGAAGTTCACCGCCATGGGCCTCGACCTCGTCGGCAGCACGCCCGAGGAGACCCGCGCCGCCATCGCCAACGACATTCCGAAGTGGGCGAAGGTCATCAAGGACGCGAACATCAAGACGGGTCAGTAATTACCCGCCTCAATATTCCTCGATCACCTGACCATTGGGATGGATCGTGACCCGCTTGGGCACGCCCTGCGGCCGCGTCGGCACGGGATCGCGCGTGACCCTGGCGCGCCAGGATCCGTCGTTGCGCTCTTCCAGTCGCTGCACCTTGTAGCCCTGGTTTTCCAGGCGGTCGCGTTGCAGCGAATAGGTGTTGGGCTGGGAAGGTGGTGGCGCCATGACCGGCGCCGGCGGCGCCACAGGGGGTGGCAGCAGGGCACCCGGCGACATGGTGTCGGGCATGCGGCCGCCATTGCCGATCGATCCCGGCACCAGTTGGCCAAAGGCCGTGTCCGCCGCGGCGACCAGGGCCATCACGAAGACGAGGGTGAGCAGGGTAGGGCGCATGCGGTTTATATAGGGAGCCCGTCCCGGTCTTGCTAAGAGGGAAGCGGGGGAACCGCATGAATTTCAAGGGCGCCGCGTCGCGTAAGTTGCTTTCAGATATCCTGGCACAGGCTGCGCATGGCGTGCCGCTGCCCAAGGTCCTGGGACCGATCAGCATCGTCTTCATGGGGGTGGGCGCCATCATAGGCGCCGGCATCTTCGTCCTGACCGGGACGGCCGCCGCGCTCTATGCCGGGCCCGCCGTGATCCTGTCCTTCGTGCTGGCCGGCATCGCCTGCGCCTTCGTCGGTCTCTGCTATGCCGAACTGGCGGCCCTGATGCCGGTCTCCGGCAGCACCTATACCTATACCTATGCCAGCCTGGGCCAGCTCATGGCCTGGCTGGTCGGCTGGAACCTGATCCTGGAATACTCGATCGGGGCGGCCGCGGTGGCCGTCGGCTGGTCGGGCTATTTCAGCGGCACCCTGGCGTCCGTCGGCCTCGCCATCCCGCCACGACTGTCGGCCTCGACCGGCGAGATCGTCCGGCTCGCCGACGGTACGACCACGACCGCCATCGCCAATCTCCCGGCCGTGGCCGTCGTGGCGCTGTTGACCCTCCTGCTGGTGCGGGGCACGCGGGAATCGGTGCTCATCAACAATCTCATGGTGGGGCTGAAGCTGCTCGTGATCCTGGCCTTCATCGGCTTCGGCATCAGCCACGTCTCGGTCGCCAACTGGCAGCCCTTCGTGCCGCCGAACACCGGCACCTTCGGGACCTTCGGCTGGAGCGGGGTGCTGCACGGCGCCTCGGTGGTGTTCTTCACCTATATCGGCTTCGACGCGGTCTCGAACTGCGCGCAGGAAGCCAAACGGCCGCAGCGCGACATGCCGATCGGCATCCTGGGCGCACTGATCCTGTCGACGATCCTCTACATCCTGGTGGCGGCCGTGCTGGTCGGCATCGTGCCCTATCCGGAGCTGAACGTGGCCGCCCCGGTCGGGCTGGCCGCGGACCGCATGGGCATCGGCTGGCTCGCCACGGTCATCCAGCTCGGCGCGCTGATCGGCATCACGACGGCGATCCTCGTGTTGCTCTACGGGCAGGGCCGCATCTTCGCGATCATGGCGCAGGACGGGCTGATGCCGCCGGTCTTCAGTCGCATCCATCCGAAGCTGCGCACGCCCTGGATGAGCCAGATCCTGATCGGCGTCGTCGTCGCCGTGGTCGCGGCGGTCGCGCCGATCGAGACGTTGAGCGAACTGGTGGGCGTGGGCACGCTCTTCTCGTTCCTGATGGTGTGTGCGTCGGTCCTGCGGCTGCGCCGTCTGGAGCCGCATGCGCACCGGCCGTTCCGGGTGCCGGCCATGCCTTGGGTGCCGATGCTCGGCATCCTGTCGTGCCTCGGCCTCATGGTCGGGCTGTCGCCGCTGACCTGGGCGCGGCTGATCGTCTGGGTCGCGATCGGCCTGGCGATCTACTTCGCTTACGGCCGATCGCGCGCGGTTCACCGTCTGGCAAATCCGTTGGCGACCCCGCTTCACAGCAAGGAGTGACGCTTCCGCGTGAGTGGAACCACCACGACGCTGGCGCCGGGGCGGGCGATGGCTTCGGCCACGGCAGCGGTCACCTCCGCACCGGTCTTCGCCAGCTTCGCCGGCGCGCCATAGCCCTTTGAGAGGGCTTCGATGTCGATGCCCGGCAGGTCGAGGCCCGGCACGTTCGGCGTCTCCTCGAGCTCGGCGAAGGATTTCAGGATGGCGTATTCATGGTTCTGCAGGACCACGAACACGACATGCGCCTTTTGCTGCACCGCGGTGTAGAGCGCCTGCACCGAATACTGGAACGAGCCGTCGCCCATCAGGGCGATGACGGGACGATTGCGGCCGCTGCTGCGCTCCGCCAGCGCGAGGCCGACGGCGGCCGGCATGTCCCAGCCCAGGCCGCCGGAGGCAAAGGTGTAGAAGCAGTCGGGCTTGTCGATGCGGAACTGGTCCTGCATCTCGGCCACGACCGAGGGGGCTTCCTCGACCAGCACATAGTCGGACGGGCAGGCATCACGCACGGCGGCTATGATCGCATCGCCCGCCAGCGGCTGCGCAGTCAGGTCGGTCTTCTTCGGTGCGGCGCGCAACGGCGCGGACACGGACGAGGTCCGCTTCGTCACCAGGGGCTGGATCGCGTCGAGGAAGAGCCTGGCATCGGAGACCAGGCTGTCGCCGATCGGCGCCTTGGACGACATGTTCGGATCGTCCGTCACCTGCAGGAGGTGGGTGCCCTTCGGCACATAGTCGCCGCCGACATAAGGGTAGTAGCGGAAGACCGGCGCGCCGATGACGATCACCAGGTCGTGGCCTTCGAATTTCTTGCCCAGCGGGCCGATCGCGGCCGGCAGTGCGCCCGCATGCAGCCGGTGGTTTTCCGGGAAGGGCGAGCGCTCGGCGAAGGGCGCCGTCCAGACCGGGACGCCCAGCGTCTCGGCGAAGCGGATGCCCTCGTTCCACGCCTGGCTGCGGGCGAGATCCGAGCCGTAGACGATGACGGGCGACTTGGCGGCGTTGATGCGCTCGGCGAACTCGGCGACGCGGACCGGATCGGGTCCGACACGCGTGGCGATCGTGCGGAAGGCATCGACCTCCGGCATCGGCTTGTCCCAGTCGTCGAGCGGCAGGGAGAGAAATACGGGGCCGGAGGGCTGCTGCATCGCCGTCGCATAGGCGCGCATGAAGGCGGCGGGAATGTCCTCGGCGCGCGCCGGCTCATAGGCCCACTTCACCCAGGGGCGCGGGAGATTGACCGACTCGATGTTGGTGAGGAGCGGCTCCAGCATCAGCATCTCGCGGGTCTGCTGGCCGGCGGTGATGATCAGCGGGGTCTTGTTCTGGAAGGCGGTGACGATGCAGCCCATCGCATTGCCCATGCCGGCGCCGGTATGGATGTTGACGATGACGGGCTTGCGCAGGCCCTGGGCGATACCGTCGGCGATACCGACGACGCTGGCTTCCTGCAGGGCCATCACGTAGGTGAAATCGTCGGGAAAATTCTTGAGGAATGTCTCTTCCGTCGAGCCGGGATTGCCAACAACCGTCGTAAGGTCGAGCTTGCGGAGCAGGTCGAAGGTAACGTCCTTGACGGTGCGCATGCAGGTGGTTTCCTCATGAAATGAACGCAGGAACCTGCATCCTAGTGGCCGGAGATGAGCGCGCTACGTCGTATTTACGTTTTAAATCGCACGCATGCGAACGGAGCGCCCCACGAGGGGTAGGGCGCTCCGCCTTTCCGCATGCCAGTAGGGTGTGGCTCCTACTGCTCGCGGATATTGCCCGCGGTATCCATCGTGACGGCAACCTCGACATTGTTGCGCATGGCCTTGCCGGTCCAGTTGCCGGCCGTATCGCGCGTCAGCGACTTGATGCCGTTATAGCCCTTGGCTTCGAGCTGGGACTTGACGGCAGCCTCGGCTGCGGTCGCATTCGACGATGTCGCCGGAAGATTGGTATTCGGGTTGCTGGTCTGGCCCGGCATGGAGTTCATGTCGCGGCCGGCCGGCGTGCTCGGCTGCATCGTCTGCGCGAAGGCGGCACCGCCGATGGTGGTCACGGCGATCGCGGCGAGAGCGACGAGGGTCTTCTTCATGGTGTTCCTCCAGTGTTGGTGAATAGCGTGGGCTGTGCCGGATCAACGCCGCCTGTACGGAGGTGTTGCATCGAATCGCAGAAAGCGGTCTTCAGGAAATGGCCCTGATTTCAACGCGCTAAAGGCTCAATGGATTTCATCTCCAGCACCTACTTTCTCAGCCACGCCGGCCTGTTCGCGGCGGCCTTCCTGGCGGCCACGGTCTTTCCTTTTCAGTCCGAACTGGTGCTGGTGGGACTGCTGGTCGCCGAGCCGACGCAGTGGGCGACGCTGCTGGCCGTGGCGAGCGTCGGCAACACGCTGGGCTCGGTGGTCAACTGGGTGCTGGGCCGGCTGATCGAACGCTTCCGTAACAGGTCCTGGTTTCCGGTGAAGCCGGGCGACTACGAGCGGGTGGAGCGCTGGTACGCGCGCTGGGGCGTGTGGTCCCTGCTGTTCGCCTGGCTGCCGTTCGGCGGGGACGCCCTCACCGTGGTGGCCGGGGCACTGCGCACGCCCTTGGTTCCGTTCGTCGTGCTGGTCGCGATCGGCAAGACGGCGCGCTATGCTGTCCTGGTCGCGGCGACCCTGGGATGGCTTGCCTAGCGACAGGTGCGTGGCACCGTAATTGCTTCCGTAACGGTGCTCGACACGGACAGGGAGGCATACATGCAGTCATCATCGTTCCGCCGACGTACCGGATTGGCGGCCCTTGCGCTGACGCTGCTTTCGGTCTTGCCGGCGATGGCGCAGGACAAAGTCCGTTTCCAGACCGACTGGATCCCGTCGGGCGAGCACGCGATGTACTACGGCGCCTGGAGCAAGGGCATCTACGCCAAGCACGGCATCGACATCACCATCACCCGTGGCTACGGCTCGGGCGACACCGTCACCAAGGTGGCCTCGGGCGCGGCCGATTTCGGCGTCGCCGACATTGCCGCGGTGATGACGGCGCGGGCGCGCACCAACGTGCCGGTCAAGACCATTGCCGTGCTCTACAACGAATCGCCGCATTCGCTGTTCGTGCTGAAGAGCTCGGGCATCACCAACTTCAAGGGGCTGGAAGGCAAGAAGATCGGCATCACGCCGGGCAACAGCCATCGCTTCTACTTCCCCGAGGTCGCCAAGAAGGCGGGGACGGATCCCAACAAGCTGATCTGGACGAACATGGATGGCGCCGCGATGGCGGCGCAGCTCATCGCCAAGAACATCGACGCGGCACCGTTCTACTCGATCCATTACTATTACATCAACAAGGCGGCGGTGAAGGCGGGGCAGGAGATCCTGCCGCTGCCCTTCGTCGAGGTCGGCTTCAAGATCTACGCCGCGACGCTCATCACCACCGACAAGATGATCCAGGACAAGCCCGACCTGGTGAAGCGCTTCCTGGCCGCCAGCAAGGAGGCCTTCGAATGGGCCGCCGCCAATCCGGAAGAGGCCTGCAAGCTGCACGTGGCGCGCTTCCCCGAGGTCGAGCTCGACGACTGCATGGGCAGCGTGAAGGCGGTGATGAAGTTCGTCTTCAACGATCACAGCAAGGAATTCGGCTGGGGCAAGGAGAGCCCGGAGCGCCTCAAGTTCTCGTGGGAGACCATCGCCACCGCCAACGAGCTGAAGCCCGAGTTCGACTACAAGACGGCGATCGATACGAGCAACGTCGCCAAGTGAAGGGGCGAACGTGATCTCGCTCAACCGGGTCACCCGCATCTTCAACAGCCGTGACGGCGACCAGGTCACGGCCCTGCAGGACGTGTCGCTCGAGATCGGCCGCAACGAGTTCATCACCCTTGTGGGCCCCTCGGGTTGCGGCAAGTCCACCCTGCTGCGCATCGTTGCCGGCCTGATCCTGCCGACGGCGGGGCGGGCGTCGATCGGCGGCGAGGCGATCACCGAGCCGCGGGCGGAGACCGGCATCGTATTCCAGGCGCCGACCCTGCTGCCCTGGGCCAGCGTGCTCGACAACGTACTGTTCCCGCTGCGCATGATGCATCGCATCGATTCGACCAGCACCGACAAGGCGATGGCGCTGCTGAAGCTGGTCGGCCTCAAGGGCTTCGAGGGCAAGTCGCCGCGCGAACTGTCGGGCGGCATGCAGCAGCGGGTCGCGATCTGCCGGGCGCTGGTGCACGACCCGGACATCCTGCTCATGGACGAGCCGTTCGGCGCGCTCGACGCGCTGACGCGCGAGGAGATGACCATGGAGCTGCTGCGCATCTGGAGCGAGCGGCCCAAGACGGTGCTGTTCGTGACCCATTCGATCACCGAGGCGGTGGTGCTGGCCGACCGCGTGGTCGTGATGTCGCCGCGGCCCGGCCGCATCCAGGAAATCATCGATATCGGCCTGCCGCGCCCGCGCAGCTTCGATACCGAAGCCACGCCGGAATTCCACGAAGCCAGCCAACACATCCGTCAACTCATCTTCGGAACACGCCATGTCGGTCCAGGCCGCGCCGCCGCTTGATGAGCGGCAGAAGCCGCCCCGCCGCAAGAAGAAGAGCGCCGCCCTCTACGAGGTGGTGGTGCCGCTGCTCGCCACGATCGGGTTGTTCGTGGTGTGGGAAGGTGCCTGTCGTATCTTCAAGATCCCGGGCTATCTCGTGCCGTCGCCGGTCGATATCTGGAACGACACGTTGGCCATCGGTCCCACCGTGGCCGGCCATACGATGGCGACCTTCAAGACGGTGATGTTGGGCTTCTTGGTGTCGATCCTGATCAGCTTGCCGCTGGCCGTGATCCTGACCGCTTCGCCGGCGATTGCGGCGGCGGTCTATCCGTTCCTGGTGTGGACGCAGTCGATCCCGAAGGTGGCGCTGGCGCCGATCCTGGTGGTGCTGCTGGGCACCAACGAATTGCCGCGCATCGTCATCACCGTGCTGGTGGCGTTCTTCCCGCTGGTCATCTCGATCGCGACCGGGTTGCTGTCGGTGCCGCCGGAGCTGATCGAGCTCAGCCGCGCCTGCCGCGCCTCGAAGCTCAGCGAACTGCTGCGCATCAGGCTGCCTTACGCGATTCCTTTCATCTTCGCCGGCCTCAAGGTGGCAATCTCGCTCGCCGTCGTCGGCGCCGTCGTCGCGGAGTTCGTCAATGCCGATGCCGGGCTGGGCTTCCTGATCCAGACGTCGACGGCGTTCTTCAAGGTGCCGGTGGCCTTCGGCGCGCTTATCATCCTGTCGGTGATGGGTGTCGTGCTGTTCCAGATCGTGGTCGTCGCCGAGCGGGTCTTCTTCCCGTGGTCGAGCAGCAATACGACGCCGGGTGCCTGACGAGTCTCTAGGGGAGTGAATGACATGGCGAAAGCGCCGAAAGCGTCGATGACCGTCATCCGCGGCGGCCGCGTGGTCGACATCAAGGGCCATGTCGCGCCCAAGGCCGACATCCTGGTGAACGGCGACACGATCGTGGAGATCGGGACGAAGGTCTCGGCGCCGGAATCGGCGACGGTGATCGACGCCAAGGGCAAGCTGCTGCATCCCGGCCTGATCAACGGCCACACGCACAGCCACGGCAATCTCGCCAAGGGCATGGTCGACGGGGTGACGCTGGAGCTGCTGCTGACGGCCGGTCCCTACATGAGCGGCGCCCGCACGCTCGAGGACAAGTACCTGTCGAGCCTGATCGGCGCCTGCGAGATGGTGATGAAAGGCTGTACCGCGGCCTACGACCTGGCAGCCGAATTCCCCATGCCGACGGCGGAGGGCCTGGCGGCGATCGGGCAGGCCTATGCCGATGTCGGCATGCGGGCCATGCTGGCGCCGATGGTGGCCGACACCAGCTTCTTCGAGGCGATCCCTGGCCTGATGGACCAGCTGCCGCCGTCGCTGCAGAAGGAGGTCGAGGCCTATAAGTTCTCGCCCTACAAGGCGAGCGTGAAGCAGATGAAGAAGGCGCTGCACGGCTGGAAGCTCGACCGGCAGGGCGTGCACCTCGCCGTCGCACCGACCATCCCGCACCATTGCAGCAAGGAATTCCTGCTGGCCTGCCTGAAGCTCGCCAAGGACTACGATACCGGCCTGCACAGCCACGTTTCCGAGTCGAAGGTCCAGGTGGTCGCCGGCTACAAGCTCTACGGCACCTCGCTCACCGCCTACATGGACTCGCTGGGCCTGGTCGGGCCGAAATTCACCGTGGCGCATGGCGTGTGGCTCGACGGCGACGACATGAAGCTGCTGGGCGACAAGGGGGCCTCGGTCTCGCACAATCCCGGCTCGAACATGGTGCTGGGCAACGGCATCGCCGACATGCGCGGCATGCTCGACGCCAAGGTCAATGTCGGCATCGGCACCGACGGCGCGAGCTGTTCCGATAACCAGAACATGTACGAGAACATGCGGCTGGCCTCGATGGTGTCGAAGGTGCAGGGGCCCGACAACCGCAAATGGATCAAGACCGAGGAGGTGCTGCACGCCGCGACGGCCGGCAGCGCCCGGGCGCTGGGCCTCGGCGACAAGATCGGCAAGCTGGAAGCCGGCTACAAGGCTGACATCGTGTTCCTCGATCTGGGGCATATCAACTGGATCCCGTTCAACGATCCGACCAACCAGATCGTGCACACCGAGGATGGATCGGCCGTACATTCGGTGATGGTTGCCGGCCGCATGATCCTCGAGGACCGCAAGCTGCTGAACGTCGACATGGCGCAGCTCGCACGCTTGGCCGAGAAGGCGCGGGAGCGGCTGGAGAAGGGCCGCAAGCCCGCCAAGGCGCTCTACGACAAGGTCGAGAAGGTGGTGAACACCTTCTGCCCGGGCCTCGCCAAGCAGCCGCTGCACATCGACCGGTTCGGCGGCGGCCATCATCACGGCCACCACCCGCATCACCACTAGAATCCGAGGCGCCAGCCCCTTTGCAGGTAGCCGTAGCGGACCAGCCGCACGGCGACGATGCTGTTCAGCGCAAGGCCGCCGCCGGTGGTGATGAGCATGAGGATCATGCCTTCCAGCGAGGCGCTGAACAGATAGACGACGATGGTGAGCCCGAAGACGATTCCGCCCGCGATGACGATCATGGCGAGGACGTCGATGAAGGCCAGGAAATAGAGCCGCTTCGACAGAACGAACAGGGGCCCGCCGAAGGCTGCCCAAGCGTAAGACCACTGGTCGATGACCATGAAGTCATCGGTGTCTGACTTGTCGAAACGATAGGTAGGGAACAGCGCGTCGACGATCACGGGATTTTTGAGGAGTTGTCGCGAGGGTTGAATTTGCGGCGGAACCTATCATGGCCGATGCAAATGGGCCAGCGATCGCATCCGCTATGCAGCCGTCACGCCGATCAGGCTGTCGTGCAGCCAGAACATGGCGACATAGGCCACGGTGCCGATCCCCGCGACCAGGGCATCGTTGATCGACCAGCCGACGGGCGGAGCGCCGGCATCGCCCCGGCGCTTCACGGAGATCCGGTCATAGACCGCCCAGGCCAGCAACCCTCCGAACAGCAGCATCGAGCCCAGATCGCCGTTCACCAGAAGGTGGGAAAGCGCCCAGGCCTTGACTGCAACCAGCATGGGATGGCGGAGCAACGACTTGATGCGGCTGGGCGGCGCATAGGTCGACACCAGGGCAACGAACGCGAACCACAACAGAAAGAGCGAGATGGGATGAAAAAGCGCAAAAGGCGGATCCCATACCTGAATGTAGCCCGCACTGCGATACGAGCCGAACCCGACGACGATCAGGATCAGTCCAACTGCCGAAATCAGGGAGTAGAGGCCCTTGTAGGCTCCCTCGCCGAGGCGTCCGATCACCGCCGCACGAGGTCCCCGTAAAGTTGTAAAGAAATGGACGCCCAGAAAAAGCGCCAGACCCAATAGAAGCAATGACATGGGTCGATCATAGCACGCCCGTTATTGCCTAGCGGACGCAATTACCCGCCCCTGCTGCAGGGGCGGGTTTACCGTCACAAAAGTGCCTCAGCGGGAAATCTGCGTAACACCACCCGAACTGTCGACGGATACGGCAACCTCGATGTCGTTCTTCGTGGCGGTCGCCTGCCAGGAGCCATCGTCCTTGCGCTTGAGATCCTTGATGTTGGTGTAACCGCTCGCTTCGATCTGGGTGCGGGCCGACGTAGCGGTCTGCGGCGCGCTTCCCGGCATCCCGGCCGGTGGGACAGCCGGTGTATTCGATTCACCGGTCGTGGGTGGCATTTGGGCGACCGCGATCGACGCGACGGCAATCAGGGCCGCGGCAGTCGGCAGGACGAGCTTCATCGGGACACTCCTCGTGTTGCGAAACGTCCGGGGTAAATGCGTAAGGGCCTTCGACGTTGCAGTTGCGCCTCAATTCATCCCTCGCGGCATCATCATTCAGCCGCACAAGGGAGCAACCGTCCCCGCTTCGCAGCGTTCCATTTCTACGGTCGCAAGACCGTCGAAGGGGGTCCCGTGAGAATTCTTCCAGTGCTTGTTTCGTCAGCCCTGATGCTGACGGTGCTTCCTGTCGTGGCCCAGCAAATCGCTCTGGCGCCGGGCAAGCCCGACTGTGCCGTCGATGAGCCCGATCCCGTCCAGATCAGCTGGAATTCACCCTGTGAGCAGGGGGATTGGCTGTTCGAGCCGGGCGTGGGCTGCCGCATGTGGGATTGGCACCCCGACAAGCAGGACAGAGCAAGTTGGAGCGGGACGTGCCGTGCTTCGCTGAAGGAAGGGCAAGGCATCTCCCAGTGGACCGAACACGGCCAGCCGATCGACCGCTTCGAGGGTACTTACCGCAACGGGCGTCGCGAGGGTGCCGGCCGGTATTCCTGGAATGCGACCGATCGCTTCGAAGGCCTTTATAAGAACGACCTGCCGAACGGTTTCGGCACCGTGACACTGGCGGGTACCACCTTGTCCGGCGAATGGCGCGATGGCTGTCTGAAGGCCGGCGACAAGGTGGTGGCGATCGGCGTCTCCCGGGCGAGTTGCGAGCTGGAGCCCGAATACTCCGGGGAGACGGCAACCCTGCAGTGACTACGCTATGTTGAAGTAGTGGAGCGCCATGCCGACGAGGCCCGAGGCCACGATCGGATAGGCGGGATTGATCTTCGTTCGCCACAGCAGCAGGAACACCACGAGTGCGACGACGCCGAAGAAGACTTCGGTGATGGCGCCGCGGCCCATGATGATCGCGCCGGCGAGCACCAGGCCGACCGCGACCGAGCCCAATCCCGTCTGGATCGATGGCCGCCAGCGCCAGGTGGCGAGATGGATCCACAGGCGGCCGACGAAGAAAGTGAGCAGGCCGGTCGGCAGGAAGAAGGCGACGAGGGCGACCAGCGCGCCCGGGATGTGCCCCACCATGACGCCGATCGACGCCACCATCATCATGTTCGGACCCGGGGCGAGTTGCCCGAGACTGTAGAAGTGCAGCAGTTCCGGAAAGGTCAGCCAGTGATAGGTGTCGACCGTGAGTGTCTTCATCTCCGGGAAGGCAGCCATACCGCCACCCACGGTGAGAAGCGACAGGTAGGCGAAGACGCCGGCGAGATCCCAGAGCTGTTTCACGGCACATCCCTGTCGCGCGGCCGATGCCACCAGATGGCGACGATGCCGGCCACGATCAGCGCATAGGGGACCGGCACCTTGAAGAAGGCGACTGCCGCCGCCGTCGCCACGACGAACACATAGTCTGCGAAGGTCTTCAACGTCTTGGCGCCGAGCTGCACCAGCACGACCACGATGAGGCCGACCGCGCCGGCGGCGATCCCATGAAGGAAGGCCTTCGACCAGGGACCGTCTCCGCCGGCGCCGTAGAGGAAGCCGGCGGCAATCATCAGGCTCGCACCGGGTAGGCACATGCCCAATGTGGCGACCAGCGCGCCCATGCCGCCGCGCAGGCGGTCGCCCACCAGGATCGACATGTTGGTGGCATTCAGGCCGGGCAGGGTCTGGCTGATTGACAGCAGCTCCACGAAGCTCAGATCGTCGAGCCAGCGTTGCCGTACGACGAGACCGGTGCGCAGGTAGGCGACCACGCCCCCGCCCAGGCTGGTCGCGCCCATCACGAGGAAGACCCAGAAGAGCTTTCCGAGCGACGGTGGGGGTGGCGGCGGAGGGGCTTCTGCGACGCTCATTCGTGCGCTTGCGGCGGGTTGCCCTTCAGGCGGTACACGGCGCCGGTCTTGGTCGTGGTGAGGGCCAGCCAGTCGCCGGCGACCTGCTGCAGCTCCAGGAAAAAGCGCTCGCAGTGGTTCAGCGATTTGTGGCTGATCCCCTCGGGTCCGTCGAAACGGAGTTGGAAGGCGAATTCGCCGACAAAGGCATGATGGTCGCCGCGGGCGCGCCACAGGCCGAGATTGGCCGCCGCCGCGGTGTGATGGCCGAAGTCGAGCAGGCAGATATCCTGCAGCAGTTCCTCGACGATCGTCTGGTTGACCAGCGAGACGTTGTTGGGGCCGTCGCAATTGACCGAGGACAGGACGGGGAAGATCTGCGTCAGCTCGGGCAGCGACATGTTGCCCAGCGACGACATCACGATGCGGGCCGCTTCAGGCGCCTGGCTGAGGCCGAACTCGACATTGTGCGACAGCAGTCGCCGGATACCGCCGATCCGCTCCTTGAGCGGCATGACCTCGAGCTTGAACTTGATCTTGTACTTGCCGTCGATGTGCGGCCGCACGTCGAGAGCCTGGGCCTTCGCCATGCTGTCGCTGCGGTACTTGAACACGATCTCGGGGTCGCCGATCGCGAAGCCGTCCTCATAGGCGATGCGGCGGCGCACGATGAAGCTGTTGTTGTAGAGATGGTAGCCGCCGGTATCGAGGAACAGGACCTCGCGCACCTCGGGTCTCTGCTGGGATTTTGGCGTGTGCTGATAGCCGACGCCGGTGGTCGCCGCGGCGCGCTGGACGAGGGCCGCGAACTCCTTGAAGACGTGGGCCGAGGTGAAGCGATCGGGCTTCAGGATCAGCTTGCACTGCAGGTACTGGATTTCATCGCAGCGTCGCCCGTCGGCGTAGAGGCTGTCCTGGCGTTCGCCAAGCCATTGCGCGATCTGCCCGTCTTCCTGGTGTGAATGCATTGTCTCTCCCTGACGGTACCGTAACGCCGGTCTATCGCGCTGTCATCTCAGCCGATCCCGGCTGGTCTGCCCGGCCGTAGGTCTCGACCCGGCCGTCGGTGAAGCAGACATAGTAGCGGTCCGACATGGACCATGGGGTACGGCTCCAGAAGTCCTTGAGTACCGTGTAGTAGGCGCAATCCTTGCCCGGCGAATGGGTCGAGCCGTCGGGCGGGCCCAAGAGCACACGAACCTGCTCACGATCCATCCCGGCCTGCAGGCGCTCTACATTGTCGCCGTGCACGCAGCCGGCGACCAGAAGGCACGAAAGCAGGCATGCGGGGTACTTCACGGCTTTCTCCTTTCAGCGATTAGTCTGGCTGGGCCTCACCGCCAACAATTGTCGGGCAGGTGGGCGTCTGGCGCAATTCCGAACGATGCGCTACGTCCGTTTGATGCAAGACCAGAACAGATTTATTGCGCCGGGTCATATTGCGTCGCTGAGCGGCGCCACGGCCGGCATGCCGGAAACCCCCATTTCCGAAGTGGCGATGACCGTGTTCGGGGATCCCGACGTCGTGCCGCTCTGGTTCGGCGAGAGCGACCTCGTGACTCCCGACTTCGTGCGCGACGCGGCCGCCAAGGGCCTGCAGGCCGGCGACACTTTCTATACGTGGCAGCGCGGAATCCCGGAGCTGCGCAGCGCCCTGTCGGCCTATACCGAGCGGCTTTATCGGATCAAGTGCCCGGTCGAGCGTCTTACCGTGACGACGGGCGGCATGCAGGCGATCCTGCTGACGTGCCAGTTGCTGCTCGATCCCGGCGACAACATCGTGATCGTCTCACCGATCTGGCCGAACATCACCTCGGCCACCAAGCTGGTGGGCGGTGTGCCGAAATACGTGTCGCTCGATCGCACGCCGACCGGCGGCTGGAAGCTCGACCTGCAGAAGATCTTCGATGCCGTCGACGACCGCACGCGCGCGATCTTCGTCAACTCGCCGGGCAATCCGACGGGCTGGACGATGACCTCCGAGGAGCAGGCGGCGCTCCTCGACTTCGCGAAGAAGCGCGGCCTCTGGATCATGGCCGACGAGGTCTATGCCCGCCTGATCTACACCAAGCGGCCCGACGGCCGTCAGGTGGCGCCGTCCTTCCTCGAGCTGGCCGGACCGGACGATCCGGTGATCGTGCTCAACAGCTTTTCCAAGCCGTGGGCCATGACCGGCTGGCGCCTGGGTTGGCTCACCCACCCGGCGGCGCTGGGCGACCAGTTCGCCAAGCTGGTGCAGATCAACACATCGGGCGTTCCCGCCTTCCTGCAGAAGGGCGCGGTCGCCGCGCTGGAGAAGGGCGACGACTTCGTCCACCAGATGGTCGAGCGCTGCCGCTCCGGCGGCGAGCTGGTGTTCCAGCGGCTCTCGGCGCTGCCGAAGGTGAAGATCGCGCGGCCGGATGCGGCCTTCTACGCCTTCTTCTCGGTCGAGGGCGTCGAGGACACGCTAGCCTTCTGCAAGACGATGGCGAAGCAGTACAAGGTGGGCCTCGCGCCTGGCGAGGCGTTCGGGCCGGGCGGGCAGGGCAATGTGCGCCTGTGCTTCGCGTCCAGCGCGGAACGGCTCAGCAAGGGCCTCGATCGCATCGAAGCGGCGGTCAAGGCATTGTGATGCCGGCATGTCCGCAGCTCCCTCCATCGTGGTCCAGCACCTGCGCAAGGTGTATGGCGAGATCGTCGCCGTAGACGATCTGAGCTTCTCGGCACCGCGTGGCGCGGTGCTGGGACTGCTGGGCGGCAATGGCGCGGGCAAGACCACGACCATCGCCATGCTGCTCGGCCTGCTCGAACCGACGGGCGGCAGCATCGAGATCCTGGGCATCGACATGCTGCGGCGGCGCTATGCGGCGCTGCCACGCATGAACTTCTCCTCGCCCTATGTCGACCTGCCGCACCGCCTGACGGTGCGCCAGAACCTGCAGTTCTACGGCCGGCTCTATGGCGTCAAGGACCTGCGCCATCGCATCGAGGAGATCGCCGAGCACATGCAGGTCGCGGCCTTCCTCGACCGGCCGGCCGGCAAGCTGTCGGCCGGCCAGAAGACGCGCGTGGCGCTGGCCAAGGCGCTGATCAACAAGCCCGACGTGCTGCTGCTCGACGAGCCGACGGCCTCGCTCGATCCCGACACCGCCGACTGGGTGCGCGGCTATCTCGAAACCTACCAGCACGAAACCCATGCCACGATCCTGCTGGCCTCGCACAACATGGCCGAGGTCGAGCGGCTGTGCGACGACGTGATCCTGCTGCAGGCCGGCAGGGTCTTCGAACGCGGCAGCCCGCGCGAGCTGCTCGAACGGTTCGGCCGCGAGGACATGGAGGAGGTGTTCCTCGACATGGCGCGCGGCCGTGGCCGCGGTCTCGACGCGCTGAAGCGGGAAGGGGATGCGCCATGAGCGGCTCGCTTCAGCGCATCTACGCGCTCGTGCTGCGCCACATCTATCTCTGGCGCAGCTCGGTGATGCGCCTGGTGGATTCGATCTACTGGCCGGCCGTGCAGATGGTGATGTGGGGCTTCATGACCCAATACCTGCTGCCGCAGGCCTCGTTTGTCGCGCAGGCGGCGGGCGTGCTGCTGTCGGGACTGCTGCTGTGGGAGGTCGTGGTCCGCGGCAACCTCTCGCTGTCGATCGCCTTCCTGGAGGAGATCTGGTCGCGCAATCTCGGCCATCTGTTCGTAAGCCCGATCCGATCCTGGGAGCTGGCGACCGGCATCATCATCGCCGCACTCTTGCGCACCTTGCTGGGCATGATCCCGGTGTCGCTGCTGGCCTGGGCGTTCTTCGGCTACTCGATCTACACGCTCGGCCTGCCGCTGCTGGCCTTCTTCGTGATCCTGCAGATGTTCTCCTGGTCGATCGGGCTCGCCATGTCGGGCCTGGTGATGCGGGTCGGGCAGAGCGCCGAGAGCTTCGCCTGGGCGGCCGTCTTCGTCCTGATGCCGGTGAGCGGCGTCTACTATCCCATATCGGTGCTGCCGCACTGGCTGCAGGTCATCGCCTGGGGCCTGCCGCCGGCCTATATCTTCGAGGGCATGCGCGCCATCATGGCGGAGAAGACCGTCCATTGGGACATGCTGGCCATCGCCTTCGGCCTGTCGGCCGTCTATCTCGTGATCGGCTTCCAGGTGTTCCAGTGGTTCTTCCGCTCCTCGCGCCGGGCCGGTTCACTCCTCGGCCAAGGTGAGTAGAATAGGGCCGTTTCCGGAGGTGAGTGATGCTCAAGCACGTGATGATTCCCGCTCTTCTTTCGCTCGCCGCCGCAGCGTGTTCGGACGTGGACAAGATGGCTAATCAGCCGCTGACGCCGCCGAAGCCGGTGCCGGCCTGGTCCAGCGTCTACACGGTTCCTTACGATTCGATGGTGGCCTGCCTCGCGGCCCCGGCGGCCAGCGGCTTCGTCGTGAACATCGAGCCGGGTTCGGCGCCCGGCACGACGACGGTCCTGTACGTGCCGCAGAGCGCGCCGCAGGCGGAATCGCGCTACGTCGTGAAGCGGGTGCCGGACGGCACGATCCAGGTCGACTGGATCCGCATCGGCACGATCGGCGGCCTCGACTGGCTGGACGTGCAGGCCCGCCAGCGCGCCAACCGCTGTGGCGGGATCAGCTAGCTGGAGTGCTGTCCCAGGGACCACAAACGAAATAAACGAAATATACGAAACGACCGGGCCCACCCGCCAAAACAGGCTCGAACCTGGAGCCAGACGGCTCTAGGGGGCGTTGAGCACGGCGGTGCAGGCCGCCGGCAGTTTCGGCCGGTAGGGCTTGGGCGGTGTGGCCGGTGCCACGATCGGCGCCTTGCGAAACCACGAGTCGAGCGCCTCGCCGCAACCGTCGTCATGCGCATAGTCGGCCTGCGGCTGGCACTGCGGGTTGCCGGTCGGGCAGTAGAGGCGAATATGGAAATGCTCGTCGTGCCCGTACCAGGGCACGAGCTTGCGCAGCCAGGAGCGGTCGCCGCCGGTCGTCTGGCAGAGGCGCTGCTTGATCCACTTGTTCACGAAAATGCGGTCGAGGTTCGGCATCTGCGCGGCCGTCCGCAGCAGGAACACATGCTGCTCGTTGAAGACCGAATCGTCGATGCCGCTGTCGTTCGGGAGAACCAGCGAGCGCAGGCGCGGGTTTTCGCGGTCGGCCGGCGCGCGGCGTGGCCCGGGCTGGCGTTCGAACCAGATGTCGGCATCGAGGCCGACCTGGTGGCTGGCATGGCCGGACGGGGCAGGGCCGCCGCGCGGCTGGCCGATGTCGCCGATGTAGAGATGCGCCTGACCGGCCGCGCGCATCTTCTCCGCCAGTGTCTTGATGAACTCGATGGTGACCGGCTGGCCCCAGTAGCGGTTGCGGCTGACGCGGATGGCCTCGTAGCCGGGGCCCTCCAGCGGCAGCGCCTGCGCGCCCTGCAGGCAACCGGCGGTGTAGAAGCCGATCGATTGCGTGGGACCGGGCGCCGGCGTCGTGACGGTGGCCCAGTCGTTGGCCCGCGCCGCACCGGTCAGGGCAAGGAAAACCGCGAGCAGCGGAACCGCGAAACGCATCATCTTGTTGGCACGATAGTCGCTCGCTAAGACTTTGCCCATGGCCGACTACGAGTTCCTCGCGATCGCACGGCAGGGTGCCGTCACCTCACTGACATTGAACAGGCCGCAGCGGCGCAACGCGCTGACGCACCGCATGATGCTCGAACTGGAGGACGCGTTCGTCGCCGTCGGCAGGGACGCCGATTGCCGCGTGCTGGTGCTGCGCGGGGCAGGCGGTCATTTCTGCGCCGGCGGCGATCTCGACACCATGGCCGACTTGCCGCCGCTGCCGGCCAATGGCGTCGATCCGCTGCTGCCCGTCTACCGCCAGTTCGGCAACGCGCTGCAGGCGCTGGAGGGGCTGCCGCAGGCCACCATCGCGGTAGTCGAAGGCTCGGTGGTCGGCGCCGGCTTCGGCATGGCCTGTTGCTCCGACGCCGTGATCCTGCATGACAGTGCCCGCTTCGGGATTCCCGAACCCAGGGTCGGTTTCATCCCCTCGCAGATCATTCCGTTCCTGGTGCGGCGTCTGGGCGAGGGGCCGGTGCGCGACCTGGCCGTGACCGGGCGGGTGATCGACGCCGTCGAGGCCCACCGGCTAGGCGTCGGCCGTTACTTCTGCGCGTCAGATGCCGATGTCGAGACGACTCTTCGGAGTCTGTTGGATGATATTCTGAAGATGGAGCCCAAGGCTCTGGCCGTGGCGAAGCGGCTCGTGCTCTCCTGCGCCACCAGGGATGATCGCGCCATACTCGACGAGGCGGCGGCCAGCCTCGTCGGGCTGCTGCGACAGCCGGAAGCAGCGGAGGGGATCAGGCATTTCATGGCGAAGACCACGCCCTCCTGGGCCAAGAGGTAGACATGCGAAACTATCGCCACATCGAGGTGAGGCCGATCGCGGGCGCACTGGGCGCCGAGATCCACGGCGTGGACATGGCGCAGGATCTGGAAGCCGATGTCGTGGCCGAGATGCGCCAGGCCCTGCTCGACCATCTCGTGATCTTCCTGCGCGACCAGACGGTGACGCCGCTGCAGCAGCTTGCCTTCGCGCGGAAGTTCGGCGAGCCGATCGAGTATCCGCAGCTCAAGGGCCTGCCGGAATCGCAGATGATCACGCCGGTGGTGAAGCTCGAGCACGAGCGCAATAATTTCGGCGGCATCTGGCACTCCGACACGACCTACCTGCCGGTGCCGCCGATGGGCAGCATGCTGCTGGCGCGCGAGGTGCCGCCGTTCGGCGGCGACACGATGTTCGCCAACCAGTATCTCGCCTACGAGGCGCTGTCCGACGGATTGAAGGCGACGCTCGACGGGCTGGTCGGTGTCAGCTCCTCGGCCAAGGCGGACGTGACCAAGACCCGCGAGGACCGCATGAAGGCGGCAGGCGCAGAGCTCAAGGTCCTGACGGCCGAGCATCCGATCGTGCGGACCCACCCCGAGACCGGGCGCAAGGCGCTCTATACGTCCGATGCCCACACCGCCCATATCAAGGGCTGGACCGAGAAGGAGAGCCTGCCGCTGCTGCGCTTCCTGTGGGAGCACCAGACGCGGCCCGAGTTCACCTGCCGCTTCCGCTGGGAGGCCGGCTCGCTCGCCTTCTGGGACAATCGCTGCGCGATGCACAATCCGATCAACGATTATCACGGCCACCGGCGCATCATGCACCGCATCACGCTGGCCGGCGACACGCCGCGATAACGGGGAGAATGGAATGTCCGATTGGGGTGGCCTTCTGGCTGTATTGGTGCTGGTCGCCGCCAACGGCTTCTTCGTCGCGGCCGAATTCTCGCTGGTGGCCGTGCGTCGCAGCCGCGTGATGGAGCTGGCTGCCTCGGGCCGGATGAACGCCGCGGCGCTGGCGCGCGCGCTCGACCATCTCGATTCCAACCTTGCCGCCACGCAGCTCGGCATCACCATCTCGTCGCTGGCGTTGGGCTGGATCGGCGAGCCGGCGATCGGGCACCTGATCGAGAAGCCGCTGGAAGAGATCTGGGGCACCACCGCCGGCATCAGCGCCTATGCGATCGCCGTCGGCATCTCCTTCGTCATCATCACCTCGCTGCACATTGTGCTGGGTGAACTCGCGCCCAAGAGCCTGGCGTTGCAGCGCACCGAAAGCACGGCGCTGTGGGTCATCCGGCCGCTCAGCCTGTTCCGCTGGCTGCTCAAGCCGGCGATCCTCGTGCTGAACGGGATGGGCAACCTCGTACTGAGGCTAGTCGGCCTGAAGCCGGGGGCCGGCGAGGAATCGCTGCATTCGCCGGGCGAGCTGAAGCTGCTGGTCGAGGCCAGCCAGGAGGCGGGACTCCTGCAGGAAGCGCAGGAAGAGGTCGTCGTCCGCGCGCTCGACATCGGCAACCGCCGCATCGGCGAGATCATGACGCCGCGCACCGAGATCCACTGGATCGACATGAACGACGAGCACGATGAATGCGTGCGCTGGATTCTGGAGAGCCCGTACGAGCAGATGCTGCTGGCGCACGGCAGCATCGACAACCTGCTGGGCGCGATCTCCAAGTCGGAGCTGCTGAACCAGATGCTGCGCGGCGGCGCGCTCGATCCGCGCGCGGCGGTCGCGACGCCGCTGATGGTCCATGAGGGCATGCCCATCTTCAAGGTGCTGGAGCAGTTCAAGAAGGCGCCGGTGCGGCTCGCCGTGGTGGTCGACGAATATGGCGGCATCGAAGGCATCGTCACGCAAACCGACCTGCTGGAGGCGCTGGCCGGCGACCTGCCGGAAGGGCCGGGCGAGCATCCCGATGTCGTCGTGCGCGAGGACGGCTCGCTGTTGCTCGACGGCATGGCGCCGGTCCATGCGACCCTGGACCGGCTGGAGATCAACAAGCTGCCGGTCAACACCAAGTTCCACACGGTCGCGGGCTTCGCATTGGCCGAACTCGGCCGCCTGCCGGTCGCCGGCGAGCAATTCACCTACCAGGGCTGGACCTTCGAGATCGTCGACATGGACGGCCGCCGCATCGACAAGCTGCTGGCGCGCCGGACGTCGACGCTCGAGGCCTGACGTCTCAATGGAGCGCGCCACTCCAGTGGCGCTCATGCCTTTCTAATCAACGAAGCTTGAGCGCCACTGGAGTGGCGCGCTCCAATGAACGTCAGCGCGACGACGGCGGTGACAGCGTGATCGTGCCGATGGCGCTGCGGGCCGTCTCGGCGCGCGTGCCGCCGATGTTGATGTAGGCGAGCTTCTGCCAGCGGTCGACGAAGTTGCGCGCCCAGGGCGAGAGCATGTTGCCCGACTGGCCGAGCGGCGTGGCAAAGCGGCTGTTCTCGAGATCGCTGAAATCGTAGATGCCGCGATAGCCGGCGCCGTGCACCGCATCGAACGGCCGGTTGCCGCGGAACGAGGGCGCGGCGCGGTTCAGCGTCTGATTGCCGCCGTCCGCCGGGTAACGCACCGAGGCAATGTCGCGCAGCAGCGGCACGCCGTCGAACAGCGGATGGCGATGCACCGCGAAATGTTCGCGACCCCACTGCCACTTGGCCATGTCGGGACCCTGGCGGCGCGCGATCCAGTCGAGCGCCCGGTCGAGCGCCAGGGCGATGGCCGTCTCGCAGGTCTCGGTCTGCTTGGTGCCGCCATCGTCGCACCAGCCCGGCTTGTCGCGCAGGACGCGGACCATCAGGGGCACATCGGGCACGGCGATCGAATTGTAGAGGTCCTCGCCCAGCTCGTCGGCCAGCAGGCCGCGCTGCAGCTCGGCGATCCAGGCATCGTAGATGAGCGGCTCCGGCCGGCTCGCCAGCATGAACATGTTCCAGCGGCTGAGCAGCTCGCGCGCCTGGGCGGCGCGGGCATTGCGCGGCGCGCCCTTCAGCAGGTAGGGCAGCATCTCGGCGGCATCGAGCGTCAGGTTGTCGGCCTGCATGACGATCATGCCGTAGACGGGATGGCGCTCGACCTCGCCCAGGAGCTGGGCGGCGCGGCGCTGGCGGTAGGGCTCGGCCCAGTCCTTGCTGATGAAGTGGCGATAATCGTCGGGCACCAGCCGGCCGTTGGCGTTGACGATCAGCCCGCCCACCGGATTGTAGACGCGCGGCAGTTCGTCGAACGGTACGAAGCCCGCCCAGTCATATTCCGAGGTCCAGCCCGGCACCGGCATCGAGCCGTCGCCCTTGCGCCGGATCGGCACGCGCGCCGGCGAGATCAGGCCGATATTCCCCGACGTGTCGGCATAGACCATGTTCTGCATCGGCGAGACGATGCGACGCGCGGCGGCCAGGAACTCTTCCCAGTTCTGCGCCGAGCCGACACGGCCGAAGCCTTCCACCGACGTATCCGAGCCGTCGAGCGCGGTCGCCTGCAGGGCCAGCACGTGCCCCTGCGGCGTGAGGTTCTCGCCGCGGCGGACGAAGTCGTCGATCACCGGCCCGTGCCGCGTCTCGCGCACGCGCATCGTGATCGGATCGCCCCAGGCGACGTTGATGGTCTCGTCGCGCACCGCGAAGGGGCGGGCGCCGTCGGGGGTGATGTAGCGGTTGGGATCGGTCGGATCGACCCTCTCGACGAAGACGTCCTGGCTGTCGAGGTTGGTGGTCGTGAAGCCCCAGCCGACGGTGCCGTTGTGGCCCAGCACGACCGCAGGAGAGCCAGGTGACGTGGCGCCGCGAATGTCGAAGCCAGGGCCGACCAGGCGGGCGAGGTACCAGACGCCGGGGAAGGAGAAGCCGAGATGCGGGTCGTTGGCGAGCAGCGGCCGGCCCGAGACCGCATGGGCGCCGGACAGGACCCATTCGTTCGACGCCATGCGCTTGCGCGTGACCTCGTTGTCGGTGCCGCGGAAGATGCGGTCGAGATCGATGTCCTTCACGGCGGCGAGGACCATCGACAGGGTCGAGTCCTTGCTGTCGCCGGCCGGCTCGATCAGGAACTTGACGCCGTCCTCGCCGATCTTCTGCGAGAGGCGCAGGCGCAGCAGCTCGGCGCGCCAGTTGCCGTCGAGGCCGAGCGCCATGAGCTTGGCCCAGACCAGCGAATCCGCCGGCCGCCACGGCTCCGGGCGGTAGCGGCCGCCGGACAGGAGCTTGATCAGCGTCAGTTCCAGCCCGTACTGCTGGTCGTCGTCGGAGATCCAGGCATTGACGCCGGCGGCGTAGGCGTCGAGACGCGCGCGCATGGCGGGCGACAGCGCATTCACGCTCTCCGAGGCGCGGCGATAGACGCCGAGGCCGCGCATGGTGCGGTCGCTGTCGACCAGGCCGCTGCCGACGAGCCTCGGCGGCACCAGTTCCGCCAGCCGTCCCTGGCCGACGCGGCGCATCAACTCCATCTGCCAGAAGCGGTCCTGGGCGTGGACATAGCCCAGCGCGAAGGAGGCATCTTCGATCGAGCCCGCGATGATGTGCGGTACCGCATTCTTGTCGCGCAGGATTTCGACCGGGGCCTTGAGGCCCGCGGCTTCGAGATTGCCGCTGTAGCTCGGCAGCGCCCCGCGCACATGGAAGTAGGTGCCGGCCAGGAAGACCGCGAGCGCCAGCGCCGTGCCGACCAGGACCTTGCCCAGGAAGGCCGCGACGCGAAGCAACAGCCTCACCGGATCAACCGCCGAGGTAGGAGAGGATCGCGTCGCGGTCGCTGTCGAGGTCGGGCGCGGCAGGGCGCGTCGTCGGGTCGGCGAAGGCCGACATCTTGAGCGGGTTGCCCGCCAGCTTCAGCGTGCCGCCGCTGCCGTCCGGCACGTCGACCAGCATGTTGCGCGCGGCGACCTGCGGATGCTGGATGGCCTGCGCGATGTTGTTGATCGGGCCGCAGGGCACGCCGCCCTTGGACACGACGGCGATCCAGTGATCGGTCGTGTTGGTCTTCAGGACGGACTCGATCTCGTCCTTCAGTTTCTTCTGGCTCTTCTGGCGCAGCGCATTCGACTTGTAGGCGGGATCGGTCGCCATGTCGGAGCGGCCGAGCGCCTCGCACATCTTGATGAACAGGCTGTCGTTGCCCGCGGCGATGATCATCGAGCCGTCGGACGTGGCGAAGGCCTCGAAGGGCGTGATGGTCGGATGGCGCGCGCCGAGCGGGCCGGGGATTTCCTTCTCGACCGTGTAGCGCATGATGGCGTTCTCGAGCAGCGCGAGCTGGCAGTCGAACATCGCGATGTCGACCTTGGTCGATTCGCCGGTCTTGAGGCGATGGACGATCGCGGCGTTGACGGCGACGGCCGTGTAGAGGCCCGCGCCGATGTCGCCGATCGACATGCCGACCCGGCTGGGCGGCTGACCCTCGTTGCCGGTGATGCTCATGATGCCGCCCTGGCCCTGCATGACCATGTCGTAGGCGGGATCCTTGGAGTTCGGGCCGGTATGGCCGAAGCCCGACGCCGAGGCGTAGATCAGCTGCGGATATTTGGCGTGCAGCGTCTCCCAGCCGTAGCCCAGCTTCTCCATCGTGCCGGGGCGGAAGTTCTCGACCACCACGTCGGCCTTCTCGAGCAGCTTCTCGAAGATCTTGCGGTCGCCGTCGGCCTTGAGGTCGAGCGCGATGCTCTCCTTGCCGCGGTTGACCGACGCGAAATAGGTCGACTTGCCGTTCACGAAGGGACCGTAGGCGCGGGCATCGTCGCCGCCCTTGGGCGGCTCGACCTTGATCACCCGGGCGCCCATTTCGGCCATCAGAAGGGTGCAGTAGGGGCCCGCCAGGATGCGGGAGAGATCGATCACGAGAATGCCCGACAGCGGGCCCTTGGTATTCTGGGTCATCTCCGGTTCTTAGCCAGTGGATCGCCGTGAATCCAGCCACACATTGGCCGCCGCCGCCGAGAGGACGATGACGCCGCCAAACAAGGTGAGATCGTCCGGCTTTTCGCCATCGAACAGCCACACCCAGATCGGACCCAGCACCAGTTCGAGCAGGCCGAGCAGCGAGGCCTGGGCCGCCGGAATGCGCTTCAGGCTCGCCATGTAGAGGAGCAATCCGACCGCGAGCTGGCCGGGGCTGAGTGCAAACAGCCACGGAAGCTGCGACCAAGTGACGTTCTCTGGATGTGCGAAGGGCAGTGCCACGAGCCCTGAAATGAGGCCGGCCAGCCAGATCGAGGGCGTCATGCCGATGTCACGGCGGTGGCGGACCACGACATAATTGCCGCTCATGCACAGGACCACGATCAGGGCGACGGCCATGCCGGCGAGCGCGCCGGGCTGCAGGGAACCGGCCACGCTGATCGCAAGACCGACGACGGCGGCCAACATGGCGAGGATCGTGTGACCATGCAGGGGCTCGCCCAGGAAGAGGCGGGCGGCCAGGGCCGTGATGAACGGCGTCGCGCCGAACATGATCAGCACATTGGCGACCGGAGCGAGGCCCAGCGCCAGGATGAAGCTCACGAAACTTCCGGCGAGCAGAAAGGCACTCAGGAGAAGGGCCGGGCCGCCATTGCGCACGTCGATCAGGACCTGCCGGCGCTGCCAAATCAGGAGCGGCAGCATCGTTCCGACCAGCAGGGCCGAGCGCCAGAACGACACATCCCATGCGGGAAGGTCGATCCGCCGCACAATGACGCCTGCCGTGCTGAAAGTGACGGCGGCGGCGACGGCGAACAGCACCCCGAGCAGCGGGGAACTTGGCGGGGCATTGGACGTTTTCATCGAAACGAAAGTGTGAATACGGACCGACCGTGCCCCCGTCCATCGATTCCCTCGATTTGCCACCCTTCAAGCCGCGCTTTCCGTGGTGGGGGCCGGACCTGCAGACCATCGCGATCCTGCTGACGGGTGCCCGTGCGTCGGATCTGGCGCCGCATACCAGCGAGCGCATGGCCTTTCCGATGGCCGATCGAACCGGCGATATCCTGCTCGGCATGCTCGATCGGCCGGCTGAACCCAAAGCAGGTAGGCCGCTTGTCCTTCTGATCCACGGCCTGACGGGCAGCGAAGACAGCCCGTACATGCTCAAGGCGGCGCGCGATCTGCTCGACAGCGGCTATTGCGTCTTGCGTCTCAACACGCGGGGCTCGGGTCCGTCGCGCCCTTATTGCCGCGAGCACTACCATCTCGGTCGCACCGCCGATTTCCGTCGCGTGCTCTCGCAACTGCCGGAAGACCTGACCGAAAACGGCGTGGTTGCCGTCGGCTATTCGCTGGGCGGCGCGATGCTGCTGAAATACCTGGGGGAGGAGGGTTCGTTCTCGCCGCTGCTCGGCGCCGCCACGATCTGCGCGCCGATCGACCTCATTCGCACAGCCAAGCACATGTCGCGCACGCGCAACTGGCTTTATCAGGCCTACCTGCTGAACGATATGAAGGCCGAAGCGCTGGCGCCGGGCGCGCTCACCTCGCCGGAAGAGCGCGAGATCATCAAGGCGGCGCGCAGCGTGAAGGAATACGACGACCGGTTCATCTCGCCGCGCTACGGGTTCCGCGGCGCCGAGGATTACTACGAGCTCTGCTCGCCGCTGACCTTCATGCCCGAGATCCGCGTGCCGACGATGGTCATCGCCTCCTGCGACGATCCCTGGATCCCCGTCGAGTACTACCGGGAAGTCGACTGGGCGGCCAATCCATCGCTCGTCCCGCTGATGCCGCCGGCGGGCGGGCATATCGGTTTCCATGCCCATGACAGTACGCGGCCCTGGTGCGATCTCGCGGTGGAGAAATTCATCGACCGGCTTGCTACCATCGAGGCGTGACCCTCGATCTCCCGCTCTTCCGTCCGCGCTTTCCCTGGTGGGGCGCCGATCTCCAGACCGTCGCAAACTACCTGCGTCCGCCGCGTCGCGACCTCGCACCCCATACATCGGAACGCCTGACCATCGATCTGCGTGACGGCACGGGCGACCGGCTCGCCTGCACGCTGGATCATCCGGCGGAGGCTCGTGCGGGTAAACCGCTGACGATTCTGATCCACGGTCTCACCGGCTCGCAGGAGAGCTTCTACATCCACAGCATGTCCCGCTGCCTGCTCGATGCCGGACAGCGCGTGCTCCGGCTCAATCTGCGTGGCGCCGGCCCCTCGCGCGCGACCTGCCGCGGGCAATATTATGCCGGCCGCAGCCAGGATTTCCGGGCCTTGCTGGCGAACCTGCCGGACGAACTGACGCGTGAGGGCGTGCAAGCGGTTGGGTATTCGCTGGGCGGCGCCATGCTGCTCAAGTATCTCGGCGAGGAGGGCGAGGCCGCCCCCGTGCGGGCAGCAGCGACGGTCTGCGCTCCCATCGACCTGTCCGCGACCTGTCGCCGGATGCTGGAGCGTCGCAACGCCCTCTATCACCGGCACATCCTCGGCCTGATGAAAGCCGAAGCGACCGCGACGGGTGCGGAACTCACCGCGGTCGAGCGGTCGGCCATCCTGGGATCGCGCTCGATCTGGGAATACGACGAGGTGTTCATCGCGCCCCGCCATGATTTTGCCGGCGCGGAGGATTACTATGAGCGCTGCAAACCCGTTCGCTTCATGGGCGAGATCCGTGTCCCGACCCTGGTGCTGGGCGCGCTGGACGATCCGTGGATTCCCGGCGCGCTCTATACAAGCTACGATTGGAACGCCAACAAGACGCTGACGCCGCTATTGCCGACACGAGGCGGCCATGTCGGCTTCCATGGCGCAGGCAGCCGGTATCCCTGGAGCGACGAGGCCGTCATGAGGTTCTTCGAACATGGGTGAGGCCGAACCAATCGCGATGATCGTCGGCGTGGCCTGTTCCCTGGTCGCGCTCGTCCTGGCCTGGCGCGCCTATCGCGGCGCAGCGGAAGAACAGGAACGGCGCAAGCGGGAGCGCGAGGAGAAGGAGCGCGGCGACCGTCGTTAGCTGAGAGCCAGCGGCTCGGCCGGCGGCCCGTCGCGCAGGAGAGCGGACAGGTGAGCGCGCAGGTCGAACGGCTCGAAGCGGTCGGGCGAGGCGGCGATCTCGTCGACGCTCCACCAGCGATGGCCCCGCGTCCAGCTCCGTTCCTTCTCGTCGAGGCCCGACGTGTCGATCTCGGTGCGGTCGGTGCGCGCCAGGAAGAAGCGCTCCTTGTGCAGTACGTCCTTGCCGCGCCAGCTCATGCGGCGTTCGCGCTTCCACACCCAGCGCGGCGTGTCGATCACCGGCAGCTTGGTTTCCTCGCCGGCCTCGCGCACGGCGGCCTGGGCGTAATCCTCGCCCGGATCGACCATGCCGCCGATCATCACCCAGAAGGGATCGAAGAACGGCTTGGCCGGATCGAACACCTCGGGATCGTGGACATTGAAGAGGAAGAGGCGATCCTGCGGGTCGAGCAGGATGAGACGGGCGGACGGACGCTCTATCATTTGGATTTCAGCAGCCTCGCCGCATCTACAGCGCCATAGGTCAGGATGCCGTCGCAGCCGGCGCGCTTGAAGCCGGTCAGCGTCTCGATCAGCACCTTGTTCCAGTCGAGCCAGCCGCGATCGGCGGCGCCCCGCAGCATCGCGTACTCGCCGCTCACCTGGTAGGCATAGGTCGGCACGCCGAACGTGTCCTTCACCCGACGCACGATGTCGAGATAGGGAAGGCCAGGCTTCACCATGACCATGTCGGCGCCTTCCTCGATGTCGAAGCCCACCTCACGGAGCGCCTCGTCGGAGTTGGCGTAGTCCATCTGGTAGGTCTTCTTGTCGCCCTTCAACGCGCCCGAACTGCCGATGGCGTCGCGGAACGGGTTGTAGAAGGCCGACGCGTACTTGGCGGCGTACGACATGATCTGCTCATGCAGATAGCCCTTGGCGTCGAGCGCGGCGCGGATGGCGCCGATGCGGCCGTCCATCATGTCCGATGGCGCCTGGATGTCGGCGCCGGCCTCGGTCTGGACGATCGCCTGCTTGACCAATGCCTCGACCGATTCGTCGTTCAGGATGCGGCCGTCGCGTACGATGCCGTCATGGCCGTCGCTGTTGAACGGGTCGAGCGCCACGTCGCAGACGATGCCGATATCCGGGACGGCCTTCTTCACCGCGGTGATGGCGCGGCAGACGAGATTGCCCGGGTTGTAGGCCTCGCGCGCGTCGGGCGTCTTGGCCCTGGGATCGGTCTCCGGGAAGATCGCGATGGCGGGAATGCCGAGGTCGCGGGCCTCCTTCGCGGCCTCTGCGAAGAGGTCGATCGAGAGGCGGTCGACGCCCGGCATGGAGGCGACCGGGGTGCGGGCGTTCTGCCCTTCCTGGACGAAGACCGGCCAGATCAGGTCGTCGACGGAGAGCTTGTTTTCGGCGACGAGGCGGCGGGACCATTCCTCGCCGCGATTGCGGCGCAGGCGGGTCGTCGGATAGCGGCCGAGGGTCGTGAAACGGGCGGACATGGGCCGCCTTATGGCGCGAACCGTGCAAGGCCGCAATGCGGCTCCTTTGCCTCAGGAAAAGGCTGGGTGCGTGCTATCCAGACGCTCCCAAACAGGAGCCCTGCCCATGGCCGCTTCCTCGTCTTCCGGTCCCGTCGAAAGCCACTATGCCTCGCGTTCGCTGGTCGACACCGTGCTGGCCGCGGTCGATGCCGCGGGCCTGCCAACCGGTCCGCTCAAGACGAGCGATCTGGCGCCGCTCGACCAGTTCCATGTCCGGGGCCTCCCGGCCACGAAGGAACTGGCCGCGATGGCCGGTATCGATGCCGGTACGCGCGTGCTCAATGTCGGTTCGGGCATCGGCGGCCCGTCGCGCTATCTGGCCGAGTCGTTCGGCTGCGAGGTCGTCGGGGTCGATCTCACGGAAGAATATTGTCGAGTCGCGGAGGCGCTGGCGGTGCGGACCGGTCTTTCCGGCAAGGTGACATACAAGGCAGCGAATGCCCTGAACCTGCCGATCCAGGGGGCGAGCTTCGACGTGGTCTGGACGCAGCATGTCGCGATGAACATCGCCGACCGGCCACGTCTCTACAGCGAGATGCATCGCGTGCTGAAACCGGGCGGCCGGCTGGCGCTCTACGACGCCATCGCGATCGACGGGCAGGAGCCGATCTATCCGGTGCCCTGGACGCGCGATCCGTCGACCAGCTTCCTCCTGAACGCGGAGGCCACCCGCGCGGTGCTCGAAAAGAGCGGCTTCACCATCCGCGCCTGGCGC
Organism: Reyranella sp. GW821-FHT14A01; assembly: GCF_058803965.1. NCBI lineage: Bacteria > Pseudomonadati > Pseudomonadota > Alphaproteobacteria > Hyphomicrobiales > Reyranellaceae > Reyranella > Reyranella sp. GW821-FHT14A01. The sequence continues at coordinate 299,209 of NZ_JBXAPM010000009.1, forward strand.
GACGTCTCCGAGGAAGCGAAGCAATGGTTCGCGGCGCAGAAACCGCCGGCGCAGCCGCCGAAGCTCGGCATCCACCTGCTGCTCGGTCCGGATTTCAGGACGATGGCCGCCAACTTCGGGCGCAACGTCACCGAGGGACGGGTCGGCTTGCTGATGGCTGTGGCCGAGAAGACTTGATACGGTCTCGTCCGCATGGATTTCACGCTTTCAGAAGACCAGCAGGCTTTCCGCGACACCGCCCGGCAGTTCGCGACCGATCGCATGTTGCCGAACGCCGCGCGCTGGGACGCCGAGAAGATTTTCCCCGAAGAGGTGCTGCGCGAAGCAGCCGCCCTCGGGTTCGGCGGCATCTATGTGCGCGACGATGTCGGCGGCAGCGGCCTCAGCCGTTTCGACGCCGCCCTGATCATGGAAGAGCTGTCGGCGGCCTGTCCCAGCACGGCGGCCTACATCTCGATCCACAACATGGCCGCGTGGATGATCGACGCCTTCGGCGACGACGAGCAGCGCCGGCGCTTCCTGCCGAAGCTCTGCTCGATGGAGCATTTCGCAAGCTACTGCCTAACCGAGCCGGGCGCCGGCTCCGACGCGGCGGCGCTGGCGACGCGCGCCGAGCTGCAGGGCGACCACTACGTGCTCAATGGCAGCAAGGCCTTCATCTCGGGCGGCGGGCGCAGCGACATCTATGTCGTGATGCTGCGCACCGGCGGAGCGGGGGCGAGCGGCGTCTCGACCCTTGTGGTCGAGGCGGGAACGCCCGGCCTGTCGTTCGGCAAGCAGGAGAACAAGCTCGGCTGGAACAGCCAGCCGACGGCCTCGGTGATCTTCGAGAACTGCAAGGTGCCGGTCGCCAACCGGCTGGGGCCGGAGGGCCACGGCTTCAAGATCGCGATGATGGGACTCGACGGCGGGCGCATCAACATCGGTGCCTGCTCGCTGGGCGGCGCGCGCGCCTGCCTGGAGACGGCGTCGCGCTACGTCGTGGAGCGCAAGCAGTTCGGCAAGCCGCTGGCCGACTTCCAGGCGACGCAGTTCAAGCTGGCCGACATGGCGACCGAGCTCGACGCGGCGCGGCTGCTGATCTGGCGCGCGGCATCCTTGCTGGACGCAAAGTCTCCCGAGGCGACGCAGGCTGCCGCCATGGGCAAGCGTTTCGCCACCGACGCGGGCTTCCGCGTGGTCAACGAGGCGCTGCAATTGCATGGCGGATACGGCTACTTGAAGGACTTCCCGCTGGAGCGCTATCTCCGCGACCTGCGCGTGCACCAGATCCTCGAAGGCACCAACGAGATCATGCGCGTGATCATCTCACGAAGGCTCTTGATGAGCTGATGTAATGCGTGTCATCCCGAGCGTAGCGAGGGATCCTTACTGCAGGCGAAGGATCCCTCGCTACGCTCGGGATGACACGGGAACTGGAGCTGGAATTGTCCGAAGCTGAAATTCTGTTCGATGTGAAGGACGGACTGGGCGTCATGACGCTCAACCGGCCGAAGGTCCTCAACTCCCTGTCGCACGGCATCATCCTCGAGATGGAACGGGTCATGCCGGAGTGGGAGAAGGATCCTTCCATCAAGGCGGTGGTCCTGCGCGGCGCGGGCGACCGGGCCTTCTCCGCCGGCGGTGACGTGGCGGGCCTCTATCGCGAGATGCGCGACAATCCCGCGGGCACCTTGCGGCGTGACTTCTTCCGCGACGAGTACATCGTCAACCGTCGCATCTACCGCTACGCCAAGCCGTGGATCTCGCTGATCGACGGCATCAACATGGGCGGCGGCGTCGGCCTGTCGGCACACGGCTCGCACTCGGTGGTGACGGAGAAGTATCTCTTCGCCATGCCCGAGACGACCATTGGTCTCTTCCCCGATGTCGGCGGCGGCTATTTCCTGACGCGCCTGCCGGGCGCCCTGGGCACCTTCCTGGCGCTCACCAGCTATCGCCTCAAGGCGGCGGACGCGGTCTGGGCCGGCATCGCGAACGCCTTCGTGCCGAGCGCCAAGATCAACGACCTGCAGGCAGCGCTCGGCGCGGCTGACCTCTCCGGCCCGCGCGCCAATGAGAAGGTCGATGCCGTGATCGCCCGCTTCCAGGAGGATGCCGGCGACCAGACGCTGCCGGGGCTGATGCCGGAGATCGACCGCTGCTTCTCGGCCGAGACGCTGCAGGAGATCGTGGCCAAGCTGAAGAAGTCGAACAGCGAGTTCGCCCAGAAGCAGCTCGCGGCCCTGATGAAGCTCTCGCCGCTGTCGATGGTGATCACGCTGGCGCAGCTCAAGGCCTGCGCCAACAAGTCGTTCGAAGACACGATGACGATCGAATACCGCATGTCGCAGCGCTGCATGCAGAAGGGCCACGACTTCTTCGAGGGCGTGCGCGCGCTGCTGATCGACAAGGACCAGAAGCCGCAATGGAACCCGCCCACGATCGAGGGCGTGACGGCGGCGATGGTCGAGGAGCATTTCAGGCCGGTGTCGAACGACCTGTTCTTCGACTGAGGCGGCAGCAAACCAAACGGAGGAAGCCATGGCGAAAATCGCCTTCATCGGTCTCGGCAACATGGGCGGCCCGATGGCCGCCAATCTCGCAAAGGCGCAGCATCACGTGACGGCGTTCGACCTGTCGGACGCCGCCGTGAGTGCGGCGGTCGAGAAGGGGGCGCACAAGGCGGCCTCTGCCGCCGAGGCGGTGAAGGACGCGGAGATCGTCGTCACCATGCTACCCGCCGGCAAGCATGTGCGCGAGGTCTACGAGAAGGACGTGCTGCCGAACGCCGCCAAGGGCACGCTGTTGATCGACTGCTCGACCATCGATGTGGAAAGCGCGCGTCATGTAGCGGCGCTCGCGGAGAAGGCCGGTCTCGACATGGTCGACGCGCCGGTTTCCGGTGGCGTCGGCGGCGCCACCGCGGGCACGCTCACCTTCATGGTGGGCGGCAGCGAGGCGTCGTTCGCCAAGGCGAAGCCGATCCTGGAGAAGATGGGCAAGAACATCGTCCTCGCCGGTGCGAGCGGCGGCGGCCAGGCCGCCAAGATCTGCAACAACATGATCCTCGGCATCTCGATGATCGCCGTCAGCGAGGCCTTCATGCTGGCCAAGCGCCTGGGCCTCGACGCGCAGAAGCTGTTCGACGTGGCCTCGACCGCGTCGGGCCAGTGCTGGTCGCTGACGAACTATTGCCCGGTGCCCGGCCCGGTGCCGGCCTCGCCTGCCAACCGCGACTACCAGGCGGGCTTCACGGCGGCGATGATGTTGAAGGACCTGATGCTGGCCCAGCAGGCGGCCAGCGCGGCCGGCGCCAGCACGCCGCTCGGCGCCGAAGCCGCGCAGCTCTTCAGCCTGTTCGTCAATTCAGGCAACGGCGCCAAGGATTTCTCCGGCATCATCAAGATGCTCGACGGCAAGTGAGGTTTCGATGATCACACTTTACGATCTCGCTTTCGACGAGGACCGCCGCCCCAGCCCGTTCTGCTGGCGCACCAAGTTCTCGCTGGCGCACAAGGGGCTCGACTATACCAACGTGCCGATGGGTTTCACGGAGAAGGAGAAGATCGCCTTCGCCGATTCCAAGACCGTGCCGGTGATCAAGGACGGCGAGAAGCCGATCAAGGACAGCTGGTCCATCGCCGTCTACCTGGATGACATGTATCCCGAGAAGCTGCTGCTCAAGAGCGAGATGGGCCGTTCCTATGCGCGCTTCATCAACGGCTGGGCGGACACGATCGTGAATGCCGCGGTCTTTCCGCTGATCATCGGCGATCTCTATGATCGCGTGCGGCCGGAGGACAAAGACTACATCGCGGAGTCACGCGGGAAGCGGCTGGGTACGACGGATTTCACCTCGTTCCAGATGCAGGCCCGCGAGAAGGGGCTGGCGGCATTCCGTGCCTGCCTCGAACCGGCGCGCCGGGCACTGCGCGAGCAGAAGTTCCTGTCGGGTGTCGAGGCCGCCTATCCGGACTACATCCTGGCGGGTACCTTCATGTGGCCGCGCACGATCAGCCCGCTCGAACTGCTCGACAAGGACGATCCCGTCTATGCCTGGCGCGAGCGCATGCTCGATCTGTTCGACGGAATGGCCCGCAAGGCGAAGGCTGCCTGAAGTGCCCGACACAGACACCAAGCCCTTCGATCCGGCCGAGCATCGCTTCGGCCCGGCGCACTGGTTCGAGGACCTCGCGGTCGGGCAGAAGTTCTACATCAACTCGCGCACCCAGACCGAGGCGCTGTTCTCGGCCTTCCAGCTCGCGAGCGGCGACAATCATCCGATTCATTACGACCGCGAGTATTGCAAGGCGCTGGGCCACCGGGACATGCTGGCCCACGGGCTGCAGGTCGCCATCCAGGGCGCGGCCGGCGGCGGTATCTTCCCGCATTTCGTGGGTGAATCGCTGGTCGGCTTCCTCGAACAGTCCTCGCGGTTCCTGAAGCCGGTCTATGTCGGCGACACCCTTTACCCGATGCTGGAGGTGACCGAGCTCAAGCCCGGCCGCACCACCGGCGTCGCGGTCCTGAAGCTCACGATCCACAACCAGAAGGGCGAACTGGTGTGCGATGGCGAGCACAAGTATCTTGTGAAGAAGCGGCCGCACTAGACGGCAGGAGGAGAAATCATGATCGGCGTCATCGCGAAACTGACCATCAAGCCCGGCACCAACACGGACTTCGAGGCGACCATGAAGGCGCTGCAGGCCAAGGTTCATGCCGACGAGCCGGGCAACAAGCTCTACGCGCTGCACAAGACGGGCGACGTTAACGTTTATGTCATGCTGGAACGTTACGAGGACCAGGCGGCGCTGGAGGCCCATCGGGCCGCGCCGCACTTCAAGGAACTCGGCCGTAAGCTTGGCGACTATCTCGCCGGTCGCCCCGACGTCCAGGTGATGGAAGAAGTCTGAAGGCAAGAAGGGTCGAGGTCAGCGCATGGAGGGCTTTTTCCGCCGCCATACCAAGCCCGGTACGGCTCCCGGCACGTTGGCCGGGCGCGCGCCGGTTCCGGACGAAGCACTCGATTTCACGCTGGTCGAATATACCCAGGACGAGGTGGAGGTCCTGCACGGCGTGGAAGTGGACCAGTGCCGCTTCCATCTCGGCACGCCCGGCCATACCTGGATCGATGTCGGCGGGCGGCCCAGTTCCGAGATGCTGCGCAACCTCGGCATGGCGTTCAACCTGCATCCGCTGGCGCTGGAGGACGTTTTCCATGCCAACCAGCGCAGCAAGCTCGATCTCTACGAAGGCCAGGGCTTCATCGTCCTGAACGACCCGTCCTACGAGGATTGCGTGCTGAAGAGCCGCCAGGTCAGCATCTTCTTCGGCGACAATTACGTCATCTCCTTCCACGACCTGAAGGCCGACATCTTCAAGCCGGTGCGCGACCGCATCCAGACCGCGGGATCGCGGCTGCGCCTGTTCGGCATCGACTATCTCGTCTATGCGCTGATCGATCTCGTGGTCGACCGCAAGTTCCCGCTGATCGAGGCGCTGTCGACCCATCTCGAGTCGCTGGAAGAGGAGGCGCTCGACCACCCGACGCAGGACACGCTGGCGCATATCCATCAGGCGCGGCGGGCACTGGTGTCGTTCCATCGCATCCAGTGGGCGGAGCGCGAGACCGTGCTGGCGGTGATGCGGCCCGACGTGCCGTTCATCATGCCCGAGACCCGCACCTATCTGCGCGACTGCTTCGACCATGCCATTGCGGTGCTCGACCTGGTCGAGAGCTACCGCGAAATGGCGAACGGCCTGATGGAAGTCTACCTGATGGACTCGTCCAACCGGATGTCCGAGGTCATGAAGACCATGGCGGTCATCACCGTGTTCTTCATGCCGCTCAGCTTCCTGGCCGGCATCTACGGCATGAATTTCGACCGCGACACCGGCAACATGCCGGAACTCGGCTGGAAATACGGCTACGATTTCTTCTGGGTGATGGTCGTGGTCATCGTGACCGCCATCTTCCTGTGGTTGAAGCGCAAGCGCTGGATCTAAGGTCGCTATGACCCACCGGATTTTCGGTTCGGAACTTTCGCCCTATTCGGTGAAGGTGCGGTCCTTCTTCCGCTACAAGGGCATCGACCACGAATGGATTCCGCGCTCGCCGGCGGTCCAGGCTGAATTCCACAAATACGCCAAGCTGCCACTCGTCCCGCTGGTCGTGACGCCGGACGGCGAGGGCATCCAGGATTCGACGCCGATCCTCGAGCGTTTCGAGGCCTCTCATCCCGAGCCCTCCGTGACTTCCGACGATCCGGCGCTCGCCTTCGTCTCCGCGCTCCTCGAGGAGTATGGCGACGAGTGGGGTAACAAGTGGATGTTCCATTATCGCTGGCGCTACCAGCCGGACGTCTGGTCGACGGCCGAGCGCATCGCCCAGCAGATGATGGGCGCGCACGGCACGCTCGCCGTCGCGCAGGCGCGAGCGGCGGTCGCCGAGCGCATGATGGGTCGCCTTGGGTTCGTCGGTTCCAATGAGAAGACGCAGCCCCTGATCGAGGCCTCGTTCGCCTCGGCGCTGGGCCTGATCGACGCACATCTGGCGTCGCGGCCCTATCTGCTCGGTGGCCGGCCGGCGATGGCCGACTTCGGCCTGTGGGGGCAACTGTACGAAGCCGCGACCGACCCGACGCCCGGCGCAATCACGCGCGCCTCGGCACCGAACGTGATGGGCTGGGTCCAGCGCATGCTCTCGCCCAAGGCCGAAGGCGGCTTCGAGACGCTGGCGACCCTCAAGCCGACTTTGATGCCGATCCTCACGCAGGAGGTCGGCGCGCTGTTCCTGCCCTGGTCGGCGGCCAACGCGGCCGCGATCGGACGCGGCGAGAAGAGTTTCACCATGAACCTCGGCGGCACGGAGTGGACGCAGGAGCCACAAAAATACCACGCCCGCTCGCTGACCGAGATCCGCCGCAAGTTCGCCGCGGCCAAAGACGCGCCCGGCCTTGAGGAAATCTTGCGCGACAGCGGCTGCTTGGAGTTTCTGTTTTGAGCACGATCTTTTCCTGAGGCCGCGCAACGGCGCTGTCGGCAAGAAGAACATCGAAGCCTATTTCCAGGATCGGCGCTTCTACAACACTGAGGCCGGGCATGCGGCTTACAGCAATGAAGACACGGGAGTCTATTTCAGCTTCGAATGGGTCGATGCGCGAAAAGATGACGAAGGAGAACTTTATCCCATCGCGTTCAACATAAACTACTTTCGGCCCAGCTACTTCATTATCGAAGTGGAAATCGAAGTGTCGGCTTTCGTACGGGCATTCGATCTCGTTGTTGACGATCCCCAGTGGAAAGGGATGGGAAAGGGTGAGTACGATGCAAAAGTACTAATCTCTGGTTGGAATGCTGGCAACGAATCGGCCTACGACATTGCCCTCGAGAGGCCTGAGCAACGCTCTCGTCTTCGCACTCTGCCCAGTGCGACGGTTCTTCAGGCATGGCGATGGAATTTCGAGAGGGATGCACGTCAACAGAGCGTTGGGGACACCAAGTTCGTGCCGCGAATTCAGTTTCTCGAAGTCGAGGGACAGATGACCTCCGCGCTGTTTTGGCCAGACGATGCTCCATTGGTGGCGACTCCCGTGGACTGGTTAATACTCGCCGGCGAGAACCTCTTGCGTCGCCGCCCTGACTTTGCGGGAGGCAAGCGTCTTCTGCCCTGGGCCGAAGCGATTCAGATCTTGAGCCCATTCATCAAACAGGCAGACCCCGTCATTACTTTCGACTACGACGAAACGCCTTCCGAAGTCTTCGATTTTCTACTCGGGCTTTCACCAGAGTCGGTGTCATACACTCGTTGGCCGCAAGATGCGGTGCTCGATCGCGAGATTGCCGAGCGAGCGCTTGAGAGATTGCCAAGAAATTCGCACTAGGCTGTGGTGACAATTTGAGGATTCCCTTGGGAAGGCGGTTCTGATTCAACGCTGGCTTTTGGAGGCTGGCGTGGAAGGCGAAGTGTTGAGACGATAGGTGGGCGCGACTGGAGCGGTTCGTGCCTGGGGGGCGCAAGGGGAAGCGCGGTCACCGAAGTGATGGTCGTCGTTTTCTGGATGCGGTGCTGTGGCTGCGCGCTCTGGGGCCCGCTGGCGCGACCTCCCGGAGGACCGGTTTGGTCCCTACCAGACGGCCGAGCGGCGTTACTATTGATGGATCGAGGCCGGTGTCTTGGATCGGATATTCGAGGCCGTCGCAGCCGATCGCGATCTGGAGTGGCTTTCGATCGACGCCACCGCGATACGTGCCAATGCACAAGCCGCGAGCGGACGGCGTAAAAGGGGGACCGCAAGCCCAGGCTCTCGGCCGCTCGCGCGGGGGCTTCGGCCGCAAACTCCACGCGGTAGTCGATGCGCTGGGCCTGCCGGTCCGCTCGGGCCGGGGCAACAAAACGATATGGCACCGGCATGCGACTTGATCCGTGGCCTTCCAGCCCATCGCCGACAAAGCTTATGACGCCGACAGCCTTTACGGACTTGTCCTCGAACAAGGGGGCGAGCCGGTCATCCCGCCCGCAGCCATCGCAAGTACCAACATCGCTACGACCGTATTGCCTATAAGCAACGTTGGGCATGGCAGGCTTCTTCGCCAAGCTCAAGCTATGGCGACGCATCGCAACCGCTACGACAAGCTCGCGGCCAACTTCCTCGGCTTCGTAGGGCTGGCAAGCATCATGCTCCGGCTCAAGTAGGATTTGTCACCACAGCCTAGCGCGCCCTTCGCGGGCCGCCTGTTCGAGGTGCTGCCGCGCTGCGGCTACACCGAAACGGCCGAATTTTTTCAAGGCCTTTTCAAATAACCTACTTGCATATTCAAAGTCCGGCTCATCAGTAACTCAAGGGCTCGCTTCTCACAGGAGAGATGTCTTTGAGAACATTTGATGCCCCTGGCGATGATACTGCCAATCCCTCGTTGTCGTCGCCCCTGTTGCCGCGTGCCTTGTCGCGGCCATTGAGCACCGATCATCCGAAAGGTTGACCTCGCGGCGTAACTGCAACCGTCGCATCAACCGGGTCAAGCGCGCCGAAGTCGCCAGCCAACGAGCGGACGATGGCCGGGGCTGTCCCTGCATCGGAGCCGCTTTCCTTTTCGATGCGGCACGCGACGGCGAGAGCGCCCTCCAGGCCCCGGTGAGCGGCTGAACGGAGACGAACATGGCAAGCATCATGACAGAAGGGCTGCTCTCGGCAGCGCCTGCCGCGGAACCATGGCCGCGCAACGAGCTTCGGGACGACAGCGCGCTCGGTCTTCAGGCCGATGAGATGTTCGCGCGCCAGCTCGACACTCGGTTCGCGGGCGAGGTGCGAGGCCTCGTGACCGATCCGGCGACGGGTCTTGCGGGCCGGGACCCCGAGGAGGCGCTGGCCGGTATCGTCGAGACCACCCGGCTTCTGGGCGCGCTGAAGGACCGCTATCTGGCGCAGGCGATCAGGCCCCGACAGAAGGCGATGCTCGAGCCGCTGTTCGACCGGCGTCTCGACCGCGCCGGCGTCGACTTCGGGCGGATCGCGGAGCAGGCGACGTCGGTGCTGGACGACCGCATCGTGGCCGAACGCCTCGCCGACTTGGCGCGTGACGCGGCGCTGTCCTGGCAGGACCCGGCGCATCTGCGCACGCTGGGCCGCACCGCGGTGGGCGAGCTGCGCTACCAGGGCGAACGAAAAGGCTGGGACGCGGGCCGGACCGATAGGGCGGTGCGCACCGGCCTGAGCGATCTCTATGCCGGCGCGGTCGAGGCCGCGATCGGCCAGGATCCCGACCGCGCGGCGAAGCTCTACGACCACGCGCGCGATGTGATCCAGCCGGAGCGGCAGGCGGCGGTCGAGCGCAGGATCGAACGGGGGCGCGAGGAGCGTCGCGTGACGGAGATCGTGGGCGGTCTCGCCGACACGCCGGACGATTCGGCACGCCGCCCCGACCCCGACGACTACCAGGCGCGCGCCGCCGAGCTGACGCCGCCGGACGCCTCGCCGGAGGTGCGGGCGCAGGTGACCCGGATGGCGCGGATCGAACAGGCGCGCGCCGATCGCGCATGGCAGGCGGCGCGGGGTCGCGCGGCCACAAGCGCGCTCGACTGGCTCGGAGACAATCCCGTGGCACCGCTGATGGCGATGCCCGCGGAGCTGCGCGACGGGTTGAGCCCGGAGCAGACGGAGGCGCTCGACCGGACAGTCATGAACGGCGGCCGCGTCGTCACGGATCGTGACCTTTACGACAGACTCGACGACCAGGCTGTGCGCGAGCCAGAGAAGTTCGCGGCCATCGATCTCGCTCAACATCGGCTGTCGCTCGGCGACAGCGAGTACGACCGCCTGACTGAACTCCAGAAGACTCTCGCCGAAGGCAAACCCGATCCGTCCTTCGAGCGCCACCGTCTGGGCCGTTTGTTCCTGGACGAGGGGTTGCGCACCGCCAACCTCGATCCAGACAGCGAGGAGGCGCGGACCGCACGGCAGCAACTCGACACGTTCTTAGGCGCGTTCGAGGCTCTCGAAGGCAAGCCACCGACGATGGCGGACATTCGCGGCCTCGTCGGTGACGTGGTGGCCACCATGCTGCCGCGCGCGGAAGACGATCTAAATATCGTCCGCGTCTCGGGCGGTGATCCGGTCGAAGCGCTGCCACAAGAGGTCGAAGCGAAGGACGCGCTCTATGGGGGAGAGCCCCGCATTGTCCATAACGACGACGGCAGAGCGGAGGGAGGTGAAGCCTTCGATCCGCAGCATATCATTCTCGCGCAAGCCGGAGGTGGCGGCGCTCGCGGTGGCGGAGCCGGTCGCGTTCCCCAACCGCCCCGTCCACCTGGGGCGCCTGGCCAACAGCCCCAACCAGGCATCGGGCACAACCGGCCGCCGGTAGAGTCTGGACTGCCAACGGCAATCGAGAATTTCCGGCGTTGGTTTCCGCCTTCACCCCAGCCATCGGGCACGCAATCCGCACCCGATACGGCTGGGGCGGCAGCCGCTGCTGAACAGAAACCATCGCCTCAAGCTCTTATTAACTGGTTGGGCAAGAGAGTCCAACAGGCGGACAGGGGCCATTATGGCGGCATCGACGGCATCGACACGGCAGTCGGCATCAAACTCGATCCCCGCGTCGGCGAACCGGCGGCAGGGCGCGATTACTTGCCCAACGACGAGAACCATCTCAAGGGATTACGCGGAGAGTACGGGCTGGCCAACGAAATCGCGCGACAGTTCCCGGACCACACGGTGATCGACTTCGGAAGGAAAGCCGGGCAGCGGGGGCCGGATGTGATCTCGGTCGACCGTAACGGCGAGGTCACCTTCTGGGATTCCAAGTGGCGGGGCTCGGATACGTCGATCGGTCCGAGCGGTCGGGCGCATCAGACGCTGCCGTCTTTAGCTGGTGCGCTGAGACATACTCAAGACAGCATTTTCGCGGCGATGAAGAGTGGACGCCTATCATCTGAAGCTGGCACCAGAGCGTTGGAGAACTTGAACAAGAGGAACCTGACCATCGTCACGGTCGGGACTGGAAGTGCACGCAACGGCGTGGTTGAACGAATCGAAGGCGGTGATCGCGCTGTCATCTACCCGGAACGGAGGCCATGATGCCGAGAATTTTCGAGCCCGAGGAAGATCGTCAGTCCTACCTCGATTTCCTACTGGCGATTGCGATGAAGTTCGAACCGGAAACGACCGGGCCGTTCAATCGCTCGCACTACATGGCTAGTAAATTAGGATATCTGGTCCAGGCCCATCTACTCGGTTTGCGCGAGCAGGTGTTGCCGCTGGCGCGGACGCTCGCGGGCTGGATGGAGTCACAACCGGCGTGGCCAGAAGGTAAGGATACCGAAGAGACTTTTTACGTCTATCAATGGTGGGAGACGCTGGGCCTGTGCAAGTGGCTGATCGATGGCGATCCGGCGGTGACCGAGTTCGGCCGCGCAAGCGAGGCCGACTGGAGACGATGGGACCAGTTCGACCGCCTCCTGCCCAACGGGGTGGAGCTGCTAATGCAGGAGGGGCTCGAACTCGCCCTGCCGCTCAACTTGGCGGCGCGACGCCATGACATCGGCCTGAAGCTCTGTCAGGAGGCTGGACTCACCACCAAGCCTTCGTCGGCGCCGGCCATCGTGCGGGCGGAACTGATGTACGGGCAATGGGCCTGTCGTCATCTCGCCGACGGTGGCAAGCCCAACGCGGCCTATGTCGCCAAGGGCGAGGAGATGCTGCGCAAGGCGATAACAGAGCGTTTCATCGGAGGTGGCGACTACATCAGGATGGCGATGTGGCTGAAGGCGATCTACCACGACAGCGGCGTCACGCGGACGCCGGAGGAGACGATCCTCAAGGCCTACGACACCATGACCGGCGTCGAGAAGCCGGCTTTCGCCAAGATCTGACATTGGGAAGAGTTTAGGGAGTGACTTCGCCGGCTTTCTCGACACCGGTGAAGTGAGCCAACTCTGTCGCTCTGACTGGAAGGATCGCGGTGGGCGGATCTCGCTAGAACTTGCACGCTACGACTAGAGATGGCGCGGCATTGACCGGGGACTCACGACCTTGAGGATGACAACCCACTAGACCTCCAGACCGACGGCCCTCGCCAGAAGGCGCTGCTCGAACCGGTGATCGACCGGCGTCTCGACCGCGCCGGCGGCGACCTCGGGCGGATCGCGGAGCAGGCCACGTCGGTGCTGGACGACCGCATCGTGTCCGAGCGGCTCGCCGACTTGGCGCGTGACGCGGCGCTGTCCTGGCAGGACCCGGCCCATCTGCGCACGCTGGGCGCTACTGCGGTGGGCGAGCTGCGCTACCAGGGCGAACGAAAGGGCTGGGACGCGGGCCGGACCGATAGGGCGGTGCGCGCTGGCCTGAGCGATCTCTATGCCGGCGCGGTCGAGGCTGCGATCGACCAGGATCCCGAGGACGCGGCGAAGCTCTACGACCACGCGCGCGACGTGATCCAGCCGGAGCGGCAGGCCGCGGTCGAGCGCCAGATCGAACGGGCGCGCGAGGAGCGGCGCGTGGCGGAGATCGTCGGCGGTCTGGCCGACACCCCGGACGATCCGGCACGGCGCCCCGACCCCGACGACTACCAGGCGCGCGCCGCCGAGCTGACGCCGCCGGACGCCTCGCCCGAGATGCGGGCGCAGATGTCGAGGATGGCGCAGATCGAACAGGCGCGTGCCGATCGCGCATGGCAGGCGGCGCGGGGCCGCGCGGCCACAAGCGCGCTCGACTGGCTCGGAGACAATCCCGTGGCACCGCTGATGGCGATGCCCGCGGAGCTGCGCGACGGGTTGAGCCCGGAGCAGACGGAGGCACTCGACCGGACGGTCATGAAAGGCGGCCGCGTCGTCACGGACCGCGACCTTTACGGCAGGCTCGATGACCAGACCGTGCACGGGCCGGAAAGCTTTGTCGGCCTCGACCTCACGCAACATCGGCTGTCGCTCGGCGACAGCGACTACGACCGCCTGACCAAACTCCAGAAGACTCTCGCCGAAGGTAAATCCGATCCTGCCTTCGAGCGCCACCGTCTCGGCCGCCTGTTCCTCAGCGAGGGATTGCGCGCTGCCAACGTCGATTCCGACGGCGAGGAGGCCGGGACCGCGCGGCAGCAACTCGACAGGCTTTTAGGCGTCTTCGAGCTTGTCGAGGGCAAACCGCCGACAATGGCCGACATTCGCGGCTTGGTCGGCGACGTGCTGCCGCGCGCGGAAGACGATCCAAATATCGTCCGCGTCTCGGGCGGTGACCCGGTCGAAGTGCTGCCACAAGAGGTGGAAGCGGAAAACGCGCTCGATGGGGGAGAGCCCCGCATTGTCCATAACGACGACGGCAGCGCGAAGGTAGGTGAAGCCTTCGATCCGCAGCACATTATTCTCGCGCAAGCCGGAGGTGGCGGCGCTCGCGGTGGCGGAGGCGGTCGCGTTCCCCTACCGCCTCGCCCATCTGCGGCGCCAGGCCAACAGCCCGCACCAGGCATCGGGCACAACCGGCCGCCGGTGGCGCCTGGACTGCCACAGGCAATCGAGAATTGGCGGCGTTGGTTTCCGCCTTCACCCCAGCCATCGGGCACGCAGCCCGCACCCGATCCGGCTGGACCGGCAGCCGCCGTCGAGCAGAAGCCATCGCCTCAACCTCTCGGTGGCTGGTTAGACGAGAGAGCCCAACGGGCCGAAAGGGACCAGTACGTTGGCGCCGACGGCATCGACACCGCAGCCGGCATCAAACTCGACCCTCGCGTCGGCGAACCGGCGGCAGGGCGCGATTACTTGCCCGACAACGATAGCCATCGCAAGGGATTGCGTGGCGAGTATGGCTTGGCGAATGACATTGCACGGTAATTCCCGGACCACACGATCATCGATTTTGGTCGCAAGGCTGGCGAGCGGGGGGCGGATGTGATCTCTGTCGACCGCAACGGTGAGGTCACCTTCTGGGATTCCAAATGGCGAGGCTCGGATACGTCGATCGGTCCGGGTGGGCGGGCACATCAGAGCGAAAACTCGCTCAAGCAAGCCCGAATGCATGCCATAGGCCGTATCGAAGCAGCCATGGAAGGTGGGCGCCTGTCGCCCGAGGTGGGCAACAAGGCGCTGGAGAACGTGAAAGACAGAAACCTGACCATCGTCACGGTCGGTACTGGCAGCGCGCGCAACGGTGTGGTTGAACGAATCATGAGCGATGAGCGCACTGTCGCCCATCCAGAGGGGAGGCCGTGATGTCGAGAACACTCGATTTCGAGAAACGTCATCAATTCTACCTCAACCATCGTTTGCCACAGGTGATGATTTTCGACCCAACCAAGATTGGTTCGTCTAATCGCTCTGACTACGTGGCGTTTGGACTGGCCGATCTGATTCAGGCTCATCTGCTGGGCCTGCGTGCTCGGGTACTAGCGACAGTGCAAGCGATGGCGGCCTGGATGGAAGGACAGTCTCATTCCGCCGAAGGTAGAGACACCAGCGAATGCTTCCGCGTTTACGAGTGGTGGGAGACGCTGGGCCTGTGCAAATGGCTGATTGACGGCGATCCGGCGGTGGCCGAGTTCGGCCGCGCGAGCGAGGCCGACTGGAGACGATGGGACAAGTTCGGCCGCTTCGAACCCAATGGGAAGAAGCTGTTGATGCGGGAGGGACTCGAATCCGCGCTGCCACTTAACCTGGCGGCGCGACGTCATGAACTCGGCCTGAAGCTCTGTCATGAGGCTGGACTCACCACCAAAGCTTCGTCGGCACCGGCCATCGTGCGAGCGGAACTGATGTACGGGCAGTGGGCTTGCCGTCATCTCGCCGACGGTGGCCAACCCGACGCCGTCTATGTCGCCAAGGGTGAGGAGATGCTGCGCAAGACGATGATGGAGCGTTTCATTCCGAATGGCTCCCATACCAAGATGGCGCTGTGGCTGAAGGCGATCTACCACGACAGCGGTGTCACGCGGACGCCGGAGGAGACGATCCTCAAGGCCTACGACACGATGACCGGCGTCGAGAAACCCGCCTTCGCAAATATCTGACGTTGGACGAGCAACTGCAGCAGAAGAGGCTGTGGCCGGCGAGCCAGGCAATGCTCCCCGTGCCAGGACGCCCGGCCGATCGATGGGGTGACGACAAGAACGCCCACCAGGCCCCGATGGGCCGCTGAACGGAGACGACATCGCAGCATCGAGATGGAAGAGCTGCCTTCGGCAGCGCCGGCCGCCGCTGAACCGTGGCCGCTCAACGACCTCGGGAACACAATCCGCTGGGCCTCCAGGTCGACGAGATGTTCACGCGCCAGCTCGACACCGGGTTCGCGCGCGGTCCGCAGCCTGGTGCACGACCCGGCGACGGGCCTCACGGGCCGCACCCCGAGCACGCGCTGGCAGGCATCGCGGAGACCATCCCGCTGGGGCGAGCTGCAGGACCGCCATCTGGCGTAGGCGCAGGGCCCGCGCCCGAGGGCCATTGTCGAAGCGCTGATCAACAGCCACTTCTACCACGCCGGGGCGGCCTCCGACCGCCAGAATGGAGACCTACCGAGCGCTCGACCAGGCCGCGGTACTGCGTGCGTTGAGCGCCACGCTCGACGGCCACGAGATCGGCTCGCCCGGTCTCGTCATTAGACTAGGCCGGCTCTATTTCAGGGAGGTCGCGATCAGCGTCAGCCCCGACAGGCAGAGCAGGCTGAGCAGGATGCGGCGGAACTGGGCGTCGTTGATGCGGCCGTAGAGGGCCAGTCCGATCTTCGCGCCGATCAGTGTCGTCGGCACGGTGATCGCGGCCCAGATCAGGAACGTCATGTCGAGGAAGCCCGCGATGCCGGCCGAGACGAGGGCGAGGAACAGCACGCTCATGTTGAAGGGCTGGTTGACGCCGCGCTGCTCGTCCTTGCCGTAGCCGCGCAGCTGCGCCCAGATCGCCGGCGCCGGGCCGCTGAGGCTCGCCATGCCGCCCAGCACGCCACCGATCAGGCCGACGACCGCGTCGGCCGGACGGCCGCCGCCGGTCACGATGGGCGGGCGGCGCACGAAGGCCATCCAGGCGCTGTAGACGATCAGCAGGATTCCGACGCCCATCTTGAGCGGGCTCGGCTTCACATGGTCGAGCAGCAACGTACCCATCGGCACGCCGACGATGCCGGCCGTCAGCATCGGCCACAGGCGCGTCCAGCGCACGCCGCTCCAGATTCGGGGAAGGGACTGGATATGGCCGGCGACGCCGCAGAGGGCGGTGAGGGGCGCGGCCGTGAGGGGCGACATGGCCTGCAGCCAGAAGCCCAGCGCCACCAGCGCATAGCCGGTGCCGCTCAGTCCGTTGACGAAGCCTGCCGCCAGCGCCCCGGCGACGACGATCGCGATGTCGCCGGGGGGAGGCAGGGGCACGGCCGGCTAGGCTCCGGCGCTGAACGCCTGCATGCCGGTGATGGCACGGCCGAGGATCAGCGCATGGACGTCGTGCGTGCCCTCGTAGGTGTTCACGGCCTCGAGGTTCATCGCGTGACGGATCACGTGATACTCGTCCGAGACGCCGTTGCCGCCGTGCATGTCGCGGGCGACACGGGCGATGTCGAGCGCCTTGCCGCAATTGTTGCGCTTGATCAGGGAGATCATCTCCGGCTGGGCATGGCCCTTGTCCTTGAGGCGGCCGACCCGCACGCAGGCCTGGAGGCCGAGCGCAATCTCGGTCTGCATGTCGGCGAGCTTCTTCTGGATGAGCTGGTTGGCGGCGAGCGGCCGGCCGAACTGCTTGCGCTCCATCGTGTAGTTGCGCGCCTGCTTCCAGCAGAATTCGGCGGCGCCCATGGCGCCCCAGGCGATGCCGTAGCGGGCGTTGTTCAGGCAGCCGAACGGACCGCCGAGACCGGCGACGTTGGGCATCATGTTCTCGACTGGCACGAACACGTCCTCGAGCATGATTGCGCCCGTCACCGAGGCGCGCAGGCTGAACTTGCCCTCGATCTTCGGCGTCTCGATGCCCTTCCAGCCGCGCTCCAGGATGAAGCCGCGGATCGCGCCGCCGTCGAGCTTGGCCCAGATCACCAGCACGTCGGCGATCGGCGAGTTGGTGATCCACATCTTGGAACCGGAGAGCTTGTAGCCGCCGGGCACGGTCACGGCGCGGGTCTTCATGCCGCCCGGATCGGAGCCGTGATCCGGCTCGGTGAGGCCGAAGCAGCCGACCCATTCGCCGGTGGCGAGCTTGGGCAGGTACTTCATGCGCTGCTCTTCGCTGCCGTAGGCGTAGATCGGATGCATGACCAGCGAGGACTGCACGCTCATCGCCGAACGGTAGCCGGAATCGACGCGCTCCACTTCGCGGGCGACCAGGCCGTAGGTCGTGTAGTTGGCGCCGGCACAGCCGTACTTCTCGGGCAGCGTCGAGCCCAGCAGGCCGAGCGCGCCGAACTCGTTCATGATCTCGCGATCGAATTTCTCGTGGCGGTTGGCCATCAGGACGCGCGGCATCAGCTTGTCCTGGCAATAGTCGCGCGCGACGTCGCGGATCGCGATCTCGTCCTCGGTGAGCTGGTCGTCGAGGAAGAACGGATCCTCCCAGTCGAAGGGCCTGGCGTCTGCGCTGATGCCCTTGGCGGCGCTCTTGAGGGGGGTGGCGGCGTTGGCCATGTCTGCTCCTGCTATTTCGCCCGCGTCTTATCAGGCAGGGCAGGCCGCGCCAACGCCCTAAAGGGCCGTGCCCATGCTGTCCTTGCCGGTCAGGGCGCGGAAAATCTCCAGGTTCAGCTTGCCGAACGCCTCCGTGGCCCGCAGTTCCACGGTGCGCGGGCGCGGCAGGTCGATCTGGAGGTCTGCCGCTATGCGGCCCGGACGGGCCGACATGACGATCACGCGGTCGGAGAGGAACACCGCCTCGGGGATCGAATGGGTCACGAACAGGACGGTCTTGCGGGCCTCGCGGGCGAGGTCCTTCTCGCCCCAGATGCGCAGCAGTTCGAGCGCCATGTCGTCCCGGGTCATGGCATCGAGCGCGCCGAACGGCTCGTCCATCAGCAGGAGGGGCGGGTCGAGCAGCAGGGCGCGGCACAGCGCGGCCCGCTGCTGCATGCCGCCGGAAAGTTCACGCGGCAGCTTGGGGCCGAAGCCGCCGAGGCCGGCCATTTCGAGAAGCTGCTCGGCGCGCGGCCGCAGCTTCGCCGGGTCCTTCCCAGCGAGTTCGGCCGGCAGCAGCACGTTCTCCAGGATGGAACGCCACTTCAGCAGGATGGGTGCCTGGAACACCATGCCGATGTCGGGGATGGGCTGGGTCACTTTTCGTCCGGCGACCGTGATGGTGCCGAGCGTGGCCGGCCGCAGCCCGGCCACGATGCGCAGGAGGGTCGACTTCCCGCAGCCGCTCGGTCCCACCAGCGAGACGAACTCGCCGGCGCCGATCGACGCGGAAATGCCGGCGAGCGCCTCCACCGGGCCGCTCGCCGCCTGATACGTCATGCCGACCTTGTCGAGGTCGATCAGTCCTTTGCTCACGCGATTACGCCTGGTCGATCAGAACTTCGGACGCTCCACCTTGGTGAAGAAGTCCATCGTGTAGACGTCCTTGCAGTCGACCTTCTTGGGCAGGCCCATGTAGGTGTTCACGAGGTCGACCGAGTCGCACATCTTCTTGTCCTCGATCCAGCCGATGCCGTTCTTGGCGTAGCGATCGGTCTTGGTGAGTTCGAGGCCGATCAGCATGTTTTCGCTCAGCGCCTCCTGGTCGATCTCGGGCACGCGCTTCTTGAAGATCTCCATCGCGCCCTTCGGGTCGTTCATGACGTCGCGCCAGCCCATGTAGGAGGCTTCGAGGAAATCCTTCAGGACTTTGGGCCGGTCCTTCATCGTCTTGGCGCTGGCGATGATCGACATGGAGTAGAGGTCGAAGCCGAAGTCGGACCACTTCATCATGACGACGTTGCCCTTGCCGGCGGCCTTCTCATAGAGCGGCAGGCCGGTCGTGTAGTCGCCGACGCCGTCCATGCGCTTCTCGGCCACGGCGGCGATCTTGGCGGACGGCTCCACGTTCACCCAGGTCACCTTGTTGGCGTCGATGCCGGTCAGCTTGGCGAAGGCCGGGAAGACCTGGCGCTGGCCGTCGCCCGGAGGGGCGCCGAGGCTGGCGCCTTCGAGGTCCTTGGGCTTGGCGAGCGGCTTGCTCTTGAGGCTGAAGATGTTCAGCGGCGTCAGGTCGAACACCATGCCGACGGTCTTCACCGTGGTGCCACGGGCGACCGAGGCGATGACGACCGCGGTGTCGGCGAGGCCGGCATCGGCGCGGCCGGTATCGACCTTGGCGATCACGTCGCCCGAGCCCTTGGAATTCTCCAGGGTCACGTCGATGCCCTTGGCCTTGTAGTAGCCCTTGTCGAGCGCGACCCAGTAGGCGGCGTGGTCGCCGACCGGGAACCAGTTGAGCGCGAAGGTGAACTTCTCCTGCGCCGACGCGACGCCGGAGGTGGCCAGCAACGCGGCCAGTGCAAGCGACAATGTACGAGTCATCACGGTCTCCCTTTTCCCCATCCCCGAATTCAATCGACGCCCTCGGCCCACGGGGCCCAGAGATGCGCCAGCAACACGACGGCGCCGTAGAGCACGAGGCCCACGACGGAGATCCAGACGAGCGCTGCGAACGCCACGGAGGTGTTCATGCTGCTCTGGGTGGCGACGATGACGTAGCCCAGGCCGCGCTGCGAGGCGACGAACTCGCCGACGATGGCGCCGACCACTGCGGCCGTGGCGGTGATCTTCAGCGCGCTCAGGATGTAGGGCAGCGCATTGGGAATCCGGATCTTGACGAAGATCTTCCATTTCGGCGCGTTGAAGACGCGGCCGAGGTCGAGCATGTCCGGCTCGACCTGGGAGAGGCCGACGGCGGTGTTGATGACCACCGGGAAGAAGCCGATCAGCGCCCCCATCAGCATGTTGGGGAAGATGCCGTAGCCCATCCAGATCAGGAACAGCGGCGCCACCGCCACCTTCGGGAGGGTGTTCACGAACACCAGGAACGGCACCAGCGCGTTGGCGATCAGGGTCGACCAGGCAATGGCCACGCCCAGCGCCACCCCGACGATCGCTGCCAGGAGGAAGGCGCCGATGATCTCGATGGTGGTCGTCCAGAGATGCTGGCTCCAGGCGATCTCGCCGTGCCATAGCGCGTTCCAGACCGAGAGAGGTGCCGGCAGGAGATATTCGCGGATGCCACCGAAGGTGACGGCGGCCTGCCAGCTCGCCAGAAGGAAAGCGAAGAGGACCAAGGTTGGCCAGTATTGCCGGCCGAGTGCGCTGAATTTCGTCATGCGCACGATGCGATGATTCTGTTCATCGCTTTCGTCCCGCTGATATCATGAGGCCCCATGCGATGAGACTGGCGAACGCGCATTTGCCCGTCAAGGCGAGGTTCGTGCGTGAAGCTTTCCCTGTGTAACGAAGTCATCCGTGAGCTTCCCTTCGAGCGCCAATGCACATTGGCGGCGGCGCTCGGCTACAAGGGCCTGGAGGTCGCGCCCTTCACCCTGGGCGACGATGCATGGCGCATGCCAGCCGCCAAGCGCGCCGCCGTCCGCCGGACCTCCGCCGACGCGGGCATCGAGGTGAGCGGCCTTCATTGGCTGCTGGCCGCGCCGGCGGGTCTCTCGATCGCCGCGGCCGACCGCGCCGTCTGGCAGCGCAGCCTCGACGTGATGCTGGCCTCGGTCGATCTCTGCGCCGAGCTGGGCGGCGCCTATCTCGTCCACGGCTCGCCCGGCCAGCGCCGCGTTGCCGAGCCGGACGATGCGAAGCGTGTCGAGGAAGCCTGGGCCGCAGCCGCTGCCGCATCGGAGAAGGCGGGCGTGATCTATTGCCTGGAGCCGCTGGCGCGACCGGATTGCAACTTCGTCAACACGCTTAGCGAGGCCGAAGCGGTCGTGAAGCGGATCGGCAGCCCGGCGTTCCGGCTGATGGTCGACACGCTGGCCTCCAGCCTGGAAGAGAAGGAGCCGGTCGCCGACGCGATCCGCCGCTGGATGCCCACGGGACTGATGGCGCACATCCAGTTCAACGACCGCAACAAGCGCGGACCGGGCGAGGGCGCCGACAGGTTCGCCCCCGTGGTCCAGGCGTTGCGCGACACCGGCTACGAGGGCTGGGTCGCCATGGAACCCTTCGTCTACGAGCCCGATGGCCCGACTTGTGCTGCGCGCATGATCGGTTACGTGCAGGGCCTGCTGGAGCAAAATACATGAAAGTGAAAGTGGAAGCGGTCGACCGCTTCGAACGCGACCATCGCCTGCGCCTGCCGTTCCGCTTCGGCGTCATCACGGTGACCCAGGGCATCCAGGCGATCATCCGCGTGCGCATTGCCCTGGAAGACGGCCGCACCAGCGAGGGTGTCGCGGCCGAAGCGCTGGGCGCCAAGTGGTTCGAGAAGAGCCCGGACTTTTCCGATGCGCAGAACCTCGACCAGCTCCGGCAGGCGCTGCAGCTCGCCATCGATCATTATATGGCGTGCGGCTTCGACACGCCGTTCGGCCTGTATTCCGGCTGCTACCGCCAGCAGATCGCGCGCGGTGCCGAGCTCGGGCTCAATCCGCTTGTCGCGTCTTACGGACCGGCGCTGCTCGACCGCGCGATCATCGATGCGATGGGCAAGGCGACGGGACAATCCTTTGCCCAGATGATCGCGGCCAACGTGCCGGGCATCGCGGCGACCGACCTGACACCCGACATCGAGGCGGGGCATCTGGCGGGCTTCCTCGCAGGCCTTAAGCCGCGGCCTTCGATCGATCTCCGCCACACGGTGGGTCTGGTCGATCCGCTGACGACGGCTGAGCGGCCGGCGTCGGAGCGCGTGAACGATGGATTGCCGGAGACGCTGGAAGAGGTCGTCTCCTACTATCGCGGCCGTTACTACAAGCTGAAGGTGGGCGGCGACATCAAGGCCGACCTCGACCGGCTGACGCGCATCGCCTCGGTGCTCGACGCCGCGGCCGGCGACTACAAGGTCACGTTTGACGGCAACGAGCAGTATGACGATGTCGATGGCATCGTCGAACTGTGGCGCAAGGTCGAGGAGACGCCGGCGCTCGCAAAGATGGTCCAGGCCACGCTGTTCATCGAGCAGCCGATCAAGCGGCAGGCGGCGCTCAGCCGGCCGGTGACGGCACTGGCCAAATATCGCCCCGTCATCATCGACGAATCCGACGGCGAGCTGTCGACCTTCCCGGAAGCGCTGAAGCTCGGCTATGCCGGCGTTTCGACCAAGAACTGCAAGGGCTTCTACAAGTCGATCCTGAATGCAGCGCGCGTTGCCAAGCTCGGACCAGAATACTTCATGTCGGCCGAGGATCTCACGACGCAGCCCGGCGTCAGCGTTCAGCAGGACCTGGCCTTGGTCTCGTTGCTGGGCCTCACCCATGTCGAGCGCAACGCGCACCATTTCATCGACGGCATGTCGTCGGCTTCCGACGCCGAGCAGAACGCTTTCGTGGCTGCCCATCCCGATCTCTACGAGCGGCAGCCCGGCAAGCCGGCGCGGCTCAAGGTCCGCGACGGTGCGTTGGCATTGGGGTCGCTGGGTTGCCCGGGCTTCGCCGTCGGCGTCGATCTCGACTTCGCTGCCCTGCGGGCGATGCCCGCCGCACCGCCCGAGCGCCTGACGCCGGCCCATCCTGGAGGCAAGAAATGAGCACCAACCTTCCGAGCCGTTTCGAAAGCGTCGAAGCCGTCGAGGATTTCATGACCGCCCCGTCGGCGGAGCTGGTGGCCGACCTGGCGGCGACGCCGGGCGACATCCTGGTGCTGGGTGTCGGCGGCAAGATGGGGCCGACCCTGGCACGCATGGCCAAGCGCGCGGCGCCGACCAAGCGCGTCATGGGCGTGGCGCGCTTCAGCGAGCCTGGCGTGAAAGCCGAGCTGGAGAAGGTCGGCGTCGAGCCGATCGCGGCCGACCTGCTGGACCGCGCCGCGCTGGAGGCGCTGCCCAAGGCCGCCAACGTGGTGTTCATGGCGGGCCGCAAGTTCGGCGCGACCGGAGACGTGCCGCTCACCTGGGCGATGAACGTGCAGGTTCCGGCCATGGTCGCCGAGGTGTTCAAGGAATCCCGCATCGTCGCCTTCTCGACGGGATGCGTCTATCCGTTCGTGCCGGTCGATAGCGGCGGCGCGACCGAGGACGTGCCGCCGGTGCCGCCCTCCGGCGACTACGCGAACTCCTGCGCCGGGCGCGAGCGCATGTTCGAGTATTTCTCGGCGCGCCATGGCACGCCGGGCCGGCTGTTCCGTCTCAATTACTCGATCGACATGCGCTACGGCGTGCTGCACGACGTCGGCCGCAAGGTGCGCGACGGCGAGCCGATCGATCTGTCGATGGGCCATGTGAACGTGATCTGGCAGGGCGATGCCAACTCGGTCGCGCTGCGTTGTCTTGCGCGCGCGACCACGCCCACGACGCCGATCAACGTCACGGGGCTGGAGACGATCGAGATCCGGAAACTGGCCGCCGAATTCGGCCAGCTGCTGGGCAAGACGCCGATACTCACCGGCAAGGAAGCGCCGACCGGCTGGCTGAACAACGCAAGCAGGATGGAAAAGGAATTTGGACCGCCCAGCGTGCCACTCTCGAAGATGATCGAATGGACGACCGACTGGCTGGAGCGCGACATGGCCACCTTGAACAAGCCCACGCACTACGAGGTGCGCGATGGCAAATACTGACGTGTTGAATGTCAGGCCGATCGATCCCGAGCAGAGCGATGCGGTGTGGCCGCTGTCGATCGAGGCGGGCTGGAACCAGAACGTCGCCGACTGGCGTTTCATGCTGGGCGCCGGGCGCGGCTTCGGCTGCACGGCACCGGACGGACGATGGCAGGCCAGCTCGCTGATCCTGCCGCTCGGCCAGAATCTCGCCTGGATCAGCATGGTTCTGGTGACCAAGGATCGCCGGCGTGGCGGTGTCGGCACCGGTCTCCTGAAGAAGTGCATCGATGAGGTGCAGGCCGCCGACGCTGTTGCCGGCCTCGACGCGACGGAGCAGGGACGGCCGATCTACCTGCCGCTCGGGTTTCACGACCTCTATCCGATCGCGCGCTGGCACTTCGACGGCGTGAAGGGCGCCGTGGTCGCGCCGCCGAGCGGCGTCACGGTCCGGCCGATCACGCCGGCCGACCTGCCGCGGCTGGCCATCTACGACCGGCCGCTGACCGGCATGGAGCGGCCGTCGATCCTGATGCACCTCGCCCTGCGCCAACCCGGCCGGGCCTGGCTGGCGGAGGACACGGGCGGCAAGATCGTGGGCTTCGTGCTGGGCCGCGAGGGGCGGATGGCGACGTCGCTCGGGCCGGTGGTCGCGGACCGCGAGGCGATCGCCCTGGCCCTGATCTCCCGTGCCGCCGCGGCGGCGCCGGGGCCGTTCATCATCGACGTTCCGGAGGCGCATCAGGCCGTCCGCGCTTGGCTCGAGGAGCAGGGGGCGATCTCGCCGCGCGGCTACATGCGAATGACCCTGGGCGTTGCGAAACGGCTGGACGATCCCTCGCATGTCTTTGCCCTCGCGGGCCCGGAACTGGGTTAGGATATTGGCATGAGCATCGATAAGGCCCTTCACTGGCGCGATCTTCCGGCGCCGGTCCTGTCCCTGCTGCGGCAGGGCACCGTCATCCCCGCGCATCCGCTGGCGCTCGATACCGAGCGGAACTTCGACAAGCAGTCGCAGCGTGCGCTGGCTCGCTACTACCTCGACGCCGGTTCGGGCGGCCTGGCGGTGGGCGTGCACTCCACCCAGTTCGCCATCCGCGAGGTCGGGCTCTACCGCCCGGTTCTCGAACTCGCCATCGAGACGGCGCGCGACTGGACCGACCGGCCGCTGGTCATGATCGCAGGCGCGGTCGGCAAGACGGCGCAGGCGGTCGAGGAAGCGCGCACCGCCCGGTCGCTGGGCTACCACGCGGTGCTGCTGTCGCTGGCGGCGCTGAAGGGCGCCAGCGAGGACGAGCTGATCGAGCATTGCGCGGCCGTGGCGAAGGAGATGCCGCTGATCGGCTTCTACCTGCAGACGGCAGTCGGCGGCATCAAGCTGTCGCGCGAATTCTGGACGCGCTTCGCCGCCATCGACAACGTCGTGGCGATCAAGGTGGCGCCGTTCAACCGCTACCGCACGCTCGACGTCTGCTTCGGCATCGCTGCCGCGCAGGCGGAGGATCGAATCACGCTCTACACCGGCAACGACGATCACATCGTCGCCGATCTCGTGACGCCGATGGTCGTGCGCACCGGCAATCGCGAAGTGACCCTGCGCTTCCAGGGCGGACTCCTGGGTCACTGGAGCGTGTGGACGCGCGGTGCGGCGAAGATGCTGGAGCGGCTCAAGCTCTCGGTCTCGAACGGCGCGATCCCGCCCGAGGTGCTGGCGCTGGATTCGTTCGTGACCGACTGCAACAGCGTCGTGTTCGACGTCGACCACGATTTCGCCGGCTGCATCCCGGGCTGCCATGAGATCCTGCGACGGCAGGGGCTGCTCAAGTCGATCGAATGCCTCGATCCGCACGAAAAGCTCAGCCCCGGCCAGAGCGAGGGCATCGACCGGCTCTATGCGACCTATCCCGAGCTGCACGACGACGCTTTCGTCGCCGCGAACCTCGAGCGCTGGCGGAACTGACGCATTGGAAGATCTGTTCGAGACGCATGACGGGCTGGCCGTCGCCGAACTGATCCGCGGCCGCAAGATCGGCGCACGCGAAGTGCTCGATGCCAGCCTGAAGCGTCTGCAAGCGGTCAACGGGACGTTGAACGCCCTCACCGATTTCTACGAAGGTGAGCTGCTGGAGAAGTCCGTTGCGGAAGCGGGTGACGGGCCGTTCCACGGCATTCCCTTCGTCGTGAAGCAGCTCATGGCCGACTGTGCCGGCACGCCGACCACGGTCGGTTCGCGCTTCTTCGCGAAGGAGCCGGTGGCCGCTCAAGACAGCGCCGCCGTGGCGCGGATGCGACGCGCCGGGCTGGTGATCGTGGGCCGCAGCAACACCAGCGAGTTCGGCCTCGCACCGACGACCGAGCCGGCCTTCGGCGGCGCGACGGTCAATCCATGGCGCGCCGACCTGTCGCCGGGTGGCTCGTCCGGCGGCTCCGCGGCCGTCGTGGCGGCGCGGGCGCTGCCGATGGGGCATGCGACGGACGGCGGCGGCTCCATCCGCATCCCGGCCTCGCTATGTGGCCTGTTCGGCCTGAAACCCTCGCGCGGTCGCATCAGCCTGGCGCCGATCGGCGAGACGCTGGCCGGGGCGGGCGCGCAGCTCTGCGTCTCGATCTCGGTGCGCGACAGCGCGGCGCTGCTCGACGCGCTGGCCGGCGGCGAGCCGGGTGATCCGTATCGCGCACCGGACGCCGAGGGTTCGTTCCTCGACGCGACCAGGCGCGCACCGGGGAGACTCCGTGTCGCCTTCTTGTGCAAGCCGGTTGGTTGGGACTCGATGGATCCGGCGCTGGTCGCGGCCGTCGAGCGCACGGCGAAGCGCCTGGAGGCGCTCGGCCATCACGTCGAGGAGGCGACGCCGGCTTACGATCCCGCGGCGACCGGCGCGGCCTTCGGCACGGTGATGTGCGCCAACACCTTCACCAACATCCAGGTGCGCGCCAACGGCCGCGTGCCCGGGCCGGACGATCTCGAGCCGGTGACGCGGCTCTATGCGGAGCAGGGCGGGAAGGTGAGCGCCCACGACTATATCCGTGCGGTGCAGACCTTCCATCGCACGGGACGCCAACTCGGCGCCTTCTTCGAGAGGTTCGACATCCTCCTCTCGCCGACCATCGCCCGCACGTCACTGCCACTCGGCACGGTGCGAATGGATGGCAGCCTCGAGACGTACGAGGAGGGGCTGGCGCCGATGGTGGCCTTCACCGCCGTCTGCAATGCCGCCGGCGTGCCGGCCATGTCGGTCCCGCTGGAATGGACGGAAGACGGCCTGCCCATCGGCATGCATTTCGTCGCCCGGTACGGTGACGAGGCCACCCTCTTGTCACTGGCCGCGCAGCTCGAACAGGCGCATCCGTGGCGCGATCGGCTGCCTCGGGGGAAGTAACGTGAACGGCAATGTCTGGCGCATGGCGGTCGCGGGCTTCGTCGCCGGCGCGCTGAGCGTGCTGGTGTTCCATCAGCTTGGCTTCTACTTCGCCACCGAATTGGGCTTCAGTCGCTCCAATCCCTACAACATGCGGCCGGTGCCGCCGTGGGGCGTGCCCACGATCGTCTCGCAGGCCTTCTGGGGTGGCCTGTGGGGCATCGTCGGCGCCTTCGTCGTTCCGCGCCTGCCCGGCATCCTCAAGGGGGTGCTGGGCTGGATCCTGCTCGCGATCACGCTGGTTCTGGCAGTTAACTGGTTCGTCGTGCCGCCCCTCAAGGGCGCGCCGATGGGCAACGGCTGGCGCCTGCCGAACGTCGTGGTCGTGCCGATCGTCTATGCCCTGTGGGGCTTCGGCATGTGGGTGTTCCATGCGCTCGCGCGCAAACTCATGAAGTAAGGGGGAGACAGGCCAATGAAGATCGTCGACGCACAGGTCCATATCTGGGGCCCGAACACGCCGGAGCGTCCCTGGCCGGCGCGCGCCGAGCCGCACCGTGAGCCGCTCGGCAAGGACGAGCTTTTAGGCGAGATGGACAGAGCCGGCGTCGACGGCGTAATCATCGTGCCGCCGTCGTGGGAAGGCGACCGCAACGACCTCGCCAACGAGGCGGCAAAGGCACATCCCAACCGCTTCGCGACCATGGGCCGCTTCGATCCCGAGGCGCCGGGCGCGACCGGCCAGCTCGCCGACTGGAAGAAGCAGCCCGGCATGCTGGGCGTGCGCTTCACCTTCCACACCGAGGTGCTGCGCCAGCCGCTGCTCGACGGCCGCTTCGACTGGGTCTGGGGCGAGCTGGAGAAGCACGACATCCCGGCGATGGTGCTGTTCCACCACGAATACATGCACCTCGCCGACAAGGTGGCGGAGCGCTATCCCGGCCTGCGGCTGGTGCTCGACCATCTCGGCCTGAAGAGCGGCAAGGGCGTCACCGAGGCCACCAACTTCGCGACCCTGGGCAACGTGCTGGCGCTCGCCAAGCGGCCCAACGTGGCGGCCAAGGTCTCGGCCATGCCCTGCTATGCCGACGACAAGACCTATCCCTTCAAGTCGGTCCATCCGCACATCCGCCGCGTGTTCGACGCCTTCGGCCCGAAGCGCACCTTCTGGGGCACCGACCTGTCGCGACTGCCCGGCAGCTACCGCCAGGGCGTGACCATGTTCACGGAAGAGATGCCCTGGTTGAAGGGCAGCGACCTGGAAGGCGTGATGGGCCGCGGCGTCTGCGAGTGGCTGGGCTGGAAAGCATAGTCTGTCATCCTCGTCTTAGCAAAATCCGGTAGGTTTTGAGCGCTTCGCAAGAAGCGTGTGGGCCCGGATGGCCATCCG
>NZ_JBXAPM010000010.1:0-318838 GCF_058803965.1 Reyranella sp. GW821-FHT14A01
CGAAATCAATCCATGCCGAAGCACGTCATGATCGCCGCCGCCGGCGTATCCCTTTCCAAACATACGATGCATAGAGCGCACGACCCTCGGGTCGAGACCTTCAACGAACATTGCCACCGCTGGATCTTGCGACCCTGGCGCCTCAGTGTCTGAGGTGGTTTCGGCGGCCCCGCTCGTCGTCGGGAGGCGCGCTTATATGAGCCACCCATCAGACCGTCAACGGGAAAATTACGAAAAACGCCGCCCTCGTTTGAGGACGGCGTCTTTATATTTTGCAAGGTTCCGCAACTACCGAGACCGACACTCATCGGTCGTTGCCATTTGAGCTGGAGAGACGGCCCCCAACGCGCCGTTGTAGCTCCCGATCAGGTCACCGCGATGGGGCCGCCGTTCGATCCCGTCGCGCCCCTGATCGGAGCCGGCGAGAAGATGTAGGCGAACTGGTACTTGCCGTCGGCGATCAGCCCCGTGAAATCCATGTTCTCGTGGTTGAAGATGCCGTTCTTGGTGATCAGCTCGGCATGGACCGGGAAGGCCAGGTCCTTGTTGGGATTGGGGACGACCTCGGTCCCCCAGGTGTCGGCGCCGGTAAGCGCGATGCCCTTGTCGATGAACCACTTGGCAGCCTCCAGCCCGATGCCGGGCTCGCCGCCGTTGAACTTGTCGTTGTTCTTCATCCAGAGCTTGCCCCAGCCAGTATTGAAGAACACGGCATCGCCTTCCTTGATGTCGGCTTCCTGCATGTTCTGCTTCTGCAGGGCCACCTTGAGATCCGCGATCGTGATCTCCTGCCCGGCCTCCATCATGGCGCCCTTGACCGCTTCGACGTCGAACAGGTGGCCGCGCGTGAAGAACGGCTTCACGTTCTCGATGCCGAGCTTCTTCATGCCGTAGGCGGTGTTCATTTCGTGATCGGTGACGCCGTTGTAGTAGCGCATCTCGTTCTTGTCGCCATCCTTGCCCATCTGGATGCCAATATGCGCCAGGCCGTCGAACTGCGTGCCGGTCTGGCCGATCTCCGTCGACAGGTACTCGTCGTTGTAGACAAGCCTGTTGGTGCCAAACGGACCGCCGGTCGGACTACCCGGAATGCGCAAGGTGAAGGCGCGCTCGCCGAACTTGGGCATGGCCGATTCGTAGATGCGGCCGATGCGATAGATCTTGCCGTCCTTGATCAGTTTCACCGTGTCGAGGACCTTGGCCGGCGTCATGTAGTTCGACGCGCCGGCCTGGTCGTCCTTGCCCCATTTGGGGTGTGGCCACCAGGCTGCGTTCGATAGTGCAGGCGCCTGCGCGACCCGCTGTGCATGCGCAACGCCGGCGGCCAGCGTTCCGGCAGCGACCGCGCCGCCCACGAGGCCTGCCGTCAGGAACGAGCGACGATCCTCGTCGATTTCCTGCAGCGGCCGCTTGAGCTCTTCCTTGTCCTGAAGATATCTCGAGTCCATGGACGCCCCTCCTTTTATTTGTTGATGTGCGAAGCGTCATACCCTCTGGTTGCATCGTCAAGCAGAAGCGACATCGGTTATCTTGTTACATATGCATTTCACAGGGATGTCACACGATGAGCCTGTTCGACCGGGACAAGTCGGCCGAGCGCATGCCGGTGGCACTGATCACCGGCTTCCTCGGTAGCGGCAAGACCACCCTCCTCAACCGGATACTGGGTGACCGGCGCATGGCCCGCAGCCTGGTGCTGGTGAACGAATTCGGCGAGGTCGGGCTCGACCATCTGTTCATGGAGCAAGTCGGCGGCGACATGGTGCTGCTGCAATCGGGCTGCGTCTGCTGCACGATCCAGGGCGACCTCGACAAGACTTTGCGCGACATCGCCCGCCGTCGCGCCGCAGCCGAGACGCCGCCCTTCGACCGGGTGCTGCTGGAGACGACCGGCCTCGCCGATCCCGCGCCGATCCTCCAACTCCTGCTCAATCACCCGATGATCAGTCACGACTACCGGCTGGACGGCGTGGTCACGACCGTCGATGCCGTGAACGGCGCACGGCAGCTCGACGAGCACCCGGAGGCGGTGAAGCAGGCGGCGGTCGCCGACCGGCTGCTGATCAGCAAGACCGACCTCGCCGAGATCGCCGCCAGTGCCGGGTTGCGCGCAAGGCTGAGCGGGCTCAATCCCGGTGCGGCTCTTTTCGAGATCGTTCAGGGCAACGTCGATCCGGCCCTGCTGTTCGACTCAGGCCCGTTCGATCCCGCGGGCAAAAGCGACAAGGTTCAGGCGTGGCTCAACGCCGAAGCTCATGATCACGCGCACCATCATCATCACCATGACCGCTCGCGGCACGACGCCCACATCGCCTCGTTCTGCCTCACCTTCGAGGAGCCGCTCGACTGGGATCTTTTCAACCGCTGGCTGATGGCCGTGCGGGCGACGTGGGGTGACCGGCTGCTACGCGTGAAGGGCGTGCTCGACGTCATCGGTGAAAGCCAGCCGCTGGTGATCCACGGCGTGCACCAGACCTTCCATCCGCCCACCCTGCTGGCGCGCTGGCCCGACGAGGATCGGCGATCCCGGCTGGTGTTCATCACCCGCGACCTCGACCGCGCCGCGGTCGAGGCAAGTTGGGCGGAGGTGGAAGAGGCTTTTCGAGCCTAGGCGGCGTCCTGCTTCGGCAGGACGTCCTCGTACTTCTTGAAGCCGGGCAGCTTCTCGATCCGCGCCATCCAGGCTTTGACGTTGGGATAGGGCGCGAGATCGATCGCGCCTTCCTCGGCATAGGCCACGTCGCCATAGACCGCGACATCGGCCACGGTCGCCTCGT
The DNA here is from genome assembly GCF_058803965.1 of Reyranella sp. GW821-FHT14A01. Classification (NCBI taxonomy): domain Bacteria; kingdom Pseudomonadati; phylum Pseudomonadota; class Alphaproteobacteria; order Hyphomicrobiales; family Reyranellaceae; genus Reyranella; species Reyranella sp. GW821-FHT14A01. The sequence continues at coordinate 2,778 of NZ_JBXAPM010000010.1, forward strand.
TGCCGGCGAGGAAGTTCGACTTGCCAAGGGTGCCGTCCAGTACCTTCAGCGCATCGTTCGCCTGGTTGAGGTACAACTGGTGGACGTTGTCCTCGGCCTTCATGAACCCCCGCTTGATCGCCCGCGGCCGGTAGATGTTGGACGCCAGCTTGTCGAATTCCCAGAACAGCCACTCGCGGACGCGCGCCTTCTCCTCGGCCGTCTTGCCGCCCATCTTGCCGAACTTGTCGGCGAGGTAGAGCAGGATCGAACCCGACTGGCAGAGCTTGAGATCGCCGTCGACCAGCGCCGGCACCTGACCGAAGCGGTTGATGGCGAGATAGTCCGGCTGCTTGTGCGCACCGGCCCGGAGGTCGACATGCTTGTAGGCAAATTCCTGCCCCATCAGTGACAGGGCGAGGCCCGCCTTGTAGGTCGGGCCGCTCAGCCAAATGCCGTAAAGCGTCATCTTGGACATGGTGTTTCCTCCAGTGATTTCAGGCGCCGCACCATCGCACTTGAGCAGGATGGGGGTAAGCCTATATGACCGGGCATGAAAATTTCAGCACGCGATATCGACCATCTCTCCGTGGCCGCCTCCGACCCGGAGCAGATCGCCAATCGGCTGGGCCAGCTCGGCTTCAACCTGACGCCCGAGGGCGTGGAGCCGCGCTGCATCTGCTTCCAGCCCGATCGCGACGACATCCCGAACTACATCGAGCTGCTGCAGGACGATCCGGCGCAGGTTTCACTCGCGATGAACGTCGCCGAGCTCGAGGGCGAGGAGCGCACCCATGCCTGGGAAACCGAGGACGGCTTCGAGGTCGATGCCGGCGTCGTGGTCGGCGAGAGTGCCGGCCCCCTGCCCTGGTTCCCCGTGAAGCACGAGACGCCGGATGCCTTCATGGAACCGGAATGGATCGTCCATCCCAACGGCGCGCTGGGCATGATGGCCATTCACGCCATCGCCGAGACGCCGAAGGAGACGGCCAAGGCGCTGAAGGCCGCCTGGGGCGCCACGGTCGAGGAGATCTTCGACGGCTGCACCATGGTGAAGGCGGGCTCCGTCGAATTGCTGATCTGGTCGCCGCTGGCCTTCCAGCTCGAATACAAGGCGCTCGAGATGATGATGCCGGGCGAACTGCCGGCCGTGATCGGCGCCGCCATCGCCGTCGAGCGGGCGCGGCCGCTGCAGGGCCTGCTCAGCGCCAACAACGTGCCCTTCGCCCTGGCGGAAGGCGATCGCGTGCTGGTCGCGCCGGAGCAGACCGGCGGCCTCATGATCGAGTTCATCCCGCAGAACTGACGGGATCGTTCAGGCGCTCTTGGGGATCAGCGGGGACTTGAACTGCAACGGCATGAGCTGGGGGCTGTCGCCGCCGCCGGTCCGCCAGCGGCCCGGCGTCATGCCGGTCTCGCGCTTGAACGCACGATTGAACGCCGCCTCGGACTCGTAGCCGATGTCGGCGGCGATCCGGGCGATGCCGTCCTGGCTGTTGCGCAGCCGGTCGGCCGCGAGCTGGATGCGCCAGCCCGTGAGATATTCGATCGGCGGTTTGCCGAGCAGCGTGTTGAAGCGTTCGCCGAGCACCGTGCGCGACGAGCCCGCCTCGCGCGCCAGCATGTCCGCCGTCCAATGCCGCGCCGGCGCCGCATGCAGGAGCTGTAGCGCGCGCCCGACCACCGGATCGTTCAGCGCGCCTAGTATGCCCTTGCTGCCCGGCGGCAGCCGGCCGACATGGCGGCGCAGGATCTCGACGAACAACATTTCCATCATGCGCCCGAGCGCCAGCTCCGCGCCGCGGTCCAGCAACTCCACCCGGGCCAGGAGATCGGAGATGACGGTCGCGATGCCCGAGCCTATGGCATCGTCGCCGGCCCGTTCGATCAGCACTTCCGGCAGCGACCGGAACATCGGCGAGACCATCATCTCGGCCGATTCGATGAAACCGCAGACGAAGCGTGTCTCGATTCCCCCGCCGCCGTGACTGAACGTCCACACGCCCTCCTTCGGATCGCGCGTAACGATCGTCGAGGCCGACACCAGTTTTGGCGAGTCGCCGCGCCACAATTTGTGCTCCGCGGTATAGGGCAACAACACGAGGTCGCCGGCTTCGAGCGCATGGCGCTCGCCGCTGGCCGTCTCGATCATGCAACCGCCGGATGCGATCAGGTGGAAGACGCTGACATGGCGCAGGTGCGCCATCGGAAGCAAGGTATCGTAGCGTTGCGGTGACAGGACACCGAACGGTTCGGTGAAGCTTGCCTTGAGGAAGACGGCGCCCGTCAGCCGGACGGCGCGCAGCATGTCGGCCAGCACATCCGCGGCCGGTATCTCGGCAAAGGAAGACGGCGTTGCAGTCATTGTGTGAATTTCCCGCCGGGAGGATACATCGCCCTGCCGAAAAGTGAAGGAGGCAACGATGGCCACTCAGACTTTGCACAAGTTAATTCCCACCAATTGGGCGAACGAACTTGTGAAACTCGGACCGCGCATTGCCGAAGAGGGCCGCGCCTGCGATGCCGAGAATCGCTACGTTGGCGCCAACATAGCCCTGCTCCGGGAGCATGGCTTCCTCGAACTCGCCGTCCCTGCTGAGTTTGGCGGCTCAGGCCTCTCGCGCCTGGAACTGGCGGCCATGCTGCGCACGCTGGCGCACCATTGCAGCGCCACCGCCCTCGTGCTGGCGATGCATACCCACTCCGTCGCGGCGGCGACCTGGCGCTGGCACAACCAGAAGGCTCCCGTCGACGGTCTGCTGAAGCGCGTCGCCGCCGAGCGTATCCAGCTTCTCTCTTCCGGTGGCTCGGACTGGCTCACGGGTTCGGGCACGGCGGAAAAGGTCGACGGCGGCTACAAGGTCAGCGGCCAGAAGATATTCGCCAGCGGCTCGCCCTCGGCCGACCTCTTCATGACCGGCGCGGTCGAGCAGACCAACGACGGTCCGACGGCCCTGCAGTTCGGCGTGCCGGTGAAGAGCCCGGGCATCTCCATCGTCGAGAACTGGGACACGCTTGGCATGCGCGGCACCGCCTCGCACAGCGTGAAGTTCGACAACGTTTTCGTGGCCGACGCCGCGGTCGCCGCCCGCCGCCCCAGCGGCGTCTGGCATCCCTCCTTCCACCTGATCTCGATGGTCGCCATCCCGCTGATCTACGCGGTCTACACCGGCATCGCCGAGGCGGCGCGCGACATCGCCCTCACGGCGGCCAGCCGCAAGCGCCCCGCGGATGTCGTCGAAGCGGTGGGTCGTATGGACACGGAACTGGCCGCCACGCGCATCGCGCACCGGAGCATGATCGCCTTTGCCGAGACCTCCGCGCCCGGCGCGGACACAACGAACACGGTGTTCATGCATCGCGCCCTGGTCGCCCGCAGCGCGATCAAGACGGTCGAGCTGGCGATGATCGCGGCCGGCGGCGAAGGCTACTTCCGTAGCACCGGCCTGGAGCGTCTGTTCCGCGACATCCAGGCCGCGCGCTTCCATCCGCTGCAGGACGGGCCGCAGCAGAAGCTGGCCGGTCGCGTTGCGCTCGGCCTGCCGATCGACGGTTGAGACCTTGGACGTGCCTCAGAACGCCGGAACCGGCGCCTGGGGCACGTCTTTCCAGAAGTCGGGGTCGTGGCCGAAGAACAGGCGGGCGCCGCCTCTCTCCAGCGCTTCGAGCCGGTCGAGCGAGGCCAGCATCTGCTCGCGGTCGTAGACGAAGCGCGGCAGGCGGCGCTCGCGCAGGGTCCGGCAGAAGTAGCAGGCGTCGCCGGTTATCACGATCTCGCCCGCCTCGGTCCGCACCTTCAGCGACTGATGGCCGGGCGTATGGCCGTAGGTCGGGATGCAGACCACGGAGCCGTCGCCGAACAGGTCGTGCTCGCCCTCGACCTGCTTCACCTTATGGCCATGGTCGAAGTCAGCGCGGAAGAAGCCGACCTTGGCGGCCGTGTCCGGGTCCTGCGCCGCCTCCCATTCGCGCTTCTGCACGACCATGGTGGCGTTGGGCACCAGCTCGTTGCCGCCGGCATGATCGAAATGCAGGTGGCTGTTCACGATGAAGTCGACCTTGCCGGGATCGCGGTCGATCGATTCCAGCCGTGATTTGATGTCGTCCTCAGGCCCGTACTGCTCGAAGCCGAAGATCCGCGCGACCTGCGCGCCCATGCGGCCGGCCGCGTCGGTGCGGCACTGCGGGTGCATGCCGGTGTCGAACACCGCCCGGCCCTTGGGGTGTTCGATCAGATAGGATGGAATGGGCAGCGCCACCTGCCCGTCCTCGCCCTCGATCATGTCCTTGAGGCGGCCGACCAGTCGGCCGCAGGTCATGGCGTAGAGCTTGGCGGTCATGGTCAGGCGTCGAGCGCTTTCTTCAGCAGCTCGTTCACGACCTTCGGGTTGGCCTTGCCGCCGGTCGACTTCATGACCTGGCCGACGAACCAGCCGAACAGCGTCGGCTTGGCCTTATAGGCTGCGAGCTGACCGGGATTGGCGTCGATCACGGCCTTGATCGCGGCTTCGATCGCGCCCGTGTCGGTCACCTGCTTCAGGCCGCGCTCCTCGACCAGGACGGCCGGGTCCTTGCCCGTCTCTTCCATGGCGACGAACAGGTCCTTGGCGATGCGGCCCGAGATCGTGCCGTCGGCCTGCAGGTCGAGCAGCTTGCCGAGATTGGCGGCGCTGATCGGCGAGGTCTCGAAGGTGGCGCCGCGGCGGTTCAGCATGGCGAAGAAGTCGCCGGTCACCAGGTTGGCCGCCTGCTTGGCGTCGCGACCCTTGGCAACCGCCTCGAAGAATTCGGCCGTCGCCTTCTCGGCGGTCAGCACGCCCGCGTCATAGGCCGAGAGGCCGTAATCCTTGATGTAGCGGTTCTTCCGCGCGTCAGGCAGCTCCGGCAAAGTTGCACGGATTTGGTCGACATAGTCCTGCGTGAAGATCAGCGGCAGCAGGTCGGGATCGGGGAAGTAGCGATAGTCCTGCGCGTCTTCCTTCGAACGCGACGAACGCGTCTCGCCACGCCCCGGATCGAAGTTCCGGGTTTCCTGCTTGATCGTGCCGCCACCTTCGATCACCTCGACCTGGCGGCGCGCCTCGTATTCGATCGCCTGCTTCACGAAGCGGATCGAGTTCACGTTCTTGATCTCACAGCGCGTGCCCAGCTCGCCGCCCGGCTTGCGCACCGACACGTTGACGTCGCAGCGCATGGAGCCTTCGTCCATGTTGCCATCGCAGGTGCCGAGATAGCGCACGATCGAGCGCAGCTTGGTGAGATAGGCCGCGGCCTCGTCGGCCGAGCGCATGTCGGGCTTGCTGACGATCTCCATCAGCGCCACGCCCGAGCGGTTCAGGTCGACATAGGTCTGGCTGGGATGCTGGTCGTGCATGCTCTTGCCCGCATCCTGCTCGAGATGCAGGCGCTCGATACCGATCTTCCTGGTGACGCCGCCGTCGAGATCGATCTCGACCACGCCCTCGCCCACGATCGGATCCTTGTACTGCGAGATCTGATAGCCCTGCGGCAGGTCCTGGTAGAAGTAATTCTTGCGGTCGAAGATCGATCGCAGGTTTATCTTGGCGTTGAGGCCGAGGCCGGTGCGGATCGCCTGCTCCACGCAGCGCTCGTTGATCACGGGCAGCATGCCGGGCATGGCGGCGTCGACCAGCGACACCTGGGTGTTGGGATCGGCGCCGAACGTCGTCGGCGCGCCGGAGAAGAGCTTGGCGTCGGAGATCACCTGGGCATGGACTTCCAGCCCCAGGACGATTTCCCAATCGCCGGTTTCACCTTTGATAAGCGACATGCAGGCTAGATAGCCAATACCGCCCCGCTTGGCAAAAATTCGAGTGGCTGGCGCCTGCGGCGCCACAATTTCGGCACAAGATCGCACTTTCCGATGCCGAAGGGGCTGAAGTAAAAGCTTGATCAAGGAGCGAGCGTGCTCAAGCTCGCCGACAACAAGACGTATCCGCAGGGAGGATTTAATGACGACGTTCAATCGCCGTACGCTGCTCGTCGGCGCGGCCGCCACCACCTTGACCGCCCCGACCCTGGTCCGCGCCCAGGGCGCAGCCGACTGGCCCAAGGGGGCCCTCAAGGTGATCGTGCCCTTCCCGCCGGGCGGTTCGACCGACCCGGTGGCGCGCATCATCCAGGCCAAGATGATCGAGAACACCGGCTGGAACATCCTCATCGAGAACAAGCCGGGCGGCACCGGCGCGGTCGGCTCGGCGATCGCGGCCAAGGCGCCGCCAGACGGCCAGACCTGGATGCTGACCTTCGACAGTCACATCCTCAATCCGGCCTTCGCGACCGGCCTGCCGTACAAGGATTCCGAACTCTTCAACGTCATGCTGATCGGCCGCACGCCGCAGGCGATCTGCGCGCATCCCGACCGGCCCTACAAGACCTTCGCCGAGGTGATCGCCGACGCCAAGGCGCGGCCGGGCAAGGTCAATGTCGGCGTGCTCGGCGCCAGCCAGGCGCTGGTGCTGATGACCCTCATCAAGAAAGAGAACGGCGTCGACCTCAACCTGATCCCCTACAAGGGCGGCGGGCCGCTCAACCAGGACATCCTGGCCGGCGTCACCGATGTCGCCATCGGCAGCCTGACCTCGTTCAGCCCGCACGTCCGCGCGAACAAGGTGCGCGCGCTCGCCGTGACCGGCGAGAAGCGCACCCCGGCGCTGCCCGACACGCCGACGCTGATCGAGCAGGGCGTGAAGAGCTTCCCGTCCTACTCCTGGTGGGGCGTCTACGCGCCGACCGGCACGCCGCGCCCGATCGTCGACCGCATGCATGCGGAGATCAAGAAAGCGGTGCTGGCGCCCGACGTGACGCAGAAGTTCATCGACCAGTTCAACATGGAGATCCTGACGACCTCGCCCGAGGAGTTCGCCGCCTACCAGAAGAGCGAGCAGGAGCGCTGGTTCAAGGTCATCAAGGAAAACGACATCAAGGGGGATTGAGCATGCGCCGGCGTACCCTACTCGCCGGCACAACGGCCGCCTTGGCCGTCCCTGGACTTGTCCAGGCGCAAGCCGAATGGCCCAAGGGGCCGATCCGAGTCGTCGTGCCCTTCCCGCCCGGCGGCACGACCGATCCGGTGGCCCGTCTGCTCGCCGCCAAGGTCAGCGAGAACACCGGCTGGCAGACGGTGATCGACAACAAGCCGGGCGCCGCCGGTGCGATCGGCGCGGCCATCGCGGCCAAGGCGCCGCCGGATGGCCTGACGTGGATGATCACGTTCGACAGCCACATCCTCAGCCCCGCCTTCACGCCCAACCTTCCCTACGCCGACGCCGATCTCTTCGGCGTGATGCTGGTCGGCCGCGCGCCGCTCGCCGTCGCCTGCCATCCCGACCGGCCCTACCGCACCATGGGCGACCTCGTCGCCGACGCGAAGGCGCGGCCCGGCAAGGTGAGCGTCGGATTGCTGTCGGCCAGCGGCGCGCTGCTGCTGACCGCCTATCTGCAAAAGGCGAACAGCTTCGAACTCAACCAAATTTACTACAAGGGCGGCGGGCCGACGGTGCAGGATGTGCTCGCAGGCGTTACGGACATTACCGTCACGACCTTGGGCGCACTGCAGCCGCACTTCCGCAGCGGCAAGCTGCGGCCGCTCGCGACCACCGGCGACAAGCGCGCACCGAGCCTGCCGGACGTTCCCACCCTCGCCGAACAGGGCCTCACGACTTATCCGACTTACTCGTGGTGGGGCGTCTACGTGCCCACTGGTACACCGCGCCCGATCGTCGATCGCCTGAACGTCGAATTCACAAAGGCGGCACGCTCGCCCGACGTCGCGCAGAAGTTCTCCGAACTGATCGACATGGAGATCGTCGCCAGCTCACCCGAAGCCTTCGCCGCGTTCCAGAAAAGCGAACAGGAACGCTGGTTCAAGGTCATCAAGGACAACAACATCAAGAGCGATTAGCGAAGGTAGAGTTCGTCTGCCATCAGTGGCATGGCTATCGCATATGAATAAAGGTCCTTCGCTGCGCTCAGGATGACAATTTCTGCGATTGACGCAGTGCGCCGACGCAGAAATAGCTGTCATCCTGAGCGCAGCGAAGGACCTATGCCTTCGTCCTGCGAGGCGAAGGTGTGATGCCCCCTCGCCCTCCGTTCGTTGCCTTGAGCTAGGCCCGCGCGCCGCGCACCAGGCGGCCCGGCAGCGCACCGGTGGCCTCTCCGTCGCGATACGTGATCTGGCCGTTCACGATCGTTGCCCGGTAGCCCGTCGCACGCTGGAGCAGGCGCTTGCCGCCGGCCGGCAGATCCCACTTCATGATCGGCGCCTCGACACGGAGCTTGTCGAAGTCGATGACGTTGAGGTCGGCCTTCTTGCCGACCGCCACGACGCCGCGATCGCCGAGGCCGACCGCCTTGGCGTTGTCCTGGGTGTGGCGCTTCACCAGCCACGACACGTCGAGCCGGCCCTGCTTGCGGTCACGGCCCCAGTGCTGGAGCAGGTAGGTTGGATAGGAGCCGTCGGAGATCAGGCCGACATGCGCGCCGCCGTCGCCGAGGCCGATCAGCGTGTGCGGGCTCTGCATCATCTCGCTGCAGCAGTCGAGATTGTAGGCCGCGTAATTGGCGAACGGCGCGAAGATGAAGTTCTTGCCCTCGCCCTCGATCAAGTAGTCGTAGATCAGCTCGCGCGGATCGCGGCCCTCGCGCGCGGCGCGGGCGCCGAACGAGGTCTCCTGCGGCGGCTCGTAATTCGGCGGATCGCCCAGCGGGAACATGCGGTCGAAGTCGGTGAGACGCTGCGCCATCTCAGAGCGCATCGGCTCCTGGCTCTCCTTCAGGATGCGCTCCCGGAAGGCCGGGTCGCGCATGATCACCAGCCGCTCCTCGACCGACTTGTGCTGGATCGCCTTATAGGCGGCGCACATCGAGAACGGGATGCGGCTCGCCTGCAGACCCTGCAGCACGCCGATCGGACGCGGCGCGACCTGTGCCTTGGCGCTGTGGCCCTTGGCGACGAGGCCTTCGACGAGGCCGAGCAGGCGACGCCAGCCGTCGGGGCGCGAATGGCGCTGCGCCAGCGAGACCGAGAACGGACGGCCCGAGGCGGTCAGCAACCGGTCGAGCATCTCGAACTCGCTCTCCGGGTTCGGCGTGTTGAAGTCGGAGATGAACTCGATGACCCCGCGACCGGCATCCTTCATGCCGAGCGCAATGCCGAGCAGTTCTTCTTCCGAGGCGCGCAGTGACGGCGTCGGATCGCCCTTCACCGTACGATGGTTCAGCGTGCGCGAGGTCGAGAAACCCAGCGCGCCGTCACGCATCGCCTGCGTGGTCAGCGCGCGCATCTGAGCCACCTCTTCAGAGGTCGCCTCTTCCAGTCGAGCGGCGCGCTCGCCCATCACGAAGACGCGCAGCGCGCCATGCGGCAGCTGGGCGCCGAGATCCATGTCGCGCGGCTTGGCGTCAAGCGCATCGAGATACTGGCCGAACGATTCCCACGACCAGTTGAGGCCCTCGTCGAGCGCCGCGCCGGGAATGTCCTCGACGCCCTCCATCAGCTCGATCAGGCGCTGACGGTCCTCGATCTTCACCGGCGCGAAACCCACGCCGCAATTGCCCATCACCGCCGTGGTGACGCCGTGCCAGCTCGAAGGCTGCAGGTAGGAATCCCAGGTGGCCTGTCCGTCATAATGGGTGTGGATGTCGACGAAGCCTGGCGTGACCAGCATGCCCTTGCCGTCGACCTCTTCGCTGCCCTGGCCGCTCACCTTGCCGACGGCGGCGATCTTGCCGTCCTTCACCGCGACATCGGCTTCCTTGATCGCAGCACCCGTGCCATCCGCCACGTTGCCGCCACGCACTACAAGATCGAAATCCGCCATGTTCGTTTACTCCCGGTGTTACCGGGAGTTTACGCCTTCGGGACCGGCCCGTCTCCAAGGCAGCGTCCGGCCGAACTGCAGGACGAGCGCATCATTTCGCGGGACGACGCAGAATGGTTAGCATCAGTACCCAGCAGCGCGACTGCTGAAGCCAGCCGCCTTCTCGAGAGCGGCCGCGGCACGCAGCAGCGTCTCCTCGTCGAAGGCACGGCCGATCAGCTGCAGGCCGAGCGGCAGCCCGTCCTTGTCTAGGCCGGCCGGCACCGAGATGCCCGGCAGGCCGGCCATCGAGGCCGGGATGGTGAACATGTCGTTGAGATACATGGTCACCGGATCGTCCATCTTGTCGCCCGCGGCGAAGGCAGCCGTGGGCGCGGTCGGCGTCAGCAGCACGTCGCACTTTTCGAATGCCTGCTTGAAGTCGCGCGCGATCAGTGCCCGGATCTGCTGCGCCTTCTTGTAGTAGGCGTCGTAGTAGCCGGCCGAGAGCACGTAGGTGCCGATCAGGATGCGCCGGCGCGTTTCCTTGCCGAAGCCCGTACCGCGCGTGTTCTCGTACAGCTCGGTCAGGTCCTTGCCCGGCACCCGGAGGCCGAAGCGCACGCCGTCATAGCGCGCCAGGTTGGACGAGCATTCCGCCGGCGCCACGATGTAATAGGCCGGCAATGCGTACTTGGTGTGCGGCAGCGAGATCTCGACCGGCTCGGCGCCGGCCGCCTTCAGCATCTCCATGCCCTTCGCCCAGAGCGCGACGATCTCCTCGGACGTGCCGTCGACCCGATACTCCTTCGGAATGCCGACCTTCATGCCCTTGATGTCGGGACTGCGCGCCGCGGCGGCGAAATCCGGCACCGGCAGCGGCGCCGAGGTCGAGTCCTTGGGATCATGGCCCGACATGGCCTGCAGCAGGATCGCGGTATCCTCGACCGTGCGGGCGAACGGTCCCGGCTGGTCGAGCGAGCTGGCGAAGGCCACGACGCCCCAGCGCGAGCAGCGGCCATAGGTCGGCTTCAGGCCGACGATGCCGCAGAAGGCCGCCGGCTGGCGGATCGAGCCGCCGGTGTCGGTGCCGGTGCTGCCCGGCACCATGTAGGCCGCGACGGCCGCCGCCGAACCGCCGGACGAGCCGCCGGGCACCAGCTTGCGATTGTCGCCCCGGCGCTTCCACGGGTTCTCGACGCCACCGAAATGGCTGGTCATGTTCGAGGAGCCCATGGCGAATTCGTCGAGGTTGGTCTTGCCGACCATCACCGCGCCCGACTTCCACAGGTTCGCCGTCACCGTGCTCTCGTACTGAGGCACGAATCCCTTGAGGATGTTCGACGCCGCGGTCGTCTGCACGCCCTCGGTGCAGAACAGGTCCTTGATCGCCAGCGGCACGCCTTCGAGCAGGCCAGCCTCGCCTTTCGCTCGGCGCGCGTCGGAGGCCTTGGCCATCTCGCGCGCCTGGTCCGGCGTTTCGGTGATGAAGGCGTTGAGCGCGCGATGCTCGTCGAGCTTCTTCAGGTGCGCATCGGCCACCTCGACGGCGCTCGCGTCCTTCTTGGCAAGCGTCGCGGAGAGCTGCGCGATGGTGAGATCGGTAAGAGCCGTCATCGTCTACTCCACCACTTTCGGCACGGTGAAGAAGCCGCCGGCATTCTTGTCGGACGGATCGATATACACCGCGCCGCCCGGCGCATTGGCCAGCACCCGGGCCGCGATGCCGCCGTCGGTCACCTTGTCGGCGCGCATCGGCAGCGTCACGTCGGAGACCGAGGACATCGGCTCGACGTTCTTGGTGTCGACCTCGTTCAACTGCTCGATCCAGGCAAAAATGCCCGAGAGTTCGCCGGCCAGCGGCGCCAACTCTTCTTCAGGAACCTTGAGACGGGCCAGTCGCGCGATGCGCGCCACCGTGTCCTTGTCGAGCGACATTCCAGCACTCCAAAACGCCCAGAAACAACGCAGTTGCCGCGGTTGGTAGCCGGTTTGCCTTGCGCGGGCAACCAAGCGGCGCGGTGACGCGTCAGGCGCGTCTGGCGGCCACTTCCTCGATCGCCGCCCGCACCTCCGGCTTGCGCGACAGGAGCTGGTTGAAGTCCTTCTTATAGAGGACCAGCAGGTGGCAATAGCCGTTGGCGACGACGTCGGCATTTCGTGGCTGGGCGCTCAGGAGGCCCATCTCGCCGAAGAAATCACCCTCCTTCAAGGTCACCGTGACGGTGCGCGCATGGACCGTCACTTCGCCGGCCGCGACGAAGTACATGGCATCGGAGGGCCCGCCGACCTGGACGATCTTTTCCCCCGGGAAGGCAACGAGGGCGCGAAGCCGCTTGCCGACCTGGACGATCTTTTCCCCCGGGAAGGCAACGAGGGCGCGAAGCCGCTTGCCGACCTGGACGATGGTCTGCCGGTCCAGCGCCGCGAACAGCGACACCCGCCCGATCATGGCCTGCAGTTCGAGGCCGAGGTCGAGCGGCGGACGCTCGCTCACGGCGCCGCGCCGTTCGCTGAGTTGGTCACGCAGGGCGTTGTAGACCTCGCGGCTGATGATGCCCTCGTGCAGCCGGCGGACATACTCCGCCGCCTCGAAGCGAATGGCGGCCCGTTCGAGCTGGCGCTGCTGCACAGACTCCGCGTAGCCGGGATATTGCAGCGAGAGCGCCCGGAGTGCGCCCTCCACGCCCAGCTGGCGGTTGCCGATCAGGCTGGCCAGGCGCTCCTCGGCATCGTGCTCCAGCAGATCGGCGATCGAGTTGGCGTTGAACACCGCGAGCTCGGCGAGGACACTGAGCGATACCATCAGGATCTCGAAGCGATCGGCCAGCCGGTCGGTCAGCATGCGCTCGAAGCCGATGCGCCGGTGCAACCAAAGGGCGACACGGAAGCCGTAGTCGGGCTTCGAGATCTCCGCAATCCACTCCTCGTACCCCTCGACACCCCTGTCGCGGACCGTGTCGATCAAACGGTCGGCGCTCGCCGCCAGGATCGCCACCATGCGGCGCGACAGGATCTGCTGCTGGAACTGCTCCAGATAGAGTTCCTTCTCGCGCGTGCAGAGCGTCACCAGGCCGATCTTGACCCTTTCCTCGAGGTCGAGCGCCAGGTCTGGCGGAACCGGCTCAACGGCCGGGTCCCCCGCGGAGGCCGGATCGACGGCAAAACCGTCGGTACGTTCGTTGTGCTGGCGGATGATCTGTCGGAGATGCCGTTCGACATTGATGCGCGACAGCGCCAGGACGCGATCTCGCAACGCCAGTTCGAGCCGGCTGAGCTTGTCGAGGCCGAACAGATGCATCACGAGGCCGAGCGTCGTTGCGTTCACGAACAGCGTGAAGAGCACGAACAGTACGGCCGAGATGGCGATGAAGTCGCGGACCGGTTCGGGAAGCTGCTCGTTGCCGGAGGCGACCATGGCCAGCACGATCGTCACCGCGCCGCGCAGACCGCCCCAGACCAGGATCGCCTTGTAGCGGCGGTTCACCGGCTGGACGAGCTTGAAGGTCTCGAGGACCGGCAGCATGCCGAACACGACGAGTGCGCGAGCCGAAAAGGCGCCGAGCGCCACGGCGAGAACGCCCCCGATATAGAGCCAGCTGATCTTCAGCAGCACATCGGCTGCGACCATCGAGGCCAACACGAAGATGAGGCAGTTCGCCCAGAATTCGAGTTGGGCCCAGACCTGGCGCAGCGCCGTCCATTGCCGCGGATGGAGATGGGTCGGTCCATAGGCTGCGATGGTCAGCGCGGCCATGACGACCGAGACGACGCCGGAGACATGAAGATAGCGGTCGGCGACGATGAAGCTCAGGTAGCTGAGGCTGACCGTGACGGAGGCGATGGCCGCGTCGGACTCCCCCAGCCTCGGCAGGATCATGATGGCCACCCGCGCCATGGCAAAGCCCAGCGCCAGACCGCCGACGAACTCGCGCAGGAACACGCCGATCGCCGAGGTCGGGTCCGCCGGCATCCCGGGAAACCCCGACGCTTGCGCCACCAGGATGCTCATGAACAGTCCGAAGGCGGCGATGGCGACGGCGTCGTTCAGCAGCGATTCGCCCTCGGCCAAGATCGACAGTCGCTTGGGCGCGCCGACGTCGCGGAAGATTCCGATGACGGCGGCCGGATCGGTCGTCGAGACCACGGCGCCCAGCAGCAGGCAGACCACGATGTCCATGCCGGTCGCGAGGTGCACAACCCCTGCAACGAAGGCAATGCAGACCAGTACCGCGACGATGGCGAGCAACAGCACGGCATGGATCTCGTCCATCAGGCGCCGCACATCGATCGTGAGGCCGGCGGTGAACAGCAGCGGCGGCAGGAACAGGGGCAGGAAAAGATCCGTACCCACTTCCAGCTTGTCGAGGCCGACGAAGGCGTCGGTGAGGATTCCCAGCCTGACATTCCCGCTGATGATCCACGAGCCCAGGAAGCCCATGCCCATGCCGGCGATGGCCAGCAGGACCGTGTGAGGCAGCCTGAACCGTTCGGCGAGCGGCACCAGCAAGCTGACCACGGTCAGAACGACGGCAATCGCCAGCAGGGCGTAGAGAGTATCTGTCACCTTACCTGAACACCTCTGCTGCGGGCCCGTGTCGACCCAGTCGGCTGCACGCCTTATAACCTTTGAAATGGCTCGGTTGGCAGTCCTGATTCACGGCATGTGGGGAACATCCGCCGTGTGGCGTAACTGGCGGCCTTTCCTCGAGGATCGCGGCTGGCAAACGATTGCACACGATCTGCGACACCACGCTGCGCCTGCCGAGCCGCCGCCAGCCGCCCTCGGTGAAACCAGCCTGCACGACTATGTCGCCGACCTCGAAGCGACTCTTCTCGCCCTGCCGGAGAAACCGGTCGTGATCGGCCATTCCATGGGCGGGCTCATCGCTCTCCTCCTCTGCGCCAAGGGCCTTGCCCGGGCGGGCGTACTGCTGACCCCTGCTCCGCCGTCGAGCGTGATCGCCTTGCGGCCGTCCAACCTCATGGCCTTCGCGCGCATCCAGGCGCGGTGGGGTTGGTGGCGCAAGCCGCATCGTGCGACGCTCGCCGAAGCGCTGGCCTACACATTCAACACATCGGATCGTGTCACCGGTACGACAGAGCATGCGGGCTTCGTCCATGAATCTGGCCGCGCTCTTTTTGAGATCGCCTTGCCTTGGCTCGACAGGACGAACGCGGCGACCGTCGATCCGCGAAGGGTGACCGTGCCGCTGCTGTTCGTCGGCGCCGAAAAGGACAAGCTCGTGCCGCCCGGCGTCGTTCGCCGCACCGCCCGGCAATTCGCCCACGTCTCCGACTATGTCGAGTATGAAGGCCAGGGACATTGGGTGCTCGGCCAGCCCGGCTGGGAGCGTGTCGCCGACCAGGCCGAAACCTGGCTCACCGGGAAAGCTGTCTGAATGCCTGTCGTCGAATTCCCCGAACTGAAGACCTTGCTGGTGCGTGACGGAAGATTGATGGCGCTCGACCTCGGCAGCAAGACCATCGGGATCGCAACGTCGGATGTGATGCGCATGCTGGCGACGCCCCTCACCACGCTGAAGCGCACCAAGCTGGCGGCCGATCTCAAATCACTCGACGAGCTGGTGCGCAAGCATGAGGTCAAGGCGCTCGCGGTCGGCTTGCCGCTCAACATGGACGGTACGGAAGGTCCGCGCTGCCAGTCGGTGCGTCAGTTCGTGACGAACATCCAGAATCACGGAACGCCGTTACTCGCCGGCCTGCCCGTCATCTTCCAGGACGAACGACTGAGCACCGCCGCTGTCACGCGCGGCATGATCGATGACTATGACATGACGCGATCCAAGCGCGCCGAGCGCGTCGACGCCGCCGCGGCCGCCTGGATTCTCGAAAGCGCACTCGCGCGGCTGCGCTAAAGTCCCTAAGAGTTTCACATTCGACGAACAGAAGTCTTCATGGTGAACGCAGACTTCGCCATGCAATCGTGTTGCACATGTCCTGCTTCGCGCGTAGTTCATTCAGGCACTGGCATTCGCAATAAGGATTGATGGGCATGAAGCTCAAGTCGATGGCATTGGATGAGTTGATCGGGATGCGCGCGCAGATCGAAGCCGAGATCGAATTGCGCGTTTCGAGGCAGCGCTCCCAGTTGATCGAAGCTATTGCCGAACTCCGTGGGACGATCCCGGGCAAGTCCAGCACTGGGCGCAATGGCAAGGCGCATCCACTCAAGGGACGGGCGTTGCCGCCGCTCTACCAGAACCCAAAGAACGCCGATGAGACGTGGGCCGGCCGTGGCAATCGGCCGAGGTGGCTGACCGCCGCTCTCAAGAGCGGCAAAAAACTGGAAGCATTTGCGATTAAGTAAGATTCAACGCGCTGAAGGCCTATTCTAAGGGCAAAGCGGCGGAGGCGCTGGCCGGGAGGGCGGTTCCGCATCGAGCGAACGCAGGAAGGCCACGAGATCGGTGCTCTGCTCCGTCGTGAGACCGAGCGGTCGCACCAACGGCGTGCCGTCACTGTGCAGGCGATCCGGGCTTACCTCCGAATAGTGCTTGACGACGTCTTCCAGCGTCAGAACGCTGCCGTTGTGCATATAGGGTCCGCCGCGACCCACCTGGCGCAGGCCGGGCACGCGGAACTCGCCGAAGTTCGTATGCTGGCGCTGGACGTGACGCGTGCGCCGCGTGTTGTTGCCGGTCGCGTCGTCGTTGTACTTGCCCAGCAGGTTGAACGGGCTGGCCGCCAGCCGCCCCAATCCGCCAAGCCGGCCCGGATCGACCTCGCCCGGCCGCACGAAGAACGGAATGCCGATGTCGCCGAACTCCCCGCTCGTGAAGCGCGGACCGAGATGGCAGAGGTTGCAGTTGGCCGTACCGATGAACAGTTTCAGGCCGCGTTGCGCCGCGAGCGGATAACGGGCGGCACCGTCGCGATCACCCGCCACCAGAGCATCGCGAAATTCATCGAAAGGTGTGCGCGGGCTGACGAGAGTCGCCTGAAAGGCTGCCAACGCCTTGGCCGTATCTACCATTAAGCGTTCGCCATCGCCGTCAGGTTTGCGGCCGAAGGCTTTTTCGTAGCCACAGGCGAGCGCGGCATCACCTCGCAACAGGTCGGCCGCTTGGGTCGGGCCGCCATTCATCTCGCGCGCATCCAGCAGCGGCCGGATGCTCTGCGCCCAGAGCGAGTCGCCTGCTCCGTCCCAGCCGAACCAATGGAGGTACCCCACATTCCACAGAGACGGCGTGCGCCGATCGAGTTCGACTGCTCCCCGTGCCTTGGCAAGTCCGTCACTCCACTCGCGGCCTGCCTGATGACAGGTGGCGCAGCTCATGCGGCCATCGCCGGAGAGTCTTGGCTCGTTGAAAAGATGCTCGCCGAGCGTGATGCCCGCCGGCGTGCCCGACACACGGTTCGACGGATCGCGGACGGCAGGTGGCGGCCACGGCCCGTGCTGGCCGACCGTTCGCACTTCCTCCGATGACCAGTCGAGCAGTTGCTGCGAAGAGACGCCGCCAGCCCAGACGACCAGCAGCGACGCCAACAGCAGGAGCCTTGTCACTTGAGGATGATGTCGTGCGTCAGGCGCTCGCTTTCCTCGCCCGCGCGCACGTCGAAAGTGATCTCCCAGCGGCCGGGCATGTGGAACAGCATTCCCTCGGCCCGGAAGCGGCCGTCGCCCTTCGACACGATGCTGGGACGATAGTTCATGAGATGGCGATGCTCGGGCATGCTGGCATCGACCGCCAGCAACTCGGCCGGATCGCCGCTCTTGGTGCACACATTGAGGACAAGCGCGAAGGGCTCGCCCACCTCGATGCGCAGCGGATCGGGGCGGAACGCCATCAGGTAGTGATCGGAATAGACCACCCAGCCCGTGCCGCGGCCGAGATCGAGCGGACAGTCCGCCCAGGCCGGCGTCGCCAGGCACAGTCCCAGCAACGCGGCGGCCAGCTTCATTGCGCGCCTCCGAACAGCCGGTCGCCGTTCTCATAGGCGATCTTGCGCGCGACCTCGGGCGGCAGGTCCGAGAGCCACTGCCGCGACCAGCGGGCATTCTCGATCACATAGTGCCAGCGCTCCGGCGTGAAGGTGTCGCTGCCCAGCACGAAACGGTCGGGAAACTCGATGAACAGCTCACGCCAGCCCGGCGCCACCTTGCCGTTGGAGACATGCGACGTGAGGAAGGCGAGATCGCACCACAGCGTCGGATACCGGCGCAGCATCTCGCGGACTTTCTCGGGGCGCTCGAAACCCGAATGCGCCCACAGGACCTTGGCGGTGGGGTCCTGCTGGAAATGCCGCGTCACGGCATCGGCATCGGAATGCGAGTGCAGGAAGAGCCCATATTGCTTTGCCAGTTCGACGACGCGCCGCACGTTGGGCAGGTCGGCATCGGCGCCGTAGATGTGGAACTCGCCGATCGCCATGTACTTGCGCTTGGACAGGAGATCTTCGAGGTACGGGATCAAGGTCGGGTCCTTGGCCCAGGTCGAGATCTCGCCGCGCGAGCGATAGGGCCGCAGCTCCGGCACGATGGTGCCCGGCGCCACGTCCTGCAGCATCTTGGTACCCTCGTTGTTCGAGCTCGACACCATCGCGCGCTTGATGCCCGCCTTCTTCAGGATCTCGACCACTTCCTTCGGCGGCACGACCGACCAGGCGTCGTGGCTGTAGTGCATGTGCGCGTCGAAGATCGGCAGCTCGTCGGCCGCCCTCACGGTGGAGACGCCGGCGGCAGCGATCAGGACAAGGACGAGAGAGAAGAGGCGCATCGTTGTTCCTTCAGCGACCGGCCTTGGGCGGACAGGCATAGTTGAAGCTAATCGAGATGCGTTCGCCGGAAAAGTGTGCCGGCGGTACCTCGTGGCGCAGCCAGCTCTCGAACAGCACCAAGTCGCCGTCATGTGCCGCGACGTTCACGAAGGCTTGATAGGCCTCCGGCGCATCCACACGACGCGGCGGTGCTGCCATCTGATGGGCGAGCCGCGGGTCCTCGAACTTGAGCGCCCCTGCCCCCCTCGGCACGGACACGTAATAGGTGCCGCTGATGAAGGAGGTCGGGTGGAGGTGCATGGAATGGACCGTGCCGGCCGGCATGACGTTGGCCCAGCAGTCGGTCATGGCGAGCGTCCGGCCCGACAGATCGTAGTGCAGATCGCGGGCGAAGGTCTTCACATGCGGGTCGATGCGCCGGCGCAGCCGCTCGAACAACGACGAGATCAGGTGGAGGCGGTCCAGGGATCCATAGGAGGTGTACCCGCCGAGATAGTGCTTGGCCGACCAGCGTTGCCCCGCGGCGTCCGAGGCCGCGAGCGACTGGCATTCGTCGGCGAGATCCTGGTTGAAGCGGCCCCAGCGCCGGTCGACGAGCGATTCGCGATAAACAAGGGTCGGAAACAGGGCACGGCTCGTCATACGGCGATTATCGATGATGCGGGCGTCACGTGCTATGCTTTCCGCATGCTGACCGAACGACAAATCGAGGCCTATCGCCGCGACGGCTATCTGGTCATCCCGCGCCTGATCGAGGGCGAGCAATTGGCCGAGCTGCGCTCCCTCACCGACCGGCTCGTCTCCGAGGCGCGTGGCGTCTCGGCCAACGACGAGCTCTACGATCTGGAGCCCAGCCACAGCGCCACGATGCCGCGCGTGCGCCGGCTGAAGCCCGCCATGTTCAAGCGCCATGCCTTCTTCCGTGACCTGGCGCGCGATCCCAAGATCACGTCCCTCCTGTCGCAACTCATCGGCCCCGCCATCCGCCTGCATGGCGGCAAGCTCAACATGAAGTCGGCGGGCTACGGCTCGCCGGTGGAGTGGCACCAGGACTGGGCTTTCTATCCGCACAGCAACGACGACGTGCTGGCGATCGGCATCTATCTCGACGATTGCGACGAGGCCAATGGCCCCCTGATGGTCGTGCCGGGTACGCATCACGGCCCGGTCCACGACCATCATGCCAACGGCCGCTTCTGCGGCGCTTTCGATCCCGAGGCCAGCGGCGTCGATGTTAACAAGGCCGTGCCGCTGATGGGCCCGGCCGGCTCGATGACCATCCATCACGCGCGGCTGGTGCACGGCTCGGCGCTCAACCGTTCCAATCGCCAGCGCCGTCTCCTGCTGCACGAATACGCCGCCGCCGATGCCTGGCCGCTGATGGGTGTCGCCAACTTCGACGAGTTCAACAGCCGCATGGTGCTGGGCGAACCGACGATCGAGCCGCGCGTGCGTCCCGCTCCGGTTCGCATGCCCCTGCCGCCGGCCGATCACCAGGGCTCGATCTACGAGAACCAGCGCGGCTCGGGCCGCCGGTTCTTCGAAACCTACGAAGAGAAGGCCGCCGTTGCCGGCTAGTCCGGCCGTGATGATCACGCGGCGGAGCGCCTTGGCTGCCGCCGGTACGTTGCTCGCCACAGCATCCGCGCGGGCTCAATCCGCCCAATGGGCCGACTGGCTCGGCACCTATTCCGGCACCGCCCGCTTCTATCGCTCGATCCCGCTCGAGGACATCGTCCCGACCCCGAAGGTGCCGCGGGAGGAATACGATGACGGCACATCCTTTGCCGTTCACTTCGCGGTGCGCTCCGTCGACGGCAATGCCGCCGTCTGGCTGCGCATCGACAGCGGGCCTATGCAAACCGACGAGCGCGGCGAGACGCTGGTCTTCGGTCCCGTCACCGACGGCGTGGCGCTGCTGGGTTCGGCCGATGCGCGCGCGATGCCGCGCTCCGCGAGTTTGACGGTGCGGCCGAATCGGCTCGCCACCGAGGCGTTGTTCACCCACGCCGACGGCAGCTTTTGGCGGCGTTATTTCACCGCCACCTTCACGTCGGTCGGCGCCGACGTGATTCTGTGGGTCTTCGACGCCGCCGGAACGCGCGCCCGTACCTGGCGCGGCGCCACTGTCCGGCGGGCGTAAGGCCTACTGCGGCCGCGGCCCGACGTAAGTCGACTGCGGTCGGATCAGACGCCCGCCCTTCTCCTGCTCGAAGATGTGGGCGCACCAGCCCGCAGCGCGACCGACGGCGAACAGGGCCGTGAAGGCACTGCGCGGCACCTCGAGCGCTTCCAGCAGGAGCGCCGTGTAGTATTCGACGTTGGTGTCGAGCCGCTGCTTCGGCTTGTGCTTGCGCAAGGAAGCGATGGCGCTGCGCTCGACCTCGACGGCGAAGGCCAGCCGGCCCGCCGTCTGCGGCAAGGTCGCCACCGTGTTCTTCAGTACGTCGGCCCGGGGATCGCGCTTCTTGTAGACGCGATGGCCGAAGCCCATCAGGCGCGTGCCCTTGGCGAAGGCATCGTCCAGCCACGCCTCGGCGAGCTCCGGCGTGCCGATCTCGTCGAACATGTCGAGCACCGGTCCCGGCGCGCCGCCATGCAGCGGGCCCTTCAGAGCGCAGAGCGCTGCCAGCACCGAGGAGATCAGCCCGGCGCGGGTCGAGGCGACGACCCGCGCGGTGAAGGTCGAGGCGTTGAAGCCGTGATCGGTCACGGTCGCGAGATAGGTGTCGAGCCCCTTCTCGAAGGCCTCCTCGGCACGCTTGCCACGGATCATGCGCAAGAGATCCTGCGCCGTCGTGAGCGACGGGTCCGGCGCGAGGGCCGACTTGCCTTCGGAAGCCCGCAGCAGCGCCGCCAGGAAGACCGGCAGGGCGCCGCAGACAAGATAGTGGTGCGGCATCGGCTCGGAATCGGCCAGCATGCCGAGGCCGACCCTCAGCCCCTCGACCGGATTGAGGCCCTTGGTGGCCGTCAGCAGCTTCGGCACCTCGGCGAAGGCACGGACGCGCGCCGCCGCGAAGCCCTGCCGGACGCCCGCCTCATCGCCACCGCCCTGGGCGAAGCCGTCCCACAGGAGGGCGGCGACGCCCTCGAAGCCCCTCGTCTTGACCAGATCCTCGATCGCCTGGCCGCGGACGATCAGCCGGCCGGCCTCCCCGTCCACCTCGCTCATCACCGTATCGGCCACGATCACACCGTCGAGACCGCTGTCCACCCGTGTCTGCAGCATCGCAAATCCCCTTGCTGTTACGGGCTCAACATTCGATCCGGTATATGTATTGTCAATATTGACTCATTTAATCCATAATAAGAAATGGCAACGGAATGGTTGAGTTCGAAGGAAGCGGCGGAGCGACTCGGCGTCTCCGCCGCCACGCTCTACGCCTATGTGAGCCGCGGTCTGCTGCGCTCCGAGGGCACGAACGGGCAGCGTGAACGGCGGTACAAAGCCGACGACGTCGCCCAGCTGAAGCGTCGCCGCGACGTCGGCCGCAAGGCCGAGTCGATCGCCGCCAATGCGCTCGACTTCGGCACGCCCGTCCTCGAATCGTCGCTGACGCTGATCGAGAACGGCCGCCTCTTCTATCGCGGCCAGGACGCGACGCGGCTCGCGCGTAACAGCTCCCTGGAGCAGGTCGCGCAGCTCCTCTGGGACTGCGACGACCGGCCCTTCGCCGCGCGCAACCTGCCGCCGATGTCGGCGGCGCTGCGCAGCGCCTGGCAGGCCGCCGCGGCCCTGCCGCCGGTCGATGCCTGCCTCGTCCTCCTGCCGGCCGCGTCCCGCTGGGATCATCCGAGCTGGGTCGAGGATCGCGCCGCCATGCTCGAAACCGGCGCGCGCATCCTGCGTCTCCTCGCGGCAGCCGTGACCGGCCAGCCTTTGTCGGACAGTCCGATCCACGAGCAGGTCGCCGCCGCCTGGAACGTGCCGGCCGAGCACGCGACGCTGATTCGCGCAGCGCTCGTCCTGTCGGCCGACCATGAATTCAACGCCTCGGCCTTCGCCGCCCGCGTCGTCGCCTCGACCGGCGCCAATCTCTACGCCTCGACCATGGCCGGACTGGTGGCGATCAACGGCCCGCGCCACGGCGGCCTGACGCGGCGCGTGGCGCGTCTGCTGCTCGACCTCAAGGAAGTGGCCGACATCGATGCCGAACTCGCCCGCCGGGTACGCGAACGGATCTACGTCCCCGGCTTCGGCCACCCGCTCTATCCCGACGGCGATGTCCGCGCGGCCGCCCTCTTCGCGATGATGCGAGAACTGGCGCCCGGCTCCGCAGAGCTGGCCTTCGCCGAGCGCGTGGCATCTGCCGTCGAGCAGCAGATCGACCGCAAGCCCAACGTCGATTTCGCGACGGTCACGTTGGAACGCGTGCTTGCTCTGCCGAAAGACTCGGCGTTGGCGCTGTTTCTTCTGGGACGTACGGTCGGTTGGATCGCCCATGCCATCGAGCAAGCCGCACACGGTGCGCTGATTCGGCCTCGTGCGCGCTATACGGGACCGCGTCCTGGCGCCTGAATTGAGCCCCGTCGGTTATCCACCAAAACGCTTCCTTGCGGGGTCCGCGCGTGCGTGCTTAACGTCGCGCTTTAGTGACAAACAATCGCGCGGGCGTGCCGAGGTTGCCCCACCTTCTCGGCATCGAAGGTCTTTCGCCTGAAATAATTTCAGGTTTGCTCGACCTATCCGAAACCTACATCGACCAGAACAGGTCCGTCGTTAAACGGCGCGACATGCTGGCCGGACGCACCATCATCAACCTGTTCTTCGAGAATTCGACGCGCACGCGCACGAGTTTCGAGGTCGCGGCCAAGCGCCTGGGCGCCGACGTCATCAACATGGATGTCGCCACCTCCTCCGTGCGCAAGGGCGAGACCCTGCTCGACACGGCGATGACGCTGAACGCCATGCGGCCCGACGCCATCGTCGTGCGTCATCATGAGTCGGGCGCCGTCAATCTGCTGTCGCAGAAGGTCAACTGCGCCGTCATCAACGCGGGCGAC
Organism: Reyranella sp. GW821-FHT14A01; assembly: GCF_058803965.1. NCBI lineage: Bacteria > Pseudomonadati > Pseudomonadota > Alphaproteobacteria > Hyphomicrobiales > Reyranellaceae > Reyranella > Reyranella sp. GW821-FHT14A01. Next base: position 26,330 of record NZ_JBXAPM010000010.1, read on the forward strand.
GGCCAGCACGAGCATCCGACCCAGGCGCTGCTCGACGCGGTCACCATCCGGCGACGACGCGGCAGTCTCGAAGGTCTCCTCGTGGCGATCTGCGGCGACATCATGCACAGCAGGGTCGCGCGGTCGAACATCCACCTGCTGCAGATCATGGGCGCCCGCGTGCGCGTGGTCGGTCCGCCGACCCTGATGCCGACCGACATCGACAAAATGGGCGTCGAAGTCCACTACAGCATGAAGACAGGCCTGAAGGACGTCGACATCGTGATGATGCTGCGCCTGCAGACCGAGCGCATGCAGGGCTCGTTCGTGCCCTCGATCAGCGAATACTTCCATTTCTTCGGCCTCGACCGCGCCAAGCTGCAATATGCCAAGCCCGACGCGCTGATCATGCATCCCGGTCCGATGAACCGCGGCGTCGAGATCGACTCGGAAGTCGCCGACGATCTCGACCGCAGCGTCATCCACGAGCAGGTCGAGATGGGCGTCACCGTCCGCATGGCCTGCCTCGACGCGCTGATCGGCGGCAACCGCAACCAGTTCGGAAACGTGGAATGAGCGGGAAGATCGACAAGGCCGCCCTGCCGCATGCCGGCTCGACCGCCTACATCAACGCCCGCATCGTCGATCCGACGGCCGGCACCGAGTATCTCGGCGCCATCCTGATCAGCGACGGCCGGATCGCCGATTACGGTCCCAACCTCTTCGCCTCCGGCGCGCCCTACGGCATCCAGTCGGTCGACTGCCGCGGCTTCTATCTCGCGCCCGGCATCGTCGACACGCGCGTCCATACCGGCGAGCCCGGCGAGGAGCACAAGGAGACGCTGGAAAGCGCCGGCACCGCGGCTGCGATCGGCGGCATCACCTCGATGGTGCTGCTGCCCGATACCGAGCCGCCGTTCGACGATGCCTCGCTGATCGAGTTCGTCGCGCGCCGTGCCCGTCAGGTGAAGCTGGCGAACATGTACGCCTATGGCGCGCTGACCGTGGGTCTCGAAGGCAAGGAACTGGCCGAGATCGGCCTGCTGACCGAGGCCGGCGCCGTGGCCTTCACCGATGCCGACCACGCCGTGGGCAATGCCCAGGTGATGCGTCGCGCCCTCTATTACGCCAAGACCTTCGACGCGCTGATCGTCCACCTGCCGCAGGAACCCACCCTCTCCGGCGGCGTCATGACAAGCGGCGCGATGGCAACCCGGCTCGGCCTCTCCGGCTCTCCGCCGCTCGCCGAAGTGATGATGGTCGAGCGCGACATCAGGCTGGCCGAGATGACCGGTGGCCGCCTGCACCTCACCAAGATCTCGACGGCGGAGTCGGTCGAGGTGATTGCCGCCGCCAAGGCGCGCGGCCTCAGGATCACCTGCGACACCGCCGCGCCCTACTTCGCGCTGAACGATCTCGCGGTCGGCGACTACCGCACCTTCGGCAAGCTCGTGCCGCCGCTGCGCGCCGAGAAGGATCGCCTGGCCGTCGTCGAAGGGCTGAAGAACGGCACGATCGACGCCATCGTCTCCGACCACCGGCCGCAGGATCCCGACAGCAAGCGCGTGCCCTTCGCGCAGGCCGAGCCGGGCGGCATCGGCCTGGAGACGCTGCTGCCGATCTCGCTGGAGCTGGTCCATGGCGGCCATCTCACCCTGCCGCGTCTCTTCCAGCTCCTGTCCAGCACGCCCGCGTCGCTGTTCGGCCTGCCGGCCGGCAAGCTCGCCAAGGGCGCGCCGGCCGATCTCGTCGTCTTCGACGCCGACTATGCCTGGAAGATCGATCGCGACGACCTCTGGAGCAAGACCAAGAACTCGCCGTTCGACGAGCGCCCGGTCCAGGGCCGCGTCATGGCGACCATCGTGGGCGGCCGGACGATCTACCGCGACGACAGTTTTGCGACAGCGGTTGCCGCCTGACGCGCCTTCAAACGGCCACTTGGTCTGATATGGTCGTTTCGTCTTTCAACGGGGAACCGATGATGCTCCGGCACTCACTTCTTCTCGGCGTCGCGACCGTCGCGCTCGCCGGCACGGCCAACGCCCAGCCGCGCGGCGGGTCGCGCGACGACCTGCTCGACACGCTGACGCGGCATATCCAGATCTGCGGCGAGATGACTGAAACCCAGGCACGCCTGTCCTGCTACGACCGCCTGCAGACGCAGGTTGGCGGCGTGCAGGCCCCCGCAACTCCGACGCCGACGCCAGCGCCGACACCGACGCCCTTGCAGGCAGCCCCCACGCCGATACCTCCGTCGACCATGCCGAGCACCGGCTCCTCGATCAGCTCGGCGCCGCTCACGCCCCAACCGCTCGGCGTCCCTGGCGGCGGCACGGCAAGCCTGGGCGGCCCGCAGCCGCTCGGCGCGCCGGCGCCCACCGGGCCGACGGCCGCGCCCTACGATCCCAATGCCGCATTCGACCCGAGCGCCTCGACCTACCGGCCGCCGGAAGCCATCGGCCCCAAGCCGCAGCCGCAGGTGCGCCGCAGCGGGCCGCGCCCGGTGCCGACCTTCTCGACGCCGCAGCCGCTGGTCACCATCGGTGCCAACAACCTGACCTACGGCCCGTCGCGCTACTGGCAGGTCACGATCGTGCTGAAGTCGAACACCCAGCGCGCCATGGACACACAGGCGGTCTGCACCTTCATGAACGGCAACCGCTCGCTGGAGGACGCCTATTACGGTCCGGTGTTGATCCAGCCGGGCGAGCAGATCACCACCGAGCTGATCGGCCCGCCGACCACGGCCTATGTCGATTCGACCAACTGCAGGCTGCTGAGCCCGTAGGAACCGACGATGCTGTCGACGCTGATCCTGCTCGCGGGTCCGTTCCTGATGGGCTACCTGATGGGCTCGATCCCGTTCGGATTGCTGCTGACGCGCGCGGCCGGTCTCGGCGACATCCGCAACGTGGGATCGGGCAATATCGGCGCCACCAACGTGCTGCGCACCGGCCGCAAGGGCCTCGCCGCGGCCACCTTGCTGCTCGATGCGCTGAAGGGCGTGGTGGCGGTGCTGATCGCCGACCAGGTTGGCCAGATCCCCGCCGTCGGCGCCGCCGCGGGCGCGGTGCTGGGCCACATGTTCCCGGTGTGGCTGGGCTTCAAAGGCGGCAAGGGCGTCGCCACGACGCTCGGCATCATGTGGGGCCTGTCCTGGCCGGTTGGCGCGGTCGCCTGCGCGGCCTGGCTGCTGATTGCCGCCGCCTTCCGCTACTCCTCGCTGGCCGCGCTGCTCAGCGTCGTGATCGCCGCGATCGCGGCCTGGTTCCTTACCGATCCCCGCGCCGCGATGCTGCTCACGCTTCTTGTGCCCCTGGTCTGGGTTCGCCACCACGAGAACATCGCGCGACTGCTCAACGGCACGGAATCCAAAATCGGCGGCGGCAAGAAGCAGGCGACCTGAGCTACTTCTTCGCGGCCTTGCCGTCGTAGCGCCTTGCCCACTCCGCCAGGATACGCGTGCGGTTCTCCGACGCCCAGGCGAAGTCGTTCTTGATCATCGAAGCGGGCACACCCGCCGGATAGTCGGGGATGTTGCCGGTGACGCCTTCCATGGCGACCTGGCTGACGAACGAGGCGTAGAGTTCGTTCGCCTTGCGGCTTGCCGCGAAATCCATGAGACGCCGCGCCGCTTCCGGCTTTTTCGTGCCGCGCAGGATGGCGGCCGCATCCATGTCCCAGCCGCCGCCCTCCTTCATCATCAGCCCCTCGATCGGGGCCCCCTTCTGTCGGGCGCTGGCCGCCGCCAGCTCGTAGGAAATGCCGACGGGAAATTCACCCGACGCCGCCTGACGGCAGGGCCTCGTGCCGGAATGTTCGTAGACGGCGATGTTCTCGTGGAGCCTGTCCATGAACTCCCACGCCTTGGCCTCACCGAACATCTGGATCCAGGCCGAGACATGGAAGTAGCCCGTGCCTGAGGAAGCCGGATGCGGCATCGTCAGCTTCCCCTTGAAGCGCGGGTCGAGCAGGTCGAACCAGGATTGCGGCCTGGGCAGCGAGAGCTTCGGTGCCTCGATGGTGTTGAAGCAGACGGCGGCAACCCACGCTTCCATGCCGACCCAGGCCGGCGGATTGGCGGGATCGCGGAACGCCGGCTTGATCGCCGCGAGGTTCTTCGGCGCGTAAGGCTCCAGCAGACCGCGCTTGTCGAGCATCAGCATCGAAGTGACCGCCAGGCCCCAGATCGCATCGGCGCGCTGCTGCCCCTGCTCGGCCAGGATCTTCGCGGTGATCACGCCCGTCGAATCGCGGTTCCACTGGATCTCGATATCCCGGTTCTCGGCTTCGAACGTCTTCTTGAAGTCGTTGAGGTTCTCGATCTCGAGCGTCGAATAGACTTCGAGGCGCGTGCGATCCTGCGCCGTCGCAGTCGACGCCACCAGCATGCCGACGATCGCCAGCCACCATCTCGTCATCGTCCGTTTCCTCGAAGCTTTTGCCGCAGCCGAGCTCCCGGCCTCACATGGCTCATATATCCATCCCGCCGGTGCAGGTCGTCGCCATTCCTGTCATAGCAGCGGCGCATGAGTGTTTCCTCGTCCCGCGGCCTGCCCTGGGCAGTGATCGGCGCTGCCTGCCTGGGGTCCTTCGCGGCGACCTCGAGCGGCACCACGCGCGCGCCGTTCCTGCTGGAGATGTCGCACGACCTCGACGTCGCGATGCCACTGGTTGCCAACCTGGTCTCCCTCACGGCGACCGCCTGGGGCATCACCTCGGCGCTGGGCGGCTGGATGTCGGATGTTCTTGGTCGTCGGCCGATCCTGATCGCCGCACCCTTTGCGCTTGCCCTCACGCTGGTGGCGCAGGCGGCGGCCGGCTCCTTCTTCTGGGTCGCGGTGTGGGCGGCGGTGGGCGGCGGTTGCTCCGGCGCCTTCACCGGCGTCGTCTTTGCCGAAGTCTCCGCCCGCGTGCCCGACAGCCAGCGGGGCCGGGCGCTCGGCTGGGTCATGAGCGGTCAGTCGCTCACTCTTGTCGTCGGCATCCCCATGGCAGCCGCCGTCGGCTCGGTCTTCGGCTGGCGTGGATGGCTCCTGTGTGTCGCGGGCCTGTCGCTTGCGGCGATGTTGAGCCTGTTCCTGAGCGTCGGCCGCGGCAGTGCGGGACACACACGCGGCGGCGCGCGCCCGTCGATGCGGGCCGCGCTCTCGCGGCGGGTGCTGGGCCTGCTGGGCACCGGCGTCGCCGAGCGCATCTGCTACGGGCTCGCGGTGGTCTACTTCGCGACCTTCATGCAGGTCACCTACAACATGACCCTGCTCGAACTCGCAGCGCCGCTGGCGGTGTTCGCGCTGGGCAACATCGCCGGCACCGTGGCGGGCGGCCAGCTCGCCGATCGGCTGCGCGACCGGTTGCTGACCTTCGCGGTCGCCATGGCGCTGTCGGGCCTGGCCGCGCTGCTCCTCTTCACCTGGCATCCCGGCCCGACCGTTTCGGTGGCGGTGGGCTTCGTTTACGTGCTGCTGAATGCGCTGGGGCGTCCCTCCTACATGGCCTCCCTCGCCTCCGTGCCGGAGGATGTCCGTGGGACCGTGCTCGGCCTGAACGGCACCTCGGCCAGCGTCGGCTGGATCGGTGCCGCCGCCCTGGGCGCCGCGATGATCGGCTGGGTGGGCTTCGAGGGGTTTGGCCCCCTCATCGCCCTGCTGGCCCTGCTCGGCGCACTGGGTGCGTTGCTCAGCCGTCGCAGCCGGTCCTAGGGACGGATTGCTACTACTGGTTGTTTTACAGAGTGACACCACTCGCCTATCGTCGAGCCCATGTTCGATGGTCCGCCTCAAATCGAGATCACGCCGGCAGAACGCCGCGCCCGGCTGAGGCTGGCGCGCAGCGCCCGCATCGGCCCCGTCACCTTCCACGAGGCGCTGGCTAGTTGCGGCTCGGCCCTCGCGGCCTGCGCCACCGTGCCGACTGTCTCCGAAGCCCGGATCGAGCGCGAGGAACAGGCGCTCGCCGCCCTCGGCGGACGCTTCCTAGTCATCGGTGATGCTCTCTATCCCGCCGCGCTGGCCGCCCTGCCGGACGCCCCGCCCGTCCTCTCCGCCCTCGGCGAGCCGGGCCTGCTCGGCCGGCCGACCCTGGCCATCGTCGGCGCGCGCGAGGCCTCGCTGGCCGGCCGCCATTTCGCCGCCGAACTCGCCGCCACGCTCGGTGCGGCGGGCTTCGTGATCGCGTCGGGGCTGGCCCGGGGCATCGACGCGGCCGCCCATGAGGCGGCACTCGACACCGGAACGATCGCCGTGCTGGCCTGCGGCGTCGATCGGGTCTACCCGCCGCAGAACGCCTCCCTGCAGGAAGAGATCGCGGCGCGCGGCCTGATCCTCAGTGAAGTGGCCCTGGGCGCGCCGCCCATCGCCCGGGCCTTTCCCCGGCGCAATCGCATCGTCAGCGGCCTCTCTGCCGGCATCGTGGTCATCGAGGCGGCGGCCCGGTCGGGCTCCCTGATCACCGCCCAACGGGCCGCCGAACAGGGCCGCGAGGTGTTCGTCGTGCCGGGCTCGCCGATGGACCCGCGATACGCCGGATCCAATAGCCTTATCCGGGATGGGGCCATTCTGGTGCGCGATGCCAACGATATTCTGAGCGTCCTGGGCCAGCCCGAACCTGCCCCACAACCCTTTGAGAAACCTACCCGAATTTCCGAAGACACAGCGACTGCACAGGTCGTGCAGGCCCTGGGCTCGGTACCCACTGCGGTTGACGAACTGGTACGCCGGTGCCAAGTGTCCGCCGCCTCCATAGCGGAGGTCCTCATGGCACTGGAGCTGGAGGGCCGCCTGGAGAGGCACCGGGGCAACCGCGTATCTCTGATTTAGATCAGTGATTTAGCTCCGGTTATTGAGAATCAAACGGAGCATATTCCGGCGATGGACGTACTGGTCGTCGAGTCCCCGGCCAAGGCTAAGACCATTGGGAAGTATCTGGGCCCCGGCTACACCGTGCTGGCCTCGTACGGTCATGTCCGTGACCTTCCGCCCAAGGATGGTTCGGTCCGGCCGGACGAAGACTTCGCCATGGATTGGGAAGTCGATGCCCAGTCGCAGAAGCGCATCGACGCGATCGCCCAAGCCGTCCGCAATGGCGGCAAGCTCTACCTCGCCACCGACCCGGATCGCGAAGGCGAGGCGATCTCCTGGCATGTGCTCGACATCCTGCAGCACAAGAAGGCGCTGGCCGGCGTCGACGTGAAGCGCGTCACCTTCAACGCCATCACCAAGAAGTCCGTCCTCGACGCCGTCGCCAACCCGCGCGACCTCGACCAGCCGCTGATCGACGCCTACCTGGCGCGCCGCGCCCTCGACTATCTGGTGGGCTTCACTCTTTCTCCTGTCCTGTGGCGCAAGCTGCCGGGCAGCCGCTCGGCCGGCCGCGTCCAGTCGGTGGCGTTGCGCCTGATCTGCGAGCGCGAGTCTGAGATCGAGGTCTTCAAGAGCCGCGAATACTGGACGGTCGACGCCTATTTCGGCACCGCCAAGAAGCAGGTGCTGAAGGCCCGCCTCACCCATCTCGACGGCCGCAAGCTCGAGAAGTTCGACCTCGACACCCAGGAGCGCGCCGAGCAGGCCAAGCGCGAGATCGAGCGCCGCGCCTTCGCGGTCTCCTCGATCGACCGCCGACAGGTCCGCCGCAACCCGCCGCCGCCCTTCATCACCTCGACCCTGCAGCAGGAAGCCTCGCGCAAGCTCGGCCTCGGCGCCGCCACCGCCATGCGCATCGCCCAGCGCCTGTATGAAGGTGTCGATATCGGCGGCGAGACGGTCGGCCTCATTACTTATATGCGTACCGACGGCGTGCAGCTCGCGCCGGAGGCGATCGGCCAGACCCGCCGCCTGATCGAGACGAAGTACGGCGAGGCCTATGTGCCGGCCAGCCCGCGCATCTATACGTCCAAGGCCAAGAACGCCCAGGAGGCGCACGAGGCGATCCGCCCGACGGATCTCTTCCGCACGCCGCAGGACGTCGCGGCCTATCTGGATAAAGACCAGCTTGGCCTCTACGAGTTGATCTGGAAGCGCACCGTCGCCAGCCAGATGGAAAGCGCCGTGCTCGACCAGGTGACGGTCGACATCGCCAGCGGCGACAAGACCGTGCAGCTGCGCGCCACCGGCTCGGTCGTGAAGTTCAACGGCTTCCTGGCCCTCTACGACGAGGGCCAGGACGACAAGAGCGACGACGAAGAGTCGGGCAGCATCCTGCCCGATGTCACCGAGAACGAGGCGATGGACCGGCGCGAGGTCGTGCCGGAACAGCATTTCACCGAGCCGCCGCCGCGCTACTCGGAAGCCAGCCTGGTGAAGAAGCTCGAGGAGCTGGGCATCGGCCGCCCCTCGACCTATGCCAGCATCATCGAGGTCCTGCAGCGCCGCAACTACGTGCGCCTCGACCGCAAGCGCTTCATTCCCGAGGATCGCGGCCGCATCGTCACGGCGTTCCTTCAGACCTATTTCCCGCGCTACGTCGAGTACGGCTTCACCGCCCATCTCGAGGAAGAGCTCGACGATATTTCCAGCGGCAAGATCGACTGGCACGAGGTGCTGCGCGAATTCTGGAAGGCCTTCTCGGCGGCGGTCGGCGAGACCAAGGAGCTACGAGTCAAGGAAGTGCTCGACAAGCTCGACGAGGAGCTTGGCCCCCACTTCTTCCCGGCCAATGACAATGGCGGCAAGAACCCGCGCGACTGCCCGTCCTGCGCCAACGGCCGCCTCGGCCTGAAGCTCGGCAAGTTCGGCGCCTTCATCGGCTGCTCGAACTATCCGGAGTGCCGCTTCACGCGGAAGCTCGGCATCATCGATGCCGACGCCGATGCGGCCAGCGGCGAGAATCTTGACGGCCCCAAGATTCTGGGAATCGACCCGGTGACGGGCAAGCAGGTCACCCTGCGCAAGGGTCCCTACGGTCTCTATGTCCAGCTCGGCGAGCCGGAGGGCAAGGAGAAGCCCAAGCGTCAGTCGCTGCTGCGCGACATGACGCCGAACGACCTGACGCTCGAAAAGGCGCTGGCGCTGCTGTCGCTGCCGCGTGAGTTGGGACCGCATCCCGAGGATGGCGAAACCATCCTCGCCGGCGTCGGCCGCTTCGGCCCCTACGTGAAGCACGGGCCGAAGTACAAATCGATCCCGTCCGACGAGAGCGTGCTCGACATCGGCATGAACCGCGCCGTGGCCCTGCTCGCCGAGGCCAAGGTCCCGCGCGGGCGTACCGCCGCCAAGCCGATCCGCAGCATCGGCAACCATCCGTCCGACGAGGCGCCGGTCGAACTCTACGACGGCCGCTACGGCCCCTATGTGAAGCATGGCGGGGTCAACGCCACGGTCCCGCGCGACATCAAGCCGGAGGAGCTGACGCTCGACCAGGCGGTCGCGCTGCTGGCCGAGCGCGCCGCCAAGGGTGGCGGAAAGAAGCCGAAGGCTGCGAAGGCCAAGAAGGCGGCGCCCGAGGCGGCCCCCAACGCGGCTAACGATGCCGGCGCCAAGCCCAAGGCGAAGAAGGCCGCCGCCAAGAAGAAGCCTGCCGCGAAGAAGAAGGCGGCCAAGGACAAGGACAAGTCCGACGCCCCGCCCCGCACCGGCACCGATGGCTAAGGGCAAGGTCCCGACCCGCGACGAACTGCTGGCCTTCATCCGCGAGAGCGAAACGCCTGTCGGCAAGCGCGAGATCGCGCGGGCCTACGGGCTGAAGGGCGACCAGCGCATCGAGCTCAAGGAGCTGCTGCGCGACCTGCGCGACACCGGCGAGATCGCACCCGATCGGGCCAAGACCTTCCGCGATCCGCAGGCGCTCACCGAGACGGCCGTGCTGGAGATCGTCTCGGTCGACAATGATGGCCACCTGCTGGCCGTGCCGCGCCGTCACGACGACGAAAAGGACGGGCCTGCCCCGCGCATCGAGGTCGTGGCGCCGGCCTCGCGCAACGTGCCGGCCCCAGCCGTCGGCGACCGCGTGCTGGCGAGCCTGAAGCGCCGCGGCAAGAACACCTACGAAGCCCGGATCATCCGCCGCCTCGGCGGCGGGCCGAAGAAGATCCTCGGTCTCTACGAGGAGCCGGACGGCCGTCATGGGCAGGGCCTCGTCACACCGACCGACCGCAAGCTGCGCCGCGAATTCGACGTGCGACCCAGCGACAAGAACGGCGCCTTGCCGGGCGACATCGTGTGGATCGAGGAGACCGGCAGCTCGCTCACTCGCCGGGCGCGGGTCGTCGAGCGCATCGGGCCGATGAGCGATCCGCGCACCATCAGCCTGATCTCGATCGCCGCCAACGACATCCCCATCGATTTCCCCGAAGCTGCGCTCGAGGAAGCGGAGAAGGCCAAGGCCGCGCCCATGGGCCAGCGCGTCGACCTTCGCAGCGTGCCGCTGGTCACGATCGACGGCGAGGACGCGCGCGACTTCGACGACGCGGTGTTCGCCGAGCCCGATCCCAACCATCCCGGCGGCTGGCGCATCCTCGTGGCCATCGCCGACGTCGCCTGGTACGTGCGCCACGATCGGCCGCTCGACCGCGCCGCCTACCGGCGCGGCACCTCGGTCTATTTCCCCGACCGCGTCGTGCCGATGCTGCCGGAGCAGCTCTCCAATCATTGGTGCTCACTGATCCCGCACGAGGATCGCCCGGTGCTGGTGGCCGAGATGTGGATCGACGCCGAAGGCGATCTCAAGCGCCACAAGTTCCACCGCGCCATGATGCGCTCGGCCGCCCGCCTCACCTACAACCGGGTGCAGCGCGCCATGAATGGCACGCCCGACGAGGAGATCGAGCCGCTGATGGACCAGGTCGTGCGGCCGCTCTACGGCGCCTACCGGGTCCTGCTGGCGGCACGCGAAGCCCGCGGCGCCCTCGACCTCGACCTGCCGGAGCGCGTCGCCACGCTGGGCAAGGACGGCCACATCGCGCGGATCGGCGTGCGCGAGCGGCTCGACAGCCACAAGCTGATCGAGGAATTCATGGTGCTGGCGAACGTCGCGGCGGCGCAGGCGCTGGAGCAGCGCCACGCCCCCTGCCTCTACCGCGTCCACGACCAGCCCGACCTCGCCAAGCTCGAGGCGCTGCGCGAATTCCTCGGCACTCTGGGACTCAAGGTTCCGACCGGCCAGCGGCTGCGCCCGGCCGATCTCAACCGCATCCTGCATGAGGTTGCCGACAAGCCGGTGTCCCAGCTCGTCAGCCAGACGGTCCTGCGCAGCCAGAGCCAGGCCGTCTACAGCCCCGACAATCTCGGCCATTTCGGATTGGCCCTGGCGCGCTACGCCCATTTCACCTCACCGATCCGCCGCTTCCCGGACCTCATCGTCCACCGCGCCCTGATCGCGGCCTACGGGCTGGGCGACGGCGGCCTCGTGGCCGACGACAAGGGCCGCTTCACTGAATTCGGCGAGCATCTTTCGATGTGCGAGCGCCGGGCCGTGGCCGCCGAGCGCGGCGCCATGGACCGCTACGTGGCGGCCTTCATGGCGGCCCATGTCGGTGCCACCTTCCCCGGCAGGGTCACCAGCGTCACCCGCTTCGGCCTGTTCGCCTCGCTCGACGGCACCGGCGCCGACGGGCTCATTCCGATCCGCTCGCTCGGCCAGGAATTCTTCCGCCACGACGAGGGCCGGCAGGTCCTGATCGGCGAGCGCACCGGCGAGACCTTCGGCTTGGGCGACCGGTTGCAGATCAAGCTGGTCGAGGCCGACACCGCCACCGGCGGCCTGCTGTTCGAGATCGTCGACGTGATCGAGCGGGTCGAGCGGCAAGCGGCGCCGCGCACTTTCCGTTCGCCACATGGCAAAGGCGGTGGAGGACCGCCGCGGCGTCCCGTCGCGCATCGCGGGCCGTCACGGGACAAAGGGTCACGCCGACGAAAGTAATCGCCGGGCCCATCTTCTATCCATGGATGGCGAACACGCTCCGGTTGATTTCTGGACCGCCCTGATGAGGGGCTGGCACGGCCGTTGCCCGCGTTGCGACAAGGGCCGGCTGTTCAGATCCTATCTGAAGATGAAGGGCCATTGCGAGGTCTGCGACCTGGCGCTTGAGCCCTATCGCGCCGATGACGCGCCCGCCTATTTCACCATCTTCATCGTCGGTCACATCGTGGTGCCGCTGGTGCTCCTGGTCGAGCGCTGGGGCACCGAGCCGCCGCTCTGGCTGCACGCCCTTTTGTGGCTGCCGCTCTCTGTCGCACTTGCCCTTTATTTGCTGCCTCGCATAAAAGGCGCCGTAATTGCGCTGCTTTGGGTCCAGAAAATGGGTGCTCCCAAGGCTGCGTCCGAGAGCTACGACCCCTCAGCCTGAACGACGTGGCCGCCCGCCGACGGCCTGTGCTATGCTGGTTGCCGCCGGGTATGGAAGTGCCTCAATTCCCTTTTCTTCGTACGACGCTGTCGCGCGCGACAGCGTCGCTTGTTGCTGCCTGTCTGGTCGTCTCCTGTGCGACCGCTCCCGACGCGCCGAGTAGCCAGGCCGAAAGTCGCGCCGCGGCCAGCGATGTCGGAATCGAACGGGTCGTCCTCCAGGCCTACCGGGCCATCGGCGACCGCCATCTCTACGAACCCAATTTCCGCAATCTCTCGGTCGAGGCCTATCGCGGCTTCGCCAGCAGCGATTCCACGCTGGTTCTCGAGGCCAGCGACAGCAGCCTCACGGTGAAGCGCGACGGCAAGGAAGTCGTCAGCCGCCCCGCCCCGTCCGACACCACGGACGGCCGCGCCTGGGGCACCACCCTGACCGAATTGATGGCCGGCTCGATCGACTCTTCACCTGCTCTGCAGCAGATCGACCGCCAGGTGCTGATCCGCCAGGCGATGACGGCGACCACCAAGCAGCTCGACCGCAACAGCCGCTACGCCGACCCCGACGAAGCCCGGGACAACCGCTTCCAGCGCGACGGCGGCGGCGGCGTCGGCATCACTGTCGAGCGCACCGAGGACAAGAAGATCCTGATCCGCGCCGTCCAGGAGGGCTCGCCCGCCGCCAAGGCCGGCATCGAGGTCGGCGACCAGATCCTGGCCATCGACTCCGATTCGATGATCGACCGCCCGCTGTCCGACGTCGTGGCCAAGCTGCGCGGCGCGGTCGGCGCGCCGGTCACCATGAAGGTGCTCCGCCCCTCGATGGGCGCCGAACTGACCCTGCCGATGAAGCGCGGCCGCATCGTCCCGACCACGGTGGTCTACGAGCGCCGGGGCGACGTGGCGCTGATCCACCTGACGGGCTTCAACACGGCGACGACCGAAAATCTCCGCGCCGCCCTCGACAAGGCCAAGGCCGATATCGGCCAGAACCTCACGGGCATCATCATCGACATGCGCTCCAACCGCGGCGGCCTGCTCGACCAGGCCCAGACGGTCTCGGAAATGTTCATCGGCGACGGCACGATCTTCTCGACCAACGGTCGCCACCCCGACAGCAAGCGCACCTATCGCAGCTCCAACGGCCGCGCCGCCGCCGGACAGATTCCCATCGTGGTGCTGATGAACGGTGGCTCGGCCTCGGCCGCCGAGATCGTGGCCGCAGCACTTCAGGATCGCGGCCGCGCCGTCGTGATCGGCACCACCAGCTACGGCAAGGGCACGGTCCAGACCGTCGTGCGGCTGGCCAACGAGGGCGAGCTGATCCTCACCTGGTCGCGCCTGCAGGCGCCGTCCGGCTACACCTGGAACGAGCTCGGCGTGCTGCCCAACATCTGCACCTCGAAGGTCGGCGATGCGAGCAAGCTCGGCGCCGCCTCGGTGGACTCCAACCAGGGCCAGCTGATGCGCTGGCACGCGCTGCGCAATCCCACGCCGCAGGAAGTGACCGACCTGCGCAAGATCTGCCCGCCGGGCGAGAGCGCACCGGAGGCCGACGTCGATCTCGCCGTCCGCCTGCTGCGCGACCGCGCCCTTTATGCCCACGCCGTGCAAGCGGCGACCTTCCAGGCCGCCGCCCGCCCCTAGCTTGAGGGGTTGACACGGCAGCCCCGCTGACTACTTTGCCCGCCTCTGCGAATTCGCCCTCCGGGGCTTAAGGACAATTGCCATGGCCAAGCCGACTTCCATCCTGATCAAGATGATCTCCAGCGCCGACACCGGCTTCTTCTACGTGACCAAGAAGAACCCGCGCACGAAGACCGAGAAGCTCGAACTCAAGAAGTACGACCCGGTCGCTCGCAAGCATGTCGTGTTCAAGGAATCGAAGATCAAATAGCCTGCCGCTCTGCAGGACCGACGACCAAGCCGCCCTTCCGGGCGGCTTTTTCGTGGGCTAGGGTCCCGCGCCATCCAACAGGAGGAGAGAGATCATGAGCGCCCAGCTTTCGCGCGACGACTGGAAAGGCCGCATCGGCGGTCTGAGCTACCGCAACCAGGCCTTCATCGGCGGCAAGTTCGTCCCCTCCCAGACCGGCAAGACCTTCGACTGCGTCAATCCCGCGACCGGCCAGGTCCTGACCAAGGTCGCCGCCTGCGAGCAGGCCGACGTCGACGCCGCCGTGAAGGCCGCGCGCGCCGCCTTCGAGAAGAGCACCTGGGCCAACATGGCGCCGGCCCAGCGCAAGCGCATCATGCTGAAGCTTGCCGACCTCATGATGAAGAATCGCGAGGAGCTGGCCCTGCTCGAGACGCTCGACATGGGCAAGCCGATCGCCTTCTCCGCGTCGGTCGACATCCCGGGCTCGGCCAACACCGTCCAGTGGTTCGGTGAAGCCATCGACAAGATCTACGACGAGGTCGCCCCGACCCCGGGCAACGTCATCGCCATGATCACCCGCGAGGCTGCCGGCGTCGTGGCCTGCGTCGTGCCCTGGAACTTCCCGCTGCTGATGGCCTGCTGGAAGATCTCGCCGGCGCTGGCCGCCGGCAACTCGGTGATCCTGAAGCCGGCCGAGCAGTCGCCCCTCACCGCGCTGCGCCTCGCCGAACTGGCGGCCGAGGCCGGCATCCCCGAGGGCGTGTTCAACGTGCTGCCGGGCTTCGGCGAGACCGCGGGCCAGGCGCTCGGCCGTCACATGGACGTCGACGTGCTGGCCTTCACCGGCTCGACGGAAGTCGGCAAGTACTTCCTCCGCTACTCCGGCGAATCCAACATGAAGCAGGTCTGGCTCGAGTGCGGCGGCAAGTCGCCGAACATCGTGCTGGCCGACGCGCCGAACCTCGACATCGCCGCCCGCCGCACGGCCTTCGGCATCTGGTTCAACCAGGGCGAGGTCTGCACCGCCGGCTCGCGCCTCATCGTCGAGGACAAGATCAAGGACGAGTTCCTCGCCAAGGTCATGGCGATCGGCCAGAAGATGATGCCGGGCGACCCGCTCGACCCCAAGACGCAGATGGGCGCCATGGTCGACGAGACCCAGACCAAGCGGGTCATGGGCTACATCGACGCCGGCCAGAAGGAAGGCGCCAAGCTCGCCATGGGAGGCAAGCAGGTGCACATCGACAATGCCGGCTCGTTCATCGAGCCGACCGTGTTCGACAATGTCGACAACAAGATGAAGATCGCCCAGGAGGAGATCTTCGGACCGGTCCTGTCGGTCATCCCGGTCAAGGATGCCGAACAGGCCCTCACCGTCGCCAACGACACGATCTACGGCCTCGCCTCGGCGATCTTCACCTCCGACATCAACAAGGCCTTCAAGTTCTCCAAGGCCCTGCGCGCCGGCTCGGTGTGGGTGAACACCTACGACGGCGGCGACATCACCACGCCGTTCGGCGGCTACAAGCAGTCGGGCAACGGCCGGGACAAGTCGCTGCACGCCTTCGACAAGTTCACGCAGATGAAGACGACCTGGATCCAGCTCGGCTGAGCTACCTCCAATTCGCACAAGGACAAGGCGGCCTGTGGGCCGCCTTGTTTCGTTTGAGGTATCGGCTTGGCCCGAAACATGCTTTGAAGAAGGTCAGGGAGAGGTCATGCCGTCACTGACAATAAGGCACGTCACGACCTATCGATACCGGCAGCCGGTCGCCTTCGGCGAGCACCGCATGATGCTGCGGCCCCGCGACTCGCACGATCAGCGCGTCATCGAGATAAGCCTCGAAATCCAGCCCGCCCCTTCCAGCTTGCGCCATGAGACGGACGATTTCGGCAACCACGTCGCCATCGCCGAGTTCGCCGGTGTCGCCACCGAACTCACCTTCGCGAGCGTGGTCAGCCTCGAACATTCACCCACCCACGCCGCTCATCCCGGCCCTGACGAAGCCGCGGCCCTCTTTCCCGTCGACTACGCCGACGAGACGGCCAACCTCGCCTACTGCATCCATCGCCACGATATCGGGCCCGACGACGCGGTCGCCCATTGGGCACGCCGATTCCTGCCCGCGGACGGTCAGATCTCTGCCCTCCAACTCATGGCACGTCTCTCCCAGGGCATCCACGACGGCTTCCTCTACCGTCGCCGCGAGGCCAAGGGCGTGCAGGCGCCGCGCGAGACGCTCGAACTCGGCCACGGCAGCTGCCGCGACTTTGCGCTCCTGATGATCGATGCCGCGCGCTCGCTGGGCCTCGCCGCCCGCTTCGCCTCGGGTTACCTCGCCACGATGCCGAACGTGGCGCCGACCGAGGCGCACGGCGCGACGCATGCGTGGGCGCAGGTCTATCTGCCCGCTATGGGTTGGATCGATTTCGATCCGACCAGCGGCAACGTCGGCAAGGCCAGTCTCGTTACGGTGGCGGTCGTGCGCGATCCCGAGCAGGCACTACCGCTGCACGGTACCTTCGTCGGCTCCCGGGCCGATACTCTTGGCATGGAGGTCCACGTCAGCGTCACGCCCGATCCGGCCTAGACGCCTGATCGATCTCTGCCGCATTGTGACTCGAGGGCGTCGGAATGAAGATTCGCATTGGGTACGAGATCGTCTACGACTTCCCGCAGCCAACTCCAATGATTGCGATATTGGGCACCCATCCCTCACGGGCAGGCGATCTCGTCGAGTCCGACAAACTGACAACCGATCCGGCCGTACCAATTACCCGCTATCGCGACGCATTCGGCAACCTGTGTAGCCGCCTTGTCGCGCCGGCCGGGCGGATACGGCTCTCCGGCAATGGCATCATCCGTGATTCAGGAAGGCCAGAGAAGACCGTGCTGTCGGCCCCGCAGCATGCGGTGGAGGATCTGCCCTCCGAAACCTTGGTCTATCTTCTTGGCAGCCGCTATTGCGACACCGATCGCCTCTCCGAAATAGCATGGAGCCTCTTCGGAAAAGGGCCGCCCGGCTGGGCCCGCGTCCAAGCGATCTGCGACTATGTGCACGATCACATCACCTTCGGTTACGAGCATGCCCGGCCAACCAAGACGGCTTGGGAGGCCTTCAACGAAGGCAACGGCGTGTGCCGCGACTACGCTCACCTGGCGGTTACGTTCTGCCGCTGCATGAACATTCCCGCACGCTATTGCACCGCCTATCTAGGCGACATCGGCGTGCCACCGGTCGATGCGCCGATGGATTTCGCCGGCTCGTTCGAAGCCTATCTCGGCGGACAGTGGTACCCATTCGACGCGCGCAACAACACGCCGCGCATCGGCCGCATCCTGATCGGCCGGGGCCGCGACGCCGCCGACGTGCCGATCACCCATACGTTCGGCCCCAATACGCTGGTGAGCTTCAAGGTCATAACCGACGAAATGGTCTGACGCGCATCAGCGCACGCCGGCGAGGATTTCGTCGACCGTCGTCACTTCGGCATACTCGCCGTCCAGCAGCGCCAGAGTGAGCTGATGCACGTCCTCGGCCGGCCATAGCCGGCCGGTAAGATCGCGCTTGTCGCACGACCAGCAGGCATCGCTTGGCAGGCGCACCCGGAAGCCGAGATTGCCGGCGACGCGCACCGTCGCCTCGACCGAGTTGGCCAGCAGCACGCCGCAGATCACCAGCGGCGGTTTCTCGCCGCCGGCGCCCGCCATCGCCTGCAGGCCGGCTGCGAGGTCGGTGCCGATGAAGGCGCTGTGCACCTTCTTGGTCACGACCAGCTCGCCCTCCAACGGCGCGGTGAGCGGCAGGAAATCGTTGCCTTCCTGGCCCGGCCGGAACGGCGACTCCGGCTTCGTACCATCGTGCTTCACGTGGACGATCGGCGCGGCGCGGCGACGCCAGTCGGCCAGCAGGCGGGCGATGTTGGCCTCGGCGCCGGGATTGTTGCGGGGTCCCCACTTGGGATGATCCATGGCCTTCTGCTGGTCGATGAGAATCAAAACGTCGTCAGCCATGCATCCCTGCCCCCTTGCGTCCCGCTCGCGATGGTAGTCGACTTGTCCTCAACGAAAACAGGAGGAAACGATGCAGTTCGGTTATTTCACCATGCCGTCTCATCCGCCCGAGCGGTCCCTGAAGGACGGCCACGAATGGGATCTTCAGGTGATCCGCTGGCTCGACGAGCTGGGCTTCACCGAAGCCTGGATCGGCGAGCATCACACCGCCCCCTGGGAACCTCATCCCTCGCCCGACCTGCTGGTCGCGCAGGCGCTGATGCAGACCAAGAACATCCGCCTCGGTCCCGGCGGCTTCCTGCTGCCCTATCACCACCCCGCCGAGCTGGCGAACCGGGTCGCCATGCTCGACCATATCTCGGGCGGGCGTTTGAACTTCGGCGTCGCGGCGTCGGGCCTGCCCAGCGACTGGGCGATGTTCAACGTCGACGGCATGTCGGGCACCAACCGCGAGATGACGCGCGAGGCGCTCGACATCATCCTGAAGCTCTGGTCGTCGACCGAGCCCTTCGACTACAAGGGCAAGTACTGGCACGTCACCAAGCCCGACACGATGTTCGGTTTCCTGAAGCCGCACATCAAGCCATTGCAGGCCCCGCACCCGCCGATCGGCGTCGCCGGCCTCTCCAAGGGTTCCGACACGCTGAAACTCGCCGGCGAGAAGGGCTATCTCCCGATGAGCCTCAACCTCAACCCGGCCTATGTGAAGAGCCACTGGGAGTCGGTGGAGATCGGCGCCGCCAAGTCGGGCCGCACGCCCGACCGCGGCCAGTGGCGCATGGTGCGCGAGGTCTTCGTGGCCGACACCGACGAAGAAGCGATGCGCCTCTCCGTCGGTTCGCACATGGGCCGCATGATGCGGGAATACTTCCTGCCCCTGCTCGCCCAGTTCGGCTTCTTCGAGTACCTGAAGCACGATCCGAGCGCGGCCGACTCCGACGTGACGCCGGAATACTGCGCCAAGCACAACTGGATCGTGGGATCGCCCAAGACCGTCGTCGAGAAGATCGAGAAGATCTACGACGAGGTCGGTGGCTTCGGACAGCTCCTGGTCTTCGGCTTCGACTATGTCGAGAACCCGCAGGCCTGGCGCCATTCGCTCGAGCTGCTGTCGAAGGAGGTGATGCCGAAGGTGCAGCACCTCAAGCCGAAGGCCGTGCGGCTCGCGGCGGAGTAAGCGACGAAAAGCGAAGGATCCCTCGCTGTGCTCGGGATGACACGATTGCTGGAATTGGCGCAGTGCGCCCACCAACAGACCGGTGTCATCCCGAACGAAGTGAGGGATCCTTACTCATATTCGATAGCCAATCTCAGGCGGCGACCGGCACGTTCTTGCCGGTGGCGGAGGCGACGCTGCCGTGGAGATGCGCCACCAGCGCGTCGTCGAGCTTGAGGCGCGCGGCCAGCATGCCGAGGTAGCCGCGCTCCGCCGCGTTATCGACGTCGATGGCCAGCAACGACGCAGCATAGATTTCGGCCGCCTCCTCCGGCGTCGCGGCCGCATCGGCCACGGCATCGACGTCGAGCTTGGCGCGCAGCTCGTCCATCACGAAGGCCTTGTCCTCGGACGAGAGCGGCAGCTTGTCCATCTCGGCGAAGATGCGCGCCTGCTCCTGGGCATCGACATGGCCGTCGGCCTTGGCGGCGGCGATCATGGCGCGCAACAGGTGGCGCGCCAGCGTCTGCTGGCCGGCCTCGGTCGACGGATTGAACGGCGTCCCGCTGGGCGCCGGCAGCATCGGAACCGGAGGAGCCTGGGGCGTCGCGGGCGCGGCCGGCTTGCCCGCCTGCCAGTCCTGATAGGCCTTGTAGGCAAGCGCGCCGACCGCGGCCATGCCGCCCATCTTCAGCGCCTCGCCACCGATCTCACGGCCGGCCTTGCTGCCCAGCACCAGCGCCGCCAGGCTACCGGCGAGGGCACCGCCACCGGCGCCACGTAGAAAATCTCCAGCGCCGCTTTGGCCACTCTGGCCGCCTCCCATGAACTGATCCAGCAACTGCTTCGCGTTGAACATGAGGCCTCGCTTCTTTGGTCCGAAAGACGCGAGTTCACTTGATGTGCGATTGTGGCAAAAGCTGGCGTTCAGGCCCGTTTGGAAAGAAATGCCGCGGCCGCAAAGCCCAAGGCTGCGATCAGCATGATGCCCGCCAGGCCCCATAAGACCGGCGTGTAGCCGCCGAAATATCCCCAGGCGAGCGAGGCCATCAGCGGGCCGGCAGCGCGCATGACGTTGGTCGGCATGGTGAGCGCACCGGACACGACGCCGTAACCTTCCGGGCCGATGAACTCCGGCACGGCCATGCCGCGCAGGATGGTGACGAGGCCGTTGGCCACGCCATAGACGATGGCGAACAGGATCAGGGGATAGACGTCGGTGATGCCGGTCGCCAGGAAAGCCATCGAGAGCGGGAAGGCGAAGTAGATGATCGCCCCGAGCTGAATGGTCGTGATGTGGCGTTGACCCACCATCAGCAGCACCCGCCCCACGACCTGCATGGGGCCGATCAGGGCGATGATCGCCATGATCACGCCGATCGGCACGCCGCGATCGTCGAGGAGCGGGATGAGATGGAAGCTCATGGCCGAGAAGGCGAGCCCATATCCCGCAAAGGCAACGATCAGTCCCCAGAAGGCCGGCACGCGAACCGCGGTGGCGAGCGGACTCCTCTTCGCAACGCCTTCCACGGGCGGCTTCGATTCGGCGATCGGCACCGCCTTCACCGTTGGACCCGGCACGATCAGCCAGTGCATGGCGCCAACGCCCAGGACGATGGCCGCCATCACGTCGAGCGCCGGTCGCCAGCCGATCTGCTCGATCAGGAACTGCGCCAGGGGAATGCCGAAGGTGCTGGCCAGTCCGCCAAGGAAGGTCATCAGCAGGATCGCCTGCTTGTAGCGCGGACCGTAAACGCGGGTGATCACCGCGAAGGCGGGCTCGTAGAGCGTCACCGCCTGGCAGGCGCCAAGTCCGATCCATATCGCATAGAACAGCGGCAGCGAATCGACCCTCGACCACAGGAAGAGAAGCACGGCCGCGAGGACCGAGCCGCCGGTCATCAGCAGGCGGCCATGGCCGCGATCGATCCAGGCGCCGACGGCGATGGAGCAGAGGCCCGCCGTAAGGAGTCCCGCCGACAGCGCCCCGAACATTGCGCTGCGCGACCAGCCGAGCTCCTGGGTCATCGGCACGACGAACAGCGGGAAGGTGTAGTAGACGATGCCCCAGGTGACGAGCTGCCCCAGCGAGAGCATCCACAGGATGGTCGACGGGCGTTTTCGCCACGGTCCTCCCGCCCTCTCCTTCGCCATAATACCGACAGCTCCGCCCGTTCTTTACAGAACGATGACCCTAACGCCGCATGGGCCGCGAGGATAGACGCATGACCGAGACCAAACGCATCAACCTCGCCCTGCAAGGCGGCGGCAGCCACGGCGCCTTTACCTGGGGCGTGCTCGACGCGCTGATCGAGGATGGCCGTCTCGAGTTCGAGGCGGTGAGCGGCACCAGCGCCGGCGCGATGAATGCCGCGATCTTCCTGCAGGGCTGGGCCAAGGGCGGTCCCGCTGGCGCCCGCGCAGCACTTGCCGCCTTCTGGGGCGAGCTTGGCCAGATGTCGATCGCCAGTCCCATCCGGCGCACACCGCTCGATCGCCTGCAGGGCAACTGGAACCTCGACGATTCACCGGGCGCCCTATGGGCCGACCTGATCCAGCGCACGCTTACGCCCTGGCAGCGCAATCCCCTGAAGTTCGATCCGCTGCGCGATCTCCTGACGCGGCACTTCGACCAGGAGGCCGTCCGCGCCTGCCACCAGATCAAGGCCTTCATCGCCGCGACCAACGTGGCGACCGGCAAGGTGCGCATCTTCACGCGCGAGGAGCTGTCGATCGACGCGCTGCTGGCCTCGGCCTGCCTGCCCAGCATCCACGAAGCCGTGGTGATCGACGGCGAGCCTTACTGGGACGGCGGCTTCCGCGGCAATCCGCCGATCTGGCCGTTCATCTACAACAGCGAGAGTGCCGACGTGGTGATCGTCGAGGTCGATCCGCCGGGCCGCGAAGGCATTCCGCGCTCCAACGCAGAGATCGCCGACCGGCTGAACGAGATCACCTTCGGCGGCGCACTGATGGCCGAGATGCGGGCCATCGCCTTCGTGCAGGAGCTGATCGACAAGGGCGCGGTCACCGGCGAGTTCGGCGAGCGCCTGAAGAAGCTGCTGATCCACTCGATCACCGATGCCCCGACGCTCCGCCCGCTCGGCGCCGTCAGCAAGTTCAACATCGAGCCCGAGTTCCTCGACCACCTGTTCCAGGCCGGCCGTTCCGCTGCAACCCAATGGCTGGCTTCGACGTTCGACAAGGTCGGCGTCGAGAACAGCATCGACATCCGCGCCCGTTTCTTGTGAGATTTCTCTTTTGGTATTTTCAAAGTCAGGTTCATGCGCATCGGCATCGATCTCGGCGGCACAAAGATCGAGGGACTGGTCCTCGGCGATGATGGTACGGAACGGGCGCGGCTTCGCGTGCCGACCCCGCAGGACAGCTACGAAGCCACCGTCGGTGCCGTGGTCGGCGTGGTGCGCGAGCTCGAAGCCACGGTCGGCGTGCGCTGCCGCGTCGGCATCGGCCATCCCGGCGCGCTCTCTCCGGCCACGGGCCTGATCAAGAACGCCAACTCGACGCGACTGAACGGCCGGCCGCTCGACATCGACCTGATGCACGGGCTGGGTCGCGCCGACGTGCGCCTGTCCAACGATGCCAACTGCTTCGCCGTCTCGGAGGCGGCCGACGGCGCGGGTGCCGGCGCCCCGATCGTGTTCGGTGTGATCCTCGGCACCGGCGTGGGCGGCGGTATCGTGATCGACGGCAAGCCGCTGGTGGGCGCCCAGGCGATCGGCGGCGAATGGGGCCACAATGCCCTGCCCCTGCCCCGCGACGACGAGCGCCCCGGCCCGCACTGCTATTGCGGGCGATACGGCTGCGTCGAGTCGTGGCTGAGCGGCCCGGCCTTCCAGGGTCAGTACGCGCAAGCCGCCGGCCGCGAGCTGCGCGCCACGGACATCGCCGATGCCGCGGCGGCCGGCGATGCCCTCGCGGGCGAATGCCTCGACCGCTACTGCGACCGCCTCGCGCGCTCGTTGGCGAACGTCGTCAACCTGATCGATCCCCACATCATCGTGCTGGGCGGCGGCCTCTCGAAGATCCCGCAGCTCTACGAGAGCGTGCCCGAACTCTGGAAGGACTACATCTTCTCCGAACGCGACAAGATCGCCACGAAACTGCGCCCGCCGACGCACGGCGACTCCAGCGGCGTCCGCGGCGCTGCGTGGTTGTGGCCGGTTTAAGAGGAAGGATTCCTCGCTACGCTCGGAATGACAAAGGAGGTGTCATCCCGAGCGTAGCGAGGGATCCTTACTCGGTAGTGCTTCCAAAAGATCGGCCCATGTGGGATTGGCGGCCTCGACCAGTTCGTTCTTCTTCGATCGTCGCCAGCCCTTGATCTGCTTTTCTCTGGCAATCGCATCTTCGACGTACTGGTAATCCTCGGCATAAACCAAGGTCGTCACATTGTAGCGGCCCGTGAAGCTGTCTCTCGAGGCTTCACGATGTTGAGCGATCCGGTTTTCGAGGTTGTTGGTCACGCCGACATACATGACGTTTCGACTGGTGTTGGTGAGGATGTAGACCCAGTAGGTCGGCATTTATGAGGTCGCGAGAGAAGTTAAGG
Organism: Reyranella sp. GW821-FHT14A01; assembly: GCF_058803965.1. NCBI lineage: Bacteria > Pseudomonadati > Pseudomonadota > Alphaproteobacteria > Hyphomicrobiales > Reyranellaceae > Reyranella > Reyranella sp. GW821-FHT14A01. The sequence goes on from NZ_JBXAPM010000010.1 coordinate 50,208, forward strand.
ATCCCTCGCTGCGCTCGGGATGACACCTGTTTTGGAACAACCCTCTCGTGTCATCCCGAGCGCAGCGAGGGATCCTTACCTCACTTGCACTCCGGCTTCGGGATCGGCTCCAGGCGCGTGATGCGGTATTCGATGCCGCCGTCGCCCTGCTCGTGGGTGCCGTAGAGTTCGATGCCGTTGTCGAGTGTGACGCTGCTCATCTCGAAGGCGGGCTCTCCGCCCCCCTGGCCCTTCGCCTCGCCGTCGAAGAAGCCGGCGCGGTAGTAGATGCGGGTGCGGCCGTCGACCAGCTCCTCGGCGCCCTCCGGGATCTTCACGTCGGCCAGCCGCTTCGGCACCTTGCCGATCACGGCGTTGACCTGCTGCGGCGGCTTCACCTTGTCGCCGAAGAAGAACAGCGCGTCGAAGCCGTTCTCGCCGGCCTTAGCGGCGCGGATCGTGGCGCGGGCGATGGCGACGGGAAACAGCGTGCCCTTCGGCAGGGCCACGGTCTGGTTCTCCGGATCGGTGAAGCGCGCTTCGCCGGTGCCGTCGTCGTCCATGCTCGCCTCGCCCTTGATCAGGCTGGTCTGCTTGCCGCCGGCCACCGAGCGGTGCTCGAAGGTCAGCTTCCTGCCGTCCTTGCTCTCGGTCATCTGGGTCTGCTGCTCGCTGATCACGGCCGAGCGCTGGCCGGCCGCTTCGAGACGCAGGCGCTGGTAGATGACATAGCCGTCGCAGGTGAGCTTGAGTTCATAGGCGTAGGTGCCGGGCGTGCTGCCGGTCGGCTTGCCGTTCTCGATCGCACCGACCTCGTAGACCGCGCGATGAGGCACCATCTCCTGCGCCATCGCCGGAGCGGCGAGGACGAGAAAGCTGGCAACGGGCACAAGCAGACGGCGATTCAGCATCTGGGCCTCGGCAGGGCTTGGAGTTGGACGAGACGAGCATCCACGGCGAACTCGCCGTAGTCGAGCAGCATGGAACGGGCAATACCGTTGCCGAGCAAGTCGAGGGCCAATTCGTACTCGGGATGGGCGCCCTGGTCACCGGTTGCGAAGAAGGCGAAACGCACGCCCCATGCGGGTTGATTGCGCAGCAGCGCGACGTCGCCGCGGACCACCGGAGAGCCGGTCTGGCGCGGCGGCCGGCCGATCACGGCGTTCACCTGGAAGGCGCCGTCGAGGCGGGCGCCGTCGAACACCGAATAGGACGCCGACTTGTCGCCGTCGCGGGCGTGGCGAAGAACCAAAGCGAGATGCGTGGTCGGGAACAGCGTCCCGGCGGGAAGCTCGAAGCTGCGCGCCTCCGGCAACGAGAAGCTCGCCCGTCCCTTGGCGCCCGGCGCATCGAGATCGGCGTTGCCGCGCAGTTCCTCCTCGACCTCGTCGTCCTGGATGTTGCGGACACTGAAGCGTAGCGAGAGCCCGTCCTTGGTCTCGTAGCTGGTAAAGCTCGAATCGGTGGTGAACTCGTCGCCGTCGTTGCGCAGGAACTTGAGCTTGATGCGCTGCTTGACCTCCCAACCCTCGCAGGCTTCGACGGTCTCCAGCACCATGCGCCCGCTCACTTCGACGATTCCGCTGTTCGGTCGCGCCACCGACAGCTTCATGTCGTAGGTTGCACGATGCGGCACCAAGGGCGAATCCGGCGACGGTTGCTGCTGCGCGTCGGCGCCGTTTATCCACAGGCCCAGCAACACAAGAACGCCGACGGCGGCGAGTACGGCCGCTGTTTGGACGCGAGGACGGCGAAAACTATACGTGGTCAACTGACGAGGGCTTGAGAGGCTAGGCCTTGTAGCCGGGCTGCCAAGCGTAATATCCATGCGCGCGGAATACCAGAATGATCGCCTGCGTCAGGGCTACACAGGGAGGAATTTTTCAATGAGCAACGGCAAGCCGAAGGTCCTGGCCACCCGGCACTTCCCGCCCGACGTCGAGGCACGTCTTTCGGCGAATTTCGATGCGCGACTCAACCCGGAGGATCGGCTCTATGACGGCCCGGCCCTGACCAAGGCATCGGAAGGCTTCGACGGCATCATGTGTGCCGCGGGCGATGCGCTGAACGCCACGACGATCGCCGCCCTGCCCGCCTCGGTGCGCATGATCGCCACCTTCTCGGTGGGCTACGAGCATGTCGACGTGGCCGCCGCGGCCAAGCGAAACATCGTGGTCAGCAACACGCCGGACGTGCTGACCGACGCCACCGCCGACATCACGATGCTCTGCCTGCTGGGCGCCGCACGCCGCGCGCACGAAGGCGCCAGCATGCTGCGGACCCACAACTGGGTCGGCTGGACGCCGACGCAGCTCATGGGTACCCACGTCACCGGCAAGAGACTCGGTATCCTCGGCATGGGCCGCATCGGCCAGGCGACCGCCGACCGCGCCCGCGCCTTCCGCATGCAGATCCACTATTCCAACCGCAGCCGGCTGGCGCCCGACCTTGAGAAGGGCGCGGTGTTCCACGCCAATCCCGACGACATGCTGCCGCATTGCGACTTCCTGTCGATCAATGCGCCGATGACGCCGGCAACCGCCAAGTGGGTGAATGCCGAGCGCATCGCCCGGCTGCCCAAGGGCGCCATCGTGGTGAACACAGCGCGCGGCGGCGTGGTCGACGACGAGGCGCTGATCGCGGCGCTGAAGAGCGGCCACCTCGCCTCGGCCGGCCTCGACGTGTTCGACGGCGAGCCGCGGATGCATCAGGGCTACTACGATCTGGAGAACGCGTTCCTGCTGCCGCACATGGGCTCGGCCACGGTCGAGACCCGCAATGCGATGGGCTTCAAGGCGCTCGACAATCTCGAGGCCTTCCTGCTCAGGGGGCAGTCGCCGCCGGACCTCGTGAAGGCTTCTTAGCGGAGCGCTGCACTGTCTTGGCCTTCTTGGGCTTGGGCGGAGTCGACGAGACAGCGGTGGTCGTCGGCGCGGGCTCCGCGCTAGCCGTCATCGGTCCTTCCGCTGCCGGCGGTGCGGCCGGCGAAGACTTGTAGACGGCAGGATCCCAGCTCACGGCCGGCGCATTGGGCGCGGGTCGCAGCGGCGCGGAATATTCGACGCCGCTCTCCGAGACCATGCGCTGGGGCTCGGTATAGTCGGTGTTGTAGGGGTCCTTGCCGTCGGCACGTGCCGTGCAGACCTGCCGGCCCCTGAAGACGCGCCAGATCGCGCAGTCCTGTTTGGTCACAACCGAATAGACATGGTCGGTCGAGGTCTTGTCCGAGGTCACCAGCAGGCCGCCATCGGCCGCGTAGCTCGCTACCGAGACGGCGGCGGGCACGCCGCAGGCGCTCGTCAGGAGCGCCTGCCCCACCACGAGCGGCAGGACCATGAAGGAAGAGAGCTGAAATGAGCTCATAATCTTCTTTATAAAAAGACTATAACTCATTGATTGTACTGAGCCTTACCGGCCCGGTCAATTTTACACTCTTCCTACCACACCTAGTCCTTCTTGGCCGGCGGCAGACGCAACCCGATGTGCAGCTCCCGCAGCTTCTCGGCCGGAACCTCGGCCGGAGCCTCCATCATCAGGTCGACCGCCGACTGGTTCATCGGGAAGGTGATGATCTCGCGAATGTTGGGCTCGTCGGCCAGCAGCATGACGATGCGGTCGACGCCCGGTGCGGCACCGCCGTGCGGCGGGGCGCCGAACTTGAACGCGTTCAGCATGCCGCCGAAGCGCGCCTCGACCTCTTCCTTGCTGTAACCGGCAATGCCGAACGCCTTGTACATGATGTCCGGCTTGTGGTTCCGGATCGCGCCGGAGCACAGCTCGATGCCGTTGCAGACGATGTCGTACTGCCACGCCTTGATGGTGAGCGGGTCCTGGGTCTCGAGCGCCTCGAGCCCGCCCTGGGGCATCGAGAACGGGTTATGGCTGAAGTCGATCTTCTTCAGCTTGTCGTCGTACTCGAACATCGGGAAGTCGACGACCCAGCACAGCGCGAACTGGTCCTCGTCGATCACGCCCAGCTCCTGGCCGACCTTGGTGCGCGCCTGGCCGGCGAACTTCCAGGCCGTGTCGGCGGTGTCGGCCACGAAGAACACGGAATCGCCGTCCTCCGCGCCGGTCAGCTCCTTGAGCTTGGCCAGCCGCTCGTCGGCCACGAACTTGGCGATCGGTCCCTTCCCGGCCCCGTTCTCCAGCGTGATGTAGCCCAGGCCGGGCTTGCCCTCGCTTTGCGCCCAGCTGTTCAGCTTGTCGAAGAAGCTGCGCGGCTGGCTGGCGGCCTTGGGCGCCCGGATGGCACGCACCACGCCGCCCTTGGCGACGATGCCGGCGAACACCTTGAACTCGGAGCCGGCGAAGACCTCTCCCACCTCGAAGATGCGCAGCGGGTTGCGCAGGTCGGGCTTGTCGGTGCCGAACGACAGCAGCGCCTCGGCGAAGGGAATGCGCGGGAACGGGAAAGCCGAGACCTTGCGCGGCGTCTCGCGGTTGAACGAGGCGAACTCCTGGAACACGCCGCCCAGAACCGGCTCGATCGCCTCGAATACGTCTTCCTGGGTGACGAAGCTCATCTCGAAATCGAGCTGGTAGAACTCGCCGGGCGAGCGGTCGGCGCGCGCATCCTCGTCGCGGAAGCACGGTGCGATCTGGAAGTAGCGGTCGAAGCCCGACACCATCAGCAGCTGCTTGAACATCTGCGGCGCCTGCGGCAGGGCGTAGAACTTGCCCGGATGCAGGCGGCTCGGCACCAGGTAGGAGCGCGCGCCCTCGGGGCTGTCGGCGGTCAGGATCGGCGTCTGGAACTCGGTGAAGCCCTGGTCGATCATGCGGCGGCGCAGGCTGGCGATCACCTGGCTGCGCAGGATGATGTTCTTGTGCAGCTTGTCCTTGCGCAGGTCGAGGAAGCGGTACTTGAGGCGCAGCTCCTCCGGCGTGGTGTCGTGCTCCTGGTAGACCGGAATCGGCAGCGGGTCGGCCATCGACTGCACGACCAGCTCGGCGGCATCGAGCTCGACCGCGCCGGTCGCCAGCTTGGCGTTCACGGTCGAGGCCTCGCGGGCCACGACCTTGCCGGTGACCGTGATGACGCTCTCGTTACGCACAGCCTCTGCAGTCTTGAAGACAGGGCTGGAGACGTCCACCACGACCTGGGTCACGCCATAGTGATCGCGCAGGTCGATGAACAGCAGGTTGCCGTGGTCGCGCTTGCGCTGGACCCAGCCCGAAAGACGGGCCTGCTGGCCGACATGCTCGGGCCGCAGCTGGCCGCACGTATGGGTTCGGTAGACTGAAGACATTACGTATTTTCCGGGTTTTGAGGCCCGGCAAAAGGCACCGAAAGTCATGCCAAGTCAAGGGATTGGCCACTTTCCGTTTGCGGCAACTATGCCGGAGCCGCGGCGGGGTCTATAGATCGTCCCCAATGAAGCTCATCACAACGACCGACGAGCTGGCAGCGTTCTGCAAGCCCCTCGCCGACACCGAGTTTGTTGCCGTCGACACCGAGTTCATGCGTGAGCGGACCTACTGGCCCAAGCTCTGCCTGGCCCAGGTCGCCGGCCCCGACGACGCGGCCGCGATCGACACGCTGGCCGAAGGCATCGACCTCGCCCCGCTGGACGAGCTGATGCTCAACCCCAAGGTCCTCAAGGTCTTTCACGCGGCCCGGCAGGACCTCGAAATCTTCTACCTGCGCCTCCAGAAGGTGCCGGGCCCCCTGTTCGACACCCAGGTCGCCGCCATGGTCTGCGGCCATGGCGAGGCCGCCTCCTACGAGTCCCTCGCCACCCGGCTGGCCAAGGCCAAGATCGACAAGTCGAGCCGGTTCACCGACTGGAGCCGCCGGCCGCTCAGCGAGCGCCAGATCACCTACGCCCTGTCCGACGTCACCCACCTGCGGGTCGTCTACGAGAAGCTGAAGAAGCAGCTCGACAAGACCGGCCGTTTCTCGTGGATCGCCGAGGAGATGGGGATTCTGAACGATCCGGCGACCTATCGGGCCGACCCCGAGCAGGCCTGGCGCCGGCTGAAGCCCCGGGGCGCCTCCCCGCGCGTGATGGCGATCCTCAAGGAGGTCGCCGCCTGGCGCGAGCGCACGGCCCAGCGCATCGACATTCCCCGCCAGCGCCTGCTGCGCGACGAGCAGCTCCTGGAGATCGCGGCCCATGCGCCGAAGTCGATCGACGAGCTCGCCGCGACACGCGGCCTCGGCCGCGGCTTCGCGGAAGGCTGGCAGGGTCGCGAGCTGATGGAAGCCATCGAGCGGGCGCGCGCCCTGCCGGAATCGGAGCTGCCGGTGCGCGACAAGGCCCCCGAGCAGATCCGCGCGCCGGGCGCCATCGTCGACCTGCTGCGCACCCTGCTGCGGCTCAAGGCCGAGCAGGCCGGCGTGGCCGGCCGCCTGGTGGCGAGCGCCGACGAACTCGATCGCCTGGCCGCCGGCAAGCGCGACATCGCGGCCCTGAAGGGCTGGCGGCAGGAAGTGTTCGGGTCCGATGCCGTCGACCTGATCGAGGGCCGGCTCGCGCTGGCGCTGAACGGCGACCAGCCCAAGCTCATCCAGCTCCCGGCCGAGTCTTCCTCGTCCTGACGACCGCGAGCTCGCGGCCCGCAGCCATGGACCGCGAGCGTCTCGCTCGCTCATAGGACCAACGAGTTGACTCGCCATACGGCACGTCATATATTTCTGTAATGACAGAAAAGACAGTCAATACACCCCTGCCCGCTGCAGTCGAACAGTTCATTCTCCGCTGGGGCGATATGGGTGGCCAATGGGGCGTCAATCGATCGGTGGCTCAGATACAGGCCCTGCTCTACCTGTCGGATCGGCCGCTCACGGCGGAGGATATCGCCGATTCCCTCGGCATGGCACGGTCCAACGTCTCCAACAGTATCCGCGAACTCATCAACTGGAAGCTCATTCGCCGCGTCCCCGTATTGGGTGACCGCCGGGACCACTACGAAGCCGAAGCCGATCTCTGGCAAATCATGGCCCGCATCGTTCAGGGCAGAAAAGAGCGAGAGATCGATCCGGCGGTGGCCGCAATCGGCGACGTGCTGAAAGCAGCCGACAGCGATCCCACCGTGAGCAAGGTTGCCCGGGCGCGCCTTCTTGAGATGCAGGCCTTCGTCACAACGCTCGACACATGGTTCAGCCAGATGGTGACCGTCCCTCCCAGCACGCTGATGGCCCTGATCAGGCTCGGATCGCGTGTCATCAAGCTGGCCGGGTTGGCGCGGATGAAATGAAGGACAAAAATTTGAGCGGTTATTTCTCTTTCAACAGAAATATCTGACATAACGGGATATCAGGAAGGCTCTATGGCACCCTGGAAAAAGTTGGTCGATCTTGGATGTACGGTTCCGGCCTCCTCCACGCCGGACGTTCCGCAGGATAACCGGTTCCACACGCTGCTGGGGGAGCACGCATGGCTGCTGCTGCCGTCGGCCATACGCCGCCGCTTCGGCAAGCCACTGGATGCCGGCGCAGCCGTGACCTACGTGGGGACCATCGTACAAAGCCGGCGCACCTGGTTCGGAAGCTTGCTCGCGCACCTTTGCGTTGCGATCGGCGGACCACTGCCACTCCACGACGACCTCGGGGTGCCATCGGTCGTCACCGTGACGGAAGACCGCGCCACCGGCGGCCAGTTCTGGACACGCATGTACGGCCGCCGGCGAGGCTTTCCGCAGATCATTCACAGCAGCAAGCGTTTCGCTGGTCCTACGGGACTCGAAGAATACATCGGATGCGGCTTTGGCATCGCCTTGTCCCTAAACGCGGACGCCGAGGCCCTGCACTTTCATAGCCATCACTACTTTTTTCGCCTTGGAGACCTGCGTCTGAGGCTTCCATCGCTACTGAGCCCGGGCGATCTCACCATCAGCCATGTCGACTTTGCCGGCGATTGGTTCGCGTTCGTCCTGACCCTTCGGCATCCGCTGTTTGGCGAGATCATCGGCCAGACCTGCCTGTTTCGCGAGCGGGCCGAGCGTTTTCAAGGAGACCTGCAATGATCGACCTTTTTTGGTCGTTCGTGTTCGTCCAGATGATGATGGGCGGCTTCGACACCTTTTATCACCATGAAATGACCGAGCGCCTTGCTTGGCGACAGACGCAGTCGCTTGAACTGAGACTTCATGGCGTCCGCAATCTCGCCTATGCGGTCATGTTCGTGGTGCTCGGCTGGACCGAGCCACACGGAGCCTTTGCTGTGGCCCTGGCTGCGCTGATGGTGGGCGAACTCTTCATCACGCTTTGGGACTTCGTCGAGGAGGATCGTACGCGCCTTCTTCCGGCCACCGAGCGCGTCGTCCATGCCCTTCTGACACTGAATTATGGTGTGATCCTCGCACTATTCGCGCCGATCGTTCTCGAATGGGCTGCGCAGCCGACCGATATCCTGGCCGCATACTATTGGCCCTGGAGCTGGCTGTGCGCCATCGCAGCGCTGGGGGTGGTCGTCTCGGGCTTGCGCGACCTCAAGGCGGCACAACGTCTACCCTCCCTCGTCCCACCCGATGCCCGCCCGCTCGCGGCGGCGCTGGCCGGGCGTCATGCCATCCTGGTGACGGGCGCTACAGGCTTCATCGGGCAACGGCTCGTCGAAGCTCTCGTTGCCGCTCGCCACGACGTGACCGTCCTGACACGCAAGCGCAGCAGCGCACTGAACCTGCCCGCTCCGCTGCGTATCGTCACTTCACTCGATCAGATCCCCGACGATGCCCTGTTCGACGCCGTCGTCAATCTTGCCGGCGAGCCGATCTCCGACGGGCTATGGACGACGCAAAAGCGCCGACGCATCGTCCGTTCACGCCTTCATGTCACCCGCGCTGTGCGGACCTTGATGGCACGCTTGCGGACCCCGCCGCAGGTGCTGGTCAATGGCTCGGCGATAGGATGGTACGGTCTTCACAAAGATGAAGTCCTGGACGAGGCCTCAAGGGGGCTTGCGTGTTTCACTCGCGACGTCTGTGTTCGCTGGGAGCGCGAGGCGAAGCAGGTCCGCGAAGGTGTGCGTGTGGTTTGCCTGCGCATCGGCCTCGTTCTCGCCGCCGAAGGCGGCATGCTCTCCCGCCTGCTGCCGCCGTTCGAGCTTGGCCTGGGCGGCCGCCTGGGCAGCGGCCGACAATGGATGAGCTGGATACATCGCGACGATCTCGTCCGCCTGATCATCCACATTATTGCGACGCCTTCACTCTCGGGCCCGGTCAACGGCACCGCACCGGAACCGGTGCGCAACAAAACGTTCACCATCTGCCTCGCCCGAGCCCTCGGACGTCCGGCGATCCTCCCCGTCCCTGCCCTACCCCTGCGGCTCACTCTGGGTGGCTTCGCCAATGAGCTTCTTCTCGGCGGGCAGAGAGTCGTGCCGAAGGCAGCACTGAAGAGTGGATTTGAGTTCACCTACCCAACCTTGAGGGCAGCTCTCGGTGCAATCACGGGGCCCGCTCCACCCCTATGCTCGCCGGCGAGCGCCTTCCGCGTGTCCCTGATGTCGCGAAAGCCAAGCCGATAGGAAATTGCGGAAATTCGCCGGCCTAAGCCGAGACGATCATCGGCCTCAGTTCGAATGCCTGGGCGGCGGTCTCGAGGCGCCGGGCGGTGACGTCGCCCAGGCTTCGCTTGAGCGAGGTGGGCACCAGGAGGCGAAGGTCGCGCTCGGTGCGGCGAAGCTGGAGCTGCGGCAAGAGGCCCGGCGCACCGCCGCTCAGATTGTAGGCCAGCCGCAGGCAGGCGCCGAGGCGCTTGGCGTAGCTGCGGCCCTTGCTGTCCGACAGGCGCAGCGCCGTGTCGATCATCGCGGCCCTTGGATCGCTCTTGTAGCGATAGGTCAGCGTCATCGCGAGAATGGCGCGCTCGCGGTGGTTCATCCCCGGCGCCGGCAGATGCAGGACGCGGAAATACGCCTGGTCGGCGCGATAATCGGGATGGTCGTCCCACGAAATGTCGCTGAGGTGGCAGGCCGCCTTGCGCAGGATCCGCTCGCTCTCGCTTTCGCCGGCGAAGGCCGGTGTCAGCCAGTCGAAGATTTCCTCCGGCGACAGATCGAAGCGGTGCCAGCTCTCGCCCTGCTCCTCGGCGAAGGCGATCAGCGGATGGCGCGCGCGCTCCGCCTCGCTCAGCCGCGAATAGTAGAATCCTTCGCGCAGGCCGAAGGCCGAGAAGACCACGGTCTTCGGCTTCAGTGTCGCCAACAACTTGTCGAGCGCCAGGCAGGCGAGCGGCAGCGTGTCGACGCGGCGGCGCGACACGCCCGGCATCTTCTCCAGCGACTTCGGGCTCTGCACCGCGATCAGCCGTGCCACCGCGCGCGCCTCGTCGGCCGAGATCTCGTACTGGTGGATGATGTGCAGCGGATAGCCCGCCTGTTCCATGTGCAGGCGCGCAAAGGATCGCCAGGCACCGCCGACCGCGTAGAAGGTCTTGCCCTGCTCCTCGCGCAGCCAGCGCACGCTCTCGACGGCGTCGACGACGGCCTTGCGCGGATCGCCCTTGCCCGAGGACATGAGACGCAGCGGGCCGACCGGCAGCGTGCTGGAATGACCGAGCTGTCCCTTGGACATCGAGACCAGCTCAAGGCTGCCGCCGCCCAGGTCGCCCATGACGCCGTCGGCGTCGGGCATGCCGCAGATCACGCCGTAGCCAGAGAAGCGCGCCTCGTCCTGGCCGCTCACCGTATGGGCGACGATACCGGGACGGCTCGCCAGCTCGCGCATGAAATCGGCGCCGTCGGCGGCGTCGCGGACCGCGGCGGTCGCCAGCAGGTCGAGCGACGTGACCTTCATGTTGTGCGCGAGAGTCGCGAAGCGATCGATGTTGGCCAGCGCCATCTCGACGCCTTCGGGATTGAGGCGGCCGGTCGCGTCGAGGCCGCGGGCCAGGCCGCACAGGACCTTCTCGTTGAAGACGGGCAGCGGCGCGCGACTCGCGCGTTCGTAGACGACCAGGCGGATCGAATTCGAACCAACGTCGATGATGCCCACCCGCCCCTTGTGGAGAGGAGTGCGAGCGGCGGAAGCGCCTGCGGTCGGATGGCCGTCCATGCGCGCTCCGTCTAGCCGAAACCGGGAAGGATTACAGCGTCATAATTGGCGCACGCGACGCCGCTGGCCCAATTACGAACTCAAGACCAATCGAGGAACCGCGCCGCTCAACTTGAGCGCGCTGCCGCGGCCCGAGAGCGACGGGTTTGTCATGAAATAGTGATGTGCAATGAACGGTTCCTTGCCGGTCTGCGGCCGGCGATAGTTACCGTCTTGTGACAGCAGCCAGCTCTGGCCGTCGTCCTTCAGGTTGGCGACCATGATCTGGTCGAGGACCTGTTCATGCACGGTCGGATTCTCGACCGGGCACAGCAGCTCGACGCGGCGATCGAGGTTGCGCGGCATCCAGTCGGCCGAGGACAGGAACACCTTGGCGTCCAGCGACGGCAGCGCCTTGCCGTTGCCGAAGCAGATGATGCGTGCATGTTCGAGGAAGCGGCCGATCACGCTCTTCACCCGAATATTTTCGCTCAGCCCCGGAACGCCAGGCCTGAGGCAGCAGATGCCGCGCACGACCAGGTCGATCTGCACGCCGGCCTGCGAGGCCTGGTACAGGCGATCGATCAATGCCGCGTCGACCAGGGAGTTGAGCTTGGCCCAGATCGCCGCCGGCTTGCCGGCCGTGGCATTGGCGATCTCGGCGTCGATTAGGCCGTAGAGCGTCGGCCGCAGCGTCACCGGTGCGAAGGCGATCTTCTCCATCTGCTCGGGCCGCGCATAGCCCGTCATGTAGTTGAACAGGCGCGCGGCATCGCGGCACATCGCCGGGTCGCAGGTGAAGAACGACAGGTCGGTGTAGATGCGCGCCGTGATCGGGTGATAGTTGCCGGTGCCGAAATGCACGTAGGTGCGGATCGACTGCGCCTCGCGGCGCACCACCATCGAAACCTTGGCGTGCGTCTTGAGGTCGATGAAGCCGTAGACGACCTGCACGCCCGCACGCTCGAGGTCGCGCGCCCAGCGGATGTTGGCTTCCTCGTCGAAGCGCGCCTTGAGTTCGACCAGCGCCGACACCGTCTTGCCCGCCTCCGCCGCCGCGATCAGTTCCTTGACGATCGGCGAGTCGTGGCTGGTGCGATAAAGCGTCTGCTTGATCGCCACCACCGCCGGGTCGCGCGCCGCCTGGCGCAGGAACTGCACCACGACGTCGAAGCTCTCGTAGGGATGGTGGACGACGATGTCCTTGGCGCGGATCGCGGCGAAGCAATCGCCGCCGAAATCGCGGATGCGCTCGGGGAAGCGCGCGTTGTAGGGCTGAAACTTGAGGTCGGGCCGGTCGTCGATGATCACCGCCTTCACGTCGCCGATGTTCAGCATGCGGTCGAGATGGAAGACGTGGACGGTCTGGGTCTGCTCCGGAATCTCGAGCTGGTCGAACAGGAAGTCGCGCAGCTCGGCCGGCATGGCGCTATTGACCGAGATCGAGATCAGGTCGCCGCGGCGGCGGCGCTTCAGCGCGCTCTCGTAGAGCAGGACGAGATCCTCGGCCTCCTCGTTGATCTCGACGTCGCTGTCGCGGATCACGCGGAAGAAGGCGCGCTCGATCACCTCGTAGCCGGGGAACAGGCGCGGCAGGTAGATGTCGATCAGGTCTTCCAGCGGCAGGAAGCGGATGTCCGGTCCCGGCAGGCGCACGAAGCGGTCGACCTGGGGCGGCAGCGGCAGCAGCGCCATCAACGGCCGGCGATCGTCGCGGCGCTGCAGCTTCAGGATGGCCGAGAAGCCGCCGTTGGGGATGAAGGGGAACGGATGCGCCGGATCGATCGCCAGCGGCGTCAGGATCGGGAACACCTGGTCGATGAAATACTGGTCGAGCCAGCCCCGTTCGATTTCGGTGAGTTCGTCCGCATCGAGCACCGCAATGCCGGCTTCGCGCAGGTCGCCCTGCAGCGCGGCCCAGACATCCTGCTGCTGCGCCATCAAGGTCGAGGCGCGATCGCGGATGGCGGCCAGTTGTTCGGCCGGCGTCATGCCGTCGTCGCTCAACAGGCTCGACCGGGTCTGCAGCATGTCGACCAGGCCCGCGACGCGGACCATGTAGAACTCGTCGAGGTTCGCCGCCGAGATCGACAGGAAGCGCACGCGCTCCAGCAGCGGATGGCGCTTGTTGCTGGCCTCCTCGAGCACCCGCGTGTTGAAAGCCAGCCACGACAGCTCACGATTGATGAAGCGTCGCGGACTGTCGGGTGTTATTTCGAGCGAAGCCGGATCTGCCGAGTTGAGCGCGTCCATGTGGACCCCTAACGGGGCACTCTCCCTGAAATTATGCACAGGGACGGTAGCGTCTCTACATGACCATGTCATGGCAATTCACTAAACCATTGTTCTGACTGTATTAATTGGAATGACGGGCGTGAAGACCATTCTCCTCCTGCGCCACGCAAAATCGGCCTGGAACACGCCGCACCAGAACGATCACGATCGTCCGCTCAACGATCGAGGCGAACGGGCTGCCAGGACCATGGCGGACCATCTTGCTGCGAAGGCCCCTCGCCCCAGCCTGATCCTGTGCTCCACGGCCGCGAGGACACGCCAGACGCTGGCGCCGCTCGTGAAGGCGCTCGGCAATCCTACGCCGCCGATCTCGCTGGAGAAGGGACTCTACCTCGCCTCCGAGGAAGAACTGCTGGAGCGCCTGCAGGCCTTGCCTGAGGAAACCGGGATTGTGCTGCTGATCGGCCACAACGAGGGGATCGGCCAGCTCGCGGCCGCCCTCGCCTCGCATGGGCCGACGGAGGCGCTGGAGCGCCTCCGGGACAAATATCCGACGGGGGCCCTCGCCACGCTCCGCCCGCCTTCAGGCCCCTGGAGCACTCTCGCTCCCGGGACCTGCGAACTCATGGCCTTCGTCCGGCCGCGCGATCTGGACCCGCGCTGACGCCTCAGTACGTTCCCGGGTACTGGCCGCCATCCATCAGGATGTTCTGGCCGGTCATGTAGCCGGCGTGAACGCTGCACAGGAACGCGCACATCATGCCGAACTCCTCGGCCGTGCCGAAGCGGCCGGCGGGATGCGCCTTGGCGCCCGCTGCGTACTCCTCCTCGAAGCTGCGGCCGGCCTTGGCCGCCCGCGCCTTCGTCGTGCCGCGCAGGCGGTCGGTGTCGAACGGGCCCGGCAGCAGGCCGTTGATCGTCACGCCGTGACGGATCGTGGTGCGCGCGACACCGGCCACGAAGCCGGTCAGGCCCGAACGCGCGCCGTTGCTGAGGCCGAGGATGTCGATCGGCGCCTTCACCGAGCTCGAGGTGATGTTCACGATGCGCCCGAAGCCGCGCTTCATCATGCCGTCGACGCTCGCCTTGATGAACTCGATGGGCGTCAGCATGTTGGCGTCGAGCGCCTTGATCCAGTCCTCGCGGTTCCAGTCGCGGAAGTTGCCCGGCGGCGGACCGCCGGCATTGTTGACGATGATGTCGGGCTCCGGGCACGCCGCCAGCACCTGCTTGCGGCCCTCTTCCGTCGTGACGTCGACGGCGACGGCCGTGACCTTCACGCCGTACTTCTTGCGGATGGCTTCCGCCGTCGCTTCGAGCTCCGACTGGGTGCGCGCATTGATCACCAGGTCGACGCCTTCGCCCGCCAGTGCCTCGGCACAGCCGCGGCCCAGCCCCTTGCTCGCCGCGCAGACGATCGCCTTGCGGCCCTTGATGCCCATATCCATTTCGCGTTTCCTCTCCTAATTCACACGTGTCCAGAGTTGCGTCTTGCCGAACATCGGCGTGCCGACAAAGCCGCGCAACCTGAGCTTGCCGTCAGGCTGCAGGCTGATATTGGCGCTGTAGGTCTTGCCGTCCTCGCCGTTGTAGATCTTGCCGTCCTCGAACGAGTTCGGCTCGTTGGTCTGCTTGAAGCCCCAGATCAGCGGCATGCCGATCACCTTGCGCGTGCGCAGCGACGGATTCTCGTTGCGATAGTCGGTGGCGGCATCGGGTGTCACGGGTGCGCCGTCCGGTCCCTTGGGATTGATGAGGTTCGCGACATAGCCGCAGATCGGGCCGCTGGCCGCATCCGGGCAAGGCCCGATCTTGATCTGCGCGACACCCGATTCGGAGAGCCACGTCCCCATCACCGTTCCCTGCTGGGCCGAGGCGGCCGAGGCCGCGAGGCTGAGTGCCAGGGCCGCGAGGATCGTCTTCATCGTTTTCTCTCCCTCACGATGCGCCGGCGAGGTCTGCCAGCACGTCCACCGCCAGGCGGCGATCGATCTCGCGCCGTTCCGTCAGCGCCCGCCGGTCGAGCGCCGCGACGACCCGGCGCGCCGCTTCCGCCGACCGCTCCATATGCGAGACGAGATACTGCACGACGCCCGGACCTGCATGCAATTGCCTGTCGGCCAGCTGCTTCAGGATGATCGAGCCCAGCAACTCGTCGTCGGGCGGCGCTACGGCGACGGCCGGCGCGGCGCGCAGCCGCGAGGCGAGGTCCGGCAAGGCGATCGACCAGCGGGCGGGCGGCTCGGCGGAAATCAGCAGGAGGTACCCGCCCCGCTCGCGCACGAGGTTGTAGAGATGGAAGAGGCCGCGCTCGGGCGCCCGTTCCGCCTCCTCGATCACGATCGCGGGCGAGGTCGCCGCAAGGTCGGTTAGGTCGGCGACGCTCTTGCCGCCGAGGTCGGCGCCCGACATGACCGCCGCGCTGCTGCGCGCCGCCCAGATGCGGCCGAGATGGGTCTTGCCGCATCCGGTGGGCCCATTCAGCGACAGGGCCGGCGCCGGCCAATCCGGCCAGCGGTCGATCCAGGCCAGGGCCTCGCGGTTTCCGTCGGCCACGACGAAATCCCCCCGCGCATAGGTCGGCGGCGGCAGCGCGAGATCCAGGGTGAGCTGGTTTGACATCGGCCGGCTCAACCCGGGGCACTGCCGCGATAGAGATCGCTCTCGCGATAGCGCGCGATGAAGTGGCGCACGATCACGCCGAGCACCGCCGCTACAGGCACGGCGATGAGCACGCCGGTGAAGCCGAACAACGAGCCGCCGGCCAGCAGCGCGAACATGATCCAGACCGGGTGCAGGCCGACGCGGTCGCCGACCAGCTTGGGCGAGAGGAAATTGCCTTCCACGATCTGGCCGACCAGGAACACCGCCGCGACCTTGACGACGCCGATCCAGTCCGGCGGGAACTGTGCCAGCGCCATGCCGAGCGCCATGACCCCTCCCACGAAGGTGCCGACGAAGGGAATGAACGAGATCGCACCGGCAATCAGGCCGATGACCAGGCCGAACTGCAGCCCCACCAGAGTGAGGGCGATGCCATAGAAGGAGCCGAGCGTCAGGCAGACGAGTGCCTGGCCGCGCACATAGCCCGCGATGGCGGCGTTCGATTCGCGGGTGAGCTTGCGGATCGTGTCGGCATGGTCGAGCGGCAGCGTGCTGTCGATGGCGGCCAGCACCTTCTCCCAGTCGCGCAGCATGTAGAACGTCACGACGGGCGTGATGAACAGCAGGCCCAGCAGGTTGATGATCGCCACGCCGCGTTCGGCCAGCGCGCCGGCGATTCCGCCAGCAAAGGCGAGCCCCTTCCCGGCCCACTGTGTCGCCTGGGATTGCAGGTCGTGGACGCTGAGCGGGTCGAGGCCAAGCCTGTCGCGCAGCGGTTCGATCAAAGGCTGGATGCGGCTCAGGGCCTTCATCACATAGTCGGGCGCGTTGGTGATCAGCGACTGTACCTGCCCGAAGAGAGGCGGCAGGATCGCCATCACCACGCCGACGCTGACGAGGACCGCCACGATCGTCACCAGCGTGGTTGCCATGGTCCGCGACAGGCGCGCCCGCTGCAGCCGCGCCACGACCGGGTCGAGGAAATAGGCCACCACCATGCCGACGACGAAGGGCAGCAGGATGTCGTTCAGCAGCCACAGCAACACCAGGAAGGTCGCGGCCGCCGCGACCCAGAAGATCCAGCGCCCCGTCGTGAGGGTTTGCCCCATCGATCAGACTCCCTGATGCGCGCCTAACGCGCCTGCAATTGCCACCGGCCCGCGTCCTGGGACAGGTTCAGGCCCGCCTGCGCCAGCAGGCGCTGCAGCTCCTCGGGCGAGCCGAAATAGTCGAGCTTCAGGTCGGCGCGATCGGCTTCGAGTGTCTTCACCGTCACGGACTTCACGGCCGGGATGGCGCCCAGGCGCTGACGCACCTGCACCCAGTCACTCAGCGTGCGGATCGGCACGACGACGTCCAGCGAGTCCTGCGAGTCGCGCCGTATGGTGCCGATGCTGCGCCAATCCTGGTCGGCCCGGCCGTGGATCGCCTTCACCGCCGCCGGCAGATCGGCCGCGCTGGCGACGGGCATGCGCGGGATCTCGCTGCGCGCGCCGGTCTGCGTGTCGTAGCGCATGCCGCCGACCGTGAGCGCGCCGCTGGCCTTGTCGCCCTCGACCGTGGCCACGATGATCGTCGGCGCCCGGTAGCGTTCGTTGAGCCGCGCCAGCGCCGAGACGTCGCCGACATAGGCCTGCTCCGCCGACAGGGCGTTCTGGTCGGGCGGGTCGCCGCGCAGCAGCGTAACCGGCACCGCGCTGCCGGCGCTGTCGAGCTGCTGCCAGGCCTCGCGCCACGCATTGCGGTCGTTGAGCGGCTCTAGGCCGGCCGGACCTTTCCACAGCGGGATCACCAGGGCCGGCCGGGACACGGTCTCGACCATCTTCGCTCCGGCTCCGCTCAGGTACGATTTCACCGCATCGGGAGCGAAAACGACGTTCAACGTGGCGGCGTAGCGGCCGGGCGAGGGCCGCTCGCGCACGAATTCGACCCCGCGCACCATGTTCTCGAGCTGCACATCGTCTATCTGCGGCAACCGCGCACGATCCTCCGCCGAGACCATACGGTTCACGAGGAGGCCGAACGCCTTGCGCCGTGCCTCGCGAATCCCCTGCTGGCGGGCCTGCACGGCATCCGGGCCGCTGACATCGACTTCGACGCCCGTCACGTCGTAACCCGTGCCCCCAGGAGATTGGGCCGGAGACTGCGCCAGGGCGACGTTGGCGGCGAGGACCGCCAGGAGCACGGCAGCAATCGTGGAAAAGACGCGGCCTATCGGCATTGCGGGGGTCCGGTTTTTGGTTATGTTCGCGACGTCTTATCTAGCATGAATGAGCCCGGCTTGAAGCCTGACGCCCCCGGCCACAATCGGCCCCCCCTCACCTACAAGGACGCCGGCGTCGACATCGATGCGGGCGACGACCTCGTCGAGCACATCAAGCCGCTGGCCAAGAGCACCAACCGCCCCGGCGTGATGGGTGGGCTGGGCGGCTTCGGCGGCCTGTTCGACCTCAAGGCGGCGGGCTTCACCGACCCGATCCTGGTCTCCGGCACCGACGGTGTCGGCACCAAGCTCAAGGTCGCGATCGAGGCCGCCGTGCCCGACACGGTCGGCATCGACCTGGTGGCGATGTGCGTCAACGACATCGTGGTGCAGGGCGCCGAGCCGCTGTTCTTCCTCGACTACTATGCCAGCGGCCGTCTCGACGTCGATGTCGGCCGCCGCCTCATGGCCGGCATTGCCGAAGGCTGCCGCCGCGCGGGCTGCGCCCTCGTGGGCGGCGAAACCGCCGAGATGCCCGGCATGTATGTCGATGGCGACTACGATCTCGCCGGCTTTTCCGTCGGCGCTGCCGAGCGCGATGCGCTGTTGCCGCGCCCCGATATCGCCGTGGGCGACGTGGTGCTGGGCCTCGCCTCGACCGGCCCGCATTCCAACGGCTATTCGCTGGTGCGCCGCATCGTCGAGCGCAGCGGCCTGAAATACACCGACCGCGCCCCCTTCGCCGACGCGACCCTGGGCGAGGCGCTGCTCGAGCCAACCCGCATCTACGTGAAGCAGCTCCTTCAGGCCATTCGCTCGACCGGGGCGATCAAGGGACTGGCCCACATCACCGGCGGCGGCCTGCCCGGCAACGTGCCGCGCTGCCTGCCCGACGGGCTGCGCGCGCGCCTCGATGCGCGCACCTGGACGGCGCCGCGCGTCTTTCACTGGCTGCAGCAGGTCGGCCAGGTGCCGACCGACGACATGCTGCGCACCTTCAACTGTGGCCTGGGCATGATCGTCGTGACGGCGAAGGACGATGCCGCGCGCGTGGCCAAGGCCCTGACCGATGCCGGCGAAAGCGTGAGCGAGATCGGCGTGATCGAAAAGGCGCCGACCGAAGAGGCCGACTGCGTCGTCGACCATGCCGACACCCTATGGCCAAGCTGAAGGTCGGGGTTCTCATCTCCGGCCGCGGCAGCAACCTCGCCGCCTTGATCGAAGCGGCACGGGCTGCGGACTATCCCGCTGAAATCGCCTGCGTGGTGAGCAACAAGGAAGATGCGCCGGGGCTCGCCATTGCCGCCGCGGCCGGTGTCCCGACGGCCGTCGTCTCGCATCGCGACCATCCCGATCGCGAGAGCTTCGATCGCGCCGTCTCGGCCGAACTCGAGCGCCACGACATCGAGCTGGTCGTGCTGGCCGGCTTCATGCGCATCTTCAGCCCGTGGTTTCCGACCCGCTGGGCGAACCGGCTGATCAATATCCACCCGTCGCTGTTGCCGGCCTTCAAGGGCATCCATGTGCAGCGGCAGGCACTCGAAGCCGGCGTCCGCGTGAGCGGCTGCACCGCCCACCTGGTCATCCCGGACCTCGACTCCGGCCCCATCATCGCGCAGGCGGCGGTGCCGGTGCTGGCCGGCGACACCGAGGAGACGCTCTCCGCCCGCATCCTGCGCCAGGAACATCGGCTCTATCCGCTGGTGGTACGCTGGTTCGCCGAGGGGCGCGTCTCGATCGACGGTGACCGGGTCGCCGTGAAGGGCGTGGCATGCGACGCCGCGCTCCTCTTTTCCCCAGAACCCTAGTCCGATATAAGACCGCAACGATTTTACGCGGGGACGAGATATGGCTGAAGCGAAGGACGACTATCCGGCTCACCTGGCCACCTACACCGCCTTCAACAAGCTGGTGACGTTCGGCATCCTCTGGATCGTCCTGCTGCTGGTCGCCATGGCGATCGGCCTGATCGCCCACCTGCCGCTGCTGGGCATCGTGCTGGGCGTCGGCGGCTCGATCGCCCTCCTGATCGGTTTTGCCATCCTGGGCTGACGCTCCGGAGCAGACCGCCCAAAAGAAAAGCGGCCCTTTCGGGCCGCTTTTTTCGTGTCGGAGAGACCCGGCTTCAGCCGACGATCTCGGAGCCCGCGAAGAAGTAGGCGATCTCGATCGCGGCGTTCTCGGGCGAGTCCGAGCCGTGCACCGAGTTGGCCTCGATCGACTCGGCGAAGTCCTTGCGGATCGTGCCGGCATCGGCATTGGCCGGGTTGGTGGCGCCCATGATCTCGCGGTTCTTGGCGACGGCGTTCTCGCCTTCCAGGACCTGGACCACGACCGGGCCCGACGTCATGAAAGTGCAAAGTTCGCCAAAGAACGGACGGGCCTTGTGCACGCCGTAGAACTCCTCGGCCTGCTGGCGGCTCATCTGGATGCGCTTCTGGGCGACGATGCGCAGGCCCTTCTCCTCGAAGCGGGCATTGATCTTGCCGGTCAGGTTCCGGCGGGTCGCGTCCGGCTTGAGGATCGAGAAAGTACGTTCGACGGCCATGAATTCCCTCGTGGAGGCAGTGATTTCAGCGCTTGGGCGCGCCTTATAGACGCGGGGTTTGGACCCGGCAAGCGCGGCCAATGAGCTTGGTTTGCGGCCAAATCGCATGGTAAATGCCCGCCGCCCATGCTCCACATCAATGACATCTCCTTTCGCCACGGCGAGCGTGTGCTCTTCGACCGCGCCTCAGCGGCCTTCTCCGACGGCTGGAAGGTCGGCCTGGTCGGCCGCAACGGCGCCGGCAAGTCCACCCTGCTGCGCCTGATCCAGCGACAGATCGAAGCCGATAGCGGCGAGATCAACCTGATGGGCCGCACCCGCATCGGCTCGGTACCGCAGGATCCGCCCGGCGGCGACATCACGGTGCTGGACGCCGTGCTGGCGGCCGACGTGGAGCGCAGTTCCCTGCTGGCCGAGGACGCGACCTGCCAGGACGGCGTGCGGCTTGCCGAGATTCATGCACGGCTCGATGAGATTGGGGCGGCGGCCGCGCCGTCGCGCGCCGCTTCGATCCTGAACGGCCTGGGCTTCGACAACGCAAAGCAGTCCCGCCCCTGCGGCGAGTTCTCCGGCGGCTGGCGCATGCGCGTGGCCCTGGCCGGCACGCTGTTCAGCGACCCCGATCTGCTGATCCTCGACGAGCCGTCGAACCATCTCGACGTCGAAGCGATGATGTGGCTCACCGAGCATCTGAAGCGCTTCCGCAACACGGTGCTGATGGTCAGCCACGACCGCGACCTGCTGAACGACGTGTGCGACCACATCGTGCACATCGACCAGCAGAAGCTGGTGCCCTACACCGGCAACTACGATTTCTTCGAGCGCACCCGCGCCGAGCGCCTCGCCAACGACGCCGCGCAGCAGGCCAAGGTCGCCGCCCAGCGCAAGCACATGCAGGCCTTCGTCGACCGCTTCAAGGCCAAGGCCAGCAAGGCGCGCCAGGCACAGTCGCGCATGAAGATGATCGAGAAGCTCGGGCCCGTCGCCTCGGTGCCGATCGACGAGCGCATCTCGTTCAACTTCCCCTCGCCCGAGATCCTCGCCTCACCGATCGAGACGCTGGACGAGGTCTCCGTCGGCTATCCCGACGGGCCGCTGGTGCTGCGCAACCTCGACCTGCGCATCGACATGGAAGACCGCATCGCGCTGCTCGGCCAGAACGGCAACGGCAAGTCGACCTTCATCCGCCTGATCTCGCAGCGGCTGGAGCCGCGTGAAGGCCAGCTGAAGAAGGCGCCGAAGCTTCGCGTCGGCTACTTCTCGCAGGACCAGGAAGAAAGCCTCGACTTCGAGGCGACGCCGTACGACCACATGGCCCGCGCGCTCGGGCCCGGTGCCGGTGAGGCCAAGGTGCGCGCCCAGCTCGGCCGCTTCGGCTTCTCGCGCGATCGCGCCAACCTCA
The DNA here is from genome assembly GCF_058803965.1 of Reyranella sp. GW821-FHT14A01. Taxonomy (NCBI): domain Bacteria; kingdom Pseudomonadati; phylum Pseudomonadota; class Alphaproteobacteria; order Hyphomicrobiales; family Reyranellaceae; genus Reyranella; species Reyranella sp. GW821-FHT14A01. The sequence goes on from NZ_JBXAPM010000010.1 coordinate 72,159, forward strand.
AGATTGGCGTGATGTCGGGCGGCGAGAAGACTCGCCTGCTCCTCGCCTTGGCCACCCGCACCGCGCCGCACATGCTGCTGCTCGACGAGCCGACCAACCATCTCGACATGGATGCGCGCGCCTCTCTGGTCGACGCGATCAACGATTTCGAGGGCGCGGTCGTGCTGGTGAGCCACGACACGCATCTGGTGAAGATGGTCGCCGACACCCTCTGGGTCGTCCAGGGCGGCACGGTCGCGCCGTTCGATGGCGACATCGACGACTACCAGACCAAGCTGCTGAAGGAGCGCGGCAGCCGGCCGCCCAAGGCCGAGAAGCCAGCCGACGCGGGCAGCAAGAAGGACCAGCGCAAGGCTGCCGCCGACAACCGGACCAACAAGGCCCCGCTCAAGAAGGCCGTCGACAGCGCCGAGAAGATGCTGGCACGTCTCACCGAGCAGATGAATGGCGTGCTGGCCAAGCTGGCCGACCCGAAGATCTATTCCGGCCCCGGCAGTGTCGTGACCGACCTGCAGAAGGAAAAGGCGCGGCTCGAACGCGAAGTCGCCAATGCCGAGAAGCGCTGGCTGGCTGCCCAGGAAGCGCTGGAAGCCGCCGCCTGACGCCTATTCGGCGACGGCCGGATAGGCCGGCTTCGGCGCGCTGCTGTTTCGGATCAGCATCACCAGGCCGGAATTGACGGTGTAGAGGCCGATCGCGATCCAGAAGATCACCGTCGGCAGGCCCATGTTCATCAGGACGCCGAACAACGGCGGGGCCACGAACGAGCCGATGTCGAGTCCCGAATAGACGAAGCCGAAGACCTTTCCGGACGCGCCCGGCGGCGTGGCGTTGCGCACGATCATGTCGCGCGACGGGTTGGTGATTCCACCCGCCGCTCCCGCGAGCGCCAGCAGGATCGGCAGCAGGGCCGGCGACACGGCCTGCGTGGCGATCGGCACCGTGAGGCAGGCCGCGGCCAGCAGGCCGAACGATGCGACGAGGTCGTGCCGACGCACGCGGTCGGCAAAGTAGCCGCCGACCAGGATGCCGCTCGCCGAGCCGACGATGAACACGATCAGGCAGAAGGCGGCGTAGTTCTCGGTGACGCCGAACATGCTGCTCCAGGCCGGCACCGCGAACTGCTGGATGCCGATGGTATTGGCCGCAATCAGTGCGAAATAGAGAAGGCAAATCAGCAGCGCAGGCTGCAGGAAAAGCGCCAGCCCGGGCTTGGCGCCGTGCTGCGCGGCCGCAGCCCGCACCTTGACGCGATGATCGACCAGTTGCTCGCGGTGGGTCAGCACCAGGCCCGACAGGATGAGACCGGGCAGCGCGCCGATCAGGGCAGCGCCGACCCAGCCGAACAGGCTGTCGAGGAAGTACATCACCGGTGCTGCCGCCCAGCCCAGCGATCCGCCGAGCCCGTGAATGCTGAAGGCGCGGCCGAGGCGGTTCTGGTTCACCGACGAATTGAGCAGCGCGAAGTCGGCCGGATGAAAGACCGAGTTGCCCAACCCTGCGAACACTGCGATGCAGGCGAAGCCCACGAAGGAATGCGCGAAAGAGATCGCGGCAAGGCCGAGACCGACCACGAAGAGCCCGCCCGCAAGGATAGGTCGTGCGCCAAAGCGATCGACCGCGAAGCCGGCGGCCGTCTGCGCGAGACCCGAAACACCGTAGAAGATACCGGCGAGCAGGCCGACATCGGAATAGCTGAGCCCCACCTCTTGCCGAACGATCAGCAGCATCGTCGCGAAGGAGAGCTGGTAGAAGTGGCTGGCACCGTGGGCGACGCCGATCAGGCTGATCACCCGGAAATCATGTTGAAGCGGCGCGACAGTTGCAGCGGACATGAACACCTCGTCATGCCGATCATAGGCGATCCGCATCGCGAACGTCCGCGGAAATGCGCGGGGGAGCCATGCGCACGTGATGACGCGCTGCGACAGCCCTTGTAGTGTCCCCGCCGGCAAGAGGGAGAAACGCATCATGAAGCGCTGGAAGCATCGCCCCGAAGGATCGACCTGGGGCGATTGGGGCGACGACGATCAGCTCGGCCGCCTGAACCTGATCACCCCGAAGAAGGTGCTCGAAGGCATCGCCGAGGTGAAGGAAGGGATTTCGTTCTGCTTGAGCCTGCCGCTCGACTTTCCCGGCGGCAACGTCCTCAATTCCCGCCGCCTCCCACCGGTCCTCTCGCCGACCGGCGACGAGAATGGCTGGCGCTTCAACTTCCTGACCAACAGCATCAACCCGCTGTTCGTGGATGTGGCCAGCGACGACCGCGTGATCCTGACGCTGCAGTATTCGACGCAATGGGACACGCTGGCCCATGTGGGCGGCCTGTTCGATGCCGACGGCGACGGCGTGCCCGAGCCGCTCTACTACAACGGCTTCAAGCCCGGCACCGACGTGGTCGGCCCGCAACCCGATGCCGGTCGCGACGGTTGCGGCCATCTCTCCTACGCCCACAAGCTCGGCGTCGAGAACATGGCGGCCAAGGCGATCCAGGGCCGCGCGGTGCTGGTCGATCTCGAGAAGCACTATGGCCGCGACCACAAGTACGTGAACTATGACGACTTCAAGCGCGTGCTCGATGCCGACAAGGTGGTCGCGGAGCCCGGCGACATGCTGCTGCTGTACACGGGCTTCACCGACGAGATCGTGAAGATGAACAAGAACGTCGACCCGGCGCGCGCGCACGCGATGTGCTGCGTGCTCGACGGCCGCGACAAGCGCCTGCTGCAGTGGCTCACCGACAGCCAGATATCGGCGCTGATCGCCGATAATTACGGCGTCGAAGCCGTGCCGGCCAAGCCCGGCCCCGAGAATGCCGAGCATCCCTCGCTGCCGATCCACAATCACTGCCTGTTCAAGCTGGGACTTAATCTCGGCGAGATCTGGTGGCTGAAGGACCTGGCGCTATGGCTGCGCGACAAGAAGCGCTCGCGCTTCCTGCTGACCGCACCGCCGCTGCGCCTGCCGGGCGCCGTCGGCTCGCCCGCCACGCCCGTCGCCACGGTCTGAGTCCGGTCATCGCGATGTCGTTCCTGGCGTTCGTCGCCCGAGGGCTGAAGGCGGAACGGTTCGCGCTGCTGGACATCGGCTGCTCCGGCGGCCTCGATCCGAAATGGCGCGCCTTCGGCGACAGGCTGAAGGCGCTCGGCATCGACGCCAGCGACGGCGAATGCAAGCGTCTTGCCGCGGCCGAGAAGAATCCCGAGGTCTCCTACGTGGCGGCCTTCGTGAGCCCGAGCGCCGACAAGCCGATCGACCTGTCGGCCGGTCCCGCCGCGCCGCTGATCATGAAGATGCGCGACCGCATGAGCTTCATGCGCACGCGCGAGATCCGCGACGCCAAGCTTCAGACCGCATCGACCGAGGAGCAGTTGCGGCACAATGCCTGGGAACTGACCGGGCTCGCCGATCCGACGAAGCCGGTGGTCGTGCCCGACCTTCTGGCCGAGCGCGGCTGGACCGATCTCGACTATATGAAGATCGATACCGACGGCATCGACTGGCAGATCCTGCAGAGCTTCGAGGGACGCCTGCCGGCGAACCTGCTGGCCGTTCAGATGGAAGTGAACTTCGTAGGCGACGGCGCCGCCGACGAGCACTCCTTCCACAACACCGACCGCTTCATGCGCCGTCACGGCTTCGACCTGTTCCGGCTCGACGTCCGCAACTATTCCTCGCGCGCCCTGCCCGCGCGCTACATCTGGCCGACCCCGGCCGAGACACATTCCGGCCGCCCCTTCCAGGGCGAGGCCTACTACGCGCTCGATCTGCTCGGCCCCAGTGGCGCGGCGAGGCTTGCAGGCCTCAGCGCCGAGAAGGTGGCGAAGTTGGCCGCGATCCTGTCGGCCTGGGACGTGCCCGATGCCGCCGCCGAACTCCTGCTCGGCTGCCGCGACAGGCTGAAGCCGGTCATCGATGTCGACCGCGGCCTCGACCAGCTCGCCGCCCAGGCCCAGGGAGATCGCGCCCGGCCGCTCGACTATCGAAGCTATATGGCGAGGTTCGAATCCGACCCGCCGGACTTCTACCGTCCCGAAGGACCGATCCCGCTGCGCGAACGCCTCGCCGCCGCCTGGCGCGCCTATCTGAGGCCGCGCGACAGGCGTTAGCGGTGAAGACCATCAATGGAGCGCGCAACTCCAGTTGCGCTCATATCTTGCTGACCGACGAAGCTTGAGCGCAACTGGAGTTGCGCGCTCCATTGAGACGACTACGCCTTCTTCTCCCAGCCGCCCGTGTCGGTCTGCTGCCAGTAGGCCACCGCATGACCCGCGGTCTTGTATTCCTTCCAGCGCTCGCGGGCGTCGGCGACGGCGGTGTCGTCACGGCCATCGAACAGCTCGAAGCAGCGCTTGTAGTCGCCGACCTTCTCCGACTTCGCGCGGTCGGCCACGAAGAGGAACGCCGCACCGTTCGGATTCTCGTCGAGGTGCGTCAGCCAGACCGGTTGGCGGTCGGCTTCGCCGTCGCGTGCCGCGCCGTGTGGCAGGAAGCCGTTGGGATCGTAGGTCCAGAGATGGGTGTTCAAGGAGTCCACCCGCTCCGTCGATCCGAGCAGCACCACCGCCCGCTCGCCCGCCTGCAGGGTCTTGACCAGCAGGCGCGGCAGCGTGTCTTCCAGCGAGGACCGGGTCAGGTGATAGAAATTGACCTCGGTCGCCATCGGCGGATCAGCGCTCGTAGTTCTCGGCGATCAGCCGGTCGAGCAGGCGCACGCCGAAGGCCGTCGCGCCCTTGGGTGTGGTGACGTCGCCCTTGCCCCAGGCCACGCCCGCGATATCGATATGCGCCCAGGCGACGCCGTCCTGCACGAAGCGCTGCAGGAACTGAGCCGCCGTGATCGAGCCGCCGTCGCGGCCGCCGCCGACATTCCTCATGTCGGCGATCTCCGAATCGATCAGCTTGTCGTACTTGGGGCCCAGCGGCATGCGCCACAGCTTCTCGCCGATCCCCGAGCCCGCCGCGCGCAGGCGGTTGGAGAGCTGCGTGTTGTTGCAGAACAGGCCCGCCCGCTCATGGCCGAGCGCCACGATGATGGCGCCGGTCAGGGTCGACAGTTCGACCATCGCCTGCGGCTTGAACTTCTCCTGCGCGTACCACATGGCGTCGCACAAGATCAGGCGGCCTTCGGCGTCGGTGTTGATGACCTCGACCGTCTGGCCCGACATCGACTTCACGACGTCGCCCGGACGCTGGGCATTGCCGTCGGGCATGTTCTCGACGAGGGCGCATACGGCCACGACGTTCGCCTTGGCCTTGCGGCCGGCGATCAGGCTCATGGCCCCCGTAACGGCGCCGGCACCGCCCATGTCCCACTTCATGTCTTCCATGCCGGCCGCCGGCTTCAGCGAGATGCCACCGGTGTCGAAGCACACGCCCTTGCCGATCAGCGCCACCGGCGCCTGGCCCTTGGGTCCGTTCATCCAGGTCATGACCAGGAGCTGCGAGTCGCGCCCGCTGCCCTGCCCGACGGCCAGCAGCGTCTCCATGCCGAGTTCCCTCATCTCGGCCTCGCCCAGGATCTCCACCTTCACGCCGAGCTTGGTGAGCTCCTCGGCGCGGCGGGCGAACTCGACCGGATAGAGAACGTTCGGCGGCTCGCTCACCAGGTCGCGCGTGAGGAACACGGCGTCGACCACCGGCTCGAGCTGGGCATAGGCCTTCCGCGCGTCGGCGGGACCGGCCAGGACGATGGTGAGCTGCTGGAGCGAGAGCTTCTGCTCGGGCTTGTCCTTGGTCTTGTACTTGTCGAAGCGATAGGAACGCAGCCGGACGCCCAGCGCGATGTGGGCCGCGATCTGCGCCGGCGACAGCCGGCTGCCCTTCACCGGGTCGATGACGACCGTCACGGCGGTGTGGCCGGCGGCATTGGCTTCGGCCGCGATCACGCCGCCCAGCCCCTCGGCCGCACGGGCGTCCAGTTCCTTCCCTTTGCCAACCCCCAGTAGCAGAAGGCGTGCAATATCGCCTGTATGGCCCAGGACGGTCAGGGTCTGCCCCTTGGCGCCCGTAAACCGGCCTCCCTCGAATGCCCGGGTGATAGCCCCTCCGGCGGTGGCATCGACGGACTGGGCGGTCGCCAAGAGTTGCTTGTCGGCACCGACAAAGACCGCAACATTGCCCGCAAACGCCTTCGGAAAGGCCGAAAATTCCACTTTCATCCAGTTCCCCTGCGCCTAGCGCTTGATCGGACTGGATTTTTCGCCCCTGCGACGGGTGCGCGCAAGCGGTGTTTGCCCTCCACAACCCTGCAAAATCGAGGTGGCATCCGGTCGCTGGCACCAGTATCAGTACCGGCCCTCAAAACGGACATGGAAATGACCTCAGCAACTCTGCCTCGCGTCTCGGTCGTCGGTCTCGGCAAGCTCGGTGCCCCGCTCGCAGCCGTCCTCGCCAGCCGCGGCTTCACCGTCATCGGCCTGGATGTGAACAAGACGTTCGTCGATGCGATGAACGCCGGCAAGATGCCGATCGTCGAACCGCAGCTCAACGAGCTGATCGCCGCTAACAGGGAGCGCCTCACGGCGACCATGGACGCCAACGAGGCGATCCAGAAGAGCGACGCCAGCTTCGTGATCGTGCCGACCCCGTCGGACAGCACCGGCTTCTTCTCCAACCGTTTCGTCCTCCAGGCCATGGAGACGCTCGGCAAGGCCCTGAAGAACAAGAAGGGCTATCACATGGTCGTCATCACCAGCACGGTGATGCCCGGCACGACCGGCACCGAAATCCAGGCAGCCCTCGAAGCCGCGTCCGGCCGCAAGGTCGGGGCCGACCTCGGCCTTTGCTACAATCCGGAATTCATCGCGCTCGGCAGCGTCGTGCGCGACATGCTGTTCCCCGACTCGATCCTGATCGGCGAGAGCGACACCAAGGCCGGCGACATGCTGCAGACCATCTACCTGCAGATGTGCGAGAAGAAGCCGCCGGTGCAGCGCATGAACTTCGTTAACGCCGAGCTCACCAAGATCTCGGTGAACACCTACGTCACCACCAAGATCTCCTACGCCAACATGCTGGCCGACATCTGCGACCGCATCCCCGGCGCCGACGTCGACGCGGTGACCAAGGCGCTGGGCGCCGATACCCGCATCGGCGCGAAGTACCTCAAGGGCGCGATGGGCTATGGCGGCCCCTGCTTCCCGCGCGACAACGTCGCGTTCGCCGCTTTCGCCCGCAAGATCGGCGCCCGCGCCGACGTGGCCGAAGCGACGGACCGCATCAACAACTTCCAGGTCGAGCGCCTGTCGACCTTGGTCGCGAAGTTCGCCAAGGCCGGCACGCGCATCGCCATCCTCGGCCTCTCCTACAAGCCGCAGACCCCGGTGGTGGAAGAGAGCCACAGCGTGAAGCTCGCGGCCAAGCTCGCCGATGCGGGCTATGTCGTGACGGTGCACGATCCGCTGGCGCAGGACGCGGCGCTCGCCGTGCTGGGCGACAAGGTGGTCGGCGCCTCCTCGATCGAGGGCGCGGTGCGCGAATGCGACCTGCTGATCGTCGCGACCGGCTGGCCGGAATACAAGGAGATCGACCCGGCCTGGTGCAAGCGCGACGGCCAGCGCCTGACGGTGCTCGACCTGTGGCGCACCCTGCCCGCCGACAAGTTCGACGCGGTTGCGGACCTGCTGTATCTCGGCTCCGGCCGCTAGAGACTACCCAGACACGCATCCGATGAGGAAGCCCGCCACGTGCGGGCTTTTTCATGTCTACGCCCGGATCATCTTAAATCGCACGCCGTCCGCGGAAGCGAAGCACCTTGCCGCGAAGGCTCGGGTCGATGCGCGGCAATCCCGCCAGGACCTGGCTGCAGAACGGGTTGATGTTGGCGCCGACATAGTCGGTGAACAGCGGCCAGAACTTGTTGTAGATCACGTTCACGCCGACGAAGCGGCGCGGCGTGCGCCGACCCGGCGGCCGTGTCTCCGCCTCCGTCGAGGTGGCCTGCCGGAAGAGCCTCTTCACCACCTTGAGGCGCTTGTTATCCAGCGGACCGGCCTGCCGTCCGATGCGGATCGGCTCGTCGGGACTCTGCGTCGCCAGGCCGAACTCGAAAATGAACATCTCCGCCCTCGGCAGCAGCGCTTCGAAGGCGCCCCTTTCCAGCCCCTCCAGGCCCGACGGAAGCCCTTCGCACTCGTCCGGCACCAGGACCGGACCGGTGAATCCCATGGCCCGCCAGGTCGTCAGGAAGCGCTCGACGAACTCAGCCCGCGTTCCGACGATCATCACCGCCGTCGAGCGCGGATAGGTCAGCATCTGATCGGCCACGAAGGGCAGCGTGTGGTCGATATCGTAGGTCAGGTCGTCGTAGAGGAACCATTCGAGGCTGGTCGACGTGTACGGCACCGTGGCCGGCTTCAGGGCCGCATCGAGACCGGCGGTGAAGCGCTGGTAGGACGTCTCGCGGTCGAGCCGCACCTCCTCGATCTCGACGTCGGGCCAGCCCCAAGTGTCGGCCTGCGCCGGCACATAGGGGGTCGACACGTTCCAGATATACTGGTCCTGGTCGTTCATCCGGGTCTGGCGGCCCTTGTTGTTGGCCGCGGCGACGCGGGTATGATCGCAGTGATAGCCGAACAGCTTGTCGATCAGCGTATCGACCCGCCCGCGATAGAGCGCGAGACGGGCGGCGAGATTCGAATCGCAATGCCAGCCCAGCAGCATCGATTCGTCGAAGCCATGGATGGCGAACATGTCCTCGCGCAGGGCCGCCTGGAAGTCGCCCAGGGCGTCGTATTTCATGGGCATGAAATTATGGACGACCTGATTCAGGTGATAACGCACCGACCAGTCGCGAAGCTTGGCGAGGTTGCCAGCGGGATCGCGGCGGTCGAAGGCCGCCTCCCACAGCATCTCCGGCAGCTCGAAGCGCGGGATCTGGTAGAAGCCGTCCGGAATGGAGCCCAGGATATCGCTGAGCGATTCGCCCTCGGTGCGCGACACCAGAAGCATGTCGGTGTTCGTATAGAGGATCCACCGGTTCTTCGGATTCGAGCGGCGCAAGGCGACGTTGCGTGACTGGGCTTCCAGCGCAACCAGGTGGGTCTTCGACTTCAGATGCGCATGCTGCTCGGGGCGAATCCGCAGGATTCGAATGACCTTCTTGGCCTTCTCGGTCAGCGTGTCGTGAATCGCCTCGGGAAACGTCGGATGATCGTCGGGCGTGTTGTAGTCGACGAAGAGAATCTCGTCGTCCGGATCCGACATCACTTCGGCGAGGGCATTGAAGCTGATGGCTGCCCGCTTGTGCAGGTTGTAGCCGTGCGAGTCGTTGCGGCCGTAGATGATGACGGAAAACATGGGACCTCGCGTGACGGGGCGATCAGTCAGGAAGCAGAACGCGACAGCTCATTTCGGGCTGCTGCAGACTCGACAAGAGTCGGCATCCCCTGGTCGACCACCTGCTGCCAATATGAACGGGCGGCGGACCGATCGGTGGCATGGGCTGCGACGCCGAGCTGGAACAGCGCCTCGGTGCGGCGGCCGGCCGTGTCGGCCCGGGCAAGCACTTCCTCCCGGGAGACCGATCCCGACTGTGCCGCCAGCAGCGACGCGACCCAGGAATTGCCATCGACCGACTCCCCGTCGGAGGGAGGCCGTCCGAGCCGGAGCAATGAAGTGCGCAGGTAGAGGGTCCAGTAGGGATCGCGGCCGTTGTTCCTGACCATCGTTTCCAGGTGCGGCAGCGCCTGCTCATAGTCCGCCAGACGCAGGGCGACATAGGCACTGGCGGCGGGACGGCCGCCCAGCAGATCGAGCTGATGCCGCCAATCCGTGTTGGCCTGGTCGGCATGTCCCAGCGCCATATGCGCGATCCCGCGCGCGTTCAGTGACTCGGCGTCCTTCGGCCGCGCGGTGACGACCTTGTCGAGGGCTTCGATAGCGGCAGCGTACCGGCCCAGGGCGGACAGGGCTTCCCCCTTCAGCGCCAGGGCGTCCAGCGACTCGGGCTGAAGCTTCAGCGCGCGTTCGTAGTCGGCCAGCGCCAGCTCCGGCTGCCCGTCGGCAAGATAGGCGTTCCCGCGCGCGAGATGCGGCAGGGCGAACTTCCGGAGAGACTTCAGAACCCTCGTATAGGCGACGATCTCGGCGGTGTGCGCGCCCTGCTGGCGCATCACGAAATGCCGGTCGGGCGCGCCCGGCCGCCCTTCCTGCCGGAGCCTGCGGGCTTCGTCGTACCGGGCCGCCGCCGCGGCAACGTCGCCGCTCATGTCGAGCGCTTCGCCCTCGGCCTCGATCGCGTCCGAGAACGAGGGAGCAATCGCGGTCGCCTGCCGGAGCAGGCGGACGGCCGTCTCGCCATCGCCCATGCGAAAAAGAGCCGTCGCCCGCAGAAAGAGCTGTTCCGCTTCGTCCCCGTTGCGGCCGGGGACCCACTCATCGACCGGATGCCGTCGCCGCGTATTCAGCGCCCCTCGCAGGCTTCCCGACAGCCGCAACAACATCCCTGAGTTACTCACACGATTGCTCCTGCACGGTATGGGACCGGATGACCCGCCGGAAAGCTCTGAGCGCCTGCCCATCCGCCGTTTAAGGCAGTCCGCTAACTTAGCGTCGCAGGAACGTCAAGACGTCCAGTCCACAGCAGCGCCCTTCGGCACAGGGGCTCAATTGACGGAATCCGACCGCACCGATAACAAACCGGGCATGAACACGGCGCGTCAGCCGTTCGAGCAGGTGTCAAACGAATGAATGCCCAGCCCTATCTCAGCATCGTCGGCTGGGCGCGGAACGACGGCTACACGCCAAACTACGCAAAGCGACTGGAGCACTCCCTAGGCTTTCTCGTCCGCCAACTCGAGAGGCACAAGATCCCCTCCGAGGTGATCGTCGTGGAATGGAACCCGCCGCCGGGCAATCCCCTCCTTGCCGACCTGTTGAACGGTTTCCTGGGCAACACGTCGTACGCGAGCGTCCGGTTCATCACCGTGCCCCCGCAATTCCACCGTGGCCCGCGGGGATGGCAGAAGCGCGGCATGCACGTGAACAATGCGGCCAATGTCGGCATGCGGCGCGCCCGGGGGCGATTTGTGACGCCCAAGGCGCTGGATACTTTCTATTCGGAGCAACTTGTCTCGACGATCGGCCGGCTCGATCTCGGCGAGCAGCACGTCTATCGCTGCGACAGGCTCGACGCGCGCATGGAAGACGAGACCTGGCTCGACCTGCCGGATGACGCGCTCCTGGCGGCGCTGGCGGGTCACATCGTCCTCAGGAATGACCGGCTGACGCACAGCATCGACTGGAAGATGCGGGACCTCCACACCAATGCCTGCGGCGACTTCATCCTCATGACCGCGGCGAGATGGGCGGAAATCCGGGGCTACCAGAAGGACCCGACCGTCCTGTGCCTGGATTCGGACTCGATCGCCCTTCATGCCGCGGCGGCGCACGGTGCCTCCGAAGTCCACTGGCAGGACGAGTGCATCTACAAGGTCGTGCACGGCAACACCCACGCGCAACGCACGGCGACGATCTGGAAGGACTGGCAACTCCGGCTCGACCACTATCTGATCGGGCGCCAGCGCCGGGAGCTGGCCATGAACCTCCGGGTCTGGCTCAACTATCCCCGGCGGCGCGTCCGCGGCCTGGAGGAAATCCTCGCCCCCTCGATCGAGCGCCACTTCGTCGCGAAAGCGGCGCGGTATGCGAAGAATGACACCTCCCTTGTGACGAACGATGCCAACTGGGGGTTGGGCCGGGAGTCTCTGCCAGAAAAAACCGTGGTTCGCGCCGCGTGGGACACCAAATGACCGTCCGGCAGGTCGTTTGCCTGGTCGGTGGCCGCGGGACCCGCCTTGGCTCCCTCACCGAAAGCATGCCGAAGCCCCTTCTCGAGGTCGGCGGCCGCCCCTTCCTCGACTATCTGATAGAGGAGGCGAACCGCTTCGGCCTCGAACGGCTGCTGCTGCTGGCCGGGCACAATGCCGGCGAGGTCGTCCGGCACTACGCGGGCAAGGTCGTCGGCGGATTGTCGATCGACGTCATCGTCGAAACGGCTCCGGCGGGGACTGCCGGCGCTCTGGCCAATGCCGCCGCCGCGCTCGATCCGACCTTCTTCCTGACCAACGGCGATTCCTTCTTCGGCTTCAACTGGCTGTCCCTCGTGCCGGCACTCGACCGGGACGACTGGACAGTTCATCTCGCGCTCGCTCGCGGCATAAGGGGCGACCGGTATGGCCGCGTGGAAACCCAGGGAAATCGCATATCGAGGTTCCTGCCCAAGGCCGAAAGCGACCTGCCCATAAACGCCGGCATCTATCTGGTCCGGCGGCGCATCCTCGACAGGATCAGGGACATCCCCTGCTCGCTCGAGAACGACATCCTTCCCCCGCTCGCCTCGGAGGGCCAGCTCCTGGGCTTCGCCGCGGAAGGCACGTTCATCGACATCGGTATCCCCCACGACTTTGCACGCTCGCAGGAAGCCATGCCGGCCTTCGTGCACCGGCCGGCCGCCTTCCTCGACCGGGACGGCGTGATCAATCACGACGACAATTATGTGCACCGTCCGGATCAGATCCGCTGGATCGACGGCGCGAAGGAAGCCATCCGCTGGCTGAACGATGCCGGATATTATGTGTTCGCCGTCACGAACCAGGCCGGAGTCGCGCACGGCTACTACGGCGAGGACGACGTGAAGTCGCTTCATGCCTGGATGCAACGCGAGTTGCAGAATGCCGGCGCGCACATAGATTGCTTCGAGTACTGCCCCTACCACCCCGAGGGGGCCGTCGAACGATATCGACAGGTTTCCGATCTACGGAAGCCCGCACCGGGCATGATCCTCAAGCTTCAGAAGGCGTGGAACGTCGATGCCGGAGGATCCTTCCTGATCGGCGATCGCGACACCGACATGCAGGCCGCCGCGGCGGCGGGCATTCCCGGCTACAAATTTGCCGGCGGCAACCTGCTCGACTTCATCAGGACGCACGCGCCGGCGAGACGAAGAACTCCCTCGTCCGGTTGATCGCCAGCACCGCCTCGACGATGCTGGCGGGCAAGGCGCCCTGCTGGCTCGCCTCGGCGTTCATCTCCGCTTCGGCCGGATGCAACACGCCGGGAATGACGCTCGAAACAGCTTCGAACGACAGACAGAATCGCAGAGCGCTCAACACGGCCTCCCGCCCCGGCGTTGCCGAAACCGCTGACATCAGGTCCTGCGCCCCGTCGATCCAGTTGTCGAGCTGGGCGCGCGACCAGGCGGCCCTGTGGTCTCCCGCGGCAAAAACGGTGCTCCGGTCGATCGTGCCCGTGAGGAAGCCGAAGCAGAGCGGTGTTCTGGCGATGAACGCCGCGCCGTGTCCCGCGACCGCGTCGAGCAGGCCCTCGGTCACCACCCGAACATCCATCATGTTGAAGTTGGCCTGGACGATCGGTGCGCCGGCCACGCGCAACGCATCGATCGCACCGGCAGGATTCTTGGCTGAAACACCCCAGGACCGGACCTTCCCCTCAGCAAGCAGCGCCGCGAGCACGTCCCTCGTCTCTTCAGATGCCAAAACTTCGGCGGGCGGATTGTGGAGTTGCAGAACGTCCAGATAGTCCGTCCCCAAGCGGGTCAGACTGAGTTCGGTGGAGCGCCGGATCGCGGCGGCAGAGAAATCCGGCGGCTTCGTCCAGTCCTCGTAGCCGGCCTTCGTCGCGATCACTGCCTTGTGCCGGTTGCCGGCCACGGCCCGTCCGATCAGGACCTCGCTGTGCCCTGAACCGTACGCGCTGGACGTGTCGAAGAAGGTGATGCCGAGGTCGAGGGCCCGGTGAAGCGCCCTCAGCGATTGCGCATCGTCGGTATCGCCGTAGGACGTATCGCCGGCGGTTCTGCCGCCGATCCCCCACGCGCCAAATCCGATTTCCGAGACCAGGATCCCGGTCCTGCCCAGCTTACGATACTTCATCGCCTCGGCCGCAGGATCAGTAGTGGCCGGCCAGCTCGGGCGTGATCTCGACGGCGCGCGGCGAATAGAGATACGCGCCCTTCTTGTTGCCCCACCAGACGATCTCCCGGCACCATTTCTGGAAGTCGTCGTAGGGCCTGCTGGTCCGGTCGATTTCCACGACGATCGGCACCTTGCGCAACAGCGCCGGCTCGCCGCCGCGCACCTTGTTCCAGTAGTCGAGCAGATCGTAGTTGAGCTTCACCTTCACGTTGCCGCGGACGAAGGGCTGGTGGACCAACGCGTGGTTGAGCCTGATGGCCTCTTCGACGACCTCGATGGGAAGGCCCGAGCTTCGCGCCTGCACGGTCTCCGACAGAAGCTCGCCGGCCTCACGATAGAAATCGTCGAACTTCCCGTCGGCCGTCAGCCTGACGAAGATGTACTCGTCCGCCGGCCAGAAGATGTTGAGATATTCCTTCGAGAACACATACTCGGACCCACCCTGCTGGATGGACCTGGCCTCGCTCTCGAAGAAGTCATTGATCCAGGCGATCGTCGGGAACCGCTTCGCGTCGGCGGCCATGAAGGCCTCGATCATGTCGCGATAGGAAATGCCGGAAATGCCGTGCGCCAGGATGAGCGGGATCTGGAACAGCTTGTCGAAGTGCAGCAGCGCCGTCATCCAGCAGAAGGTGCGCGTGCGGCGCCAGTCGTCGAGCGGCGTCGCCGCCGTGGCGATGACCAGGTCCTGGACTTCCGGCACGTCGTCGTCGAGCTCGATCCGCTCGCCGTGGATGTTGATGATCTTCGATTCCACGGTGACCATGCCGTACTTGGCCTGGTAGGCGGGATCGCCCATCTCGGCGTTCGGCAGGATCGACAGGTTGTTGAACTGGATCCGGTTGTGCTGGCCGTTCTCCATCAGCAGATCGACGCCGCGCACGAAGGATTCGTAGGTCTCGCCGGGCAGGCCCAGGATCAGGTCGGAATAGGTCTCGACCTTGTCGCGCGTGAAGCGGCGCTGCAGCTCCATGTAGGTGCCGAGCGAGATGTTGTCGCGCTTGATCGCCTCGAGGGTCGGCATGTCGACGCTCTGCATGGACAGCGCGACACCCTTGTTCAATCCGGCGTCGGAGAGGATCTTCTGCGTCTCGTAGGCCCGCTCCGTCGCATTCTTGGTGTTCTGGACGGAAAGCGCCACTGGATACCCGGTCTCTTGCTTGATGCCGGCAACGTAGTTCGCAATGTCGACGTCGCGCTTCTGGATGCCGAAGTTGGCATCGCAGCAGAAGATGTACTCGATCTTCTTCTCCGCGAACCAGTCGACCTCGCGATAGAGCCGCTCCTCACCGAACTTCGTGACCTTGCCCGCGGTGGCCGAGCCCCAGTCGCAGAAGGTGCAGCGGAAGGGACAGCCGCGATTGGTTTCCCACAGGCCGATCCAGCTTTCGGTCTGGTTGGCCGCCATGATCTCGTCGAACGCCCCTTCGAGGAATGGCGACGGGATCTCGTCGAGGTCCCGGACGCGGTCGAGATTCTTTGTGCGCACGAAGCTGCCGTCGGGCTTCACCATGCTGACGCCGGGAATGGTCTCCCAGGTGCTCCGATCCTGAAACGTCTCCAGGAGCTTCAGGAAGGTCCGCTCGCCCTCATTGTGCACGGCAAGATCGATCTGCCGGTTGGCCCGCATGAAGGACTCGGGCTGGTCAGGCACATGGGGCCCGCCGAAAATGATGACGATGCCGGGCTTCAATGCCTTCAGGCGGCGCGCGATCTCGAGCGAGATCCGGCCGTTCCAGACATAGGTGCTGAAACCGACGATATCGGCGTCCTTCAGGGCCTCGACCGCATCGGCGATACGCACGCGCTTGTAGAGCGGCGGCAGGAACCGATAGAGCTCGGGCTGGGCGGCGAACTTCTGCACATAGGTCTGCAGCAAGGCGACCGAATACGGCAGATAGTTCTGGCCGGAGAAGGAGTTGTTGATCTGAACCAGTCCGACAACCAACGCCCCCGCTCGGGGCGTCGTTTGCGTAGCGGCTTCTGCGGCGTGGGGCGTCGACATTCGCTGCGCTCTGTGTCCCGTCTTCTTGGCGGAAGACGCAGAGGTAGAGCGCCACTCTTCGCATTGCAATAGGATTGACTGCGATAATCCTCTGGTTCAGCAGGGATTTTTGGATTTGTCGGGGGCGAAATGCAGTTTGCAGGCAAAAGGGTCCTGATTGCGGGTGGGGCTGGTTTTCTGGGGACCAACCTGGCCTTGAAACTGGCCTCCCTGGGCGCCCGGCTGCGCCTGACGGTCCATCGGAAGCCCCTCCAGGTGGCATTCCCGGGCGCCGAAATCGTGGAAGCCGACCTGCGGCGCCCCGAAGACTGCGCCCGTGCTGTCGAGGGCATGGACGTCGTATTCATCTGCTCTGCACAAACTTCCGGCGCCGGCATCATCAGGACCACCCCCCTGGTGCACGTGACGCCGAACGTGCTGATCAACACCTTGCTCCTGGAAGCGGCCTACCAGGCCCGGGTCGAGAAGGTCTGCTTCCTCTCCAGCGGTGCGGCCTACCCCGGCACCGGCGCGCGGGCGGTCGCCGAAGCCGAGATGTTCAACGGCGATCCGGAAGAGGTCTACTTCCCGGCAGGCTGGATGAAGCGCTATGCGGAGATCCTCTGCCGGACCTACGCCGAGAAGATCTCGAACCCGATGCAGACCGTCGTCATACGCCCCTCGAACGTCTACGGCCCCTACGACAAGTTCGACTTCGCCGTCAGCCACGTGACGGCAGCGCTGGTCCGGCGCGTCGCCGAGCGGCAGACGCCGCTCGAAGTCTGGGGCACGGGCCAGGACATCCGGGACCTGATCTACGTCGACGACTTCGTCGAAGGGACGCTCGCCGCCGTCGCGACGGACCTGCCGTTCCTGGCCGTGAACATCTGTGCCGGACGCGGCTATGCCGTCCGGCAGACCCTGGAAACGCTCCTGGAGGTCGATGCTTTCAAGGACGCCCGCGTGACGTTCGACGCATCGAAGCCGAGCACGGTGCCCGTGCGCCTCATGGACAACGGGCTCGCCCGCTCCCTCCTCGGCTTCGAGGCGAAGATATCCCTGGCCGAAGGCCTCAAGCGGACATTGGCCTGGTACAGGAACAATCCGTTCAGGCCCGCCAGTCCATAGAACGGGCGCCTAGAACGGTCCCCGGAAGCGCTTGTAGCCTTCGGTCATCGATCGCTCGGCCGGGAGTTCGATACCGTGGCTGGCGCCACGGACCTGCGCCAGGATCGCTTCCACGGTCTCGTGCTGGCTCGGATAGTAGATGTCCTCGAGGCTCTTCGCCGTCGGACAGGGAGCGGCGGCCATGCCGAGCATCGCCGGCGGCTGACGCAACATGCCGGGGTCGCGAAGCATGAGCTGGCGGCAGACCTCGGCGGTCACGCCGTATTCGAGCCACGACGTATCGGCGATCACCAGCTTGCCGGTCTTCCGGACACTGCCGGCGACGAGATCCCAATCCGGATGGCTGATGGAATTGAGATCGATGACTTCGACCTCGATGCCCGCCTTCTCCGAAACATACTGGGCCGCGCGCATGGCCTCGAGCACCATCACCGACGTCGCGACAACCGTCACGTCGCTGCCTTCGCGGGCCACGTAGCTCGTGAGCGGAATGGGCTTCGCGGGCGTGGACGCGGACACCGAGAAATCGAGGTTGTAGAGCAGACGATGCTCGATGCTCACCACCGGCCCGGGATGCCGGTTGATGATCTGCGGGTACATGTCGAGGATTGCCTGGCTGGTCGACGGCATGACGACCGTCAGGCCGGGATAGTGGGCGAACGTCGCCTGCGGGCTCTGCGAATGCTGTGCGCCCTGCCCCCAGCTGCGCCCGACGACCAGGCGGATCAGCATCGGGCACGACATGATGCCGCCGAACATATAGCGATACTTGGAGGCCAGATTGATGATCTGGTTCATCGCCAGGAACGAGAAGTCGGCGCGGATGTGGGTGGTGATCGGATAGTCGCCGACGAGCGAGGCGCCGATCGCCACGCCGGTCATGCCCTCTTCCATCAGCGGGACGTCGAAAACGCGGGCAGCGCCGTACTTTTCCGCGAGGCCGGTGGTCGAGCCGAAGATGCCCTTAAAGTCGTCGACGCCCTGTCCCATGATGAAGGCGTTGGGATGGTCCGCCAGACCCGCATCCATCGTCTCCAGCAGCGCACCGGCATAGGACAGGACACGCGTCTGGGTAGACGGACGCTCTTTCGTAGAGACGCTCATGCTTTAAGCCCTGCCTAAATGATATCGGTCAGCAATTCGTCGCGCCCGGGGAACGGGCTGCTTTCGGCAAACTCGGCCGCTGCCGCAATCTCCCGCTCGATCTCCGGCGTCAGCTCGGCGACGAGCTTCTTGTCGAGAAGCAGCGGGTCCTTTGCCTTCCACGCGTCGATCTCGCCGGTGTTGCGATAGCCGAAATGGAAATCGTCGCCGACGCCGACATGCTCCTTGTACCGTCCCGTCGCGATCTCGAGGACGAAAGGCTTGCCGGAGCGGACGACGTCCAGCGCATCCAGCGTTGCCTGCCGAATGGCCAGCATGTCCCATCCCGCCTCGACGCGGCGCGCTTCGATGCCGAACGTCGCGGCATGCTCCAGCAAGCCATAGGATTGCCGGGCGTTCCTGAAACTGTGCACGGCGAGGCCGTTGTCCTCGCAGATGAACAGGACCGGCACCTTCATCAGCGCCGCGAAGTTCAGGCTCTCGTGATAGACGCCCTCTTCGGTCGCACCATCGCCGAACACCGCCACCGCGACGCGCGAACTGCCCCGGCGCTTGAAGGAGAGCGCCGCGCCAACGGCGTGCGGAATGCTGCTGGCGACGACCGCGGAAGAGCCCATGAGCCCCACTTCGGGCGCCGACAGGTGCATGGAGCCAGCCTTGCCCTTGGAAATGCCGCCGACACGCCCATACAGTTCCGCGAACATCTTGGGGAGAGAGCCACCCTTGGCGATATAGAAGCCATGCGAGCGGTAGGTGGCGAAAACGAGATCGTCCGGGTTCAGGGCATCGCAAACCCCGACCGCCACGCCTTCCTGACCGATCGAGAGGTGAACGGGACTCTGGATCCTGTCCGAGGGGTAAAGCTCAATGATGCGCTCTTCGACCAGCCTGATCGTCAGCGCTGTCCGGAAAAGGCGGCGATAGCGCTCGTCGCTGTCCATCAAACTTCATTCCTCAAGACTGAAAATCGGCCAAGCCGGCCGCCGCGGAAGCCTCTCCTAGCGAGCCCGTTGCAACTATTCAACATGCCGGTTCGCCCGGTACCAGGCGATCAGGTCGGCCAGGCCGTCGCGAATCGTCGTGGCCGGGCGCCAGCCGGTGGTTTCCATGAAGCGGCGACCCGAAACCCGGAGCATGGCCGGCCCCAGATTCTGGCCTTCGAGCTCGACGACCGCGTCGCCGAACCCGTCCGCATCGAGCAGCATTTGCAGGATCGAGCGGACGGACACCTCGTCTTGTGTCGCCACGTTGAAGGCCTGGAACGCCCGCCCGCCCGGTCCGAGGACCGCTTGGACCGCTCGCGCCAGGTCGCGGGCATGGATCAGGTTCCGCGTCTGGGTACCGTCGCCGAACAGCCGGATCGGCTTCTCCCGTTCGACGACCCGCCGCACGAACGAGGGCAGGAAATGCCCTGTCCGGGGGTCGAAGTCGTCATGAGGCCCGTAGACCAGGCTGGGTCTCAGGATGACGGCGGATTCGAGCCATCCAACCGACCGCACATACCATTCGAGTTGCTTTTCCAGGTAGCGGTGCATCCAGCCCACGCCGAACCAGTGCCCGGGCGGATTGCCGCTCTCGAACTGCTCTTCCTCCTGCAATTCTGTCGCAGCCGGATAGCCGGTACAGGAGCTGATGAGCACGACGTGCTTCGTGTCGCCTCTTGCCGCGGCTTCGAGCGCATTCGTGACGATGCGCAGATTGTCGAGGACCGATTCCACCGGCTCATCGCGCAACACGGCGCTGGTGGACACGCGACCCGCGCACAGGACGACTGTGTCGCAGCCGGCGAAGGCTCGGGCGGCCTCGCCCCTGTCGGCAAAGTCGCATTGGACCCAGCGGACGTCTGCGGCGGGAAAAGGCGCGCGCGAACGGTAGGTTGCAACGACGGGCTCCGCTCCCGAACCGGCGAGCGCCTCCACCACGTGCCTTCCGATCAGCCCCGTCGCCCCCGCCACCGCAATCGTCATCGTGCTTCCGCCCCTGCTCCAATGCCTCGCCGGCCGTAAGCGCCGGCCGGCGGATTGTCGCACAGTTCGGTCGACCCGGCCGCGGAACGTGCTATGGAAGCCGCCGAATCGACAAGTGACACGGAAGAATACGAATGCCGCCGCAGCAGCGCCTGGGACCCAGAGAATTTGAAATTGCGGTAGGGATTCCGGCTGGAAGCCTCGACGCGCACACCACGGCGCTGTTGGAGAAGACCCCGCTCCTGTTCACCCCCCTCGACGAGGCGGCCCAGGCGGCCACGCGCGCGAAGGTCGCCGAAGACATCGATCGCGGCTTCACGGTCGTCGGCGAGCATCGCGCCGGCATATGGAGAGACGCGTGGCAGGATCACCTGGACGACTTCGTCCGGTCCGGACACGCGCTGGAGGCGCTCAATCCGCGATTCGTCGGCGGCACCGCTATTCTGCGCTGGCAGGGCGCCTACGTCGAAGGCGTCACGGAGCGGTTCGAGCTGGCCTTCCTGGAGATCTTCCGGGACTGGCTGTTTCGCACATACCTCTCCGACGTCTCGCATCTCTATGAATTCGGCAGTGGCAGCGCCTTCAACGTCGCGGCCTATGCGAAACTCTATCCCGAGGCCGCCATCACCGCGCTCGACTGGGCGCCCGCCGCCGTCACGCTCGCGAACCTGCTCGGCGAACATCACGGCATGAAGATCGGCGGCCAGCGGTTCGATTTCTTCGCCCCCGACAGCGGCTTCGAATTCGCCCCGAACAGCTGCGTCCTGACCATGTGCGCCCTCGAACAGGTCGGCGAGAGGTACCTCCCCTTCGTGGATTTCATCCGCGAGAAGCGCCCGCGGCGGGTCGTCCATGTCGAGCCCATGCTGGAACTATACGACCCCCAGTTGCCGCATGACGCGCTGGCGGTCCGCTACCATCAGCAGCGCAAGTACCTCAGCGGCCTGCTGCCCCAACTCCGCGCCCTGGAAAGTGCCGGTTCCATCAGGATTCTGAAGGTGCAGAGGCTCAAGTTCGGCAGCCGCTTCCACGAGTGTTTTTCCGTGGTCGCCTGGGAACCGGTCTAGCCGGCATAGGGAATCCCCGGGGGTCGCATTCAGGAGCGAGACCGGCTATTGAGGCCCCGACCGGAGCGCATGGGCGCCGAGGCAGCCAAAAGCCAAGCGAGAGGCACTCCAAAGATGTCGGCCAAGCGCGCCCTGATCACGGGCATCACGGGAATGGTCGGGTCGCACCTCGCCGAATACATCCTCAAGCACACCGACTGGGAGATCATCGGCCTCCTGCGCTGGCGCAGCCCGCTCGACAATCTCAGCGCCATCGTCGGGCCGATCAACTCGGGCTCCCGCGTCCGCCTCGTCTATGGCGACCTGCGCGACACGCTGTCCATCCAACGCGCCGTCGAATCGGCGAAGCCGGATTATGTGTTCCACCTGGCGGCGCAGAGCTTTCCCCGCACCAGCTTCGACTCGCCGCTCGACACGATGGACACGAACATCCTGGGCACCGTCCGGGTGCTGGACGCCTTGCGCACCACGGCGCCCGAGGCCGTCATTCACGTCTGCGCCTCGTCGGAGGTATTCGGGCGCGTCCCCAAGGAGAAGCTGCCGATCTCCGAGGAGTGCAGCTTCCACCCCGCCTCGCCCTACGCCATCTCGAAAGTCGGCACCGATCTCGTCGGACGCTTCTATGCCGAGGCCTACGGCATGAAGGTCATGACGACGCGCATGTTCACCCATACCGGCCCGCGCCGCGGCGACGTGTTCGCAGAATCCACCTTCGCCAAGCAGATCGCGATGATCGAGCATGGCCTGGTTCCGCCGGTCGTGAAGGTCGGCAACCTGGAGTCGCTGCGTACGGTCGCCGACGTTCGCGACGCGGTGCGCGCCTACTTTCTCCTCGTGACGACGAATCCGGTCGCGGGCGCCTATTACAATATCGGCGGCACGCACTCCTGCACCGTCGGAAACATCCTCGAGCATCTTATCGCCCTGTCGCCGAAGCGGGCGGAGATCAAAGTGGAGATCGACCCGGATCGGCTTCGCCCCATCGATGCCGACCTCCAGATTCCGGACACCTCCAAATTCGAGAAGCATACCGGCTGGCGCCCCGAAATTCCCTTCGAGCAGACGATGAGCGACCTGCTCAACTACTGGCGGCAACGGATCGGTGTCGAGGGCAACCGCTTCCTGACGCGATGACCAGAAGAATCGAACAGAGAATCCGATGATGAATCGCGCGCCGGCAACCGACAACATGTCGATGGCTATGTCGAGAACGCCCTATCGGGTGTCGTTCTTCGGTGGCGGAACCGACTATCCCGAGTGGTACCGCAATCACGGCGGCAGCGTGCTGTCGATGGCGATCAACAGGTACTGCTACATCGTCGGCCGCCATCTGCCGCCGTTCTTCGCCACCCGCCATCGCGTGGTCTGGTCGCATATCGAGACCGTCAACTCGATCTCGGAGATCCTCCACCCGGCCGTGCGCGCGGGGCTGCAGACGATGCAGTTCGACGACGCGCGCGGCGTGGAAATCCACCACCAGGGCGACCTGCCGGCGCGTTCGGGCATCGGATCGAGCTCCTCCTTTTCGGTGGGCCTGATCAACGTCCTGCACGCGATGCGCGGTCAGGCGATCAACAAGCGCGACCTCGCCAATGCCGCGATCCATCTGGAGCGCGATGTCCTGCACGAGACCGTGGGCTGCCAAGACCAGGTCGCCAGCGCCTATGGCGGCCTGAATGTGATCAAGTTCGGCAGCGACGGGGCGATCGACGTCGTCCCGCTCGACCTTTCGGGCGCGAACCAGCGCAAGCTCGAGGACTGGCTGCTGCTGTTCTACACCGGCACGACCAGGCTTTCCTCCAGCATCTCGAAGCTGCTGGTGTCCAATCTCGACGCCAAGAGCAAACACCTCCAGCGCATGAACGACATGGTCGCTCCGGCGGCAAAGTTGCTTCGCGGTGGCGACCTGCAGTCGTTCGGCCAGCTTCTGAACGAAGCCTGGCAGCTCAAGCGCCAACTGTCGGAGGGCGTCACGACGACCAGCATCGACGACAATTATTCGGCCGCCCTTTCCGCAGGCGCCCTCGGCGGCAAGCTGCTCGGCGCCGGCGGTGCCGGCTTCATGGCCTTCATCGTCCCGCCGGAAAGACAGCCGGATGTGCGGGCGGCGCTGGCCCATCTCCTTCATGTGCCGGCCGGGATTGACTTTACGGGATCGACGATCGTCTATCGCCAGCAAGAGACACTGCCGCAAGCTCAATAGAGACGGGACACCAATGGAGACCTTTCCGACCTCCCTCGACTCCGTCCGGCTGATCAAGCCGCCGACGATCTTCGAGGATTTCCGTGGGCACTATGTCGAGACCTGGAACAAGCGGCTCTACCGGGAGATCGGCATCGACCAGGACTTCATCCAGGACGACATCTCCGTTTCTCGCCGGCATGTGCTGCGCGGCATCCATGGCGACGGCAAGACCTGGAAGCTGATATCGTGCCTGCAGGGCAGCTTCTACATGGTCGTGATCAATAACGATCCCGAATCCGCGCAATACCGCAAGTGGACGTCGTTCACCCTCTCGGACACCAACCGGCTCCAGGTGCTGGTGCCGCCGAAGTTCGGCAACGGCCATGTCGTCATGAGCGAGCAGGCGATCTTCCATTACAAGCAGACCACGGACTACGACCGCTCCGGCCAGTTCACGCTGGTCTGGAACGATCCCGCCTTGAACATCTGGTGGCCGGTTCGCGACCCGATCGTTTCAGAGAGGGACCAGGGGCGATAGCGAGCCCCCGAGTTCGTCCACCGCGCCGGCCAGGTGATACAGGCTCGTGGCGGGCATGAAATCGCCGAGGCGCGATCCGTCCTCGCCCAGCCGGTCCACCCATCCACCCGGCAGCGCAGTGGCCAGGAAGCGACCGTGGAGCGTTTCGGTCGCGGCGAGGGCTTTCTCCAGGCTCCCCGGGCGCCCCCGTGCCGCTTCAGCCAGATGGCACTTGATGGCCTCGGTCATCGGCCAAAGTCGCCGCGAGCCTTTCGCGACCGAACCGTCGGGTCGCACTTCATCGACGATCAGCCGGTCCCGGTCGAATCCATGGCGGTCGGCATGGGCGTATAATGCATCGATGACCGCTCCGGCCCGGACATCGCCCGTTTCCTTTTCATAGCGACGCAGCAGCCAGCACCATTCGAAGTGGTGCCCGGGCTCGACGAGCGCCTCCCTGTCGGCGGCAGGCATCAGGGCAGCGTCGAAATATTCCAGAAGCACCCCCGGCTCCGGCTGGAAGAACCGGGAGACGAAGAGCTGGAAAAGCCCTTCGGCCCTCTCGAGGAAGAGGCGCTCTCCTGAGCACTCCCAGAGGGCCAGCAAGGCCTCGAACAGGTGCATGTGTGGATTCTGCCGGCGGGGGCCGGTCCGTACGGGCCAGGCTTCGAGATAGCCGCCTCCCTGCGGCGCCGTCATGTCGCGATCGAGGAACGCCAGCGTCTCGTGGGCAAGGCCCAGCCGGTCCCGTTTGCCGGTCGCTTGCACATAGGAGGCGACGGCCAGCAGCACGAAGGCATGCGCATAGAAATCGCGCGTTGCATCGACGACGCTGCCGTCGCGCGCGATCGAGAAGACCCAGCCGTCACGGCCGTCGCGGCGGAAATAGTCCCTCCGCATCGAGTCGAAAGCCCGGTCGATCAACGCACCCGCAGCGGCATGATGCCGCCGGCGGGCGGCGAGCGCGTAGACATGGACTTGCCGGGCCTGAACGAGCAGCCGGATGGGAACGTCCGCAAGCCGACCGCCGCCGAAGGCGAGGCCTTCCTCGAAGCGTCCGGCCTCGGCGTCGAATCCCGAGGTCGCCCATAGAGGCAAAGCCTGCTCCCGCATCCACGCCTGCATGAACGTCGCGGCGGATCCGATGTCCCGGAACATCACGGCCCGCCCCTCGAACGCTGTAGGGCGGGATCCCTACGCTTTGAGCAGATTGTCGGCACGTTCTTTCGGCATTGCGACGACGTTCGGCGACAAGGGTGCTCCCTCGACGGCGCGTTCGGGCCAGCCGCCGACCGGGGAGAATGTCAGGATCTGGTAGCCCAACTCCTCGCGAAGCATTCCCAGCAAGGCCTCCGCGCTCTGCCCTTGCGCACGCAACGCCCGCTCGTTCAATTCCATCAGCAGCACCGGCCGCATGGTCTTCAGCACATTCCGCGCCCCGCCGACGACACCGGCCTCGGCGCCCTCCACGTCGATCTTGATCACGTCGACGCGGGTCAGTCCCTGCCGGGCGACGACCGCGTCGAGCATCTCCAGCGGGACGCGCTCGGAACTCGCCCGCACGACATCGTCATGCGCGAAATCCCCCAGCGTGTTGTGGCCGGCATGGACGCCATGGGCGAGATGCAGGTCGACGAAACCCGAATCGGCGCCCAGCGCCGCGGCGACGACGCTGACATTGTCGAGGCCGTTGCGGCCGAGATTGCGCTGGAGATGCGCGCGTTCGCGCGAACTCGGCTCGACGGCGATCACTTTTCCAGTCGGGCCGACGCGGCGGGCGGCGAAGAGCGTGTAGTAGCCGTCATTGGCGCCGACATCGACGAACACCATCCCGGGCTTCAGCATGCGATCGACGAAGGCGAATTCGTTGGGCTCGAAGGAGCCACAGACGTAAAGGCAGAGGCTGTTATCGTTGCCGAGGGTCACGTCCACGGTGGTGCCGCCGTGCCAGCGCACGCTGAGCGGTACCGCCAGCTCCTTTTCCCGCGCGGCCTCCCACAGGGCGCCCCTGCGGCAGGCGAGCCACCGGCGCTGGTCGTAATATTCCTCGGCGAACCGCCAGCCGGGCCGCGGATCGAGCCGGGGCACGCGGGGCGCCAAGATTGACGCATAGGCAGCACCGATCGAGGGCGCCCGCACGATCAGCCAACGGCCCATATTGTCGAGATGATAGCCAACGCCCGAGCAAACCCGTTCCCAGGCGCTTGCAACGCTGATCGAACGGCGGGCCGTCGTCATGCCTGAACTGTTTGCCCCCAACTATGCGATGGTTCGGCTAACGTACCCACCGCCAAGCGTCAAGCGTGCCTGTGTGTTGCCACTTTCTGTCCTTAGTGGCGTGCGTTGCAGCTAGCCTGTTGCGGAAATATAATCGATGTCCCTCTCACGTTCCGTCGGTGAAATGTTAGCGCCCCTCCTCCGCGCCCCCGTCCTCCGCGCTCTGATCGTCCTCCCGATCGTGCTGCTGCCCGCCGTCGCATCTGCCCAAAGGCCGACGGCGCAAGGCGCGGCCGCGCAGAACGCGCCCGGCCAGGGCCTGCGCGTGGTGGCCCGCGTCAACGACGACGCCATCACCGACTTCGACCTGTCGCAGCGGGTGCTGTTCGCCATCAAGACGTCGGGCCTGCAGGACAGTCCCGAACTGCGCCAGCGAATGGCGCCGCAAATGTTGCGCCAAATGATCGACGAGCGCCTGCAGGTCCAGGATTCCAAGAAGCTGGGTGTCAGGCCGACGGAAAGCGAGATCCAGGGCCGCTATGTCGAAATCGAGCGCTCGGCCGGTCTGGCACGCGGTCAGTTCCGACAGTATTTGCAGAGTGTCGGCATTGCCCCCGATATCGCCAGCCAGCAGATCGAGGCGCAGATCGCCTGGGGCAAGATCCTCCGGCGCAAGGTCCGTTCGCAGATCGACGTCTCCGAAGCCGAGGTCGACGATGCGCTGAGCCGCATGCGCACCAATGTCGGCAAGACCGAGACCCGGGTCGCCGAAATCTTCGTGCCGGTCGACCGGGCCGAGGGTGTGGATGAAGGCAAGCGCAGCGCCGACCGCATCATGGAGCAGCTCCGCCGCGGCGCGCCCTTCGCAGCCGTCGCCCAGCAATTCTCGCAAGGCGCTTCCGCCGCATCCGGCGGCGATCTCGGATGGGTCCTGCCCGGCGCCCTCGATCCCGCCCTCGATTCGGCCCTCGAAAAGGTACAGCCGCGCTCCTACTCCGAGCCCGTCCGTTCCGGGTCCGGCTGGCATATCCTCTATGTCGTCGATCGCCGGCCCTTCGCCGCGGCGCGCCCTGACGACATGAAGCTCAATCTCGTCCAGCTGACCCTCGCGCTGCCGCCGAACGCCTCGCCGGAAGAGACCAATCGCGCGACCGCCGATGCGCAGAAGGCGATGTCCGGCGTTCGTCAGTGCACCGATCTTCATACCCAGTCGCGCCAGATCAGGGGCAGCACCTCGGGCGATCTCAGCGGCGTCAGGGTCGGCGACCTCGCCGGCAACCCGCAGATGTACGAGCAGCTGCCGCGCCTCCCGGTCGGCGGCACCGCGGGTCCCTTCCGCGTTGCCGAAGGCCTTCAGGTCGTGTCCCTGTGCAGCAAGGTCGGCGGCGACGGCCTGCCGACCCGCGAGGCGATCTCCCAGCAGCTCCTGCTCCAGAAGCTCGACGCCGCCGGACGGCGCTACATGCGCGACCTTCGCCGCCAGGCCACGATCGACGTCAAGTCGTGACGTCCCCACGATGAATACGACCGCGCCGCTCGCCGTCACGATGGGCGAGCCGGCCGGAATCGGCGGCGAACTCAGCCTCAAGGCCTGGCTGGCCCGGCATACGGGCGCCCGGCCCTTCTTCGTCCTCGACGATCCCGATCGCCTCGCCGGTCTCGCACGCAAGCTCGAACTCGACGTCCCGGTGCGCGAGATTTCCCGGCCGGAAGAAGCCGCGCCCCTGTTCTCCAGCGCCCTGCCCGTCCTGCCGGTCCGCCTCGCCGTGCCCCCGGTTCCCGGCCGGCCGGATGTCGCCAACGCACCTGCCACCATCGAGGCGATCGAACGGGCCGTCCGGTTTGCCCAGGAGGGCACGGTCGCCGGGATCGTCACCAATCCGATCCAGAAGAAAACGCTGCAGGATGCGGGATTCCGCCATCCCGGCCACACGGAATTCCTGGCCGAACTCGCCGGCGGGGTCGACGTCGCGATGATGCTGGCCTGCCCGCAGCTTCGGGTCGTCCCGGTGACCATCCACCTGTCGCTCGCCGATGCCGTGAAGACGCTCGACGGCGACGCCATCGTCCGCGCCGGCCGGATCGCGGCCCTGGGGCTGCGCGACCTCTTCGGTATCGAGCGGCCGAGGATCGCCGTGGCGGCCCTCAACCCGCATGCCGGCGAACAGGGCGCCATGGGCGACGAGGAGCGCCGCATCATCGTCCCCGCCATCGAGGCGCTGCGGCGCGAGGGTATCGCCGCGCAGGGACCGGCGCCGGCCGACACGATGTTCCATGCGGCGGCCCGTCCGGCCTACGACGTGGCGCTGTGCATGTATCACGACCAGGCGCTGATCCCGATCAAGACCATCGACTTTGCGGGCGGCGTCAACGTCACGCTTGGCCTGCCCTTCGTGCGCACCTCGCCCGACCACGGCACGGCGCTCGATATCGCCGGGACCGGCCGCGCCGATCCGGCGAGCCTGATCGCGGCCATCGACATGGCCGACGACATGGCGCGACGGCGCCGGCACTGAGCATGGACGGCGTCGCCGCCCTGCCGCCTCTGCGCGAGACGATCGCGGCACACGGTCTCGATGCGAAGAAGCGCTTCGGCCAGCACTTCCTGCTCGACCTCAACCTGACGCGCCGCATCGCCCGCGCGGCGGCGCCGCTGAACGAGGGCACCGTCATCGAGATCGGCCCGGGTCCCGGCGGCCTCACCCGCGCGCTGCTGCTCGAAGGTGCCACGCGGGTCGTCGCCGTCGAAGTCGACCCGCGCGCCCTGGGGCTGTTGCTGGAACTGCAGGGCGCCGCCGACGGCCATCTCGAACTCGTCGAAGCCGACGCGCTGAAGGTCGAGCCGCGCGACCTGGGGCCAGCGCCCCGGCGGATCGTCGCCAACCTTCCCTACAACGTCTCGACGGCCCTGCTGTTGCGATGGCTGCATGCCGCGGACGACATCACCGACATGGTCCTGATGTTCCAGAAGGAGGTCGTCGACCGCCTGGTCGCCGTTCCGCGCACCAAGGACTATGGCCGCCTCTCGGTGCTGGCCCAGCATGTCTGCGACGTCCGACGGCTGTTCGACGTGGCGCCGACAGCCTTCGTGCCGCCGCCCAAGGTCGTTTCAGGCGTGGCCCGCCTCACCCCCCGGCCTCCCGAAGCCCGCCTGCGCGATCTGCGGCCGCTGGAGCGCGTGACGGCGGCCGCCTTCGGCCAGCGCCGCAAGATGCTCCGCGGCTCCCTGGCAAGCCTGTTTCCCGATCCTGTGGCGGTGCTGGAAGGATTGGGCCTGGCGCCCACCGCCCGGGCCGAAGAACTATTGGTCGATGACTTTGTGAGACTGGCGGGCTCCCTTGACAGTGAGTGAGCGCTCACTATCATTAACGCCATGATCCGCTCCTTAGCCTTCAACGTCTATTTTTACCTCGGCACGCTGCTGGTGGCGCTGATCGGCATCGTGCTCGTTCCCGTCCCGACGCCGGTCCTGCTGCGCGGCCTGCTGTTCCACTGGGCGCGGGCCGTCGTCTGGGGCATGCGCTGGATCGGCGGCATGAAGATCGAGTATCGCGGGCTGGAGAACCTGCCCAAGCAGGGTCCGGTACTACTGGCCAACAAGCATCACAGCGAGAGCGACGGTATCCTGCTGGCCGCGAAGATCCGCGGCATCGCCTTCGTGGCCATGCAGGAGCTGTTCCGCTACCCGCTAATCGGCGCGATCCTCTATCGCCTGCAGATGATCCGGGTCGATACCTGCGGCGGCGGTCGCGAGCGCGAGAACCTTGCCCAGTTCGCCAAACGCGCCTGTGACAGCGGCCGCCACATCGCCATCTACCCGGAAGGTCACCTGATGGCGCCGGGCGAGCGCGAGCGCTATCGCTCGGGCATCTTTTATCTTTACCGGGACCTCAACCTGCCCGTGACGCCCGTCGCCACGTCGGTCGGCCTGCTGTGGAATCGCCGTGACTGGCGCAAGAAGGCGGGACGCGCGGCCATCGAATTCCTGCCCGCCATCGAGACCGGTCTCGACAAGCAGACCTTCATGCGTCGCCTGGAAGAGACGATCGAGACCGCCAGCGACAGGCTGATCGCCGAATTCTCCGGCCGTCCCTACACACCGAGCCAGCTCGTTCTGCGATCGCAGGGCCAGCTGGGAATCGGCCTGCCGATTACCGCCCCTCGCGCAACGCCTTGACGAAGGCCGAGAGGCCGACTTGCCGTTCGCGCTTCAGGCGCTCGGCCGTCAGGATCGACTTCAGTTCCATCAGGCTGGTCGCGATGTCGCGGTTGATGATCTGGTAGTCGTACTCGGCCCAGTGGCTCATCTCGTCGGCGGCCTTGGCCATCCGCTTCTGCACGACGTCCATCGAGTCCTGGGCGCGCGTGATCAGCCGGCGCTCGAGGTCGCGTGTCGAGGGCGGCAGGATGAACACCGTCACCAGGTCGCTGCCGGCCTTCTCCTTGAGCTGCTGCGTGCCCTGCCAGTCGATGTCGAACAGGACATCGCGGCCTTCCATCAAGGCCGCCTCCACGGGCGCCAGCGGCGTCCCGTAGAAATGGTCGAAGACACGCGCGTGCTCGAGGAACTCGCCGCGCTCGACCATGCCGCTGAAGGTGGCGGTGTCGACGAAGTGGTAGTCGACGCCATCCTTCTCGCCGGATCGGCGGGCGCGCGTGGTTGCCGAGACGCTGAGCTGGATCTGCTTGTCGTTGTCGAGCAGCTGCCGCGAGAGCGTCGTCTTGCCCGCACCGGAGGGCGAGGACAGGACGAGCATCAAGCCACGCCGCTTGATCACGGCGGCATCCTCATTCGACATTCTGGACCTGCTCCCGCATGCGCTCGACGGCGCCCTTGAGATCGATGCCGATGCGCGTCAGCTCGATGTCGGCCGACTTCGAGCAGAGCGTATTGGCCTCGCGATTGAACTCCTGGCAGAGGAAATCGAACTTGCGGCCCACCGGATTGTCCGGCCGCGCCTCCGCCAGCAGGGTCCGCGCCTGCGCGATGTGTGCGGCGAGCCGGTCGAGTTCCTCGCGCACGTCGGCCTTGCCCACCAGCAACGCGACTTCCTGGGCGAAGCGCTCTTCCGAAAGCGCGGGTACCCGCCCCAGCAGTTCCGCGAGCTGGGCCTCGAACCGCGCCTTCACGGTGCCGATCTGCGCCAGCGCCCGCTCTGTCGCACGGCCGCACAGGCTTTCGATCTCGGCGACATGGCCATCGATCACCCTGGCGAGAGCCTTGCCCTCGGCGGCACGCGACGCGACGAGCCCCTTCAGCGCCTCGTCGAGCGTCGCCTGCAGCGCCTTGTCGAGAACGGCCAGCGCCTCCTCCGACTCCTCGCCGCCTTCCTCTTCCTCGATGACGCCGCGCACGCGCAGCAGCCCGTCAGCGGACGGCGCTGCTGCTCCCGTGCTCTTGCGTACTTCGTCGACCAGCGTCGCCAGTTCGGCAAGCAGCGCCCGGTTGATGCTGAGCGGCTTGGCCTGGCGCTCGGTGGTGATTGTGAGGGTGAGCGAAACGTTGCCGCGCTTCATGCGTCCGCCGACCGCGCCCCGCGCCGGATTCTCCAGGCGCTCGAAGCCTTGTGGCACACGACACCGGATCTCGAGGTTTCGCCCGTTGACGCTTCGCGCCTCCCAGACCCAGCGCCGCTGGTCGTCCGATCCCTGCGCCCGGGCGTAGCCCGTCATACTTGCAATCAAATTGCCCCCTGCCCCATTCTTGGGCACGATCACTCCATAAGTGGATCGGCATTTCGATTCAATCGACAATCGGAGAGGGCTTCTCCCCGCATGAAGACCTTTTCCGCAATCGTCATCACGGGTGCATCGAGCGGCATCGGCGAGGCATTGGCCCTCGACTATTCCGCGCCCGGCGTGGCGCTGGCGCTGACCGGACGCGATTCCGAGCGGCTCGAGGCGGTGGCGTCCGCCTGTCGCGCGAAAGGCGCCACCGTCGTCGCCGATACGATCGACGTCACCGACCGCGAACGCTTCCTGCCCTGGCTGACCGCCTTCGACGAGGTGCATCCCGTCGACCTCATCCTCGCCAATGCCGGCATCTCGATCGACAAGGACAATTCCTCGCTCGACGATTTCTCGATCATCCGCAAGACGCTCGACGTCAACATCAACGGCGTGCTGAACACGGTCGAGCCGCTGCTCGGCCCGATGATGGCGCGCAAGCGCGGCCAGATCGGGATCGTGTCGTCGCTCGCCGGCTTCATCGGTCTGCCCTATTCGGCGTCCTATAATGCCAGCAAGGCGGCGGTGCGCGTGTGGGGCGAAAGCATCCGCTACGTGCTGAAGAAGGACGGGATCGGCGTCAGCGTCATCTGCCCCGGCTTCGTGGTCAGCCGCATCACCGCCGAAGCACCCTTCCCGATGCCGTTCCTCATGACCTCGGCCCAGGCCTCGAAGATCATCCGCCGCGGCCTCGCGGCCAACAAGCCGCGCATCGCCTTCCCGATCGGCACCAAGGCCGCCGTGTGGTTCGGCACGACCATTCCCGGCCGCTGGTCGGCCCGGATTTTGGGTGCCGGCTAGCGCTTCTCGAGCTTGCGCAGTTCCTGGAAGACGCGGTTCGCCGCGATCTCGACACCCTTGTCGGTCCAGTGCGCGTCGCTGCGGCGATAGGCGCCGCGCACGCCCTCGAAATCCTGGCGCAGGTCGACGTAGCGGATCGGTGTCCTGGCCAAGGCTTCCAGCAGCCGGTCCTGCCTGTAGTCCGCGATCACGTTGAAGGCGTAGAAGCGCGGCCACGGCTTCCAGTAAGCGACATAGTCGGGATCGACGCTGCCCGGCGGCACGATGAACAGGACCAATGGCACGCCGCGCTCGCGGGCCGCTCGATCCATCGCCGTCAGCCACGACAGGGTCGCCTGGATGTCGGCCTCCTTCACCAGGCGCGCGGCAAGTTCCTTCGTCGTGGCCTCGAAATAGGGAGACTTCTCGATCTCGGCCTTGGTCATGAGGTTGAGAAGCCAGCCCTGCATCGACTCGTCGTCGGCCTTGCCGGAGGCGTAGGCCTGCCAGAAGGCATCGCCATCCCGGCCGAAGATGGCGGCGATCTGTTGTTCCGTCAGGTCGGGGTAGTAGTAGCGTTTGACGTGACGCACGAGGGCCGGCGTGCGCTCGGCTGGCGGGAGGCGGGCGATCTTCGCCAGCGTGTCGAACTCCTGCGGCACCGGCTTGTTGGTCGTCAGCATCTCCGACAGGCGCAGACGGTTGACCAGCACCCAGTTGGCATTCGGCATGACGTTGCCAAGGATCGAACCGCCCGGCGCCTCGCTCACCAGATCGGGCAGGCCCTGGCCGTAGCCCTGCCCGTCATAGAGGAAGTCGTTGCCCGAGAAGAAGAACACCGCGAGGGCATCGGGCGAGAGGGCGAAGGCCACGTCGCGCAGACGATAGTAGTAGCTGCGCGGGCCGGTGGCGGAGATGCCGAGGTTGATCATCTCGGCGTTCGGCTGGCCGGCCTCGATGAAGCGCCGCTCGACCTCGCCCGGCACCGTGAGGCGCGTGAGCTGGAACTCGAGATAGCTGTCGCCGACGAAGACGCTGCGGAAGCCGCCGCCCGGTGGTCTTGGCGGCTTGGCGATGCTGCGTTCCTTGTCGCGCATGCCCCAGGAATTGTACGGCGCGAAAATCCAGGGCTTGTCGGCCAGGCCGGCGAAATCGGTCGACTGCACATTGACCGGCGGCGTCGAGCGCAGGGCTCGCGCGGGCCACGACGGCGCTTCCAGCGAGGCCAGCAGTTCGAGGCCCGCGAGCGTGATCCCGGTCAGGATCAGGCCAAAGACGATCGCATAGATGCGCTTGCGGCCGCTCTCAGTCATCGCCCGGCGTAATATACGGCGAGTCCGAAACGGTCCAGCGGGCCGGCTTTTCCTGCCGGAAGATCTGGCGCAGATGGACTTCGTCCGGCCCGTCGGCAATGCGCAGCATGCGCGCGACGGCATAGGCACGATGGATCGGCGCATCGTCGCTGCCGCCCATCGCGCCGAACAGTTGCAGCGCCCGGTCGGCGACACGATGCGCCATCTCCGGCACCGCGACCTTGACCATCGAGACGTCGCGCCACACCGCCTGATGGCCGTCACTGTCCAGCCGCTCGGCCGTGCGCAGGACCAGCAGCCGCGCTTGCTCGATCTCGATGCGGGACCGCGCGATGGCCTGCTGTGTGGAGTCGTAGTCGATCACGGCGCGACCGAACGTCCGGCGCTCGGCGGCGCGCGCCATCATGAGTTCGACCAGCACCTCGCAGGTGCCGATCGCGCGCATACAGTGATGCAGCCGCGCCGGTCCCAGCCGCACCTGCGCCGCGGCAAAGCCCTCGCCTTCCTCGCCCAGCAGATTTCCGGCGGGCACGCGCACATCCTTGAATTCGAGCTCGGCGATCGGCGCAATGCTGTCCTCCCAGCCGAGGAAGCGCAGCTCGCGCACCACCCTAAGACCGGGCGTCGGCATGGGCACGATCACGCAGGAATGCCGGCCGGTGCGCGGCGCCTCGGGCCGCGACACGCCCATCACGATCACGAAGGCGCAGTCGGGATGGGCACCGCCCGTGATGTACCATTTGCGGCCCTTGACGACCCAGTCGCTGCCGTCGCGGCGCAGGGTCGTGGCGATGTTGGTCGCGTCGGACGAGGCGACGTCGGGCTCGGTCATGCCGAAGGCCGAGCGGGTGCGCCCTTCCAGCAGCGGTTCCAGCCAACGCTTCTTCTGATCGGCATTGGCCGCGTGCTGCAGCATGATCATGTTGGGCACGTCGGGCGCCTGGGCGTTGAACACTTCCGGCGCCCACGGCAGCCGACCGGTGATCTCCGCGATCGGCGCATAGGCGCGATTGCTCATCCGGTCCGGCAAGCCGAGGTTCCACAGGCCGGCGGCACGCGCTTTCGCCTGCAGCCCCGCCATGAACGGAGGCGTACCCTTCCGCGCCGAAACATGAGCCGCCCATTCGCGATGGCGCGGCAGGATTTCCTCGTCGAAGAATCTCTCGACGGCCGACAGCAGGTCTGAGGTCATTTCATCTGGTTGGTGAGAAGGGCCGCAACGCCGCCCTGGTCCTTGCCGTACTTCAGCAAGGCGGAGCGGCCGCCCGCGGCATAGGCCGCCACGGCGCCCAGGAGGCGCTTGAGCTGGTCGGGGCTCGACCGGTCGAACTTGCAATAGGCGCCGCGCGTCAGCTTGGCGATCTGGGGAAACAGGCGCGTTGCCGTGCGATCGTTCCCCTCCTGGAACACGAACACCGGCAGGCCAAGCAAGCCGAGCTGGCCGGCCTCATGGCCGACCGCGTCGACATCCTCCTCGCAGCAGTCGCCCACGAAGACGACGGCATCAAGCCGGCTCTCGCGGCGCTGGTCGCCGGCGTAGCGCAGCAGGCGCGCGATCTGCGTACGGCCGGCGGCGCAGCGCACGGCGCTCATGAGGCGTGCGAGTTCGCGGCCGTCGGAGGTCCACTTGCTGACCTTGAATTCCTCGAAGCCCCGATAGAAAGCCAGCCGCACGTCGAGGCCGCCGAGCGCATCGGCCGCGACGAACATCTCGCCTTGGATGGCGCAGGCATGGTCCCAGGTCGGCTCCCGGCTCGCCGTCGCGTCCATCGCGAAAAGAAGCCGCCCGCGACCACCGGCTGCACCCTGCGCCGGCAATCGCCCGACCTCGCGCACGAAGGCATCGACGGCATGGGCCCCGCCCGATGCGGGCAGCTTCTCGTCAGCGGCCATTCCTCACTCCCAACCCGGCGCCGACTATGGCGCGCGTTGCATGGCAATGCCACAGCCCCCATAAAGGCTGCCCGCTTCAGCCTGCGTGCCAACAATCATCGTGTCGAAGAGAAAGCTGCTCCCCAAGACCCTGTTCGGCATCCTGCTGTGCGGCGTAACCCTCCTCGGCATCGACCTCCTGGCCCGGACCGTCACGCCGGCCTGGCCGGGCTACCTGCTGCGACCCCTGCCGATCTCGCACGCCTCCGTCGCTCGCTGGAACAGCGGCATGCCCGACATCGTCTTCGCCACAAACAGCTGGCTGAT
Source organism: Reyranella sp. GW821-FHT14A01 (assembly GCF_058803965.1). Taxonomy (NCBI): domain Bacteria; kingdom Pseudomonadati; phylum Pseudomonadota; class Alphaproteobacteria; order Hyphomicrobiales; family Reyranellaceae; genus Reyranella; species Reyranella sp. GW821-FHT14A01. Next base: position 108,284 of record NZ_JBXAPM010000010.1, read on the forward strand.
GCGCGACCGCGAGCGCTCGGTGACGAAGCCACAGGGCGTGGCCTTCCGCTCGGTTTTCATCGGCGACAGCTTCCTCGAAGGCGGCTTCACGCGCGCCGCCCTGCCCGCGCGCATCGAAGGCATGCTCGTGGGCAAGGGCCAGGAGGATGTCGAGGTCGTCAACCTGGGTGTCGCCGGCACAAGTCCGGTCGAATACTACTATCGCCTCAGCGATATCGGCCTGAAGCTGTCGCCCGATGCGGTCGTCATGACGATCTTCGCCGGAAACGACTTTGTGCAGTCCTCCTTCCGCGATCATCAGGGCCTGCCACCCTTTATCGCCGAACTTCCTCGCCCGTCGCTCCTGGGCTCCGTCGCTCCGCATACGACGTGGATGGCCGTTGGCGCCTTCGGCCTGGCCGGTATCTCGCGCGGCAAGTATGTGCCGGGCGAAGAGGATTTCATCGACGAGGCGTTGCACCGGCCGATCGGCGAGCGCGTGGACGCGCTGGCGCGGCATATGAAGGAGCACTATTTCCCGGATCTCGACGAGCAGACCGTGCGCGACGTGCTGGCGCGCGCCGATGAGAAGTTCTGGTCGGAGTACAAACCCCGCCGCTTCGACCGCGAGTATCTGCAGGGCTGGATCCTGCGAGGCTTGATCGACTGGGAAACCAACGGCGTGAAGCTGCCGACCACGCCGGACGAAGCCTCGGCCGAGGTCTCGGCGAAGGAGATCGACGACACGCTTTCCTGGATCGCTGCCGCGGCGCAGCTCGCGCGTTCGCGCGGCGTGAAGTTCCTCGTTGCGCTAATCCCGGTTGGCGCCGTCGATCCCGCCTTCGCCAACTACTGGAGCCCGTGGCCGCGTTACTACGCCTATACGCTGCAGAGCGATGCGCGTCACAAGGCGCTGGCGGCCGCGCTCGCCCGCACCGACATCCCCTTCATCGATCTGCGACCCGTGCTGGACGGTATCCCGGGTGCCTATCGCAAGACCGACATGCACTGGACCGAACACGGTCATGAGGTGGTTGCCGCAAGCCTCACCACGGAGATCCTCAAGCTCAGGCGCTGAGCGAGGATGCTTTGACCCTTCGCGCGCCACTGCCTAAGGTGCCCGCCGCGCACCCGCGCCAAGATGAAGCATGATTGGAAACGCCCCCACCTTCGCCACGCTGCTGCTGCGCGTCTTCGTCCCGTTCGCGCTCGCCTATTTCCTCTCCTACATCTTCCGTGGCGTGAATGCGGTGATCTTCCCGTATCTCGAGCGGGATGTCGGCATCACGGCGGCCGACCTCGGCCTGCTGACCTCGGCGTTCTTCCTGTTCTTCGCGGGATGCCAGCCGATCCTCGGCGTCATGCTCGACCGCTACGGTCCGCGCCGCGTGCAGGTGGTGCTGCTGGCGCTGGCGGCGATCGGGTCTGCCTTGTTCGGGCTGAGCCTCTCGATCGGCGAGCTGATCCTGGCGCGCGCCCTGATCGGACTGGGCTTCGCCGGCGGATTGATGGCCGCGATCAAGGCAATCACACTTTGGTATCCGCCGGAGCGCTGGGGCCTGATCACCGGCTTCCACATGATGGCGGGTGGATTGGGCTCGATGGCCGCGACCCTGCCGGTCCAGTGGTCGCTGTCGGCCATCAGCTGGCAGGGCCTGTTCTTCTGGCTGGCCGGACTCTGCCTCGTCGTCTCAGCGATCCTGTTCGTCGTCGTGCCGGAACGCTGGAACCCCGCGGCCCACGGCACGCTGCGCGACCAGTTCCGCATCACCGGCATCGTGCTGAAGAACGGCTTCTTCTGGCGCATCCAGCCCTTGCTCACTTTCCAGCAGATGGCCTTCATCGCCGCGATCACCCTGTGGATCGGGCCGTGGCTGCGCGACGTCGGCGGCTTCGCCAGCAACGAGACCCGCGCCGACATCCAGCTCTACACGACAGCGGTGATGACCGCGGGCTTCGCCCTGAGCGGCGTGCTGGCCGGCGCCTTCCGCCGCGTCGGCGTCAGCGATTTCGCCGGCGCCACCTTCGTCAGCGCGCTGTTTGCCGCGGTCTGCGCCTGGCTGGCCTTCCTGCCGTCCTTCTGTCCGGTGGCCGCCTGGCTGCTGTTCGGCTTCCTCGGCGCCTATCCGATCCAGTACATGCCGCTGCTGGCGCGCTCCTTCCCGCCGCACTATGCCGGACGGGTCAGCACCAGCTGCAATCTCGTGGTGTTCACCGTGATCTTCATCGGCCAGTGGGCGATCGGCAAAGTCGTCGACCAGTGGCCGCGCACCGCCACCGGCTATTCGCCCGACGGCTACAGCTGGTCGTTCGGCCTGCTGTTCATCCTGCAGGCGGCAGGGCTTCTGTGGCTTCTTCTGTCGCGGGCGCGTCCACTTCTGCAGGAGCGACCCCCGGCAGGTTGAGCGACATCACGAGGTCGCGCACTTCCTGGCGTGCCGCGACATGGCTCAAGGTCAGGGATGGCCCACTACCGCCACTGCCGCGCTTGAGGTCGAGCAAGGTGAGCCCCATCAGGAAGAGCTCCTTGTAGATCACGCGCTCGCTGAGGCCCGCGGCGACGCGGAAGCCGATGCGCTTGGCCAGCGCCTCGATCACATTGCCCATGTCGCGCTTGTTGCGGGCGGCGAGCGAGGACAGGCGGTTGCGCATCACGATCCAGTCGACCGGCCGGCCGCCCTCGACGGCACGGATCTGGCGCTGCTTCCAGACGGCTTCCGCATAGATCGACGGCCGCAGGATCTTCAGCGTCTCGGGATCGACCCTCGCCAGCAGGTCGAGGTCGATGAAGCTGTCGTTCAGCGGCGTGAGCAAGGTGTCGGCCCAGGTATGGGCCAACCGGCTGAGATGAGTGTCGCTGCCGGGCGTGTCGACGATCACGAAGTCGGCCGCCCCGACCGCGGGTTCCAGCGCCGCCGCCAGCCGCGCGCGCTCGTCGGCCTCGGCCTCGCGCCGGTCGTTCAGGGTCGAGATCATCACCGGCGTGTGCACCGGCATCGGCAGGTCGATGCCCTTCTTCCTCGCATAGGCCGCGCGGTTCTCGATGTAGCGGCTGAGCGTTCCCTGCCGCGCATCGAGATCGAGCGTCGCGACGCGCGCGCCATCCCTCATCAGCGAGACGGCGATGTGCAGCGCCGTCGTCGATTTGCCCGAGCCGCCCTTCTCGTTGCCGATCACGAGGACATGGCCGCGGCCCTCGATCCGAGGGGCCTGCGTCTGGGCGATGCTCGGATTGGGCGCTGGTTGGAATCCCTCGCTCACGAGGCCTTGCGGATCCAGACGGCGGTGTCGTGGAACACCGCACCGCCATTGGGCCAGCCGGGATCGGCGGAAGTCAGCGCATTGATGCCCATGCCGGTCTCGAAGTTTCGGTTGGGCCAGATGCCCTCGACCACGACGACGCCCTTCTGCTGGCCGTTGCGCGGCTTGGCATTGACGATCGTCTTGCCACGCTCGTTGCCGATCTCCAGCCGCTCGCCCTCGACGATTCCCATGGCGACGCAGTCGTCGGGATTCATCAGTGCGGTCGGCCGGACCTCGCGCTTCTGCGAACTGGGCGTCTCGGTGAAGGTCGAGTTGAGGAAGGTGCGCGCCGGCGCCGCGACCAGCCGGAACGGCTTGTCGTCGGTGGCATTGTCGATCACGTCGAAATGGTCGGGCAGTTCCGGCATTTCCTTGCCGCGCCCGCCATAGGCCTCCCACTTGGGCTTGAAGCGGAACTTCTTGTCGGGCCAGGCGAAGCCGTCGAGGAAATGCGACGTCTCGAATCCCAGATGGAAATCCTGGCCGCCCTTCTGCCAGTTTGTCTCGGCATCCCACATGCCCGAGACCTTGAGGCTCTCGTCCATGATCTCCCACGGCGTCATATCGAAGCCGCGATGCTTGGCACCCAGGCGCTTGGCGAGTTCGGAAATCACATAGTGGTTCTCGCGGCACTCGCCCGGCGCGTCAACGACGGCCTTCGTCACCTGGAAGAAGGTATGGCCGCTGGCTGTGTAAAAGTCGTCATGCTCGAGGAACATGGTGGCCGGCAGCACGATGTCGGCGAAGGACGCCGTCTCGGTCATGAACTGCTCGTGCACGCACACGAACAGGTCGTCGCGCTTGAAGCCCTTGTGCACCAGCTCCAGCTCCGGACAGACCATCGCCGGATTGGTGTTCTGGATGAGCATGCCCGTCACCGGCGGGCCGTTCTTCAGCGCCGCGGCGTCGTTGGTGAGGATCGGCCCGAGGCGCGACTGGTCGAGATCGCGGATCGACGGATCGACCATGTCGAGGCCCTCGATCAGCGTCTTGTTGATCGGGTACATGCCGCTATGGCCGTAGAGCGCGCCGCCACCCTTGTACTGCCAGGCACCGGTGACGGCCGGCAGAGAGGTCACGGCATGCATGTTGACCGCGCCGTTGCGGCTGCGGCTGAAACCGTGATGGCAGCGGATGAACGATGCCTTGCTCTGCCCGTAGAGACGCGCAAAGGACACGATCTCCTCGACGGAAAGCCCGGTGATCTTCGAGGCCCATTCCGGCGTGCGTGTCGCGACGTGCGCGGCCAGCTCGTCCGGCGCGTCGGTATACTTCCGCAGATAGTCCCAGTCGGCATAGCCCTCCTTGAAGAGAACATGCATGACGCCGACGGCCAGAGCGCCGTCGGTGCCGGGGCGCACGGCGAGATGGATGTCGGCCTGGTCGGCGGTGCCGGTGCGATAGGGATCGACCACGACCAGCTTGGCGCCGCGCTTCTTGGCCTTCATCGCGTGGGTCATGACGTTGACCTGGGTGCTCACGGGATTGCCGCCCCAGATCACCACCAGCTCGGCGTGCTCGTCGATCTCGCGCACATCGGCACCGCGTTTGGCGCCGACGCCGGCGATCCAGCCTGTATCGGACAGCGTCACGCAGATGGTCGAGAAATAGCGCGAGTACTTCATCGCGTTGCGCAGGCGGTTGATGCCGTCGCGCTGCACCAGGCCCATCGTGCCGGCATAGTAGTAGGGCCAGATCGTCTCGCTACCGTGCTGGCGCGCCTTGGCGATGAACTGCTCGGCCACGATGTCGAGCGCGTCGGTCCAGGAGATTTCGGCGAACTGCTTGGAGCCCTTCGGTCCGACCCGGCGCAGCGGCTTCATCAGCCGGTCGGGATGGTGGATGCGCTCGGCGTAGCGCGCGACCTTCTCGCAGATCACGCCGGCCGTATAGTCGTTGCGCATCGAGCCGCGGACACGGCCGATCCTGGTGTTGCTCAGCCTTTCGACATCCAGCGCGCAGGTGCTGGTACAGTCGTGCGGGCATACCGACGGTACTGTCGTGATGCCGGAGTCGTGCGGCTTTGCACGGGCGACCGGCAGGTAGGCATGATCGTCGGGTGACATGTGGACGCTCCGCGAGAAGTACCGCAGCATACAGGCCGTTCACCGGCCGTGAAAGCGGCCCCAGGGAGTGGAAAAGCCAGCGTGTTTTCTCGGGATCGGGTCTCCGTGGGCGCCGTGCGGCGCGCCACCGCCGCCGATGCTGCAGCCATCGCGGGACTTTTCCCCAGCTTCCCGCCCCTCGCCTCGACAAGCGATACGCGCGCGATCTTCCTGATCGACGGCGAGAGCGCGCCGCTCGGGGTCGTCCTGCTGGAGCAGCAGGCGGATCATCTTTTCGTCGCCGCTTTGGACAGGGCGTCCGGTGGCGAACAGGCCGATGTGGCCCGCGCGCTGATCGGTTTTGCGGAGCTAACGGCGCGTGCGATCGGCCTGCGCCAGGTACGCCTCGCCGCCGGACTCGTCCCGCCCGACTTCGCCGTTGCACTCGGCTATCGCGATGGCGTGAAGCGGATCAGCATCGGCAAGCTCGCCCGGATGATCGATCATCTCGAGGCGGTGGGTGTGCCGCTGTGGCGCGACGGTGCCGCGCCCTTCGATCTCACGCTCTACTATCGCGGTGTCTGGGCGGCGATGGCCTTGCTGCTCGGCTTCGGCAGCATCACGCTCGCCGTCTTCGGCTCCGGCGACGTGACGCTGCTGCATGTGCTGGGCCCCGCCCTGCTCTGCCTGGGCGCCTCGATCTTTGCCATCGTGCAGGTCTGTCTCATCGCGATCGCCGCGCGGCGGAGAGCCACCGCTTTGATCGCGATGGCCACGTTCGTTGCCGCCGCCGTATCGATCGCCGGCATCAGCGGGCTCTTCTATGACCGGGCGGTGCCCTCGATCTCCGAACTGTGGGCGATCTACACGGGAGACGAAGCGCTCGACACGCTCTCCGTCTCCCTGAGCCCTGACGGCGCGACGCTCAGGGTGGAGGGCGCCTATGGCACCGGTAGCGCCGAGGCCGTGCGGCGTGCCCTGGACAAGAATTCGTCGATCCGCCGCGTCGTCCTGGCCGGTCCCGGCGGACGCATCGGCACCGCCTTCGAGATCAACCGCATGATCCGTAATCGCAAGCTGGCGACGCGCGTCGACACCGCCTGCGCGTCGGCCTGCACCATCGCCTTCCTGGGCGGCAACGACCGTTCGATCGCGCCGACCGGACGGCTGGGCTTCCACCAGGGCAGCTTTCCCGGCATGGGCCCGAACGACATGTACGAAAGCAACCGCGACATGCGGCGCTTCCTGGTCGCAAGCGGCGTCACGCCGGAATTCGCGCAGCGCGTGATCGATACGCCCCCCGACGAGATCTGGACGCCATCGACGCAGGAGCTGCTGGCCGGCCGCGTCGTTCAACGCGTAAATCGCTGACGGTACCAACGCACACTACCCAGAAACGACTCTCACTTCTGCCCACAGCACTGTCTGATTGTCGTCGGGATCCTTACCTGTGTTATCCACGGTAATGATCTGCAAACTTGTCCCTGGCGCTAGTGTTCGCATCACCGGGCTTCTTACTCTTTGTCCCGGAATTCCATCGGCCCGCAAGTATTTGAACGACAATGTCTTCAGTGTTTTGCCTGCCAGGGAAGGCACTCTTTGTCCAACAACGGTCGACGCAGCGCTTCCGCCTTCGACAAATCCGAACGTCCCCACCGCAGATGAGGCAATCCATTTCCCATCCGCTTCTTTGCCTAAGTAGAACCAGCCAGTTTCACCGCTAACAGCCGGCTGGCTTGACGGAGCCTTTCCGAATGAATTTTCTGGCGTGATGTTCGAATTCGGCGCTACGAGAGATGTGGGCGACAAACTCCCAATCAGCGTTGGAATAGGTGCATCTGGCTTATTCAGGTAGCGAGTAAGATTTCCACGCAGATCGCCCGGTCCCAGTTCTATATCGATAATGAACCGAAGGTTCGCACGAGTCTTCTCTACGTCTCCCGGAACATTAGAGGCTTTTATGAGGTCTAATGCAGTCTCAAGGAGCTTGGCATCCTTATTGGCGGAGGCTTTGTAATACTCCACGCCCATATTGGCCGCCCATCCGACCAAACCTCCAATCACGGCCAACGTCAATGGTGTTGACCATACGGTGGATTTTCTCTTTTCGTCGTTAAGTTTTTCGGCGGAAATTCTCAGCTCTTCCGCTTTCAGCGCGAGCTCTTGCTGCTTAATCTCCTCGGCCGACATCGACATGATCCATGCTCCAGCTAAGGCATCGCGAACCATACCATGGTAAATTGTAAGACAAAAACAAATTCTATTAATAGTTTCAGCCGCATATTCAGGCTGAAGCCATGATCCCTCGCGGCCTTTCCTACGACGACGCCATGAAGCAGTTCCGCTGGCCCAAGCCGGAGCGCTTCAACATCGGCCGCGCCGTCTGCGAGCGCCATGCGCCCGATACGCTGGCGATGATCGTCGAGAATGCCGACGGCTCGGTGCGCAACTGGACCTTCGGCCAGCTCCTCGCCGCCAGCTCGCGTCTGGCCAATGCGCTGGTCGCGCGCGGCATCGAAAAGGGCGACCGGGTCGCGGTGTTCCTGAGCCAGGGCGCCGAGCTGACGCTCTGCCATCTCGCCGGCTATCGCATGGGCGCGGTCGTGCTACCGCTCTTCACCCTGTTCGGCGAGGAGGCGATCGAATACCGGCTGTCCAACGCCGAGGCGTCGGCCGTGATCACCGACATGAGCCAACTGCCCAAGCTGCTGGCCGTGCGCGATCGGCTGCCGCATCTCAAGACGGTGATCGTGATCGGCGCCGGCGCGCACGGCAGCGCTTTCCTCGACTGGGACCGCCTGCTGGGTGCCGCCTCCGACCGCTTCACCACGGTCGACACCGCGGCCGAGGATCCCGCGCTGCTGATCTACACCTCGGGCACGACGGGACAGCCCAAGGGCGCGCTGCACGCCCATCGCATGATGCTGGGCTGCATCCCCGCCGTGGAGCAGTGGCTCGGCCACTGGCCGCGCGGCAACGAGGTGATGTGGACGCCGGCCGAATGGGCCTGGATCGCCGGCCTCTACGATGCGCTGTTCCCCGCCTGGTACTACGGCACGCCGGTGCTGGCCCATCGCTTCGCCAAGTTCGATCCCGAGCGCGCCTTCGCCATGCTGGCCAAGCACCGTGTCGGCGTGAGCTTCATCCCGCCGACCGCGCTCAAGATGATGCGCCAGGTCCACAAGCCGCAGGACCGCTGGACCTACGACATCCGCGCCATCTCCACCGGCGGCGAGGCCATGGGCGAGGAGCTGCTGAGCTGGGGCCGCGACACGTTCGGCACGACCATCTCGGAAGGCTATGGCCAGACCGAGATGAACCTGATGCTGCTGAACTCACCCGACTGGTTCGAGGTCCGTCCCGGCTCCTGCGGCCGCGCTTGCCCCGGCCGCAAGGTCGCGGTGGTCGACGGCGAGGGCAACCTCCTGCCGCCCGGCAAGGAAGGCCAGATCGCAGGCTGGCGGCACGATCCCATCGTCATGCTGGAATACTGGCGCGCGCCTGAGGCCACGGCGCGCAAATATGCCGGCGACTGGCTGCTGACCGGCGACATCGGCACCATCGACGCGGACGGCTACGTCTTCTTCAAGAGCCGCGACGACGACGTCATCACCTCGGGCGGCTATCGCATCGGGCCCGGCGAGATCGAGGAATGCCTGATGAAGCACCCGGCTGTGGCGATGGTCGGAGTCGTGGGCGTGCCCGACCGGATGCGCACCGAGATCGTGAAGGCCTTCGTCCAGCTGCGGCCCGAGATCGCGCCCACCGACTCGCTCAAGGCCGACCTGGCGGGCTTCGTGAAGACGCGCCTCGCCGCACATGAATATCCGCGCGAGGTCGAATTCGTGCCGGAACTGCCGCTCACGACGACGGGCAAGATCCTTCGCCGGGAGCTCCGGCGCCTCGACGCAGAGCGTAAGGGAACGGCCGGTCGGCGTTAGGTCAGGAAGGTCTGGACGCTTTCGGAGAGGCCGTTCAGGAGCGTCACGAGGCCGATCAGGGCTGCCGGCCACCAGGAGGTCAACCGGTTGGCGGGAATCGTGGAAAACATGCGGTACCTGTGCCGAAAAATGAAGTTCGTAATATAGATTAACTATACCACTTACTTCATTGATTTTCAATACTATTACCAACACACCTAAAGTGCTGGCTTAGCTTGCCGCTGCCGACAGGTTGAACTGCAACTCCGCCAGTCGGGCATAGAGCCCGCCGCGGCGGACCAGATCCGCATGGTTTCCGACATCGACCACCCGCCCCTGGTCGACCACCAGGATGCGGTCGGCCTTCTGAACCGTCGCCAGCCGATGGGCGATCACCAAGGTGGTGCGCTTGTGCATCAACCGGTCGAGGGCCTGCTGCACCGCCAGCTCGCTCTCGGCATCGAGGGCGCTGGTCGCCTCGTCGAGCAACAGCACGCCGGGATCGCAGAGCAGCGCCCGGGCGATCGCAACGCGCTGGCGCTGGCCGCCCGACAGGCGCACGCCGCGCGCGCCAAGATCGGTCGCGAAGCCCTGCGGCAGCGCCTCGATGAAGCCCAGCGCCGAGGCGGCCTCGGCGGCGGCGCGCACCTCGGCATCGCTGGCGTCGGGCCGGCCATAGCGGATGTTGTCGGCCACCGAGGTGCTGAACAGGGTCGGATCCTGCGGCACGATGGCCAGCGACCGCCGCAGGTCGCCCAGGGCCAGCTGTTTGATGTCGATGCCGTCGAGACGGATCGTGCCCTTCTCCGGATCGTAGAAGCGCAGCAGCAGGTTGAAGGCCGTCGTCTTGCCGGCACCCGAGGGGCCGACGATCGCCACCGTCTCGCCGGGCACGACGGTCAGGTCGAAGCGATCGAGCGCCAGCGAATCGGTTCGCGTCGGGTAGCGGAACGAGACGTTCTCGAAGGACACGGCGCCGCGCACCGGCTTGGGCAGCGGCGTCGGATTCGCCGGCTCGACGATCGAGGGCGGCTCGGCCCGCAGTTCCGCCAGCCGTTCGGCAGCGCCGGAGGCTCGCTGCAGGTCGCCGATCGTCTCGCTGATCGCGCCGCCCGAGCTGGCGACGAGGACCGCATAGAACACGAAGGCCGAGAGGTCGCCGGCGCTGATGCGGCCGGTCAGCACGTCGTGGCCGCCCATCCACAGCAGGAAGCCGACGGCCGAGAAGACGATGAAGATGACCAAAGTGGTCATGATCGCCCGCCGCGACACCCGGCGCGTGGCCGCATCGAAGGCGCGCTCCGTCGCCTCGCCGAAGCGCTGCGCCGCGCGGTCTTCCTGGGCGAAGGCCTGGACCGTGCGCACGCCGTCCAGCGTCTCCCCGCCTTCCGACACCATCTCGCCCATGCGCGCCTGCGCCTCGCGCGACAGCGCCTTCACCTGGCGGCCGAATACGATGATCGGCACGACCGTGAGCGGCACGACCGCGAGGGTCCACAGCGCGAGCTTGGGGTTGGTGATGACCAGCATCACGACGCCGCCGAGGCACATCAGCGTGTTGCGCAGCGCCACCGAGGCCGAGGAGCCGATCACCTGCTCGATGAGCTGGGCGTCGGCCGAGATGCGGCTCATGACGTCGCCGGAGCGCTTGACCTCGAACCAGGCCGGCCCCAGTCGCACGACATGGGCAAAGAGGTCGCGGCGCAGATCGCCCACCACCCGCTCGCCCAGCCAGGAGACCAAATAGAAGCGCGCGCCCGAGGCGATCGCCAGCACGACGGCCACCGCCAGCAGCGAGGCCAGCGCATAGTTCAGGACATCCGGCCGCCCCTGGGCGAAGCCGCGGTCGATCAGGGCGCGCAGGCAGGCGCCGAAGGCCAGCACGGTGCCTGCAGCCACCAGCAGCGAGAAAAGCGCCAGGATCGCACGGCCGCGATAGGGCCTGAGATAGGGCCCCAGCAGGGCCAAGCCGCCGAACCGCTTCATGGCGCCTGCCAGTCCACGGCGACACCCAGCTCATCGGCCAGAACCGCCAGCAGGTCGCCGCCGCCCCTCGTGTCCCGCCACTGTCCGGCCTCGGCGTCGAACGCATAGTGCCGCGCGCCGCTCTTGGGCGAACTCAGCCAGATCTGCTTGGTGGGTGCATGTTTGTTGACGATCCAGGTCCCCTCGTCCCCTTCGACCGTCAGGATGCCCCCCTGCAGTTCGGCATCGACCTGGTCGCCCAGCACCTCCTCGAGGGTTGCGAGCAGGCTGTCGGCGAGGGTCTCGTAGGCTGAATCGCTCATGGCTCGGCCGGTCTACAAGTCAGCGCGGGGCCGGACAACCCGGATTTCCGGCACGCCGGGATCGCCGCTCGCGACAAGACTTCGCCAAACCGCAGGCCCGCCATCCCGGCATCGCCTCGCTGCCCTCATCAGAGGTCGGCCGCCTTCAGGATAGAAACCCAATCTTGCCGCCCACCCAGCAAACGCAGGATTGCGACGTGATCTTCGGCGACCGTGTAAACGATCAGGTGGCTTTCATGGACATGAATGCGTACCGGCGGCGTGAACTCGCTTCGTTCCCGCGCCAGCGTCGGCATCGCCGCGATTGCGTCGAACAGCCGCGCCAAGTCGTCGATATAGAGATCCGCTTGCGCGACCGACCATGTTTCCGCCGAATACCGCCAGATATCGTCGAGATCGGCACGAGCGCGCGGCGTGAGTCGGTATCGTTGCGCGTCACCGGATGACATGCTTCTCCCGCATGCGCAACTTGAACACAGCCGCATCGAAAGGCTGCGGTTCCCCGCTTTCGACGCCTTCGGTGAAGGCGGCCTGCAAGGCCGCAATCGCTTCCTTCCGCGCCTGGTCCTTGCGGATCAGGTCGCGAATATAGTCGCTTGCATTGCCGTAGAGGCCACTTTCGGCCTGACGCTCTACCCAAGCCTTCATCGGTTCAGGGAGCGAGACGTTCATCGTCGCCATAACTGTCTCCTTCTCTTGTTAGCTTACCAGAGCTTGACGATCTTTGACAAAAGATATGGCAATTATTGTCATATTTTAGCGTCGATCGACCTCCCGGGACCTTGAGGATCGAGAGCAGGCAACCCGCTTGTCGCCGCGGCCCGGGGACTGTATATCCGCGCCCTTGTTGCGCCGGCCGGTCGGAAATCGGCCCTGAAGCGCTGGAGAGAGAATCATGAAAGAGAAGATCCACCCCGACTACCACACCATCACCGTGGTGATGACCGACGGCTCGTCCTTCGAAACCAAGTCGACCTGGGGCAAGGAAGGCGCCAGCCTGCGCCTCGACATCGATCCCAAGACGCATCCGGCCTGGACCGGTGTGCGCCAGAGCATCGATCGCGGCGGCCGCGTGCAGCGCTTCAAGAACCGCTTCGGCATGATCGGCGACGCCGGTGTCGGTGCCGGCGCCAAGGCTGCTCCGGCGAAGCCGGCCGCCGAAAAGACCGAAGCGAAGAAGTAGCACCCGCTCCTTATTTCGACTTCTGTTAAACTACGGCCGCGATACCCATCGGGAGGCGGCGTAGTGAAATCCGTTAGAGTTGTTTGTGCTCACGATTGTCCCGACATGTGCTCGCTCATCGCACATGTCGACAACGGCAAGGTCGTGCGCATCCAGGGTGACCCCGACCAGCCGTACACGGCCGGTTTCGCCTGCGGCAAGGTCAACCGCGACAGCGACCTGGTGAACTCCCCCGAGCGCATCGCCACGCCGCTGCGCCGCACCGGGCCGAAGGGTTCGGGCCAGTTCAAGTCCATCACCTGGGACCAGGCGCTCGACGAGATCGCCGGCCAGTGGAAGTCGATCATCGAGGAGAGCGGTCCCCAGGCCATCCTGGGCTACGCCTACTCCGCCCATCAGGGCCTGATGAACCGCGGCCTTGTGGGTGGGCTGTTCCACGCGCTCGGCACCTCGCGGCTGCAGGCCGGCACGGTCTGCGACACGTGCTGCGAGACGGCGTGGGAGATGACGGTCGGCCCGGTGGGCGGCGCCGACCCTGAATCGGTCGTGCACTCCGACATGGTGATCTCGTGGGGCGCCGACCTCGCGGCCACCAATGTTCACTTCTGGGCACTGGCCGAAGCCCAGCGCAAGAAGACCGGCATGCCGATCGTCGTGATCGACCCGCGCCGCACCCGTAGCGCCAAGGCGGCCGACCTCTACCTGCCGATCCGGATCGGCACCGATGCCGCCCTCGCGCTCGGCGTCATGCACATCCTGGTGCGCGACGGCCTCGCCAACCGCGACTACATCGCCCGCCTCACGCTGGGCTTCGACAAGGTCGAGCGCGACGTGCTGCCGAAGTTCACGCCGGCCCGCACCGCCGAGATCACCGGTCTCGCCGTCGCCGACATCGAGAAGCTCGCTTCGATGTACGGCAAGGCCAAGGCCGCGCTCATCCGCCTCGGCGAAGGCATGACCCGCCTCACCCACGGCGGACAGGCGCTGCGCACCGTGGCGCTCCTGCCCGGTGTCACCGGACATTATGGCGTGAAGGGCGGCGGCGCGCTGCTGCTCACGGCTGCCTCGTGCGATCTCAACTATGCGGCGATACGCAAGCCGTCCGGCCCGGCGACGGCGCGCATGGTGAACCATCTGCGCCTCGGCGAAGAGCTCCTCAACATGAAGGATCCGCCGATCCGCGCGCTGTTCGTGGCCGCCAACAACCCGGTCGTGACCTGCCCCGAAGTGCACAAGGTCCAGAAGGGCCTGATGCGCGAGGACCTGTTCACGGTCGTGCATGACCCGTTCATGACCGACACCGCGCGCTACGCCGATATCGTGCTGCCGGCCGCGAATTACCTCGAGACCGACGATCTCTACCGCGCCTATGGCGCCTACTGGATGCAGTGGGGCCAGAAGGCCGTCGAGCCGGCGGGCGAAGCGCGCTCCAACTTCCATGTCGCACAGGCGCTGGCGCAGCGCATGGGCGTCACCGACAGGATCTTCAGCCTGACGCCGCGCGAAGCGGCCGAGGAGTTCTTCAAGGGCTCGACCGGCCCGGCCTCGAAGGTCGACCGCAACGAACTGTTCGCCGGCGTGCCGATGAACATCAAGCACGACTGGGACGGCCAGCCTTTCAAGACACCATCGGGCAAGCTCGAATTCTACTCCGAGCAGCTCGCCAGGCAGGGCCTGCCGCCGCTGCCGGACTGGGAACCCGATCCGGTCGAGGCCGAGGAAGCCGCGAAGTGGCCGCTGCGTTTGCTGACCGCGCCTGGCTACTTCCAGGCCCACACCGCCTTCTCGGGCGTCGGCTTCCTGCGCGAGCGCGAGGGCAAGCCCTTCTGCATCCTGCATCCCGAGGATGCCGCCAAGCGCGGCCTCAAGGACGGCGACCGGGTGCGCCTATTCAACGACCGTGGCGAAATCGGCCTGATGCTGAAGGTCGCCGACGAGGTCCAGCCCGGCGTGCTTCTGGTCCCCGGCCAGCGGCCGGTCGGCGAAGCCGTATCCGGCACGATCAACATGCTCTGCTCGGACCGCTACACCGACATGGGCGAAGGCGCGACCTACCAGAGCACCTGGCTCGACGTGGCGCCATGGAAGGAAGCGGCGGCGGCCTGAAGAAGGATTAAAGGTCCCTCGCTGCGCTCGGGATGACAACGTTGTTGGAATTTGCGCAGTGCGCCGATCCAAAAATAGCTGTCATCCCGAGCGCAGCGAGGGACCCTTCCCTTTATTCACAAAATGAAGCGGTGCTGCGTGCGCTCGCGCTTCGTGAGCTTCGGCAGCGCCTGCCCCACGATCAGCGCCTTGAAGTGCGGCGTCTCCTGGTGGGAGGCGAACCCCGCCTCGTCGTGGAACACCTCGTAGAAGAAGAACTTCTCGGGCTCCGCGATCGAACGATGGATCTGGAAGGCATGTACCCAGGGCTCGCGCTGGGCCTGCGGCAGGTATTCGCGAACGATCGCGGCGACGGCGTCGGCCTCGGAGGGCTTGGCCTCCCAGAACGCCGTGACGATGAGCCCGTCCTTCAGGGAATGTAGATCGACCATGTGATTCTCCCGTGGTTGCTGACGGGAAGGTTCTAGGTCGGCAAACCGCGCCGTCGTTTCGGCCAGGGTCGAAGCGACTACTTCACCATTTCCTGCGCGGCGACCCGGATACGGCCGGTGCGGCGCGCCTTCTCGAGCGCGTTGTGATCCTCGTCGGTCTGCCTGGCATAGGCCATCGCGAACTTGCCGATCGCTTCATCCAGCGCGTCGCTGTTGCCGCAATAACCGGAGATCATCGCCGGGTCGCCCGACTTGGCATGGGCCAGTGCCAGCGCCCAGCCGCACAGGCCGCAATACTCGATGAAACCGTCGATGCCGCTCGAGTCGCTCTCGTTGAACTTGACGCTGCCCTTCATGTCGGCGAGCTGGCGGATATAGAAATCCGCGCCGTCGCCATGGCCCCAGCCGAGGAAGATATCGGGCGAGCCCTGCGCCAGGCGCTGGCCGACGACGACGCGCCTTCCCTGATTCTCGAACCTGAGCTTGTTATCGACATAGGGTGCGAGGACCGAAGCCTGCGCCTGCTTCACCTGCAGGAACAGGGGATCGTCCGAGTCGATGCCCTGCAGCAGGATGACCCAGCAGCCGGTGCCGACACTGCCGACGCCCACGACCTTGCGCGCGGAATCGACGATGCGATAGCGCGACAGCAGCAGGCGCCGGTCGATCGGCAGCGATTCGATATAGGCCTGGAGCATGATATCGAGCGCTTCGTTGGCCGGCGTGCCCGCCGCCGTATGGGTCTCGCGCACGATGAGCGGCACCTCCTCGATGATGCGATGCTCGCCGTCGACCTGCTCGGTCAGCTTCTCCAGTACGGCGACATGGCCTTTGGCGCGGGCCTTGTCCATCAACCGCTCGGCGCCGCGCCGCGCCCGCGGCGACAGCGTGTCGAGCACGGCCCGCTCGTCGATCCGGTCGTACCAGATCTCCAGGTATCCCATGTCGGCGTAGCGCCGCATGCGCTTGCGGTAGGAGCGCACGATCGCCTGCGCGGCTTCTTCCGCCGCCACCTTGTCGCCGCCCATGAAGCGCACAGCGACCGTGGCGCTGGCGGCAAGGCGCTTCAGGTCCCATTCCCATGGGCCGGGATGGACCTCGTCGAAATCGTTGATGGCGAAGATCAGGTTGCGCTCGGCCGAGGCGAAGACACCGAAGTTCGAGACGTGCATGTCGCCACAGGCGCCGACGCCCATGCCGGTGGTCGGTGTCGTCGACAGGTCCGCCGCCATCACCGCCGCCGAGCCGCGCAGGAAGGCGAAGGGCGAGGCAAGCATGCGCGCAAAGCGCACCGGCACCAGCTTCTGCACCCGGCTGGCGTTCTGTTCCTCGAGGATGGCGACGGGGTCGGGCCGGTCCGCGGCTTTCTCGAACTGGGCATGCGACGTGCGCGGCACCTGCGTGCGCAACGCCTTGCCGGCCTGCATGCGCTCCTCGACCGATGGCCTTTGCGCGACGAAGCTTTCGCGAAGCGTCATGTTGTCGATCGCGGTGTTCATGCGCTCGAAGGTCCGGTCGATGTTCGACTGTAACTTCACCACCGCCATGGGTCGCTCCCGCTCTAGCCACTCAACGTCGCGCTGCCTCTTTCATATCACTGTAACGTCCGGCGAGCACCGCCATCCGCGCGCCCGCGACAGCCGCCATGAGGGCGATCGACACGAAACTCGCCGGCACCCAGAAGGCCGCATTGGCGATGCCTTCGGTCGTCAGTCCACGCGTGAACCCCGACAGGGTGGCCACGATGCCGGCCGCGCCGGCGCCGAGCGCAAAGCCGGTCTGCTGCACCGTCGCGATCGCGGAAGCAGCGAGATCGCCCTCGCCCGCCTTGGCGCCACCCATCAGCCGCTGGACCCCGAAGCCCCAGCAGGTACCCATGCCCAGGCCGACCAGGGCGATCAACGCCGGCAGGACGACCACGGGGTGCGCCGACATCAGCAACGCCACACCCGCAAGACCCATTGCCATCGCCAGCGGCCCGAGCGCCAGCGAGCGGCCGGCGGCCCGGGACGACCAGCCTGAAACGACGAGCGAGGCGACGGTCCAGCCCATCGAGGCGCCGGCCACGGTGTAGCCCGCCATCAGCGGATCGAAACCGTGCAGGGTTCGCAGGAAGATCGGCACGAAGATCGAGAGCGGACTGTAGGCGGCCGAGACCAGCAGCGCGAACCACATGGCCACGCCGGTGATGCTTCCCACCGAGAAGGAATCGCTCGGGAAGAGCGGCGCGCCGGAGCGGCGATCGAGCAGGATCATCGTCACGAGCAGTGCAACCGCCGTCAGGAAGAGCCCGGCCTTGGTGGCCGGCAGGGCGACGACGCTGGCCGCCGACATGGTGGCGATCGCCAGACAGATCAGCGCGATGCGCCCCACCGGGATCGCCCGCCCGGACCTCCCCGTGTCGGCCGTGGCCCGCGGCAGGACGCGCGCCGCCACGATGGCCAGCAGGGCCGCGACAACGGTCACGGCATAGAAGGACCCACGCCAGTTGCCCCAGGTGGCGAAGGCGCCCCCCACCAGCGGGCCCACCAGCGCCGCCATGCTCCAGGCGCCTGAAAGCACTGCGGCGACCCTGGGCCACATCGGCTCGGGAAATGACTTGCCGACCAGCACATAGGCCATGGCCGACAGGACTCCGCCGCCGAAGCCCTGCACGAAACGCCCGGCGACCACCGTTTCCATCGACGGCGCCCCGGCGCAGATCAGCGCGCCGATGCCGAACACGACCGCTCCGGCGCAGAAGGCCGTCCGGGCGCCGAGCTGCGCGGTGAGGCGGCCGGTGCAGCTCGCCGCGACGATCGACGAGGCGAGGAAGGCCGTGGTCGGCCAGCTCATCATCGAGGTGCCGCCCAACTCCTCGACGATGCTGGGCAACACCGTCGCGAGCATCAGCACATTCATCGAATGCAGGAGGACGCCGCCCACCAGCGCCACCAATAAAGACAACCATTCGCGCTTCAGGAGCGCCGACCAGCCGACTGTCGCAACCATGGCCGGCGACTGATCATTTTCCCGTGCCGCGGTCAAACGAAGGCCTCAAACGGCGTGTGAGTATCGGGTCCGAAAACCGCGAGCGCCTCCTGCCCGCGCGTGGAAGTATGGGCGCATGGAATTGCTCGACCGCAGGACCTACTACCGCGCCTTCCAGAGCCGCGACGCCCGCTTCGACGGACGCGTGCTGGTGGGCGTGACCTCCACCGGCATCTATTGCCGGCCGGTCTGCCCGGCCCGGACGCCGAAGTTCGAGAATTGCCGCTTCTATGTCTCGGCCGCCGCGGCGCAAGAAGCGGGCTTCCGGCCCTGCCTGCGTTGCCGGCCCGAGATCGCACCCGATCTCGCCTTCTGGCGCGGCACCGCCAACACGGTGAGCCGCGCGCTGGCACTGATCGCCGACGGCGCCCTCGACGAGGACGAGGCCGGCGTCGAGGCGCTGGCCGAGCGGCTGGGCGTCGGCGGCCGGCAGTTGCGCCGCCTGTTCCAGCACCATCTCGGCGCATCGCCGATTGCGGTGGCGCAGACGAGGCGCGTGCTGTTCGCCAAGCAGCTCCTGCACGACACGCACCTGCCGATGGCGGAAGTGGCGCTGGCCTCAGGCTTCGGCAGCGTGCGGCGCTTCAACGAGACCTTCCGCACCTTGTTCGACCGGCCACCGAGTGCGCTCCGCCGCAAGAGCGGCGCCGACACGTCGGCCCGGGATGGCGTCACCTTGAAGCTCGCCTACCGCCCGCCCTACGACTGGCCCGGCATGCTGGCGGCGCTTGCCGCCCGCGCAACGGCCGGCACTGAGTGGATCGAAAAGGATGTCTGGCATCGCTGCATCGATCTCGACGGTGAGCAGGGCAGCGTCGCGGTCGCGCACCTGCCGGACCGCAATGCCGTGGCCGTCACCATCCGCTGCCCGTCGGTCAAGGCGTTGCCCGCCATCGTCGCGCGCGTGCGTCGCGTGTTCGACCTCGGCGCCGACATCGCCACCATCGACAGCCATCTCGCACGCGATCCGAAGCTCGCGCCGCTGATCGCACGCCGTCCCGGCTTGCGCGCACCGGGCGACTGGGAGCGCGATCCCGCAGGCATTCCCGTCGACGACAAGGCACCACCAGCCTGGCGGCCCTGGCATGCCTATGCCGCAGAACATCTCAGGATGGCCCGTCATGGCTAAGAACACCGCTGGACCTTTCGAATTCAAGGTCGATCGACTCGCGACACCGGTCGGCGAGTTGCTGATCGTGGCCGATGATGAAGGTCGCCTGCGCACGATCGATTGGACGGATCACGAGGCGCGCATGCGGCAGTTGCTCGATCGTTACTACGGCAAGGGCCGCTATTCGATGTCGCCCGCGCGCGATCCCGGCGGGCTGACGAAGGCGATGCGGTCGTACTTCAAGGGCGACATCGACGTCATCGACACGCTGCCGGTCGAGACGACGGGTACGCCGTTCCAGCGAAGCATCTGGCAATCGCTGCGCAAGATCCGACGCGGCACGACGATCACCTACGGCGAGCTGGCCGCGCGCATCGACAAGCCGCGCGCGATCCGCGCCGCCGGCCTCGCCAACGGCAGCAATCCGATCAGCATCGTCGTGCCCTGCCACCGCGTGATCGGCAGCAACGGCACCCTGACCGGCTATGGCGGCGGCCTGCCGCGCAAGAAGTGGCTGTTGGAGCACGAGGGCGCGCTCCAAGCGAGTTGAAGTTCGGCGGCAACTCGCCTTATAGTCGTGCTGCAATGAACTCTCGGGAGAGGGGATCATGCGCATCTCTCATTTGCATTTGTTCGCTTGGCGAATTCAGATCCTGCTCTGACGCGGGTTAATCCGGTGCGCCAGATCGTCCGTAAGATGGCAGTGTGCAGCGCGACTCCTGCTGCGCCCGCCGAGATCCGCAACCTGATCAAAGCTGATGGGGAGTGCGATTTCAGATGGCACAATTGGATACAGCTCCAGAAATCCCTGGTGAGAAAAAATTAGAATCGAATTCCTTAAGACCCAGCTTCTGGCAGCGCCTCGCTGGTATCGGCGAGCGCTTCAGAGCCTCCACGGCCGCATGGGTCACGATTATGACCGCGATTGTTTCTGCGGCAGTGCCGGCAACGGAAGCGGCACGCGGCTGGTCGGCTCAGCAGGTGAAGGATGCGGAGACCCGCTCGATAATCGCTCAGAAGGAACTGGATCAGAAGGCCACTCTCGCAACGAGCTACCTTGACCGGCTTGCCAAGCCGGATTTGAAGAGCGACGACAGGCTGATGTATCTGAGCGCGCTCGCTCAACTCGAACAGCATCCACTCCGGATATGGGCCAAAGATGAGCAGACTAAGCAGGCGGCTGAGCTTGCCGCACTAGCCAAGCTAGCGACCCAAATTCAGCAGTCAGTGGACGCCAGGCGCGAGGCACAGACGGAACTTGACCAGCTTGAGGGCGAGATCGAGGTAGCCAAGCTGAAGCTGGCGCAGGCCAAAAGCTTTGCTGACTTCGAGGCGTACCGCAAAGGGCTGCTGGACCTGAATCATCGTCGAAACATCATGCGAGCCAGTGCCGATTTGTCTGGCCTCATGGGAGAGTATCGGAACCTGGCTGCCTCGGGTGTTCAGAGTGTCTTAGGCGTTGTGCTGGGTGATGCGTCGGAGAAATTCAGGAAGGTAAGCGCACAGGCTACAGAAATTTCGAGGCGGGCAACCGAAAACCAGACGAAGATCGCCGCGCTTCGACTGGCGGCAGTCGCAGCATGGGATGCAGACGATGTCACGACCGCCGGCGAAGCCGTAAACGAAGCGGTGCAGTTATGTAGAGCGGAGGGCAAGCCGTTCAGATCCGATCGCGATTGTACGCTGATCACATTCGCTCAAGTCCTCTCCGCCTTCCGGATGTTCACGGTCCGGCGGAATAATAACGACATGGACGCTGCATTCAGGGAGGCCGATAAGGCTCTGAGGGCAGCGTACCCTCTCCGAGAAGGGCTCGCCCTATCCCCTCCGATAAGGCCGTCGGAGGGAACCGAAAGTGGGCGCGAGCACGTGCGGAACGTAATCTCCGTGGTGGGATGCTGGGTCTACGAAGTGCGTAGCGATCCGAAGCTGCAATCTCGAGCGGACCGCTTGTACGGACGCCAGGAGGCGTTGCTCAAAACGATTGAGTTCGGTTATGCGAAGCCGGAAGAAACCTGCGGCAATCTTCCTGGCATGAACACCATCTGGCCATAGGCCGACAGCACGATCTTGGTCACGAGGCGAACTTCAGCTTCTACGCACGGCCGAACTTCCAGCGTGCGAGCGGAACATGTCCGCCTCCTCCCAGCAAGGCATGCATTAGCAGGAGTTCGCGTACAGCCCCACCGTCGCGCGATTGAACCTCCGTCGTCGGCAAGCCGACTTCTGCCATGGCCGCACCGAGACGCCGGTGGAGCGATGCGAGATCGATAGTATGCGCGTCGACCATGGACGCCGCCTTTATTGCCCTCTCGACGACGTCGTAGGGTAAGGCCGCATGATCGCCGAGATCGTGCAGGATCGCATGGCCCCCTTCGGCTATTGGGGACTTCCTGTCGAGAATTGCCATGAACAGCAGGCTGCTCACCGGATGCCGGAGGGGTCCATCGCCCCGATCGTGCGGAAGCTGGTCGAACATGCTTTCACTGCCTGCAGATCCGCGAGGCTCCATTGCCTCAGGCGGCCGTGTTCGATGTGGGATGCCGCAGCGCGCAATCAACCTTCGGCGTGGCGCAAAGCGGCGACGACATCCACGAGCTGGTCGTAGCCGGAATTCACACCCTGCACGAATCCCATGCCGACATGCTCGTCGTGCATCGACTGCGAGTCGAACAATGTGCTCATGATGAGCGTGGTCTTTCCGTCCTTCTCGTCGAGATCGATCGTGACGATCATGCGGCCCGCGCCGGCGATCTCGAAACCGTTGTCGTAGACGATGCGGCGGTCCTTCACGATCTCGCGGTAGGTGCCGCCGAACGGCATGTTCTGCACGCCGCTCGAGCCGGTCATGGCGAACCGGAATTTGCCGCCGACGCGGAAATCCATCTCGCACATGGTGAGTGGCCAGCCCACGGGACCGAACCACTTCATCACATGCTCGGGCCTGCTCATCGCCAGGAAGACGATGCGGGCTGGCGCGTCGAAGGTGCGTGTGATGACGACGGTGCGGTCGGCAGGATTGCTACTTGCGGCGACGCTTGCGGACATTCGATTTCTCCTTGGCTTGCAATTCCTTCACGTAGGCGTCGAGCCGGTCGAAGCTCTCCTCCCAGAAGCGGCGGTAGTCGCCGATCCATTTCGCGGCATCCTCGAGCGGTGCGGCATTGAGCCGGACCGGCCGGAACTGCGCCTCGCGACCGCGCGACACCAGCCCCGCCCCTTCCAGCACCTTGAGGTGCTTGGAGATGGTGGGTTGGCTGAGGTCGGAGCGTTCGACCAGCTGGTTGACCGTCGCCTCCCCGCTCGCGAGCCGCGCGAGGATCGCGCGTCGCGTCGGATCGGCGAGCGCCGAGAAGACCATGTCGAGTTGTTGCATCTTTATATCGTCGATTGGTTATATTACCAATCGTAAATATAGACGGCACGACGACGCGTCAAGCGTGCGTTCTGATTCTCAGTCCAGCGAGATGCCGGTCTCGACCGCCACGGTCTTCCACTGGCGCACTTCGCCGTCGAGGAAGCGCGCCATTTCGGCACTCCCCTGCGGCATGGGATCGAGGAAGGCGCCTTCGAATTTCTCCTTCACGTCCGGCAGGACGAGAACGCGCGCAATGTCACCTGCAAGCTTGTTCGTCACTTCCGGTGGCGTCCCTGCCGGCGCCAGGAAACCGTACCAGTTGTAGACGACCACGCCCGGCGCGCTCTCGGCATAGGTCTGCACGTCGGGCAGGCGCGGATGACGCTCGGCCGTGGCGATCGCCAGCGCCTTCAGCTTGCCCGACTGGAGATGCGGCATGACGGGCGCCATCGCGTTCATCACCAGCGGGATCTGGCCGTTGATCGCATCGGTGAGCGCCGGGCCGCCGCCCTTGTAGGGCACATGCACGAGGTCGAGACCGACCTTGGTGCGCAGCAATTCGTAGGTGAGATGCGGGCCGCTGCCTTGCCCCGGCGTGCCGACGGGGATCTTCTGCAACTGCTCGCGCGGCATCGCGAGCAGTTCCTTCAACGAATTGGCCGGGAAGGACGGATGGGCCACCATCACCTGCGGTGAGGCGCCGACCAGCGTGATCGGCACGAAGCTCTTCACCGGATCGTAGCGCGCCTTCGAGTAGACCGCCGGATTGATGCCGTGGGCGACGTCGGCATAGAGCAGGGTGTAGCCGTCGGCCGGCGCCCGCGCGACGATCTCCGTGCCGAGCATGCCGGCGGCACCCCCCCTGTTGTCGACGATCAGGCTGTAGGCGCCGATCTCCTGGAGCTTCTGCGCCACCAGCCGCCCGGTGAAATCCGAACCGCCGCCCGGCGCATACGGCACCACGAGGCGGATGGGCTGCGACGGATAGGCGGCCTGCGCGCGGGCAGATGCCGGCACCAGACCAGCCGCGGCGCCGGTAGCCAGGAGATTGCGTCGGGAGAGGGTCATCATGGCATGGAGGGTAATCACACTTCGTGCTAAGCTGAACCTCCGGTCACCCGCCAGACATATGAGGCAAGGGTCCCTCACTGCGTTCGGGATGACACAATTGTTGAAATTGGCGCAGGTGCGCCGATCAAAAAAGCGATGTCATCCCGAACGCAGTGAGGGACCTTTCGCTTTCCTCCAATGCCAACATTATCGTGTCAGCGCTTGCCGTACTCGTCGTGGCGTCGGAAGCGCGGCGGCCCCTGCTCATTGCGGCCCTTGGGCGCGCGATCGAGCCACTGATACATGGACCACAGCCCGTCGACGCCGCGCGTGTAGGTCGAATAGGTGTGATAGACGACGCCGTCCTCCCTCACGAAGGCGCTGACGCCCGGCCGGTCGCGGCCGTAGGTCGAGGCATCGACGCCGCACATGCCGGCGAACTTCACGACCGGCTCCGGTGCGGGAACGATGTCCAGCGCATGCCCGGCGCGTTCGTAGTTATACTGGATATCGCCGTCACGCTGCTGCTGCTCAGTGAACGAGACATTGAAGTCGAAGTTGAAATCGCTGTCGCCCGAGGAGGCCCAGGGGAAGCTCCATCCCATCCGCTGACGGTAGGCCAGCAGCTTGCCGAGCGGCGCGCGCGACACGGCCATCAAGGTCACGTCGTGATTGGCGAGATGGACGACGCTGCCGTCGAACCCGTCGGCGACCGCCGAGCAGGACGGGCAGCCCGCCTTGTAATCGGGGCCGAACATGAAGTGATAGACGAGCAGTTGCGATCGTCCCCGGAAGAGATCCGGCAGAGTGGCGCTCCCCTGCTCCGTGTCGAACCTGTAGGTCTTGTCGACCCGCACCCACGGCAATTCCTGTCGCCGCCGCGCCAGCTCGTCGCTGCGCCGCGTCAGCTCCTTCTCCGCCTCAAGGAGATCGAGGCGGGCTTTCATCCATTCATCCCGTGAGACGACTTGATGCTGCATGGAAAGTCTCCGTCAATGCGGCTTGCGGGAGGCAGTCTCTTCGGCCGAGAGCGCATCGATGGTCTTCACGACCTGCGTCCAGCCATGGCCCATGCCCGTGAAGGCAGTCTCGTTGCGCGGCAGCACGAAGCCGGAATGGACGAGGCGCAGGCGCGTGCCGGCCTCGACCGACGCCAGGGTCCATGTCACCACCGTGTCGAGCGGCGCGCCGTAGCCCACGTTCGATTCGTGCCCGCCCTTCCAGGAATGGACGAAGCGGCGGTTCTCGACCACGTCGAGGACTTCGCAGTGGATCGTGCCGTCCCATCCGCCGGCCGGCGTCGTCTTGTAGGTGAAGCGATTGCCCACCACCGGCTCGAAGCCGGCCAGCGGCATCTTCAGCCAGCGGGAGATGAGCGCGCCGGTCGTCAGCACCTTCCAGATCGCGGGCGGCGCGTGCGGGAAGACGTCCTCGACGACGATGTCATGGGTATCGAGCTTGCGGGCAGCAGCGTTGCTCATGGGTCCATTTCCTTCAGGAGGGCACGGAGGTTGTCGAAGCGATCGCGCCAGAAGACGCCGTAGTGGCTCATCCAGTCGACCAACGGTTCGAGCCCCTTGGGCTCGGCGCGGTAGTAGACGTTGCGGCCCTCGGGACGTTCGACGACGAGGCCGGCCTGCTTCAGGGACTTGAGGTGCTGCGAGATGGCGCCCTGCGTCACCCCGCTTCCCTTCGTGAGTTCGCCCACGGTGATTTCCGAGGCGCCGACCACGCGTTCGAACACCGCCCGCCGCGTCGGATCGGCGAGGGTGCGCATGACTGCATCGATGGGAGCAGGCTGGTTCATGACCAATACATTAGTTTTCACTAATGCATTAGTCAATGCTAAAATGTCGCCGCCATCGGCCGGCGATCCTCACTTCAGGAGGATCGCCACCGCCTGGCTGTAGGCCGTTTCGGCGCGGACCTTGAGCTCGTCGAGGGTGCAGCTACCGATCGGGTGCTGGACCTTCACCACGGGGAAGTCAGGAATTCCGAGCACCCGTGCGATGTTCCTCACCGTCACTTCGAACGGCGTGGTGCAGATCGCGACGGCGCGCTTGCCGAGTTGTTCGAAGGTAATGCTGTCGTGCAGACTGCACGTTGAGCAGGATCCTCAATCCCCCAGGCCGGTGATGAGGAAGTCCACCTCCTGCGCCACCTGGGTGAGCGTGGCCGATGGCGCCGGCGCGCTGGCATTCTTCTTCGAGGCGATCGTGCGGATGGTGCAGCCATGCCGCTCGACGAAGAGCGCCGCGACCTCGCGCAGCATCTCGTCGGCATTGAGCTTGCCGTTTTCCAACAGGCCGATCCGCAGGCCGTCGAGACTGGCGAGCGGCGGCGCGCGGAAGGCCTGGCGCTTGGGCGTCGTCGACATCGGTGAGTAGAGCTGCATCGGAGGACTCCTTCTACTTGCTGGTGCCTGCAGCCGGCGCCGCGATGGCGTGGTGCTGCATGATCGATCCCCGCCCCCGGCTCCAGGACGAGATGAAACAGGAATGGCCGCCGGCATCGCCGCCGCCCATGGTCACGAGAATATCGTCCGGCCGCAGACCGCGATGCAGGAAGCCTTCCATGGCCAGCGCATGCGCGCCCTCGCCGTGCTGCGAGTCGTATTCGCGATCGCGATACTTGCCGACGCCCTTCATGTCATCGACCGAGCGCTTCGCCGTGACGAACAGGAAATCCTGCACCTTCTCGCGCGACCAGCCGGCATCGGCCACGATCTTCATATGCTCGGGCGCCAGGATCACCACGCTCTGGCCCAGGGTGATACAGCCGGTGTTGGCCATCGTGTCCGCGACCGAGCCCAGCACCTCTTCGGGTTTGTTGCCGCCGTGGTTCTCGACATTGAAGAAGCCGCCGCCAGCAAAGCAGGTAACGCTCGACACGCCCTTGGCATAGCCCTGCGCTTCGCAGAGCAGCGGCCACGGATTGCCGCGCGACCGTTCGGCGATGCAGAAGCTGTACTTGCCGGGATTGCCCTGGGTCGACTTGTCAGAGATGCCCGGCAGCATCTGGAAGACGTTGCGCAGGATCAGGCGGGTCGCGCGGCCGATCGTGCCGTTGGCACGATTGCCCGGGCCGAAGAGGTTCACGTCGGCGTTCATGCCGATCTCGTCGGCAAAGTCGCCGCTGACGATGAGCAGGGGCGCCGAGCCGCCGGTGCTGGCGGTCGAGCCGTGGAAGTTGAAGTCCGGCCGGTCCATCGCCTCGAAGGCGGCAACGATCACCGGGAAATACTCGGGCAGGCAGCCCGCCATCACGGCATTGACGGCGGCGGCGTGCAGCGACAGGTCGAGGCCGGTCGCCGGATGATGCGCGATCACCGTCTCGCGCGGCCGCGCATCGGCGGCGAGCATCGCATCCACCCGGTCCACGACCGGCGGCACGACGGGCAGGCCGTCCGTCCATCCCTGCTCGTAGCACCAGTCGATCCCGGCCAGGAGATCGTCCGGCACGTCGTGAACGCGGGGTTTTACGGCTGTCGCCATGGTGCGTGCTCCCTTCCCTCGCCTACTCGACCTTGGCGCCGACACTGTCGACGAGTGTCTTCCACTTCACGATCTCGCCGGGCAGCATGGCGCCGAATTCGGCGCTGGGCAGGAAGTCGATCTCCTGGCCACCACTCTCCAACGCTTCACGGAAAGCCGGATCCTTCAGCGCCCGCTCGAGCGCGGCGACGATCGTCTTCGCCACCTCGGGCGGCGTCCCCGCCGGCGCCGCCAGGCCCAGCCAGCCTTGCAGGCTGAAGCCGTTGGGAAGTGATTCGAGCATGGTCGGCACGTCGGGCAGCAGCCTCGATCGCTTCGAGCCTGTCGTTGCCAAGGCGCGCAAGGTACCCTGCCTGACCTGTGACAAAGGCGTGTCGAAGGTTGGAAACCCCACCTGGACCTGGTCGGCCAGCAGCGCCCGCACCGTCTCGGGCGCACCACGATAGGGCACGTGCACGTAATCGATGCCCGTCGCCTGCCGGAAGGCCTCGGCGGCAAGATGCGCGGGACTTCCCGATCCGCCGGACCCGTAGAACAGCTTGCCGGGATTGGCCTTCGCGAGAGCGATGAACTCGGCCACGGTCTTCGCCGGACTCTCCGGCGGCACGACCATCAGGTGGCCGCCGCGCACGATCAGGCAGATCGGCGTGAAGTCCTTGATGGGGTCATAGTTGACCTTGGAATAGAGCGCCGGATTGGTGATGTGGCTGTTGGACATCGTGAGCAGCGTGTAGCCGTCGGGCGCGGCCCGCGCCGCGATTTCCGCGCCGATATTTCCTGCCGCACCGGGCCTGTTCTCGACGATGAACTGCTGGTTCAGCTCCTGGCCCAGGCGCTGCGCCACCCGGCGCGCGGTGGTGTCGGGCGAGCCGCCGGCCGTGAAGGGAACGATCAGCCTGACCGGCTTGTCGGGATATTGTGCCGAGGCCTGGCTCGCGAGAGTGACCAGCGATGCTGCCGCCAGAAGAAGCGTCAGGCGAAGGCCTTTCAGTCGGCTCTTCTTCACGTCTCCTCCATCGGCAACATCTCCTCGGCCCCATCCGACCGTACCATGGCCTTTCGGACGCGGACCTCTAATAAGTCGCGAAGATTCTCGCGATCTCGACCGGATCCGACGTGCGAGTCAACGCCAGTGCCAGAAGCAGCCGCGCCTTCTGAGGATTGAGATTGTCGGCCGCGAGCACACCGGCGTCGGCGAGTTTCTTGCTGCGGAAGATGCGACCCGATCCGGCGCGCGAGGATTGCACGACCACGATGCCTTGCTTCACCGCGTCGGCCATCGCTTCGAGATCGGCGGCGGGCGCCATGCCTGGGGCAAAGCCGGCGGACACAAGCCCCTTCGCACCGGCTGCGATGAAGGCGCGCATCGCGCTGCCATCGGAGCCGGCATAGGCGTAGGCAATGTCGACCCTCGGCAGGGCGTCGAGACGCGCGATGTCGAATTCGGTGTCGGGCATGTGCCGCCGCTCGGGCCGTCGGTAGTAGGCGATGCGGTCGGCATCGGCGTGGCCCAGGATACCGAAGTCGGGCGTGCGGAAAGTCTGCATGCGCCAGTTCGAGGTCTTGGTGACCTCGCGCGCCGCCTGGATCTCGTCGTTCAGCAGCACCAGCACACCGCGACCGCGGCTCTGCGGATTGGCGGCCGTGCGCACGCCGTTCACGAGGTTGATCGCAGCGTCGGTCGACAGGCCCGAGGCCGGCCGCTGCGATCCGATCAGGACGACGGGCACATCGACCTTGAGGACCAGGTTCAGAACCCACGCCGTCTCTTCCAGCGTCGCCGTGCCGTGCCCGATGACGATGCCGGCAAGATCGGGATGCTCCGCCACGACGCGATGACAAAGCGCCGCGAGTTCCTGCCACTCGGCGAAGTAGATCTCGGGGCTCGGCACGTTGCGGAAATCGACCGGGATCACCTCGGCGATCTCCTCGACCACCGGGAAGCGGGCGACGATCTCGCTGGCGTGCATGCGGTTATCGTGCACGCCGTAGTCCTGCAGCTCAAGCGGATGGATGCCCAGCGAGGACATGGTCCCGCCAGTGCCGATGAAGGCCACCTTGGGCCGGTTCGTGCTGCTCACCCGATGCTCCTGCGCTGTTCGTACACAAGGCGCTCAACGCAAGATCGATGCCGCCGCAATGTCGCCAATCGGCGACATTGCGCGCAGCGAACGATGAAGGCTGTCTAGCTCTTGGCGCCGATCTTGTCCTGCGTCTTCAGGTCGAAGTCGCTGGCGTCGTGGCGCTCGTGGAGCTGGGCCGCAGGATCGCCCTGCAGGCGGTTGACGATGCGGCCGCGACGGACCGCCGGACGCGCGCCGATCTCGTCGGCCCAGCGCTGGACATTCTTGTATTCGTGCACGGCGAGGAACTCGCCCGCGCCGTACAGAAGCCCCTTGGCCAGCCCGCCGTACCACGGCCACACCGCGATATCGGCGATCGTGTAGTCGTCGCCACCGAGATACTTGCTCTCGGCCAGCCGCCGGTCGAGTACGTCGAGCTGGCGCTTGGTCTCCATCGCGAACCGGTCGATGGCATATTCGATCTTGGTGGGCGCATAGGCGTAGAAATGGCCGAAGCCGCCGCCGAGATAGGGCGCGCTGCCCATCTGCCAGAACAGCCAGGACAGGCACTCCGCGCGCTTGGCGCTATCGGTCGGCACCAGTTCGCCGAACTTCTCCGCGAGATAGAGGAGGATCGCGCCGGATTCGAACACGCGCACCGGCGTGGGGCCGCTGCGATCGACCAGGGCCGGGATCTTGGAGTTCGGATTGGCGGCCACGAAGCCGCTGCCGAACTGGTCGCCCTCGCCAATCTTGATCAGCCAGGCGTCATATTCCGCACCCTTGTGACCGAGCGCCAGCAGCTCCTCGAGCATGATGGTGACCTTCTGGCCGTTCGGCGTGCCCAGCGAATAGAGCTGCAGCGGATGCCTGCCGACCGGCAGCTCCTTCTCGCTGGTCGGTCCGGCGATCGGCCGGTTGATATTGGCGAAACGGCCGCCGCTCGCCTTGTTCCAGGTCCAGACCTTCGGCGGCGTGTACTCGGATGCGTCACTCATGCTCAAGCTTCCTCTGATGAAGGCTTCGTGAATGGGACCATCTTAGCGCCATTCTCCGGCCTTGCCCGCCTGGCAGCTAGAATTAGAAATCGGTGCAGAAGATATGCTAGGTAGGGGCGGTTTCATTTCATGATGGCCTTATGAGAATTCTGGTTACCGGCGGCGCCGGCTTCATCGGTTCAGCCGTCGTGCGTCACATCATCCGCGACACCGACTGGACCGTCGCCAACGTCGACAAGCTCACCTACGCGGGCAACCTCGAATCGCTGGCCGAGGCGCAGACCAGCAATCGCCATCGCCATTACAAGGTCGATATCTGCGATCGCGCCGGCATCGACGCCGTCCTGGCCGAGTTCAGGCCCGATGCCGTCCTGCATCTCGCTGCGGAGAGCCACGTCGACCGGTCGATCACCGGCGCCGCGCCGTTCATCGAGACCAATGTCAACGGCACCTTCACGATGCTGGAGGCCGCCCTCGCCTACTGGCGTACGCTCGACGAGGCCGCGCGTGCCCGCTTCCGCTTCCAGCATATTTCGACCGACGAGGTGTTCGGCTCGCTGGGCGCCACCGGCCTCTTCAGCGAGACCACGCCCTATGCGCCCAACTCGCCCTACTCGGCCAGCAAGGCCGCGTCCGACCATCTGGTCCGCGCCTGGCATCACACCTACGGGCTGCCGACGCTGGCGACCAACTGCTCCAACAATTACGGCCCCTATCACTTCCCCGAGAAGCTGATCCCGCTGGTCACTATTCGTGCGCTACGCGGGGAGAGCCTGCCGGTCTACGGCAAGGGCGAGAACGTACGCGACTGGCTGCATGTCGAGGACCATGCCGAGGCGCTGACCCTGGTGCTGCGCAAGGGCCGGCCTGGCGAGACGTACAATATCGGCGGCAACAGCGAACGCCGGAACATCGACGTGGTGCGCGGCATCTGCCGCCTGCTCGACGAGATGCAGCCCGGCGCCAACCATCGCCCGCACGAATCGCTGATCCAGTTCGTGACCGACCGGCCGGGCCACGACGCCCGCTACGCCATCGATGCGTCCAAGATCGCGAACGAGCTGGGCTGGCGGCCACGCCACGATTTCGAGAGCGGCCTGCGCGACACGGTGCGCTGGTTCCTGGACAATCGCAGCTGGTGGGAGCGCGTGATGAGCGGTGCCTATCGCGGCGAACGGCTCGGGCTCACCGGCGGCTCGTGAGCCGCCGCCTCGCCTACTTCAACAGATCGAGCAGGCTCGCCGGCAGGTCGCCGCGCTGACGACGGACTTCGATGCCCAGCAGGGCGGCGATGCCCGGCAGGTTTGAAATCTCGCCGGTCAAGGCCATCGACACCGCTTCCCCGAATGGCATGAGCCTGCGTGAAAGCTGCTCGGTATCGTCGGGCTGCGGTGCTCCCCGAGCGAGCCCCCAGGCGACGAAAGCCGGCACGGCCTCGGTGGAGATGCCCGGCGAAACCGAGCCTTCCACGATCTTGAGCCAATGCTCGGCCGTGCAGCCGGTCTCCTCCTTCAGCTCCGCCCGCGCCACGACGAGCGGATCATCGCCCATGCGCGCCCCGCCGCCGGGGATTTCCCAAGTGAAGCGATCCAGGACGTAACGGTACTGACCGATCAGGGTGACACGACCATCCTGATCCACCGGCACGACGCACACGCCGTAATACTTCATCCGCACGCTGTGATAGCTGCGCGGTTCGCCGTCGGACAAGGTCACCCGGTCGTGGCGGACCGAGAAGTACCGGCAGTCGTAGCCGGTCTCCTCCTTCAGCGTCTTCCAGGGATTGGCTTCGTCCACGGGCTCCAAGGCAATCCCTCCCGAAGCAGCGCCTTACGCCAGCGTGGCGGTCAGATGGCGGGCGACCGCCTCGCATTGCTTGCGGATGTCCGGCACCGCCGTCGTCTCCCAAAGGTTGCCGCGAATGGGCGGTCCCAGGGCGAAGAGGGCGTCGGATGCGACACCGCTCTTGCTGATCAGGCGATAGTCGTTGCCGAGATCGAGGCCGAGGGACAGCGAATCCGGTCGCGCCAGGCCGCCATCGAACAACGACCGAAGCAGGGGATCGCTGATCCGGTCGTAGTCGAGTTGCGGCCCGGAGCAGTTGACCAGCCACGCGCCTTCGATCCGGTGCACGGCGTTGTCGCCCCGCGCCTTCACGGTCACGCACACGCCTGTCTCCCCCAGCTCGACGGTCTGCAAGCGACCGGCCATCACGATAAGCTTGTCCGCGCGCTGCAACTCCTCGATTTCGGCGGCCACGGGCTGCGCCACACGATGGCGATGCACTTCCCAATAGGGCCTTACATGGCGCAGGAACCGACGTCGCTCGGCGATCGACAGGCCGCGCCACAGCGCCTGGGTCTGCGGCCGCATCGAGTCGAGAACGGCCCGCCAGTCGATACCGCTCGCCGCCGCCGCCACCACTTCACCACGGACCATGCGCATCAGGCTCGTAACGGTGGTCGGCAAGGACTGCGGTTTCAGGAACGCCGGATAGGGGCTGACGTCGCGATGCGGCAAAGGCATGAAGCCCCGTCGTGAAACGGCGGTGATGACGCCCTGATGTCCTCGCGAATGAAGGTCGAGGACAACGTCCACCATCGTGAGGCCCGTGCCCACCAGGACGACGCTATCGTTCTTGCCGATTCGCGACAGGCCGCCGCTCCACGGATTGGCGATATAGCGGGCTTCTCCCGCGGCGCCGGTTTGCGGCCTGACGGGAAGAGCCGGCGGGAAATTCCCGACGCACAGCGCGACGCGATCGGCCTTGTGCCGGGCGCCATCCGACGTCCGCAACTCGACCGATTGGCCGTTCACGCTCAGGTCGACCACTTCCGCGCCGACGCCGAGCATCGATGAATCAGGATGTGCGTCGAGACAGGCCGACAGCGTCGAGCGGAGATACTTCCCGTACAGGCCGCGGGAGACGAAGGCGCCGCGCGCCTGGGCTCCTGCGGCAGGCGGGTTGCTGTCCAGCCATTCGATGAAATGCTCGGGCCGCGAGTCGTAGGCACTCATGTTGCCGACGCGCACGTTCAGCAGATGCTTGTCGTTGGGCGTGGAGTAGGCCACTCCGCTGCCGAACGCCGCCGCACGATCGAACAGGAGAATGCGCACCGGTACCGGTGACTGCTCGATCAGGTGAACGGCCAGCATCGTGCCGGAGAAGCCTCCGCCGATGATGCCGAAGGTCGGGCGTTTGTCCTCAGTCACTTTTCACCTCGCAGGCCAGGCGTGCGCGTGCATGCAGTTCTCGGCATGGCGTTCCTCCGTCAGCGTGCTTGAAACAGTCGCATGGTAAGCAGGTTCAGGTGGAGTTCCTCCCCCTTGAGCACGGCATGCTCGAGCGGAAGCGTCACCTCGACCGATGGCAGATTGTCCTCGAGGATCAGCTCCGCGCGCCGCGCCGAACCGACCCGGCGCGTACCGACCACCTTGCCCATGAATGTGCCGTGCCCGGTCGAATGGGCCAGCGCCATGTCCGTGGGACGTATGAACAGCTCCGCGGGGCCGGCCGGGAACTGGAACGGCGCCGGCACCTTCCCTCGTCCGAGGTTGATCCATCCCGCCTCGACGTTCACCGGCAGCCGGACGGCGTCGCCGACGAAGCCCGCGACGAAGGGTGTTGCGGGTCGATCGAGGATATCGTCGGCACCACCAAGCTGCTCGAGGCGACCGCGATTGAGGATGGCGACCCGGTCGGCCAGTTCGAGGGCCTCTTCCTGGTCGTGTGTCACGAACAGCGTGGTGTGGCCTGTACGATCGTGCAGCTCGCGCAGCCACCGGCGAAGGTCCCGGCGCACCTGCGCGTCGAGCGCCCCGAACGGCTCGTCGAGCAGGAGCACACGCGGCTCGACCGCCAGTGCGCGCGCGAGCGCCACGCGCTGCCGCTGGCCGCCCGACAACTGCGCCGGATATCGCTTGCCCAGCCCCGGAAGCTGGACCAGTTCCAGCAGATCCTCGGCTCTCTTCCGGATCTCCGTGCTCGACGGTCGCAGATGGCGCGGCCGCACGCGCAAGCCGTAGGCCACGTTCTCGGCGACGCTCATGTGCTTGAACAGCGCATAGTGCTGGAACATGAAGCCGACGCGCCGTTCGCGGACGGGAAGATGCGTCGCATCCTCGTCTCCGAACAGGATGCGCCCCGCCGTCGGCGACTCGAGGCCCGCGAACAGGCGCAGCAATGTCGTCTTGCCCGATCCGGACGGTCCGAGAAGCGCCATCAACTCGCCGGGCTTCACCTGCAGGTCGATGCCGTTGACGGCGGCGACGCCGGGGAATGATTTGGCCAGCCCTTCCGCCGTGATGGCGATCGGCTTGTCCGTGCTGAAATCGACCGTGGTGTTTGCCATATCAGTGACGTCGCGAAGTTGAGAGGCCTTCTGCGTGTCGCCATTCGAGGATCGACTTTGCAGCAAGGGTGACAAGGGCCAGTCCGGCCAGAAGGGCCGAGACCGCGAACGCACCGACGAAGTTATACTCGTTGTAGAGGATCTCGACCTGGAGCGGCATGGTGTTGGTGAGGCCTCTTATGTGGCCGGATACGACCGACACGGCGCCGAATTCACCCATGGCGCGCGCGTTGCAAAGCAGGACGCCATACAGCAGCGCCCAGCGGACGTTGGGCAGGGTGACGGTCATGAACGTCCGCAGCCCCGACGCACCGAGCGTGAGCGCGGCCTCCTCCTCCGCCGTGCCCTGCTCCTGCATCAGCGGGATGAGCTCGCGGGCGATGAAGGGAAAGGTGACGAAGATCGTGGCAAGCACGATGCCCGGGACGGCGAAGATGATCTTGATATCCCAGGAGTCGAGCACCTTGCCGAAGACACCCTGCGCGCCGAACAGCAGCACGAAGGTCAATCCCGACACGACGGGCGAGACGGAGAACGGCAGGTCGATCAGGCTGATCAGGAGGCTCTTGCCGCGGAACTCGAACTTGGCGATCGCCCAGGCCGCGGCCAGGCCGAACACCAGGTTGAGCGGCACCGTGATGGAAGCGACGATGAGCGTCAGGTAGACCGCCGAGAGCGTATCCGGATCGGCATAGGTGGCGAGGAACGGCTCGATGCCCCGGTGCAGCGCTTCGATGAACACGGCCACCAGCGGCAGGACCAGGAACAGTCCCAGGAACGCCAGAGCCACGGCAATCAGCAGCCATTGCAATGGCCGGCTCTCGCTCAGCGCCGTCTCACGCACCTTCGTACCTCCGGCGGCTCAAGGCCTGGACGGAGTTGATGATCAGCAGCGCGACGAACGAGATCGCCAGCATCACGACGGCAATCGCCGACGCGCCGGCATAGTCGAACTCTTCGAGACGGGTCACGATGAGCAGCGGCGCGATCTCCGAGACGAAGGGAATATTGCCGGCGATGAAGATCACCGAACCGTACTCTCCGACCGCGCGCGCAAAAGCCAGGGCCACGCCCGTCACCAGCGCCGGCACGAGGGCCGGCAGCACGACGCGAAAGACGGTCTGCATCCGGGTTGCGCCGAGGGTTGCCGAGGCTTCCTCGACCTCGTGCTCGAAATCCTGCAACACGGGCTGCACCGTGCGGACGACAAACGGCAAACCGATGAAGACGAGAGCGATGAAGATACCCACGGGTGTAAACGCGATCTTGATGCCCCATGGCGCAAAAAGCGCGCCAATCCATCCGTTGGGCGCATAGAGTGCCGCCAGGGCGATGCCTGCCACCGCGGTCGGAAGCGCAAACGGCAGGTCCACGGCGGCATCGAGCAGCCGCCGGCCCGGGAAGTCGTACCGAACGAGCACCCAGGCGACGAGCGTGCCGAAGAAGGCGTTGAGCAGGGCCGCCAGTGCGGAGGTTATGAAGCTCACTTCGAGCGCCGCCATCACGCGCGGCGTGGTCGCGACCTGCCAGATGCCGCCGAGCCCGAGCGCGCTCGCCCGCCATACCAGCACGATCAGCGGCAGCAGGACGATCAGGGACAGGTAAGTGGTGGCGAATCCCAGCGTGATACCGAAGCCAGGCAGGGCGCTCGGTTTCATGAAGGTGAACCGCCGGCCCGTCACGGGAGCAACCGTCACCGAGGAGCCTTGCCCGCCGGCTTGTAGATCTGATCGAAGATGGCGCCGTCGGCAAAATGCTCGGCCTGGGCCTTCTTCCAGCCGCCGAAGACTTGGTCGATCGTGACCAGCTTGATCTTCGGGAACCGCGCCAGATCGGCCGGATCGGCGTCCTCCGGCTTGAACGGCCGATAGAAGTTCTTGGCGATGATCTTCTGGCCGGCCGGCGAATAGAGGAAGTTGAGGTAGGCCTCCGCCGCCTTCCGCGTGCCGCGCTTGTCGACCACGGCATCGACGACGGCGACCGGCGGCTCCGCCAGGATCGACAGGGACGGCACCACGATGTCGAACTTGTCGGCACCGAACTCCTGCAGAACCAGGAAAGCCTCGTTCTCCCAGGAGATCAGCACGTCGCCGACGGCACGCTGGGCGAAGGTCGTCGTCGAGCCGCGCGCGCCGGAGTCGAGCACCGGGACGTTCTTGAAGATCTCTTCCACGAGTTTGCGGGCGGCGGCCTGGTCACCCTTCGTGCGTTCGAGTTCGTCGGCCCATGCCGCGAGATAGTTCCAGCGCGCACCACCCGAGGTCTTGGGGTTGGGCGTGACGACCGACACGCCGGACTTGGCAAGATCCTGCCATTCCTTGATGCCCTTGGGATTGCCCTTGCGAACGACGAACACGATCGTCGACGTATAGGGGCATGAATTGTTGGGCAGGCGCGACTGCCAGTTCTCCGGCAGGCGCTTGGACTCGCGGGCGATCGCATCGATGTCGCCGGCCAGCGCCAAGGTCACGACATCGGCTTCGAGACCATCGATCACCGAACGGGCCTGCCGGCCGGATCCGCCATGAGAAGTGCGGATCGTCACCTTCTGTCCGGCGCTGCGCTGCCATTCGTTGGCGAAGGCGTCATTCACGACGCGATAGAGCTCGCGCGTCGGATCATAGGAGACGTTGGTCAGCACGACCGCAGCCGGCGTCTGGCTCTTCGCTTGCCAGGAGACAGTCGACGCGCCGAGAGCGGCGCCTGCGACGAGAAACGAACGACGGTGCAAACTCATCATCGTGCCTCCTACAGTCAGTCTAACAGCTGGACCAAAGCAGGCTACAAATGCCTAATTGGTTTGTCGACTAGAATGGTAGAGATTGTCAACACTTCGCCCTCGATCGATCGTGAGCCTGTGGACACGATCAGCACTACAGCGGGTAAGCAACGCGGGAGCTCATCTTCTTCGGCGTCGATTTCTTTCCCGGCCGGACCTCACTCATGGCGTCGGAAAGACTCGTGTTATCAAGAATATCCCGGCTCGACTTCGCGACTTGCGCAAACACACGCCGAATTTCACAGTTGGTCTCGTCCGAACAATCCTTGCATCGGCGGTAAGCAATGTTCGAAAGGCAAGGCAACAGGGCAATCGGCCCATCGACGATCCGCAACACCTCCCCGAACATGATCTGCGACGGTAGCTTGTTGAGTTGATAACCGCCAAGCTTACCGCGCTTGCTCCGCACCAGTTCGTGACGCTTGAGGTCCAGCAATATCTGTTCCAGGAACTTCTTGGGGATCGAGCAGGATGTCGAGAGATCCGACGTCAGCACTGCTTGATCGGGATCCGTTTGAGCCAGCGCGATGAGGGCTCTCAGCGCATACCTTGCCCTTTGCGAGATCATTTCAAACCCAATGCCGGTAGAGTCGGCTGAATCCTTTCAAAGATAACTTTGGCACATACTAGGTTGGGGACGAAGTACATCCGTACCCGGTCCGGATCGCCGCCTTCCCCTTGCGCGGGACTATCGCTATCGTCTCAACGCGCCAGCGATTGGGGAGACGCATATGTTCGAGCTTGAGAAAGATGAGCGCATTCGCGGCATCGATGCAAACACGGCTGCTCTATCGATGGCGATGGCACACGACTTCATTCTCGAAATCCTGCTTACGCGCGACATGCTGGA
Organism: Reyranella sp. GW821-FHT14A01; assembly: GCF_058803965.1. Taxonomy (NCBI): domain Bacteria; kingdom Pseudomonadati; phylum Pseudomonadota; class Alphaproteobacteria; order Hyphomicrobiales; family Reyranellaceae; genus Reyranella; species Reyranella sp. GW821-FHT14A01. Next base: position 146,624 of record NZ_JBXAPM010000010.1, read on the forward strand.
AACAGGACACGACGAGGCCCGGAAACTCGCCCGCCTGGCAATCGAGCGCTGGGAGCGGAGATATGGGCAGGAGTCGAACTCGAGCATCCTGCGCGAAGACGATCGCGGACGTCTTCACAGCTCCGGCAAAGCTTTCGTCGACCGCCTGATGAGGAAAGCGCTTGCACGCTCCGACCATATCCGTGAGCAACTGGGTCCGAATCCGACTCAGGAAGGCTGAGATTTCGAGGCCCCTGGGGCCCGCGCGCCGAGGTCGGACCTTGCCTACAGGTCACGATCATTCATATAAACAAATTCCATATCCACGAAGTTTGCGGGCATGAAGACATTTGAAACGCCACTCTCAGGAGTAATTGTTTTCGAGCCCCGCCGGTTCGGCGATTCACGTGGTTTTTTTGTCGAGACATTCCAGGCGGAACGTTATGCCGCTTTGGGAGTTCTCAGACCCTTCATTCAAGACAACCTGTCGCGGTCGGCATATGGGGTGCTGCGCGGATTGCACCTCCAGCATCCCAATTCCCAAGGCAAGCTTGTCAGCGTTCTTCGCGGCAAGGTGTTGGATGTTGCCGTCGATGTACGGCGCGGCAGCCCGACCTTCGGAAAATCCTTCACGATCGAACTCAGCGAGGAGAACGGCCGTCAGATGTTCATTCCGAGGGGGTTTGCCCACGGATTTGTCGTCCTCTCCGAAAGTGCGGACTTCTTCTACAAGTGCGACGACCTGTACAGCCCGAAGGACGAGATCACGGTACGCTGGTGCGACCCGGAACTCGGCATCGACTGGCAGATCTCGGATCCCAAGATCTCCGAGAAGGACGCCGCCGCCCTTCCGCTGTCCCAGATCGATCGGCTTCCTGAATACGAAGGTTAGACAGTGCGGATTCTCATCACGGGCGTCACAGGACAAGTCGGATCGGCGCTGATTCCTCGTCTGTCGCCTTTCGGCTCGATCATCGCAGCCGATCGCACTCTGATCGACTTGACCAAGCCTCGCGAGATTGTCGGTCGACTGGATGAACTGGCACCCGACATCATCGTCAATCCCGCGGCTTATACCGCGGTCGACAAGGCCGAAGACGATCGCGAGACCGCCTTTCTGGTGAACGAAGCCGCTCCGCTCGCCATTGCCCGTTGGGCGGCCGACAAGAAGGTCCCCCTTATCCATTTTTCTACCGACTATGTTTTCGACGGCAGCGGGACGACTCCCTGGAAGGAGACCGATACTCCCTCCCCGCTTTCCGTTTACGGCGCCAGCAAGCTTGCCGGCGAAATAGCCATCCGGGATGTCGGCGGTCCGCATCTGATTGCCAGGACGTCATGGGTCTATGCGCCGACCGGCGCCAACTTCTTCCGCACGATCATGCGCTTGGCCAAGGAACGCGAAGAGTTGCGCATCGTCGCCGATCAATTCGGCGCTCCGACATCAGCCGCCATCATTGCCGATACCGTAGCGGCCCTGTTTGGCGACCCTCGCGGCCTCTCCGATGTCGTCGCCAGGACGGGCGGCCTCATCCACCTGACGGCCTCGGGCAGCACCAGCTGGCATGGCTTTGCCACTGCCATCGTCGGCGGGCTGCGATCCGAAGGCATTGAGTTGAAGGCTGTCCGGATCGAGCCGATTGCGACCAGCGATTATCCGATGAAAGCGCCGCGCCCCCTCAATTCCCGTCTTGATCTGACAAAACTGTCCCAGATCCTGGGAAGCCCGGCGCCTCACTGGACCGCCGGACTCAAGACCGCCATCGACGAGACCGCAGCCGCAGCCGCAGCCGCAGCGCGGTAGACTACTGATCCAGGAACCAGCGCCAGGTCCGCGGCAATCCGATATCGAGCGTGACCTTGGGTTGATAGGCGAAGGTGCGTGCCGCCTTTCCGATGTCGCTATAGGTCCGCACGACTTCACCGGTGCGCCAGGGCGCGTAGCGAACCTCGAACGGCCACTCGGGGCCGACCACACGACGCATGCTCTCGAGAAGTTCGGCAATCGACGTGGGCTTGCCCGAGCCCAGATGGAACACACCCGACGCCGACGCCTCCAGTACCTGGAGAATGCCGTCGCACAAATCTTCGACGAAGACGAAGTCGCGGGCCTGACTGCCGTCGCCGTACACCGTGACCGGCTGGCGCGTCAGAATTTGACGGAAGAAATGCGCGACCGCACTGCCTTTGAGCCCCGAGTGAGGTCCGTAGACATTGGAAAAACGCAGTGCCGTCGTTCGGAACCCATAGGAGCTTGCAAAGGCGTGGGCGTATCCTTCCATCGCAAGCTTGGATGCGCCGTAGGGTGACAAAGGCTCGGGCACCAACCCTTCGTGAGTGGGCGCCGTCTCGGCTCCGAACAGTGCGCCGCCCGTCGACGCCATGACGACATGGGGCACGCCGGCATCGCGCGCCGCCATCAGCACATTCAGCGTCCCCCGTACATTCACCTCAAAATTGAGCTGCGGATCCTCAATCGATTCGATCACACGCGTATGGCCCGCGAGATGAACGATCGCGGTGCAGCCGCTGGCCGCCTGCCTCACGGCAGCGAGATCGCGGACATCGCCGTCCAGATCGACGACACTCCCGTCAGCCACGCGATCGGGCAGTGCCATCGATCCATTGTCCAATAGGACGAGCTCCGCTGCAGGCGTCCTGCCGCGAATCCGGTGAATCAGATTGGTTCCGATGAAGCCGCGCCCGCCGGTAATCAGGATCTTCTGTCTGGTCACGAGTTGAACCGCTGCGCTGAATCGAGGCTGTTATGCCGCGGCCATCTTGTCGAAGTGCTCGCGGGCGACCCGCGCCCGCTCCGGCGTCCAGTACGATGCGCAAGGGATCTTCGAGAAATCGACACGATCCCGGTAGAGCCGGGCAACTGCCGTGATCTCCTCGAGCAAGCCCCGCTCCAAAGTCGTCGAAGACACTCCAAGGGCCTGGAAGTTCGGGTTCGCGACTTCGAGCTCGTTTTCCTCGAGCTCGTTGCGTGGATTGGGAATATTCTCGATCGCGGCGCCGGTGAGCCTTTGCACCAGCACAGCGAGGTCGCGAATGCGATGTGTCTCGGTCATCTGGTTGATGATGCGAACGCGATCGCCGGCCGCCGGCGGCAATTCGATAGCCCGCCGCACGCAGTTCACCGTATCGCGAATATGGATGAAGGCCCTCGTCTGCCCGCCCGTCCCGTGGACGCTCAGCGGATAACCCACGGCCGCCTGCATCAGGAAGCGGTTGAGCACCGTCCCGTAGTCGCCGTCGTAGTCGAACCTGTTGATGAGCCTCTCGTCGAGCACCGTCTCCGGCGTTTGCGTTCCCCAGACGATGCCTTGATGCAGGTCGGTGATCTTCAGCCTGTCGTTCTTCGCATAGAACTGAAAGAAGAGAGCGTCCTGCGTCTTGGTCATGTGATAGATGCTGCCGGGATCCGGCGGGTACAGGATTTCACGATCGACATAGGTTCCGTCCTGAAGCGGAACCTTGATGTTGAAATACCCTTCCGGAACCACCGCCCCCAGCGCGCCGTAACCGTAGACGCCCATCGTGCCGAGGTGCACGCATTGAATGTTGCGATCGACCTCGACGATCGCAGCGAGGATATTGTTGGTCGCGTTGAGGTTGTTGTTGACCGTGTAGCGTTTGCAGGCGGCCGACTTCATCGAATAGGGCGCCGCGCGCTGCTCGGCAAAGTGAACGCAGGCAAGCGGGCGAAATTCACGCAGGACATCGAGGATCGCGTCGAAATCGGCGGCGACGTCGAATTCGCGAAACCGGATCGTGCGACCGGTCAGGGATTTCCAGGTTTCCAGCCGCTCTTCCAGGGAGCGGATGGGAGTCAGCGAACTGGCCGAAAGCTCCGCCTCTATGCGCCGCCTCGAAAAATTATCAACAATAACAACGTCGTAACCAGCGCGGCTCAAATGCAGGCTGGTCGGCCAACCGCAGAACCCATCGCCTCCGAAGACAACGACCGTGCCTTCAGCCATCATGCAGTTCCAACATGGGGACAATCCTTACCCGGCTTAAGACGCCGCCACAAGTTCCTCCCAGACAATGGCGTCAAGGAGGCGACGGGCCTCAGTAGTTCGAGCTCCTCGTCAGATCGTAGTACGTACCGGAGACTGCACGGATCACCTGCATGAGCTTCAGGAACTGCGCGGCCTCCGCCGTCGCCAGCACGACGATGTCCTTGTTGCGCAGTTGTACTTGCTGGGCGAAGAAATAGCCGTCTGCCTGGGTCAGATCGACCCTGTAGATGAATGGGGTGCTGCCTGCCCCGTCCAGCGTGTCCACGCGCGAGGACACGTACCGCGTATCGACGGCTTGATGGTCGACCGTGAGCACCTTCCGCGCAAGAGGAGCAGGCTCGTACCGAAAGAGGTAGACAGCCGCGAGATTCGTCGTCGTCTCGATTCCGCCGCCCGCACGCGCAATGGCTTCGGCCAACGTAATCGACTCGACGTCGAACGGATACTGGTTCACCTTCATCGTCGCGCCCATGACGAGGAAAGTCTTGGGATTGAAAACCAGCGAAATATTGTCGTTGGGCTGAGCGACAATATTGTCTTCCGAGTTCGACATTATTTGCGTAAGCGGTACCGAGAAGGTCTGCTGCCCCCGCATCAGGCGGAGATCCATCTGGATCGCGGTCTGCTTTGGCCCACCGGCCCAGGCAACCGCGTCGAGCAGCTTCTCGCCGCGCAAGGTCAACGGCATGAGGCCGGACCTGTTGACTTCGCCGCCCACCGAAATGGTGTTGCTCGCGTTGCCCACCAGCGACACGACGACCTGTGGACGCACCGTCTGGCCAGCCAGCCCCTCCTGGATAATGGCAGCGGCCTGCGATGGCGTGCGCCCGGCCACGGTCACGCGTCCGACAAAGGGTATGGTCACCTTTCCGTCGGATTCGACCAACTGCAGCGGAATCGTGGAGGGTTGCGGCGCCGCCAGCCCCGGCGTTCCGGTCATCAACGCGGGAACGGTGCCCTGGAACAGAGTGGAACCCGGCGTCTCATAGACAGTGATGCCGATGAGATCTCCCGGCTTAAGTGCAACGCTGGGAGTGTATTTGTGCACTCGATAGGCGGCCGGGAAACTCTCCGCCCGATAGCTTGCCAGGGTCCGGCTCACCAGAGACGTGACTTTCACCACGTACACGTCCCAGTTTTCGTCCTTTGATCGGATCAGCTGAGTGGCCGTCGGCGCCACCCCCGGGAGGGCATCGCAAGCCGTCAGGCTGAGGAGGAAGGAACATAACAATATCCGCGAAAATAGCGTCATTTCCTGCCGAAATCCGTAAAAGGAACAGGTCCCCTAGCTTGAGACGGGAACAGGTGTGCAGCAACCGTATCATAAATTTCCAGACGCAAGGCAGGGCGCGGCCGTGACTATTGTGAATTAAATCGTTGAACGGTGCACGGGAGCGCCCCAAAGTTGACGCCTATCTCGTAAAATTCCGCCTCCTCTCAGATCGGGCCGACGGCGCATGGGTCATATCGGTTACGTAGACGGGCTCTCGCGAGGCCACATCCGCGGGTGGGCGATCGATCTGGAGGCTCCCGGCCGTTGCGTCGTGGTCCATGTCGAAGCGGCGCGCGGAACGGAACGACGACAGGTTGTTGCCGATCGCTATCGGGCCGATGTGCACAAGCAGGGCATTGGAGACGGGTACTGCGGCTTTGCCGTCCCCGCGAAATACTTCGATCCGGCAGCCCGCGTCCGTTTCCTGTGCGGCCGGCCCCTGCGCGAGTTGGGGCGCTTCTCGTTCCGGACCGCGCGCATCAAGGGCACCACCTACAGGAAGGGGCCCCTCGTCCTTCGCCTCGACCGACGCCCCGCCACCGCGGGACTGACCGGTTGGACAGTGAACCGCCAGGACCTCGAGCAGAGGCGGCGGCTGCTCCTTTGTGCAAATGGGCGCATCCTCGTCACCCAGACGGCAACCCTGTTTCGCGAGGACAGCCTCGTGGAGGGAGGCGACGGGCTCCATGGTTTCAGCCTGCCTCCCGTCGACGCTTCGCCGGATCTGGCCATCGTCGATGCCTCTACCGGGACGGCGATCAACCTCCACTGATGATGAGACGTCGCATTGCACTGATCGATGCCCTGCAGACGGATGGTTGGCAGGGGCCGATCCATGCCTTCCGGGAAGCGGCGCGCAGCCTCTCCCGCAGCGGCCACGACGTGATGGCAATCGACGCTTCACAGATCGGTTCGGGCGCTTTTCCCCCGCTCCTCACCGCACAGAACCGGGCCATCGCGACACGACACATGCTGGCAAGCTACCGGATTGCGATGCAGCTGGCCGAGACTCCTCCCGACCTTGTCGTCGCGCCCCTGCAGGGAGGGATCGCCCAGGCCTCGCTCATGGCGAGGGCCTGCGGCGAGGCTTTCGCCGACACGCGCTTTGCGCTGTGGTCCAATGTGCCGTCGCGCGACAGGCTCATCGGCGCAGATGCCCCGGTCACCGATCTCTCGCCGGTGATCGCCGACGCCATGGAGCGCCAGTGTCTGTCCCTGGCTGACGCCCTCATCGTCCACGACGAGTCCAGCCTGCCCCTCTCCCTGGGGGAAGACCTCAATCGGCTTCCGCACGTTTCCTGCCGCCGCGTCACCCGCCCGTCCCAGCCAAGGCTTACGACGGACGTCGATGAGATCGTCTTTGTCGGGACCTTTCAGCGGTCGAGCGGCGCGGCAGAGTTCATCGAAGCCGTGGAGCGACTGGAGAAACGCGGATTGCTGGGCCGGCGTCTGATCACTTTCCTCGGACCGATCAGCGATTCGCGGTACGGCCTCAGCAAGGAGTGGCTGGGGCAGAGAGCTGCCCGATGGACCTTCCGTTTTCGAATCGTCGCCGAATCGAATCGGCAGGCTGCCGTCGCTTTTGCGGGACAGGCGGGCCGGCTTGCCGTGGGTATTTCACCCCACGGCGACGAGCTGGAAGACATTCGGGCCAGTTGTCCCCGTCATGTCACCCACCTGGCGCAACCTATGTCCGACCGCGATCTCCCCTCCCGTCTCGAAGCGGCACTCTCTTCTGCGTTGAACGACGCCGGACGGGATCCGCCTTCGGAAACCGAGATCGACTGGAATGGATTGCTGGAGGGTCTTCTCGATCAGCCAATCCGCATTCGGCAGACATCCTCGCCGAGTGTCTCGGTGTGCGTCCTCCACCATGACCGGCTTACGCTGCTCAAGCGCGCGCTCTCGAGCATCCCCGACACCATCGATGGACGCGATGTCGAGATCATCGTCATCGACAATGCGACCCCCATGAGCGGGATGAAGGGCAGGATCGAAGCCGTCGCGGGCCAGCGGCGCCGGCTCAAGGTCCTGGAGTTGCCGGCACAAGCGACACGATCGGCCGCTTACAACCAGGGGCTCGCCGCGGCGGTAGGCGACGTGGTGGCCTTCCTCGATGACGACAATTTCTATGTTCCTGACGGGCTGAAGCGCCTGGCGGTTGCGACGAGCGTTCACGATATCGTGGTCACCAACCTCGATGTGTTCGACGGCGACGACGCGACGGCGAGTGCCGGCCGCCTCCTCTTCCTGGGCGATGCTCGTTCGGCAGGCCTGTTCTACAATTTCTTCGGCGATACCGCGATGGCGGTGCGGCGGCAGGCCTTTGCCGCCCATGGCGGCTTCCACGACATCGGCTGCGAATATCCGAGCTTCGATTGGGTGAGCCTCGCTAAGGCGTACGGTCTCGGCCTGGGAATAGGCGCTCTGCAATGGCCGGCCGTCAGATATCGTCGCGACACGGCACGGGCCGACAACCAGTCGATAAAGCTGGATGTCGCCAGCGCGCGTGCCCTCGTCTTCAAGTCCTATCGCGGCCGCTTCGATGCCGAGATGCTGGCTCGCTACGCTCAGCATGTCGAGCTTGGCGATCTCTGAGAGACGCGATCATCCCGCCTCGGTGAGGTCGTTTCCCTTCAGAAGAAGGCGTCCCTGCTTCAGGAACACGCCGGTGTCGGCGACGACGACATCGACGCGATGAGCTTGCCCCTGCCTCAGGGCGCGCGGCAGCGCAATCTGGAAACCATAGGCGCCCGTGCCGATATTGAGCGTCTGCAGATCATTGCGCACCATATTCGCGACCACGCGCGCGAGGAATTTTCCATCCACGAACGCCGCCACCTCCACCGAATGCTCCGGATGGTCCGGCTGCCATACCCATCCGCGAATCCTGGAATCGACAATGTCGCAATAGCCCTCATGCCCGGTTTGCTCGAGCGCCGCTGCATCTGCGGGAATGAAGAACTCCCCAAGCACGATATCCGTACCTTTGACGGAGAGCGTAAGATCCCTCGTCCGCCAGTCTCCTGTGAAGCCGAAGGGGCCGCGCCAGATCTTGAACGCGAAACCGCAGCCTCGCGCGTCGCTGCCGGCGGAGGCGATCGCCGGCGAGACGATGTCCGCAACCACCATCCTCGAACGGCGATGATCAATGACGCCCTCGATTTCCACCGCGCGCCCGGGATGGTCGAGATCCTTCATCCAACCATGAATCACGCCGTTGTGAATCCCGAATACCCTGCCGACATAACGACGCCCGTCGCTGGCTTGCCAATGAAAGCCGGTCCCGTTCGCAGGCGCCGATCCGGTCTCCTCATCGGACCGTACGTGTCTCTTGATCGGCTGCAGGGCCCCTGCTGTGCGGCGGCGCCGACGCGGTCGCGAGGCGTCAGGCAACCAGCCAAGCTGGCGCAGCGGGACGGCGACGACACCAAGGAGACTCGCGATGCGGCCCTCACCCCGAAGCGGCCCTCGTCGAATGATGGACGACCCGCCCAGTCGGCCGCGGCGCCCCAGCGCTCTCTGCAGGCCCTTGGCCATGAGGAGTGTTTCACGCAACGCCAGGGGAGCTGCGGCGAGCTGCGGCCTGGCCGAGCGAAATTCGGACGCAGAGCGGCTGTATCTCCTCTTACGCAAGCGATCGCCATCCCATCCATCCACGCTGCAGAGCTCCTGCAGGACGGTTTGGCAGTTCAGGCCCATGAGCTGCGCCTTCGCAACGAGTTCATGGTCGTGTGCGAGGATACCGTAATCTGCCGTAAAGCCCCCGAGAGCGTCGAAAGCCCGCCGTCTGACGAAGATCGGCATCGGCGTGATATCGGTGTGGAAGAACGCCTGGGCCGGATCGCCGAGCAATTCGGCGCTGAGATAGTTGCGGCCTACCACCGGCGACGGGAATACTACGCGGAACAGGCATGTCAGCAGGTCGCTGCGGCTGGTCTGGGCGACCCTGGCAAAAATCGAAAGAGCTTCCCGCCTCAGGGCGGTGCCCGACCAGAGGAAGAACAGGTAGTCGCCCCGGCTTTCGGCGGCCAGGAGATTGAAGGCCGCTCCCGCGCCAAAATCGAACGCGGGCAGGATATTCGCCTGCAAGCCAGCTTCGTTTACCGCAGACATCGCGCGCTGCACGGCGGAAGCATCGTCGGTATCGATCGCGACAAGAATCTCGACGGGTGTCTCGAAGGCGTCGAGCTGCGGCTTGAGGGATGACAACGTCGCGGTGAGGCAATCGTCGTCGTCGGTATGGTATATGCAGATGGCAATGCGATCGGCAGGGGCGCCTAGCTCGCTTTTCGGCCGCTCCAGCAAGTCCTGCAGGAGGCCGCGACCGAGGTCGCCATGGAACCGGCGCCACTGCGCCAGGTTCTCGGCATTGTCGAAACTGGGCGTTGCGACGTATCCACCGTGTTCTATCGCTTCGGCGAGCTTTTCCGAGAGGAAGATCGGATGCGCCGGGCAAAGCACGTGAGGCCAGTCCGACTCCTCGATCAGCTCCGGTGTCCCGCCGGAGTCGGAAGCGACGAACGGGATTCTGCAGATCGCCGCTTCATAGACGGCAAGTGACGAATTCTCGATGATGGAAGGCATCACCGCCAGGCGATCGCCGCCGAGAAGGTATTCCAGCGCTTCGACCTGCTGAAACTCGGAACGGATTTCGACCGTTGCCGGCCAGCTCGCGGTCTCCGACTTGATGTAGTCGACGACATTCTCGCCGTTGTATTCCGCCAGCGCCGCGCCGGCCTTGCCGAGGAATGTTATCCGCTGCGGAAGCGGGCGGTTCTCCCGCAGCAGTCGGTTTATGGCCTGGATGAAGATCAACAGGCCTTTGCGCGCCTCCAGCCTCCCGAAGAAGACGATCTCGGCGATCGGATGACGCGTGCCGTACTGCAGCCCGCGTGCGCTCTGCAGGGGAAGGAGATGGTCGAATGTCGCCACGTTCGGCTGAACATAGGTCCTGTCCGCTGGAACGTTATAGCCCTGGCTGAGCATCCAGCGCAGGAGATGGAGGCTGCCGCCGATGATCATGTCCGCCAGCTCGATGCTGCGCCGCTCGGCGTGGACCTTCGCGATGTCGTCGAGGCGCTCCAGCGGCTGCAGGCCGTACAGCCTGTTCCACAGATAGGGCGAGGATGCCTTCACGATGAAGAGGGTCTTGTTGAGCGCCAGGCCCTGCTGCTTTGCCAGCAGGCTCAGATAGCCGCTGCCCCGCCACTCCGAGACGTGAACCACGTCCATGGGATGGGCGATGAGGTAGCGCAGCAAATTGTAGGATGCATGTGTCCAGCGATCATTGCCCGCCGAGTACCTGTCGACATGGGCATAGTTCGGCACAGGAACGAATCTGATCCCCTTGGCGTCATAGTGCTCGATCCAGTGATCCAGGGTCTCGTTCTCGACTTCGTGGCCCTTCAGATAGAGGATCGTCACATCGTGGTCGCCGGCCAGGAGTTCAGCCAGGGCCGCGTAGGTCGTGCCGATACCACCGTTGCGTACGGGCCCGACCACGTCCTCCGTGGCGATGCAGATCTGCAGCCGCCGTGAAGCGCCGTCGAAGCGCGGAAGCGACTCCAGGCCCGGGAACGTCAGCGACCATGCCACGGAGGTCCGGGGAACGAGCTTCTCGAGATCGCCGATCGGTGCCGGCTGGCACAGCACCTCTTCTATGGCGACACTGCCTACGTCGCGGCTGCCAAGTCGATAGCTAACGTCTTTATCGGCGTCGCGGGTCACCACACCTCCGGGGACAGGCAAGTTGGATCACAGACGGCTGGGCCGGGCACGGGTCATCTGTGCTCGCACGCCGACTGTTACGTCAAGGGGGAAGGTCGCGGGTCGAGGTACCCCCGTCGGATGCCGGTCAGAGGTTCGGCTGGCGAGCGGAAGCCTCGGGACTCTCTTCATGTTTTCGGTTGCCGCCGCGGCCCACTCCTTCATAGGCGAAGCCAAGCGACCGCATTTCGCCGGGATCGAAGATGTTGCGCAGGTCGACGATGCGCGGCTGGCGCATCGCCTCCTTGATGCGGCGCGGATCGAGGCCGCGGAACTCGGGCCATTCGGTGATCACCACAAGGACGTCGGCGCCCGTCACCGCCTCGTAGGCAGTCTTGGCAAAGGTCACGTCTTTGAAGAGATGACCCGATTCGGTCATGCCTTCCGGATCGAATGCCACGATCCGCCCGCCCGCCGCCTGCAGCGCCGGCACGATGTCCAGCGACGGTGCATCGCGCATGTCGTCGGTGTTGGGCTTGAAGGTCAGCCCCAGCACCCCGATCGTCAGCCCCGCCACCGAGCCGCCGCAGAAATCGATGACCTTCTGCGCCATCTTCTTCTTGCGGCTGTTGTTCACCTCGATCACCTGCTCGACGATCGTCTGCGGCGCATTGGCCTCGCGTGCCGTATAGGCCAGCGCCAGCGTATCCTTGGGGAAGCACGAGCCGCCGAACCCCGGACCCGGATGCAGGAACTTCCGCCCGATCCGCCCGTCCAGCCCGATCCCCCGCGCCACGTCGTGCACGTCGGCACCGACCCGCTCGCACAGGTCGGCGATCTCGTTGATGAAGGTGATCTTGGTCGCCAGGAAGGCGTTGCCCGCGTACTTCGTCACCTCCGCCGTCTCGACGTTGGTGAACACCATCGGCGTCTGGATCAGGTTCAGCGGCCGGTAGATCCCCGCCATCACGTCGCGCGCCCGCTGGCTCTCCACCCCGATCACCACCCGGTCGGGCTTCATGAAGTCCTCGATCGCCGCGCCCTCGCGCAGGAACTCCGGGTTCGACACGACGTCGAACTCCGCCGCCGGCCGCGCCTCGCGGATGATGCGCGTCACCTCCCGGCCGGTACCCACCGGCACCGTCGACTTGGTCACCACCACCGTATAGCCGGTGATCGCCCGGGCGATCTCGGCCGCCGCGGCATAGACATAGGACAGGTCGGCATGGCCGTCGCCGCGCCGCGTCGGCGTCCCCACCGCGATGAACACCGCGTCGGCATCGCCCACCGCGGCCGCCAGGTCGGTGCCGAACGACAGGCGGGCGGCCTGCACATTGTCCTCGACCAGCTTGTCGAGACCGGGCTCGAAGATCGGAATCTCGCCTTTCAGCAGCCGCTCGATCTTGCCGGCATCCTTGTCGACGCAAATGACGTCGTGCCCGAACTGGGCGAAGCAGGCACCGGACACCAGTCCGACATAGCCCGAACCGATCATCGCAATACGCATCGCCAACTCTCCTGCCTGGATACGCCCATCGGGCAGCGTACTATCGTTGCGATCCTCGAACCGTCAATGATGGCGATCGCCCGCACTTCTCAAGCCACGCAAAAAGGCGGCCAGGCAGGAGAGGCAGAACTCATTCCAGGTCGGACATCTCGTACAGCGGCCGGACCTCGATCTCGCTCGGCCCCGGCATGGGATTGGGGCAGCGCTTCACCCAGGCGACCGCCTCGTCCATGTCCTTGACTTCCCAGAGCCAGAATCCCGCAAGCTGCTCGCGGGCCGGCGAGAACGGCCCGTCGACGACCGTGCGGCCCGGACCATCGAACGCGATACGCCTGCCCTCCGAGGTCGGCTTCAACCCGTCACCGTCGCGCAGGATGCCGGCCTTCTGAAGCTCGTCGTTGAACTTGCCCATGGCTTCCATCAACGCCGCCGTCTCGGCCGAACGGACGAAGCCTCTCTCGCTGCTCTCGGTCGCCTTCACGAGCACCATCACGCGCATCATCTGTCTCCTGGTTGAAGCCGACTTCATCGGCCCTGTGACGGAACGACGAACGGGGCTCTTCGGAACCGACAGGTCCTTGCGAATTTTTGTGCCGGCTAGAAGCCCGCCGAGATCAACAGTTCGCGCAATTCTGCGGCTGGAGCCCGCGAAAGGCGGTAAAGTGCAACGTAGGGATCTCCACGCAGCCCGAGCGCCGCCGCAAAGGCCGGCTCGGTCCTGGCACCGGCATGCCGCAAACTCAGGACGCGTTCGCGAAGCGCCTCGCCGGCCAGCGCCAGCAACCGCTCCTCGGCAATGAAGTGCCGCCAGCCCTCCTGCAGATCGACCTCGACCGGGCTGGCGAATACTTCGACCGGCCAGTCGCCGAGACTGAATGTCGCCACGAGCGGCCGCCCTTTCGAAATCCACCGCCGCAAGGTCAGCGTGGGCAGCCGATCACGGGATTGCCACAGGCGATCGGCAACGTCATTGGGTTCCGGCGCGTGACCCACCATGTCGATGTCGCTGCCCGCAATCGACACCCCGAGCGGCAAGGTACCGGCGATCCGCGGATCGAAGCCGGCCAGGAGATCGAGGACGCCGCTGTCGCTGAGGGCTTGCCGCCAAGCCGATGCTGTCGTGGGCCTCGTCGGGCTTCGACCTGGGTCAACCAACCCGCACGCTGAATTCATTGCCACGCCCTTCGTCGATCGCGAGCGGCTGCGAGAGATAGCCGTTCGCCGGATCGCGCACATAAGCCACGTAGTCTTTCTCGAACGCATTCTCGCCGAAGATCATGGCACCGGCAGCAAGGTGCGGCTCGATCAGCTTGAGGACTGCCAGATAGAGCGACCACGCGCCATCGACCAGGAGGACATCCACTGGGCCGCCGACATCCTGCAGCGTCTGGAGCGCATCACCCTCGCGGATGTCCACGAGATCCGCGAGGCCTGCCTCTTCGAGATGGGCGCGCGCACGCATCACCTTGTTGGGCGCCAGCTCGGAGCCGATCAGCCGGCCGCCGCCATTGTCCCGGAGCGCCGTCGCCAGATAGAGGGTGGAGATTCCCATGGACGTTCCGAATTCGACGATCCGGGTCGCCTTGCGCGCGCGCACCATCGCGTAGAGGTACCGGCCATAGGCTGGCGAGATGGAGAGAAAGTGTTCGGCGTGACCGCGCCGATACATCGTCCCGTAGTCTGCCCGTTCCTCCCGCATCATCCGGGCGGCGACGACCTCGATCGTCTCTCCAGAGGCTTCGAGCTCGGCCATGATTCTCGTCTTCAAGTCGCGGTCTGCTTCGTCCGCTTCCCGATGCAGTCGTTCCAACGTCTGCGACACCCGTAAGCTGCTGAGCGAATTCATTCATCCTCCTGTCCGAGCCCTTGAGCAGGCCCCTCGACGAGCGCCTCGCGCATCGATAGGAGACTCCCTGTCTGGCGTCATTCCGAAGTCTGGACAGATTGTTATTCGATCCCGCCAACACCCGGTACTTGAGCAGAGCCGATGCCGATCCTCACCGACACCTCTAGCTCCGACGACTGGATCGAGCCGGACGACGTGCCGCGTGCGGTCGTGACCTACGGTATCGCCTCGGTCGATATCGGCGGCTTCGAACTCGATCCGCACAGCCACACCAAGGGCCAGCTCATGCTGGTGCGGCGCGGCGCCCTCAGTTGCGAGGTCGAAAGCGGCCTCTGGATCGTCCCGCCGGGCAGCGCCATCTGGATTCCCGGCGGCGTCCTCCATGCCATCAGGGCGACGGGGCCGCTGGAAGGCTATAACGCCTTCATCGCCCCCGACGTCGACGCGGGCCTGCCGGCATCCTGCTCCGCCGTCTCCGTGACGCCGCTGCTGCGGGAGCTCCTGCTCCGTGCCGCGACCTTGCCTCTCTTCTATGAAGAAGGCGGCGCGAACACGCGTTTGATGGCGGTGCTGCTCGACGAGATCGCCAACGCGCGGATCGAGGATCTCCACCTGCCCATGCCCAACGATCCTCGTCTGCGCCGGATGATCGACGCCATGATGGCGGCGCCCTCAGACCGGGGTTCACTGGCGATCTGGGCGAAGCGCGCCGGCATGAGCGAGCGATCCCTTCTCCGCCTGATCGGCCGGGAGACCGGCATGAGTCTCGGTCGATGGCGTCAGCAGCTCAGCGTCATGCTAGCCGTGAAGTGGCTCGCCGGCGGGGCGTCCATCCAGCAGGTCACGGCGGATCTTGGCTACGAGAGCGTGCCGAGCTTCGTGACCATGTTCCGCAAGGTGCTCGGCACGTCGCCTGGCCGCTACATGGCAGAGCGCCACAAGGACTCCCGCGCCCGCAGATGAACTTGCGAAAAGGAACGCCACACCGTATATACTTGGGAGTATATACACGAGAGTCCCATGCCGCAGTTCGCCAAGGTGTTTCGCTCCGGCAACTCCCAGGCCGTCCGCCTGCCGAAGGACTTCCGCTTCGACGTCGAGGAGGTCGAGGTTTCGCGGGAGGGCGACGCCGTGATCCTGCGGCCTCGCCGGGGCGCATCGACACGGTGGGCCTCCTTGCGGGCCGCCGTGGACCGGGGATTCAGCCCGGACTTCATGGCCGACGGCCGGCAGCAACCCGACGATCAGAACCGGCGCGAGCTCGATAAAGCATTCGACTGATGGCCTGGCTGCTCGACACCAATGCCATCATTGCGCTCGTGACGCGCCGGTCGGAGACCCTGCTGCGTCACGTGCAGGCGGCAGAGCCTGGAACGCTGACCACCTCCTCCATCGTCGCGCACGAGCTTTACTTCGGCGCCTATCGCAGCCAGAGGATCGAGTTCAATCTCGAGACGCTGCGCCTGCTCTTTGCGGATATCGTCATCCTCGACCTCGACCGCGAAGACGCCCGCACGTCCGGCGAGATCAGGGCCTCGCTCGCGCGCCAGGGCACGCCGATCGGCCCCTATGACGTGCTCATCGCCGGCCAGGCAAGAGCGCGCGGCATGGTCCTCGTCACCAACAACCTCGCCGAGTTCCAGCGCGTCGAGGGACTCGAAGTCGAAGACTGGATGCAGGGCCGGCAGTAGCGCATTTCGTAGCACGACGATTATTGCCAATTTGGGCAAGTCGCACGCGGCGCAGAAATGTCCTCTCTACTGCCCCGGATGGAGACCTGGCGCCTCCTTGCCTGTCTTGGCCACATATTCCGTGTAGCCGCCACCATATTGGTGCACGCCCTCAGGCGTGACTTCCAGCACCCGGTTCGACAGCGCGGCCAGGAAGTGGCGGTCATGTGACACGAACAACATCGTGCCTTCGAAGTCTGCCAGCGCGGCGACCAGCATTTCCTTGGTGGCCATGTCGAGATGGTTGGTCGGCTCGTCGAGCACGAGGAAGTTCGGCGGGTCGAACAGCATCTTGGCCATGACCAGCCGCGCCTTCTCGCCGCCGGACAGCACACGGCACGGCTTCTCGACATCGTCGCCGGAGAAGCCGAAGCAGCCGGCCAGCGACTTCAGCGCGCCCGTGCCCGCCTGCGGGAACGACCCGTCCAGCGATTCGAAGATCGTGTCGTCGCCGTCCAGCAGGTCCATCGAGTGCTGCGCGAAGTAGCCCATCTTCACGCTGGCGCCCAGGGTCACGCTGCCATCGTCCGGCTCGGTCGCGCCGGCCACCAGCTTCAGCAGCGTGGACTTGCCCGCGCCGTTGGCGCCCAGCACGCACCAGCGCTCCTTGCGGCGCATGCGGAAATCGAGCCCGGAATAGATCGGCTGCGTGCCGTAGCCCTTGTGGACGTTCTTGAAGCTCACGACGTCCTCGCCCGAGCGCGGCGGTGAGCGGAACTCGAACATGATCGACTGGCGACGCCGCGGCGGCTCCACCTTCTCGATCTTGTCGAGCTTCTTCACCCGGCTCTGCACCTGGGCGGCGTGGGACGCGCGCGCCTTGAAGCGCTCGATGAACTTCATCTCCTTGGCCAGCATCGCCTGCTGGCGCTCGAACTGCGCCTGGCGCTGCTTCTCGCCCAGTGCCCGCTGAACCTCGTAGAAGTCGAAGTTGCCCGAATAGGTGGTGAGTGCGCCGCCGTCGATCTCGATGACCTTGCCGACGATGCGGTTCATGAACTCGCGGTCGTGCGAGGTCATCAGCAGCGCACCCTCGTAATCTTTTAGGAAGTCCTCGAGCCAGATCAGGCTTTCGAGATCGAGATGGTTGGAGGGCTCGTCGAGCAGCATGCCGTCGGGCCGCATCAGCAGGATGCGGGCCAGCGCCACGCGCATTTTCCAGCCGCCGGAGAGCAGCCCGACATCGCCGTCCATCCGCTCCTGGCTGAACGAAAGCCCGGCCAGCACCTCGCGCGCCCGCGCATCGAGTGCGTAGCCGTCCAGCTCCTCGAAGCGCCCCTGCACCTCGCCGTAGCGCTCGATGAGCGCCTCCAAGTTGTCGGCCTGCTCGGGATCGGCCATCGCCGCCTCAAGCTGGGCGATCTCGACCGCCAGCGCACTCACCGGCCCGACGCCGTCCATCACCGCCGCGACGGCGCTCATGCCCGACATTTCACCGACGTCCTGGCTGAAATAGCCGATGGTCATGCCGGGATCGATCGTCACCTGGCCGTCATCGGGCTGTTCCTGCCCCGAGATCATCCGGAACAGCGTGGTCTTGCCGGCGCCGTTGGGCCCGACCAGGCCTGCCTTTTCCCCCTTCTGGAGGCCCATCGACGCGTCGATGAACAGGATCTGGTGGCCGTTCTGCTTGCTGATGTTGTCGAGGCGAATCATGCGGGCGTTGCTGGCGGTAAAGCGGGATCAACGCAAGCACGGCCGGGTTACGATATTGCGGCTGATTGTCTCCCTGCCTCCAACCGATCGCTCGCGATTTTACCTCGCTTAACCACCTCCATGCCGGCTCCGATGATAATCAGGTCGCGACCCGCGAAGGCTCGAACGGAGAGAACCCATGACACAGCATGTCCTGTTCATCGTCACCAATGCTTCGGTGATCGGCCCACACAATCGCAAGACCGGCTTCTTCTTCGCCGAGGTGGCCCATCCCTTCGAGGTGCTCGACAGGGCAGGCATCGCGATCGAGTTCGCCTCGCCGGCCGGCGGATGGACGCCCTACGACGCCTACGACGAGAAGGATCCCGCCCAGAAGGAGTTCCTGGAGAGCAAGGCGTTTCGCCGCCTGAACCACAGCCGCAAGCTGTCCGAAGTGGACGCCGCGGACTACGACGCCATTCTGGTTCCCGGCGGGCTCGGCCCCATGGTCGACATCGCGCGCAACAGGGACGTGCAGCGGGCCGTCGTACGTGCCTGGAGCACCAACAAGATCGTGACTGCTGTCTGTCACGGCCCCTGCTCGCTGCTCGGCGTGGACCTCGGTGACGGCACGCCCTTCGTGCGCGGCAAGAAGCTCACCTCGTTCTCGACGAAGGAAGAATTCGACTATGCCCGCGAGGACGTCCCCTACGAACTCGAGGACGCGCTGAGGGCCGAAGGCGCCGACTACTCGTCGGTGGCCAACTGGCAGCCCCACGTCGTGGTCGACGGCCGCCTCATCACCGGCCAGAACCCCGCCTCGGCGGGACCGTTGGCGAAGGAGCTGCTCGCCGCCCTCAAGCGGATTGCCGCGTCGGCGTGACCTGAACGAACCGCCCCGGCACCGGTTGAAGCCATCCGAGCAGGACATGTCTTGACGGCGGTCGCCGAGGCTGGCGAACTCGCCCGATGGACATCCTGTTTGTTCATCAGAACTATCCGGGTCAATTCCGGGAGATAGTTCCGACGCTCGCCGCGACCGGCCGGCATCGCATCGTGTTCCTGACGCAGCAGACCAGGCTGCCCCAGGCCAAGGACCACATGATTGCGGTCTACGAGTCCGCCCACAAACCCGCCAAGGATGCGTGGAAGTATTCAGCCTGGTTCGAGGAATCGATCGGCAATGCGATCGGCGCCGGCGACGCGTGCAAGGTGCTCAAGCAGAACGGCTTCAAGCCGGACCTCGTCGTCGGACATGCCAATTGGGGGGAGCTTCTCTACATCAAGGAAACCTGGCCCGATGCTCCCCTGCTCGGCTATTTCGAGTACTACTTCATCGCCAAGGGTGGCCTGGTCGGGTTCGATCCGGAATTCCCCGAAGCCGGTGACATCGGCCCGCGCCTGTTCGCGAACAACGCCATCAATCACCTGAGCTTCGAGCGGTGCGACTTCGGATTCACCGCCACCGAGTGGCAGAAGGCCACGCATCCGCCGTCGATGCAGGACAGGATCACCGTCGTCCACGAAGGTATCCGAACCGACCGCCTGATCCCGGATCACGATAGCGATTTCGCCGTCGAATTCGCCACGGCAAGGTTTGCACGCGGCGAGGAGATCGTGACCTACGTCGCCCGCAGCCTCGAGCCGGCGCGCGGCTTCCACACGCTGATGAGATCCCTGCCGCGACTCCAGGCGCTGCGACCGAAGGCACGGGTTGCCATTGTCGGTGGAGACGATGTCTCCTACGGCCGCAGGCTTGCCGAAGGACACACCTTCCGTGACTGGCTGACCCGCGAGTTGGGTGATTCGGTCGACTGGTCCCGCGTCCACTTCCTCGGGCGGGTTCCCTACGGAAAGCTGATCGGTCTGATCAAACTCGCCCGCTGCCACGTCTATCTCACCGTGCCCTTCATTCCATCCTGGTCGATGCTGGAGGCCATGGCGCTTGAGAAGACCATCGTATCGAGCGACGTCGCCCCGGTTCGCGAGATCATGACCGACGGGAAGACGGGACTTCTGGTTGATTTCTTCCAGCCGGTGCAACTTGCCGAGCGGATTGCCGATGTCCTCGCCGACGGCTCAAATTTCAGGACGATCGGGACTGCCGCGCGTGAAAGGCTGGTGACCGAGTATGATTTTTCGACACGAACGTTTCCCAAGTGGTGCGCGTTCGTGAATGCGCGGCTCCCGGCAGGGCTTCAGCTGGAACAGTCGACTGGTCACAGATAAGTCACAGGCGACAAGCTGTTTCCCCTACCAGGAAACCAGCTATCCAGTGCGAGAACCAAACCTCAAATCCTGAAGAGTATCTGTCTCTTAGGCGCCGGAACTGCCAACAGGGTTGAGCCTCTTCGATCCGCATGACGTCGGACTGCGAATTTCCGGTTCGAGCACACTTCAACTAAACTCATGATGGCTGCGCGAAAGTTTACTACGAACACCGGGTAACAGTTTCGCTTGCGGGCGTTGCAAACGCTTCCGTCCACGCGATGGACGAGGAAATCACATTCCAGGGCTGAGAAACAGCTGAGCAACCGGCAACGGGAGGCGGCACATGGCGACCATCTTTGGAACGGCGAACAACGACACCATCACACCAACATTGGTATCGGCCGGCGTAACCGGAGGCGTTCCATCGGGCGCTGCCGACTTCATCAGTGGTGGCGACGGCAACGACACCATCAATGGCGGCGGCGGATCGGACACCGCTTTCGGCGGCAACGGCAACGACTACATCTTCGCCGTCCTCGGAACGCCCGAATCGATCAATGGCGGGGCCGGCATCGACACGCTCGACACCACCGCCTTCGCCGGCAACTACGTCGTCAACCTCGCGACCGGCCTGACCAATTTCGCCGGCGAGTCCTTCGTCGCCATGGAGAATCTGATCTCCGGCGCCGGCAACGACAGCCTCACCGGCACAGGAGCCGCGAACCTCATCAGCGGTGGCGACGGCAACGACACGATCAACGGCGCCGGCGGATCGGACACCGCCCTGGGCGGCAACGGCAACGACTACATCTTCGCCGTGCTCGGCACGCCCGAATCGATCAACGGCGGGGCCGGCACGGACACGCTCGATACCACGGCCTTCACCGGCAATTACGTGGTCAACCTCACGACCGGCCTGACCAACTTCGCGGGCGAGTCCTTCGTCGCCATGGAGAACCTGATCTCCGGCATCGGCAGCGACAGCCTCACCGGTACGACCGGCGCCAATCTCATCAGCGGTGGCGACGGCAACGACACCATCAATGGCGCCGGCGGGGCCGATACCTCCCTCGGCGGCAACGGCAACGACTACATCTTCGCCGTGCTGGGCACGCCGGAATCGATCAACGGCGGCGCTGGGATCGATACGCTCGACACCACGGCCTTCACCGGCAACTACGTGGTCAACCTCGCGACCGGCCTGACCAATTTCGCCGGCGAGTCCTTCGTCGCCATGGAGAACCTGATCTCCGGCTCCGGCAATGACAGCCTCACCGGTACCGCGGCTGCGAATCTCATCAGCGGTGGCGACGGCAACGACACGATCAACGGCGCCGGTGGCGCGGATACGTCCCTGGGCGGCAACGGCAACGACTACATCTTCGCCGTGCTCGGAACGCCGGAGTCGATCGACGGCGGGGCCGGCAACGACACGCTCGACACCACGGCCTTCACCGGCAACTACGTAGTCAACCTGACGACTGGCCTGACCAACTTCGCCGGCGAGTCCTTCGTCGCCATGGAAAACCTGCTCTCCGGCATCGGCAACGACAGCCTCACCGGCACAGGAGCCGCAAACCTCATCAGCGGCGGCGACGGCAACGACACCATCAATGGCGCCGGCGGCGCGGATACGTCCCTCGGCGGCAACGGCAACGACTACATCTTCGCCGTGCTGGGCACGCCGGAGTCGATCAACGGCGGCGCCGGCATCGATACGCTCGACACCACCGCCTTCACCGGCAACTACGTCGTCAACCTCGCCACCGGCCTGACCAACTTCGCCGGCGAGTCCTTTGTCGCCATGGAGAACCTGATCTCCGGCGCCGGCAATGACAGCCTGACCGGTACTGCCGCGGCAAATCTCATCAGCGGCGGCGACGGCAACGACACGATCAACGGCGCCGGCGGCGCGGATACATCCCTCGGCGGCAACGGCAACGACTACATCTTCGCCGTGTTGGGCACGCCGGAGTCGATCAACGGTGGGGCCGGTGTCGACACGCTCGACACCACCGCCTTTACCGGCGACTACGTGGTCAACCTGACGACCGGCCTGACCAACTTCGCGGGCGAATCCTTCGTCGCCATGGAGAACCTGACTTCAGGCTCCGGCAACGACAGCCTCACCGGCACCGCCGGCGCAAACGTCATCAATGGCGGCGCCGGGAACGACACCATCAACGGTCTCGGCGGCAATGACAGGCTCAATGGCGGGACCGGCAACGACAGCATCATCGGCGGCGACGGCAACGACACCATCAATGGCGGCGGCGGGGCGGACACAGCCCTCGGCGGCAACGGCAACGACTACATCTTCGCCGTCCTCGGCACGCCGGAGTCGATCGACGGCGGCGCCGGCACGGACACGCTCGATACCACGGCCTTCACCGGCAATTACGTGGTCAACCTCGCGACCGGCCTGACCAACTTCGCGGGCGAATCCTTCGTCAACATGGAGAACCTGATCTCCGGTATCGGCAACGACAGCCTCACCGGCACAGGAGCCGCGAACCTCATCAGCGGCGGCGACGGCAACGACACGATCAACGGCGCGGGTGGATCGGACACCGCCCTGGGCGGCAACGGCAACGACTACATCTTCGCCGTGCTCGGTACGCCCGAGTCGATCAACGGCGGGGCCGGCATCGACACGCTCGACACCACCGCCTTCACCGGAAATTACGTGGTCAACCTCACCACCGGACTTACCAATTTCGCGGGCGAGTCCTTCGTCGCCATGGAGAACCTGATCTCCGGCATCGGCAGCGACAGCCTCACCGGTACGACCGGCGCCAATCTCATCAGCGGTGGCGACGGCAACGACACCATCAATGGCGCCGGCGGGGCCGATACCTCCCTCGGCGGCAACGGCAACGACTACATCTTCGCCGTGCTGGGCACGCCGGAATCGATCAACGGCGGCGCTGGGATCGACACGCTCGACACCACGGCCTTCACCGGCAACTACGTGGTCAACCTCGCGACCGGCCTGACCAACTTCGCGGGCGAATCCTTCGTCGCCATGGAGAACCTGATCTCCGGCATCGGCAACGACAGCCTCACCGGTACCGCGGCTGCGAATCTCATCAGCGGCGGCGACGGCAACGACACGATCAACGGCGCCGGCGGCGCGGACACATCCCTGGGCGGCAACGGCAACGACTACATCTTCGCCGTGCTCGGTACGCCCGAGTCGATCGACGGCGGTGCCGGCATCGACACGCTCGATACGACCGCCTTCACCGGCAACTATATGGTCAACCTGACGACCGGCCTCACCAACTTCGCCGGCGAATCCTTCGTCAACATGGAGAACCTGATCTCCGGCGTCGGCAATGACAGCCTCGTCGGTACCGTCGGCGCCAATCTCATCAGCGGCGGCGATGGCAACGATACGATCAATGGCGGGGCCGGCAACGACAGCCTCAATGGCGGGGCCGGCAACGACGCCATCGTCGGCGGTGACGGCAACGACACGATCAACGGTGGCGGCGGAGCCGATACCGCCCTCGGTGGCGGCGGCAACGATTACATCTTCGCCGTGCTCGGCGCGCCGGAATCGATCAACGGCGGCGGAGGTGTCGACACGCTCGACACCACGGCCTTCACCGGCAACTACGTGGTCAATCTGGCCACCGGCCTGACCAATTTCGCGGGCGAATCCTTCGTCGCCATGGAGAACCTGGTCTCCGGCATCGGCAACGACAGCCTGACCGGCACGGCCACCGCCAATCTCATCAGCGGCGGCGACGGCAGCGACACGATCAACGGCGGCGGCGGGGCCGACACCGCCCTCGGCGGCAACGGTAACGACTACATCTTCGCCGTGCTGGGCACGCCGGAGTCGATCGATGGCGGCGCCGGTGTCGACACGCTCGACACCACCGCCTTCACCGGCAACTACGTCGTCAACCTCACCACCGGCCTGACCAACTTCGCGGGCGAATCCTTCGTCGCCATGGAGAACCTGGTCTCCGGCATCGGCAACGACAACCTCACCGGCACCGCCGGCGGCAACGTCATCAACGGCGGCGACGGCAACGACACGATCAATGGCGGTAGCGGCAACGACAACCTCCTTGGCGGCGCCGGCAACGACAGCATCATCGGCGGGGCCGGCAACGACAGACTCACCGGCGGCACCGGTGCGGACCGCCTGACCGGTGGCTTGAATGCCGACACGTTCGATTTCAACTCGATCGCCGAGAGTACGGTTGCCGCCGCGGGACGCGACGTCATCCTGGGCTTCAGCCAGGCGGAGGTGGACAGGATCGACCTCTCCACCATCGATGCGAATTCGACCGTCGCGGGCAACCAGGCCTTCACCTTCATCGCGGCCGCCGCCTTCTCCGGCACGGCCGGCGAACTGCGTTACGCCGCGAGCGGCGCCAACACGCTGGTGCTGGCCGACACCAATGGCGATGCCACGGCGGATTTCAGCATCCTCGTGGCCGGCGCCGTCGTGTTCAACGCCACGGACTTCATTCTCTGATCGGGTCGGACGGGCCGCGCATCGACGAGGGATCGCCTCGTCCTTGCGCGGCCGACCGCACGATCTATCTTGATTCCTTGAGCCGAATAGTGCGAGTAATTCTTAACTGCCAGCCGTGAGCCAGCTCCCTCTCACCCGGAGACGGCTCATGCGCCCCAGGATCATCTCGGTTTCGGCCACTCTCGCCCTCCTGCCCTCGATGGCCTTCGCCCATCCCGGCCATGAGGAGACGGCGACCTTCATGCAGGGCCTGCTCCATCCCCTCTCCGGGGCCGATCACCTCCTGGCGATGGTGATGGTCGGGCTGTTCGCCGTGCAGCTGGGCGGGCGGGCGCTGTGGCTCCTGCCCTCGACTTTCCTGGCCGCCATGGTGGCCGGTAGCCTCGCGGGCCTGTCTGGCATCGCAACATCCGCCACGGAGATCGGCATCGCGCTGTCGGTCGTCGGGCTCGGCGCCATCGTCGCCTTCCGCATCCGCACGCCACTAACGGTCGCCACGCCGCTGGTCGCCGCGGTGGCGCTGGTCCACGGGCACGCCCACGGAGCCGAGGCGCACGGCGCCCTCTCGCTCGCCTATATCGTTGGCTTCCTCGCCGCGACGGCCGGTCTGCTTCTCGTCGGGATGCTCACCGGCCGGGGCATCGCCCGTATCGCCACCCACATCACCCGGGGCAGGCTGACCGCGACCTGAGTCGGGCACGGGAGCCAGTCCCATGGCCCGTTCGCCCAAGCCCGCCCTTCTCGTCGCCGCCCTGCCCGCCTCGCCGGAGGCGGCGCCTGCCATCCGGCGAGACGACCGGCCGTGGAAGGAACTGACGACCTCCGCCAACGCCGCCTTCGCGGCGAAGCGGTGGGACGTGGCCGAGCGCCTCTACCTCGAGGCGCTCGCGGAAGCCGACACGATCTTCAGCGCCTGGTGCGAGGGACGGCTGGCCGGGACCGCCGATCCGGCGCCCATGCTGGTCGTCGCCACCGCGAACCTGGTCGAATGCTGGCTGGTCGCGGGTCAGGTCGTCCGCGCCGCCGACCATCTCGTCGCGCTCCGCCAACGCCTGTGCGCAGCCATCGACTCCCGAACGGTGAAACCCGAAGTCCGCGACCAATGCTTCCAGCAGCTGCGCCCGCTGGTCGCCGAGCTGCTCGACAAGCTGCCGCGCGCCGGCTGGCCGCAGGGCCGGACCGAGCGCGAGGCCCTGCAGGTGAAGGATGTCGCGCTGCGCTACCTCGCGAAGAACACCACCACACACTGAGGCAAAGAGAAGGACCCGCCGATGATCTCCCTCCAGAAGCTGCTCGACCGCCTGCCCGGCATCGAGGAGGCGCACGCGCATTGCGACATCCCCTGCCGGATCTACGACACCGCCCCGGCCCTGATCGCCGCCGTCTCGGTGGTGCGCATGATGGACATCCTCCACGAGGTCGCGGCCAAGACCGATGCCGATCCCGTGTCGAAGCAGAACACCATCGCGCGTAACGTCGCGATGAAGGAAAAGGAGGCGGAGAAGGTCAAGCAGGAAATCCGCATCATCTGGGGCGACTACTTCAAGGCGCCGCAGATCGAGAAGTATCCGGAGATCCACGACCTCGCGCACAAGATCATGCTGGCCGGCAGCGCCTGCAAGCAGGACGTGCACCGCGCCGACGGGCTGAAGCTGGTCGACCTCGTGAACCGCTTCGCCGAGATCTACTGGGCCACGAAGGACATCAAGACCGTGCGCAAGCCCTGCCCCTACCCGCCGAACATCGAGGTCGTCTATCCCGTCCTCTGAGGAGGCCGGCCAAGGCTGGCTCGGCTGGCGCATCATCCGCGTACGCGGCCGCAGCATGGTCCCCACGCTCGACGACGGCGACCACGTCCTGCTGAAACGCTACGGCCGCTTCCGCCGGCCGCAGCCCGGCGATGTGGCCTGCATCCGCCGCGGCGACGGACCGATGCTGATCAAGCGGCTGGGCGCCCGCGATGAGGCCGGACGGTTCGGCCTGTCCGGAGATGGCGCGGCCTCGGCCCCCGCCATCGATCTCGGCTATGCTTCTGAGCGAGAGATCGTCGGGCGAGCGGTCTTGCGCGTGTCCGGCGATGGCATCCGGCTGATACGCCGTCTGTGAACGGATTTCACAAATCCTGCGAGCTGCCATTGGCTACTGCCCGGCGGTCGCAGTGACTATTTCGTCGGGTGTGGCGCGGGCATTCGCGCCGGTCCGACGAAATGGAGCCCGACGTGAAATTGACCGACATCCTTCCCAGCAAGCTCGGCTTCGGTGCCGCGCCCCTCGGCAACATGTTCCGCGCCATCCCCGAAGAGGAGGCGCAGGCCACCGTGGAGGCGGCGTGGGCCGACGGTATCCGCTACTTCGACACCGCCCCTTTCTACGGCGCGGGCCTGGCCGAGATCCGGATGGGCGCCGCCCTGCGCGGCAAGCCGCGCGACCAGTATGTGATCAGCACCAAGGTCGGCAGGATCATCCTCGACGAGGTCGAGGACGTCTCCGCCCGCGACCTCGGCGAAAAGGGCGAGGTGTTCAAGCACGGCCGCCCCAACAGAGTCGTGAACGACTATTCCGAGGACGCGACCTATCGCTCGATCGAGGACAGCCTGAAGCGGCTGGGCACCGATCACATCGACATCGCCTTCGTGCATGACGTCGCGCAGGACTTTTATCGCGACGAATGGCTGGGCGTCTTCGAGAGTGCGCGCAAGGGCGCCTTCAGGGCCCTCGACCGGATGCGCGACGAAGGCGTCATCAAGGCCTGGGGCCTCGGCGTGAACCGGGTCGAGCCGATCGAGCTGCTGCTCGCGCTCGAGGAGCCGCGACCGGACACCTTCCTGCTGGCCGGCCGCTACACGCTGCTGGACCACGGCCACGCCCTGCAGCGCGCCCTGCCGATGGTGGCCGAGCGCGGCCTGGGCATCGTCGTCGGTGGCCCGTACAGCTCCGGCGCCCTGGTCGGCGGGCCGAACTTCGAATATGCGCCGGCGACGCCGGAGATCGTGGCGAAGGTGGCGGCCATCAAGGCCATCGCCGATCGCCACGGCATCTCCATGAAGGCCGCCGGCCTGCAATTCTCGCTCGCCCATCCGGCGGTCGGCGCGGTCATCCCCGGCGCCAGCCGGCCCGGCCGTATCGCCGAGGACAGCGCGGCGCTCGCGGAGAAGATTCCCGACGCCTTCTGGCGGGAGCTGCGCGACGGCGGGCTGGTCGATCCGGCCGCTCCGCTCCCCACCGCCGCCTGAACCATTCCCATCGGAGAACTGCCATGCGCGCTCTGTCTCTCTCGCGTCGAACCCTTTTGGCCGGTGGCCTCGCCACCCTCGCGGCCCCCGCCCTCGCGGAACGCACCAACCCCGGCCCCGTGACACTGGGCCAGGTCTCCCTCAGCTTCTACGCCGTGACCGGCGCCGTCGTGCACCAGGTGCTCGAACGGCTCGGCCACCAGGTGACGGTGCGCGAGGGGCTGCACGAGCAGATGTTCCCCCTGCTCGCCAGCGGCGAGATCGACCTGATGGCGGCCGCCTGGCTGCCGGAAGGCCATGCCGACTACTGGCGCCGCTACGGCGGATCGGCGCGCGAGGTGGCCCGGCTCTACGAGGGCGCCCATTTCTTCTGGGGCGTGCCGGACTATGTGCCCGCCGACACCGTGCGCACGATGGCCGACCTCGCCAAGCCTGAGATCGCCGCCCGCTTCACCAAGGGCATCCAGGGCATCGGCGCCGGTGCGGCCATCTCACAGCTCACGAAGACCGCGCTGTCCGCCTACGGGCTCGACCCGCTCGGCTACAGCTTCGCGCCCGGCACGCAGGCCCAGTGGATACAGGCCTATGAGACGGCGCGGGCCGCGAACACCTGGATCGTGTTCCCGACCTGGGCGCCGCAATACCTCAACCGTGACGGCAAGCTCCGCGCGCTCGGCGATCCCAAGGGCATCCTGGGCGGCAAGAACCACGCGAGCCTGGTCGCGCCGGAACAGCGCTGGCAGGCTCTGCCCGCCCGCACCCGGACCGTGCTGGCCCGCCTGTCGCTGGGCCTCGACGCCGTGACCGAGATGGACTGGCAGGTGAATGCAGGCGGCAAGACTCCGCGTCAGGCCGCGGCGGCGTGGATGGCGGCCAACCCGGCTCAGGTCGAGGCCTGGTTCGTCGACTGAGCGGCGGTGCGGCTGCGCGAGCTGGTCGACGCCAGGAACCTCGCCATCCGGGGGACGGTGAAGTCCAGGAACACCTTCACCCGGGCCGGCAGCAGCTGGGCGCCCCGGTACACCGCATGGATCTCGTCCCAGGTTTCGAGACCATGGTCGGCCAGCACCTCGACCAGCGCGCCGCGGTCGATCGCCTCGCGCAGATGGTACTCGGCAACGCGCGCGATGCCGACGCCGGCGATGGCCATCCGGCGCAGGGTCTCGGCATTGTTGGCCAGCAGCGACCCGCTCAGCATGCGCTCGACGATGCGGCCGCCCTCCCGCATCGGCCAGACCGGCTGGGAGCGGCGGAAGTTGAAGCCCAGGCAATTGTGCGCCGCGAGGTCCTCGGGCGTGCGCGGCGTTCCCCGCCGCGCCAGATAGGCGGGCGACGCCACGATGCAGCGGCGCGTCTCGCCGATCTTGCGCGCCATCAGGCTCGAATCCGGCAGCGCGCCGACGCGGATCGCGACGTCGGTCCGGTCGAGATAGAGATCGACCATCTCGTCGGACAGCGACAGGTCGACGACGACGCCGGGATAGGCCTCCAGGAAGGCCGCGAGAACGGGCTCCAGCGCCGCCGACCCGAAGGTCACGGAGGAGCTGACGCGGATCACGCCCTCCGGCTTGGCGTTGCCCTGCGCCAGAAGCTGCTCGGTCTCGTCGATCTGGGAGACCAGCGACCGGCTGCGCTCGTAGTAGAACTGCCCCTCGCTGGTCAGGACCAGCCGCCGCGTCGACCGCTCGATGAGCCGAACGCCGATGCGAGCCTCCAGCCGCGCGATCAGCTTCGAGACCGTGGACGGCGTCATCAGCAGCAGCCGCGCCGCCTCGGAGAAGCTCCCCGCCTCCACGACCCGGACAAACACCATCATCTCGCCCGCGCGATTGTCCATGACGCCCCTGCTGGTTCATTTCGACTTTGGCCGATGCGGCTCCGCAGCCGCAAGCGCGGAGCCGCGCGACCAGCGGCCTCAGCCCTGCCTTGACCACGGCTTCGGCATTTCCCACCTAGAGCGTTCATGGGCCAGATTGAATCGAGCCGAGCATTCCAGCACCGACCTCACCCTGAGGAGCATCGCGCAGCGATGCGTCTCGAAGGGTCGGAACGCGCACCTTGCCTGTTGCCCATCCTTCGAGACGCGCCGCTTCGCGGCGCTCCTCAGGATGAGGTAAGTGAGTCGTGACGGGCCCCCTGGGCTGCTCTCCCCGGTCGCTTCGGCGTGCGGTGCGGCCATGAGCGGCGGTCTCGTGGCGCTGCTCGACGACATCGCGTCCCTGGCGAAGCTCGCCGCCGCCTCGATCGACGACATCGCCGGACAGTCGGCAAAGGCCGGCGTCAAGGCGGCCGGCGTGGTCATCGACGACACGGCCGTCACCCCACGCTACGTCACCGACTTCAGCCCGGCGCGCGAGCTGCCGATCATCGGCCGCATCGCGCTCGGCTCGCTGCGCAACAAGCTCCTGATCCTCCTCCCCGCGGCGCTGGCCCTGAGCCTCCTGCTGCCCGGGGCGATCACGCCGCTTCTGATGATGGGCGGGGCGTACCTCTGCTACGAAGGCGCGGAGAAGCTCTACGAAGTCGTTTTCCCGCACGAGCCGCCGGCTCACGCGGCGACGATCGAGCCGGTCGCCCTCGATGCGCAGACCCTCGAGGACCAGAAGATCGCGAGCGCCATCAAGACCGACTTCATCCTCTCGGCCGAGATCATGGCGATCACGCTGGCCGCCCTGCCCGCGGACGGCTGGCTGAAGCAGGCGATCATCCTTGCCATCGTGGCCGTCGGCATCACCGCGGCGGTCTATGGCGTCGTGGCCCTGATCGTCAAAGCGGACGATGTCGGCCTGGCGCTGGCCCGGTTGTCGCCGGCCTCGGCGCTTGCCGCGCCGTTGCGCGTCGCGGGCCGCGCGATCGTGCGGGCCATGCCGCATCTCCTGAAGGCGCTCGCGGCGATCGGCACGGCAGCGATGATCTGGGTCGGTGGCGGCATCATCCTGCACGGCCTCGACGCCTATGGCCTGGGCGGACCGACGCATATGCTGCACGACGCCGGCGCCGCCGCCGCGGGCGCCGTTCCCGTGGCCAAGCCGGTCGTCGCCTGGGCGGTGGAAGCCGCCGGCTTCGGCGTGGCCGGACTTGTCATCGGACTGCTGGCGATCCCCTTGACCAGCCGCGTGCTGTCGCCGCTCTGGCGCCGGGTCAAACCGCTTGGCCGCCGGATCCTGTCGCGAGGCCGGGCCTGACGGCGGCACGCGATTCCGGTCGAAGGAATATCCTTCCCAAGTGCTCTGGATGATATGCATTCCGCGTCATTGCACCGTCATGCGACCATCGATCACTAGGTCCGACACCGTCACCAAGGACGATTCGTCGGACGCAAGGTAAAGCACGCCGTCGGCGAGTCCATCGCTGTGCCGAGCCGCCCCTCGGCGTGCGCCAGGTCAGCGCCTTGCGTCCCGCCGCCCACTGCGCGGACCAGGCAGTCGAGCACAGCAAGCGCTCGTCCGGCAGCATGTCCAAAGGCAGCGCGAACCGCCCCGCTGAAGACGCCTGCAGCTGCCGGACCCGGCACTCCCCACCTCGGTGACGACCACCCGCTCGGGCCGATGGTGGGCGATGGCCTCGCCCAGCTGGCCGGTGAAGGAGCCGCGATTGTCGGGCGCGTCCAGGGTCACGTCCTCGACCGTCCAGCCCCGCCCGCGCAGCTCACCCTGTGCATTTGTCGCCAAATACACCAAGTCCCCGCTCTTTGGATCGTGTGACTAGCTGCTGAGTAGTTGCTTAAGCGACGCCTATTGTCCTCCACCGCCCAGGTATCCGCCTGCGCCCAAAAGCGGCGACATGGCAGAATTCCTCAGCTATATATGCCCGCCATGCTTGCATCAACAATTGTGGGAATCGATGCTCAGGTCCAGACGGTTCAGTGCGGATCGGCACCATTCCCCTCCAATGGAACACAAGCTCGCGCTGCCGCTTCTCAAGGAAATTTTGGTTCAAAGCGGAAGCCATACCATTCGCTTCGAGCATTTGTTCGTATATTGCCCGGCATGCCGGTCGGCTCGAGTGCCACTTTGGCCTTAGGGCCTGTCTACTCGAACGCACGCCAGTCTGGAGGCATCGGCATCTGATGTCCGATCTAGCATTTGAAATCTTAGTCGATGATTCCCTTTCCGATGTAACCTCGGTCTCCGAACTCAAGCATCTGGTCAATAAACGTGTATTGAGTCTGATTAACGACTACGAAGACGCAGAATGGCGCTACCCTAAGTTCCAAAATTACTTATGGGACAACATCGCCCTGACTGCGCTGTCGGCGAAGGAGCGATCAGCTCTCATTGACCAAAGCCACAGCAGCCTTATCGCCGCTGCGCAAAATCTGCGACTTACAGACAATGATGAGATCGGACAGGGCAGCGAAATTGCAGAGGTCTTCCTGTACGGCTTGATGCGGCATCGCTTCGGCGCTCTACCTGTCGTTCCGAAGATTTTCTATAAGCAGAATGTTCAAGACAATGCCAAGGGCGCGGATAGCGTCCATATCGTCATCAACGGGGACGACTTCACACTCTGGTTCGGCGAAGCAAAATTCTACAACTCAATCGCAGACGCCCGGCTCGATTCAGTCGTGACTTCGGTGATGAATTCACTGTCAACCGACAAACTAAAAAAAGAAAACGCCATCATTACGAGTGTATCTGACCTTGATGGCCTACCCATCGCTGCGGGGCTTCGAAGCAGGATCAAGGCCGCCCTAGATAACAGGGAATCCATCGATACCCTAAAGTCAAGAATTCACATTCCCATTCTGCTGCTGCACGAGTGCTCAACCACCTCTGGTACGACAGACCTGAGCGCAGATTATAAGGCTGAAATTATAGCCTTCCACAAAGAGCGAGCGAGTGCCTACTTCCTCAAGCAAGTCGCAAAGTCGGGCGGAGTTCATAAGTATAAAGATCTGCACTTTCATATCATCCTCTTCCCAGTTCCCAACAAGAAAAAGATCGTCGATGCCTTTGTGCAGGCCGTTGCTTTCTATAAGGGTAAAAAGTGATGGATATTTTTGCGATTTGCCACGAGATCAACGCGCTTCTTGCGGGCAAGAACGAAGTCGCCGCCAGAAATATCCTGATACGTCTACTGGCGGACCTTCACCACTCCAAGACATCCTACCCGCAAGTCGTCAATCACATGATACGAGCGACCGGGCTCTTCCCATACTTGCAACTCACGAACGCCTCGTGGGACGATAAATATGTCCACCACGCGTTCGAGGTTGATGTCGGTCGGCGCGTGGCGACCTTGCACCGCGAGCAGTCAAGCGTTCTCGCCAAACTCCTGGACGGCCGAAACATTGCAGTGAGCGCTCCGACCAGCTTCGGGAAGAGCTTTATCATTGACGCCTTCATCGCGGCTAAGCAGCCTGACAACGTGGTGATCATAGTTCCAACCATCGCACTAATGGATGAAACTCGCCGTCGATTGTTTAAGAAATTCTCCGAACAGTACACGATCATAACAGCACCAGAAACGCGACTCGGCACCAAGAACATCTTGATATTCCCGCAGGAACGGGCCTTTGGCTATGTATCGGCGCTAGAGTCAATCGATCTACTGGTCGTTGACGAGTTCTACAAGGCCAGCGTCGCGCATGACCGGGAACGCGCGCCCTCGCTAATAAAGGCGATCCTAAAACTGTCGAAGAAGGCGAAGCAAAGATATTATCTCGCTCCGAACATCAAGAAACTCAGCGATAACGCTTTCACGCGCGATATGGACTTCCTGGAGCTCCTAGACTTCAACACCGTTTACCTAGATATCGAAGAAACCTACAAAGAGCTCGGGAAGGATGAGACCAAGAAAGCAGATAAACTAATTGAGCTGATTTCGCCCGGCATTCGGAAGTCTCTCATCTACGCAGGTACCTACTCTGAAATTAAGAAGATCGCCGATCTCGTCATTGCGAGAATCGAGCCTGTCGATCGAATATACACCAGTCATTTCTCGAAATGGTTAAGGCAGAACTATCAGCCGGACTGGCAGCTGGCTGATTTGGTCGATCGGGCAATCGGCGTTCACAATGGCAGCATGCATAGATGCCTTAGCCAGTTGCAGATAAGGCTTTTCGAATACGAAGATGGGTTTGATAGTATAGTATCTACGTCCTCCATAGTCGAAGGAGTGAATACATCTGCACAGAACGTGATCGTGTGGCGAAGCAAACTAGGAAGCACTAATCTCAAAGACTTTACCTACAAAAACATCATCGGCCGAGGAGGTCGAATGTTTAAGTATTTCGTGGGTAACATATACCTTCTCGACGCACCGCCGAGATCCGAGGATACTCAATTAGATATCGAGTTTCCCGAGGAAATACTCGGCACACTAGATGAAGAGCACGACGCAGATCAACTCACCGACCGACAAGTCGAGCGCATCATCGAATATCGGACACAGATGTCATCAATTCTCGGGGGTGAGAATTTTTTGCGCCTTAAGCGGGAGAACATCCTGCAGGACAGTGATGCCGATTTTTTACTTCAGCTGGCCACAGACATGAAGAACAATCCAAACGAGTGGCGCGGTTTTGGCTATCTAAATTCTAGCAATCCGGAGCATTGGGACTACATGCTCTATAAGATTCTCAGAATTAAGCCCGGCAACTGGGACACACAATTTGGCAAACTCGTGACTGCCACCAAAGCTATCTCATACAACTGGAATCGCGCACTTTCAGAGGTGATCGCATCTCTCAAGAACAATGGAATCGGCATCGATGACTTTTTCAAGCTCGAACGCACGGTCACGTTTAAATTGTCAGCGCTCCTCAGCGACACGAACGAACTTCACAAGATAATCGTCAACCCATCTATCGATATTTCGCCCTTCATCGCGAGGATGAGCCGCGCTTTCTTGCCCAGCGCTGTTTATCATCTGGAAGAATATGGACTACCTCGCATGATCTCGAAAAAGATCCATGTGGCGGGTTTGATTAATTTCGAAGATCCGAACATGGACTTGTTGCTAGCGTTGGAACGCTTCAAAGACCTTGGTAAGGACGCGGTGTTGGCGGTTAGATCGCTCGGCGCTTTCGATAGGTATGTTGTGAAATTTTTCTTTGATGGAATAACGCCGGATGAGGCTGTTGAGACCGCCGGCGCCGACTAGCCCCAAATGGTTTCGGCCTAGTCTCTATTGATCGCTGCCACCACTATCTCAACATCTTTAGAACCGAGCGCCTCTGCAATCACTTGTGCCAACGCTCGCTTAAAATTTTCTTCATCCTTGAATAGTGAGGCAAGCTGCTTAGCTTCGGATATCTTGCGCGAAGCAATTGCGTTCAGGAATGCCCTCGCCAGCGGAAGGGCCAGATCACCGTTGTTTGTTACGGCACCTGCGTATGAGAGCTTCTTTAATAGCAGAATTGCGCGCACCCCGAGCGCGACGATCTCATTCTTAAATTTTCCTTCTGCAATAAGGTGCTTAGCGTAGCGTCCAATCGACAGCCCTCTCCCTGCCAAATGAGCAAAAAACAACGCGCCGCCGTCAGAAGCGAAGTGGCCAAGATACTTACAAGCCTGAGGGGACTTGCGATGAACCGAACAGTATTCTGGGTGATGGTTCACAAAATCGAAACCTGTCAGATCATTCAATCCAATTGATTGCTCAAACATAAACTCAAGGCAGTAATATCCGTTAAAGTAGTCAATATTGTTGTGTTGATCATACCACCACGGCCCATCTCCCTGCGTTGGATCGTAGATTGGGAACTCGGATGAGCGATCTGTATCGCTGATCAATATTCTCAATGCTGGGATTTTATAATCAATAACTTCGACCCAGTATGCCTTCTGCTTCCCTAGAAGCTCTCGGAAATTGAAACTGAACCTCACGTTGCCATAACGAAATCCATTCCCCCAATAGTTGGGTGAACACCAGGACACAAGGATACGGCGCTGATTGAGCTTGGACATGTCATACACTAATCCAGCATCGATCTTGCCAGCCTGAAGAATCCCAATCGCACTTTCTACATGACTGACATGCGACACCTCAGTGAACGGTTGGCAGTCTTTGTTAATCCAGTTCGCCTTCGTCGAAGGGCTGCCAATTGAGTATGTATTCCACTCGTTCATCTTAACCCACCACGTCAGCACCGGCGGGCGTACCGATGCACCAAGAGTGTAGCCGATGATTTGTGCCGAGCCGTTCCGATTCGCGCGCAGCGCTCGCAGTTCATATCCAACGCGTAATTGGATGCTAGGTCGGCGACGCAGCCCAGGAAGGTGTGGTCGACGGGGTAGTCGTCGGCGGTCATGCCATTCAGAATTTGAACTGCAGGCCTGCAATCAGCAAATTGTAGGACTGCCGCCCCAAACTCACCGTCCAGGGATCCGTCGGCAAGTGAGGCGGAAGCGTTTCGCCGAACGTGTACTGCGTGGGATTGATGGAGAGGTGCCTGTATTCGGCGAACAGGAGCAGGTTCCTGGCCACCTCCCCTTTCAGTCCGGCCTTGAATTGCAGGGCGAAGGCCGTCGCCGACGCATCCGGCCATGAGTCGAAGTGATTGATGCCGGGCTCGCTGGGGTTCGTGGAATTGGCCCCCTGGATGGACAGGCGCGCCACGCCCGCTCCCACGCCGAGATAGGGGAAGATCTTGCTGGATCAGGGCGTCTGGACGGTGAAGACCGCGTTCGCGAGCACCACGCCGACGGTCATGGGGAGGGTGACATCCTGCGTTCCCAGGACGCCGGGGGTGATGGGCATGTCGCCGACCGGCGATTGCTGCCCGATATAGATGCTCTCCCGCTCGGCGGCGGGCTTCAGGGCCCATTCCGATGGCCCGAAGGTCTGGCGCTTCCCTTCGTAGCCCGCCTGGAGGCCCAGCACGCCGACGGATACGCCGCCGGTCTTGCCCTGCGCATCGACGCCGACCCGCGCGTTCAGGGGGCCGGGAAGATAGAAGCCCCCTTCCTGCCGCGCGCTCATCGACGAGGCCGTGCCGGCGCCGCCGAACAGGCCGATGTAGAAGCCCTGCCCGCTCGCCATGACAGTGCGGATTGCGCGGAATTATGCTATTCTAACCTTGCTTCAGACCCTGCGCCCGCGGACGTCGCCGACGCCCATAAACGAAACAAGCGAAATAAACGAAACGAACGAATCGGAGAAGGCCCCTCCCGGAACGCGGTGCCTGGATACCTCTCCCGCGGAAGGGTTGCAGCGTCTCGGCACGGCGCTGGCGGACATGAGCCTGAAGATCGGGGTCACCAACGCCGACGTCGAGGCGCTCGGCGAGGTCCTTGGAGAGGCCCATGACGTGCCGCGCGCTGAACGGACGAGTAGCTCACATCACGTGGGAGCAGATCCCTCGCAAAGGCTCGGGATGACGCGCGCGGCGCGTCACTCCCACTCGATCGTCCCCGGCGGCTTGCTGGTGATGTCGTAGGTCACCCGGTTCACGCCGCGGCATTCGTTGATGATGCGGTTGGCGACGCGGCCGAGGAAGGCGTGGTCGAACGGGTAGTAGTCGGCAGTCATGCCGTCGGTCGAGGTGACGGCGCGCAGCGCGCAGGCCTGATCATAGGTGCGGCCGTCGCCCATCACGCCGACGGTGCGGACCGGCAGCAGCACGGCGAAGGCCTGCCAGATCTCGTCGTAGAGGCCGGCCTTGCGGATTTCGTCGAGATAGACGGCGTCGACCTCGCGCAGGAGGTCGAGCTTCTCCCTGGTGATGTCGCCGGGGATGCGGATGGCGAGGCCGGGGCCGGGGAACGGATGGCGGTTCACCAGGTCGGCCGGCAGGCCCAGCTCGCGGCCGAGCGCCCTCACCTCGTCCTTGAACAGCTCGCGCAGCGGCTCGACCAGCTTCATGTTCATGCGCGCCGGAAGCCCGCCGACATTGTGGTGGCTCTTGATCGTCACCGACGGTCCGCCGGTGAAGGAGACCGATTCGATCACGTCGGGATAGAGCGTGCCCTGGGCCAGGAACTCGGCGCCGCCGATCTTCTTGGCCTCGGCCTCGAACACGTCGATGAACAGCGCGCCGATCGTCTTGCGCTTCTTCTCCGGGTCGGTGACGCCCGCCAGTGCCTTCAGGAAGGTCTCCGAGGCGTCGGCATGGATCAGCGGGATGTTGTAGTGGTCGCGGAACAGGCGCACGACCTGCTCGCCCTCGTCCTTGCGCAACAGGCCGTGGTCGACGAACACGCATTGCAGCTGGTCGCCGATCGCCTCGTGCAGCAGCACGGCCACGACACTCGAGTCGACGCCGCCACTGAGGCCGCAGATGACCTTGCCCTTGCCCACTTGCGCGCGGACCTGGGCGATGGCGCGCTCGCGGAAGGCCGCCATCGTCCAGTCGCCTTTGGCGCCGGCGATGTTCAGCGCGAAGTTGCGCAGCAGCTTGGCGCCGTCGGGCGTGTGCATCACCTCGGGGTGGAACTGCACGCCGTAATAGCCGCGGCTCTCGTCGGCGATGGCGGCGAAGGGCGCGTTCTCGCTGGTGGCGACGACCGAGAAGCCGGCCGGCAGCTTGGTCACGCGGTCGCCATGGCTCATCCAGACCTGCTTGCGGTCGCCGGGCTGCCAGACGCCGTCGAACAGGCGGGTCGAGGCCTTGACCTCGACCTCGGCGCGGCCGAACTCGCGATGATGGCCGCTCTCGACTTGGCCGCCCAGCTCCTTGGCCATGGTCTGCTCGCCGTAGCAGATGCCGAGGACGGGCACGTCGGCCTTGAAGATGGCGGGATGGGCGGTGGGCGACTGGCCCTCGGTCACCGAGGCCGGGCCGCCGGAGAGGATGATCCCGCGTGGATCGAACGCCTTGATCTTCGCGTCGTCGACGGACTGGAAGGGCAGGATTTCGCAGTAGACCCCGGCTTCGCGCACGCGGCGGGCGATCAGCTGGGTAACCTGGGAACCGAAATCGACGATCAGCAAACGGTCGGTCATGGGGCGATATAAGCGCGACCGGCCGGGGCAGCAACCTCTGTCGTCAAAGGTCCCTCACTTCGTTCGGGATGACAGCGTTTTTTGCATCGGCGCACTGCGCAAATCCCACAAAAATTGTCATCCCGAGCGGAGCGAGGGACCTTTCGCTTGTGGGCTCAGTCGTCCGCCGCCAGCTTGCGCCGGATCAGCGGCGCGCCGAGGTTGCGCCAGACATAGGCGACCTCCTCGACGTCGGCGCCGCCCATCGTGTCGACCCGCTCGCCGATCCGCTCCCCGCCCAGCCCCTCGTAGAAGAAGCGGGTCGGGTTCTCGGCCAGCATCCACAGGACGGCGGTGTCGCAGCGATCGGCCTTGAGCTGCCGGAACAGCGCGTCGAGCAGCTTGCGGCCGAGCCCCAGGTTCTGGAAATCGGGCTCGACGTAGAGCGTGTAGACCTCGCCGACCTTGATCTCGCGCCCGTCAAGGCCTTCGGGCGGATCGCGCACCGGCCCGCAGCTGCCGAAGCCGACCACGCCCATGTCCCGGTCGTCGGCCACGAAGACGCCGCGCGCCTCACCGGGGTCCTGCAGGAGCTGCGACCACCAGGCCGACTGGCGCACGTCCGACATGGCGACCAGCATCGCGTCGGGCAGCAGGCCGGCATAGGTCGCCTGCCAGGTCTCCACATGGACCCGGCCGATCGCCGCGGCGTCCTGCCGGGAGGCGCGGCGGATGCGGATCATTCTTCGCTCTCGACAGCTTCTGCCACCGGGGCAGGTTTCTCCGCCGGCTTGCGCACCAGTGCGGCGGCAAAGAAGCCGTCGGTCCCGTGCTTCAGCGGCGACAGGCGCAGGTACGGTCCGTTCTCGACCTCGGGCGGCGGCTCGGTGGAGAGCACGTCGCGCCACAGGGCGCCGACCGGCACCACCTCGAAGTTCTCGTTGCGCTCCAGGAAGGCGGCGATCTGCTTCTCGTTCTCGGCCGGCAGCACCGAGCAGGTCGCGTAGATCAGTCCCCCGCCCGGCTTCACCAGCTTGGACGCGGCGTCGAGGATGGCAGCCTGCTTGGGCAGCAGCTCCTCGAGGTCCTTCGGCTGCAGGGTCCAGCGGCCGTCGGGATTGCGCCGCCACGTGCCCGTGCCGGTGCAGGGCGCATCGACCAGCACGCGATCGAAGGCGCCGGCGTGGCGCTTCAGCCATTTGCGGCTGTCGGCGTCGATGGCGCGGCGCTCGACATTGTGGGCACCGGCGCGACGCAGCCGCTGCGCCGAGCGGTCGAGCCGCGATTCGTAGACGTCCATCGCCACGACCCGGCCCTTGTTGTTCATGCAAGCGGCCATCGCCAGCGTCTTGCCGCCGGCGCCGGCGCAATAGTCGACGATCTGCATGCCGGGCTTGGCGTCGACCAAAGCGGCCACGAGCTGCGAGCCCTCGTCCTGGATCTCGACCAGGCCGTTCTGGAACGCCTCGCCCTTCACCACCGAGAGCCGGCGGCGCAGACGCAAGCCATCCGGCGCGTAGCGCGTCGGCTCGGTCTCGATGCCCTCGCGGGCCAGCGCCTCGCGCGCCTGCTCCACCGTCGCCTTGAGGCGATTGACGCGCAGGTCGACCGGCGGCGGAGTCTCGATGGCGGCAACTTCCCGACCCCAGCCTTCGCCATAGGCTTCCCTGAAGTGCGGCGCGACCCATTCCTGGATGTTGAGGCGCACCCAGTCGGGCTGCTCGGGATGCGGCAGCGAATGGCCTTCCATCTGGCGCAGCGCGCGATACTCGGCATCGTCGAGCCGCGACGGACGATAGGTGCCGCCGTCGAACAGGCTTTCGAGTCCCGCCATGTCGAGCCCCTCGACCAGCATCAGGTCGGCCGCGACGATGGCGCGGGCGCCACGATCGGGATGGCGCGTGCGATCCAGCCACCAGGCAAGCTGGCCGTAGCGGCGCAGGATGCTCCACACGCGATCGGACACGGCGCGGCGGTCTCCGCCGCCGATGAAGCGGCGCGCGCGGAAATAGGCGTTTGCGACAAGATCGGCCGGCCGCCCTCTTTCACCCATGAGGCTATGGCTGACGATTTCGTCGAGGAGTTCTATGGTGGCCGCCACTCGCGCGCCCGGTGTCACGTCAGTCTCCTTTTCAAAGCATGCCGCTACGATGAATAAGCCCGACGCGCAACGTCCCCGCTCCGAGTTCCTCCGCCGCATCGCCCTCGTCCTCGTCTCCCTCGTCGTGGGGCTGGGGCTGATCGAGCTCGGCCTGCGCGCCACGACCTGGAGCTGGCTCTTCGCCTGGCCGAACTTCGTGCTCGATGCACGCAAGGTGCTGGTCGAACGCGATGCCGGCCGCATGCTGCACGACGAGCGGCTGGGCTACGTGCCGCGCGCCGGCTACACCGCGCCCGGCATCACGATCGAGGAGAACGGGCTGCGCAGCACCGGCGCGGCGCCCGCGGGGTCCAAGGCGCCGATCCTCGTGGTGGGCGATTCCTTCACCTTCGGCGAGGAGGTGAGCGACGGCGAGGCCTGGCCCTCGGACCTGCAGCGCATCCTGGGCCGCCGCGTGCTGAACGGTGGCGTCAGCGGTTACGGGTTCGACCAGATCGTAATGCGGGCCGAGGCGCTGGCGGCTCTCTACAAGCCCAAGGCCATCGTGGTCGCCTTCATCGCCGACGATATCCGCCGCACCGAGATGCGGCGCATGTGGAGCGCCGACAAGCCCTACTTCGACCTCGAGAACGGCACGCCCCGCCTGCGCAATGTGCCGGTGCCGCCGCCGGTGCCGGTCGAGACGACGCTCACCTTCTGGCAGCGGACCCTCGGCTATTCCTTCGCCTTCGACTTCGTCATGCGCCGGCTCGACCAGCTGCACGATTGGTTCGGCGACCATATCCGCGTCCATCCCGACGGCACCGGCGAGCGCATCTCCTGCCAACTCACGGCGCGGCTGGCCGAGCTGCAGAAGAGCAGCGGCGTGCCGGTCCTTCTGGTCGCCGAATACGATCCGGTCGTGTGGGACCATCCCGAGTTCGCCCCGGAGCAGCGCCGCATGACCGAGGGCCTGCTGGCGTGCGGCCGCAAAAACGGCCTGGCGACGCTCGACAGCTACGCCGCGATGGCCAACACGCCCCGCCCGCGCGGTCTCTACGTGCTGTGGCACATGAATGCGGCGGGCAACGCCCTGATCGCCCGCCTCGTCGCCGAGGCGCTCGGCGCCTACATGCCGCCGCGGTAGTTCGGCGCCTCGCGCATGATCTCGACATCGTGCACGTGGCTCTCGCGCAGGCCCGAGCCGGTGATGCGCAGGAACTGGCAATTGGTCTGCATCTCGCGGACCGTGGCGTTGCCGGTATAGCCCATGGCCGCGCGCAGGCCGCCGACCAGCTGGTGCAGGATGCTGCTCACGCCGCCCTTGTAGGGCACGCGACCCTCGATGCCCTCGGGCACCAGCTTGAGCGTGCTCTGCACCTCCTGCTGGAAGTAGCGATCGGCCGAGCCGCGCGCCATGGCGCCGATCGAGCCCATGCCGCGGTACGACTTGTAGGAACGGCCCTGATAGAGGATCACCTCGCCCGGCGCCTCGTCGGTGCCGGCCAGCAGCGAGCCGATCATGGCGCAGTCGGCGCCGGCGGCGATCGCCTTGGCGAGGTCGCCGGAATACTTGATGCCGCCGTCGCCGATCGCGGGAACGCCCGCCGCGCGGCAGGCTTCAGCCGCTTCCATGATGGCGGTGAGCTGCGGCACGCCGACGCCGGCCACCATACGCGTGGTGCAGATCGAGCCCGGACCTATGCCGATCTTCACGGCGTCGGCGCCGGCATCGATCAGCGCCTGGGCGCCCTCGCGCGTGGCGACGTTGCCGGCCATGACCTGCGTATAGTTGCTGAGCTTCTTCACGCGCGTCACGGCCTCGAGCACGCCGCGCGAATGGCCGTGCGCGGTATCGACCACGATCACGTCGACATCGGCGTCGATCAGCAGCTGGGCGCGGATCAGCCCATCCTCGCCGACGCCGGTCGCCGCGGCGGTGCGCAGGCGGCCCTTCTCGTCCTTGCTGGCGCCCGGGAACTTGTTGGCCTTCTCGATGTCCTTGACGGTGATCAGGCCGATGCAGCGATAAGCATCGTCGACGACCAGCAGCTTCTCGATGCGATACTGGTGAAGCAGGCGCTTGGCCTCCTCCTTGGTGGCCCCCTCGCGAACCGTGACCAGGCGCTCCTTGGTCATCAGCGTGCTGACCGGCGTGCCGCTCTCGGTGGCGAAGCGGACGTCGCGGTTGGTGAGGATGCCGGCCAGCTTGCCGCTGCCGCGCTCGACCACCGGGATGCCCGAGATCTGGTGCATCTCCATCAGGGCCAGCGCGTCGGCCAGGGTCTGGTCGGGATGGATGGTGACGGGGTTCACCACCATGCCGCTTTCGAACTTCTTGACCCGGCGGACCTCGTTGGCCTGCGCCTCGGCATCGAGGTTCTTGTGAATGACGCCGATGCCGCCGGCCTGCGCCATGGCGATCGCCATGCCCGACTCGGTGACCGTGTCCATCGCCGCCGACATCAGCGGGATGTTCAATTCGATGGTCCGCGTGAGGCGTGTGCGGGTGTCGGTCTGTCCGGGCAGCACCGACGAGGCAGCAGGCTTCAGGAGGACGTCATCGAAGGTGAGCGCTTCCTGGATCTGCATACCAACCTCCATTGTGGAGAAACAAAAACGGCGGCCCTCGGAGGGGCCGCCGGGTTGGCGAGCCTTTATACACACCGCCACGCACAAGCCAAGCTCGAAGCTGGGGGCGCTTATGCGGGGCCGATATGCATGAGGATTTCTAAGCGGCGCCCAAGAAATCGCGTTTCCCGATTTCGACACCGGACTGGCGCAAGATTGCGTAAGCCGTCGTGCAGTGGAAATAGAAGTTCGGCAGCGCCATGTGCAAAAGATATTGCTCGCCAGTGAGCTTCAGCGGGTTGCCGGCGATGGTCAGGACGACCTCGCGGCCTTCGCTGCCGTCGATCTGCTCGGCCTTGAAGCCCTTGATGTAGGCCAGCACCGCCGCGATGCGCTTCTGCAGCTCGGCCAGCGTCTTCTCCGAATTGTCATGCGGCGCCGGCACCTCGGCGCCGGCGAGGCGGGCCGCACTCTCCTCGGCGAAGCGGCAGGCGATCTGCACCTGACGGGTGAACGGCAGCATGTCCGGCGTCAGCCGGGTGGCGGCCAGCACGGCCTCGTCGACCTTCTTGGCGGCGGCCCAGGCCGAGCCCTTCTCCAGGACTTTCGCGAGGGCGCCGAGCTGGCGCTGGTAGACGGGGATCGAGGCGCCGTACATGCCGAGGGACATGGAGTTTCTCCAGTTGGGACTGAGGCCGCGAAACCTATCCGCGGAAGCCCGTCCCGACGACATACATTTCCGCCGAGTCAGCCCGGCTGGCCTCGGGCTTGAAATGGCGCACCTTCTCGAAATCCTTCTTCAGCCGGTCGAGCAAGGTCCGCTCGGTGCCGCCGCGCAGCACCTTGGCGACGAAGGCGCCGCCGGGCTTCAGAATCTCGCGCGCGAAGTCGTGCGCGGCCTCGGCGAGGCCCATGATGCGCATATGGTCGACCTGGGTCTCCCCCGTCGCCGCCGCCGCCATGTCGCTCATGACCACGTCGGCCGGCCCGCCCAGCAGCTCCGTCAGCACGGCGGGCGCGTCCTCGTCGTAGAAGTCCTTGGCCAGCACGGTTGCGCCGGCGATGGGCTCGACCGGCGTGATGTCGATGCCGATCACGACGCCCTTGTTCTTGCCCGAGCTCACCCGCTCGACCGAGACCTGGGTCCAGCCGCCGGGTGCCGCGCCGAGATCGACGATGCGACCGCCCGGCTTCAGGAATTTGAACTGGTCGTCGATCTGCAGCAGCTTGAAGGCCGCGCGCGAGCGATAGCCGCGCTTCTTGGCCTCCTCGACATAGGGGTCGTTGAGCTGGCGCTGCAGCCAGCGCTGGGACGAAACCGTGCGGCCGCGCGCCGTCTTCACGCGGACCGTGGCGCGCCGACCGGTCGGCACGCTGCCCTTCTTGTCGCGCGCCATGCTCAGTGGCTCCGGCGGCAGAGCTGGTCGGCCTCGCGGTCGGCCTGGCGCATCAGCTCCATCAGCACGCCCTCGCGTAGGCCGCGATCGGCCACGCGGACGGTCGGCGCCGCCCACTGGCGGCAGACCGCCTCGAGGATCGCGCCGCCCGCCAATGCGAGATCAGCGCGGTCGTCGCCAATGCAGGGCAGATGCGTGAGTTGGTCGACCGAAAGCGTGGAAAGCTCGTCACAGATACGCAAAATTTCCC
The DNA here is from genome assembly GCF_058803965.1 of Reyranella sp. GW821-FHT14A01. Lineage (NCBI taxonomy): Bacteria > Pseudomonadati > Pseudomonadota > Alphaproteobacteria > Hyphomicrobiales > Reyranellaceae > Reyranella > Reyranella sp. GW821-FHT14A01. Next base: position 191,437 of record NZ_JBXAPM010000010.1, read on the forward strand.
CTCGGCCGATCCGGGAGCCGTCGACCAGGGTGCGGTTATAGCGCTTCAGACCCTGATGGTGTGCGCTAACCGTCGTCACGGTGCCCGAGGCACCAACCATCTGGACCTCGCCCCGCGCGATCGCCGGCGCGATCTGGTGCAGCGCGCAGAACGGCCGGAGGTCGGCGCGGATCTTCTCGACCATGTCGTGGTAGCAGGCGCGGGTCAGCGCCCGCTCGCGCGGCTGGCCGCGGGTGCAGGATTCGGTGAGGGTGACGACGCCCCACGGCACCGACGTCATGCCGATCAGCTCGGTGGTCGCGCAGGCGGGACTGCCCGGGCGCGGCCTGACACGGATCCAGCTCACCTCGGTCGAGCCGCCGCCGATATCGATCAACAGGGCGAAGGGGATCGCAGGGTCGAGCAGGTTCTCGCAGCTTGCCAGCGCAAGTCTCGCCTCCTCCGGAGGCTGGATCAGGTCGAAGCTGAGGCCGGTGCGCGCTTTCACCATGCCGAGGAAATCCCCGCCGTTGCAGGCGCGGCGGCAGGCCTCGGTGGCGATGTGCCGGGCACGCGTGACGCGGTTGCGCTCGATCTTGGACGCGCAGACGCCAAGCGCATGCAGCGTGCGTTCGATGGCTTCACCGCACAGCGAACCGCTCAGCGCCACCCCCTCGCCCAGCCTGACGGGGCGAGAATAGGCATCGATCACCTCAAAACCCTCGACCGATGCCCTTGCCACCAGGAGCCGGCAATTGTTGGTGCCGAGATCAATGGCAGCGAAGGTGTGCGCAAATCGACCGCTGTGCCAGCCTCCCTTCGGCGTGGATTCCCCGGTCATTCTCAACCTTTTCCTTGGCGGGATGGTAACCGAGGATTTCGCCGGCGGCGAGGCCCCGCTTGCCAATCCGGTCCGTCATCGCTAAATCGTGCGGCCTGCGAAGCCGCTTGGCCCGCTGGGGGATAGTTTAACGGTAGAACAACTGGCTCTGACCCGGTTAGTCTTGGTTCGAATCCAGGTCCCCCAGCCAGCGCTGCAGGCGCGCTCTTCCCACTCGTCATCATTGCCTACCCCGCCTGCGGCCTGCGCATTCCGTCGCGGCCGCCAGTCTGACATTTCTTTGTGGAAATATTTTTGCTATGTAACTGCAATCACTGGGGAGTGATGTTGGGAGTGTCGGGTTATGGACTGGGGACGTGGGTTACTTCGGTTGTGGGCAGTCGCCTGGGCCTTTTGGACCGTCTTCTGGTTTGAGCAATATGTCTGCTATCGTGCCGATCGGGTGTTCGACGTCGATTGCAGCGTTCAGACCAACTGGATGGGCTTCGCGCTCGCGTTCGTCCTCTGGCCGCTGCTCGCCCTCCTGGCCGGACTCTCGCTGATCTGGGTCGTCAGGGGCTTCACGGCGAGGATGCGCAAGGAGGCCGGCGGCGAAGATTTCCACCGTCGTACGAGGCTGAAGCAGATCGGCGCCCGGCAGGCATGATGCGCGCCGGATCGGGTGATTGACCCTCGGTCGCGTGGGACCGATACAATCCAGATATGAACTTGGTATTCGTCGTGGGCTCCGGCCGCAGCGGAACGTCGGCCCTGACCAGGGTGCTGTCCTTGTGCGGAGCTCAGCTGCCTTCCCGGGTGCTCAGGGCGGGAACAGGCAACCCCTCCGGTTACTGGGAAGCGGTGATCGCCGTAAAGCGCAACGACCAGTTCCTGACCGCGATCAACTCGTCATACCACGATCCGAGCCTCGTCCTGGATCGGGCGCCGCGCGAACCGAGAGAGCGTCACGACAAGAACATCCGCCTGTTCCTGCAGGACCTCCCCGCGGCTGACCTCGTGGTCGTCAAGGATCCGCGAATATCGGGATTGGTCGAGCCTTGGGAAAAGGCCAGCCGCAAACTTGGCTTCGTCCCGAAGTACATACACATATTCCGCAACCCTGCGGATGTGGCCGCGTCCTTCACCAAACGATATGGCTTTCCCCTGGAGCATTCGCTGGCCCTTTGGCTGAAGTACAACCTGCTTCCCGAAAAGGCGACGCGCGGCACACCGCGCATCTTCGTGAGCTACGAAGCGCTGTTGGCCGATTGGCGCCTCGTCATATCGCGCTGCAACGAAATCCTCGACCTGAAGCTGGAGCCCAGCGAGGAAGTCGATCGCTTCCTGTCCGATGAACTGCGGCACAATCGAACCGGGAATCTGGAGGATTCGACACCCGGGCAATGGGTGCAGCGAACCTATTCAGAACTCCGAAACGCCGAACGTGCCGGCGAGATCGACAAAAATGAAATGGACAGGATATTCGAAGAATACGGCGCACTGGATCGCTTCATCGGCGGCGCCCATCGCAGCTATCGGGTTCATTTGGCCAATAACGCGCCCAAAAAGCGCGCGATCGAACACCACGAGAGCGAGTAAGCGGCTATCCTCCCCGGAGGTACCGCGACAAATTTCAAACGTCGTCTATCGCTTGTGCGCTTTCACCTGGCCGCATGGGTTCGCGGTAATCACTCCTGAACCAGTCCGAGAGATCTTTGCCGATCAAGACCTGGATCTCCTTGATGTCGTCCTCGAATTCCCGGCTCAACACCTCCTGGAGCTGACAAGACAGGTTGTCGGTTGGGCTGACTTCGTCGGGCACGATGTACTGTCGCCGTGCAGGAGATGAACCGATCCCCAGGAATGTAAAGACGTCGCTCATTGCAGCAGACGGATTGTTCCATAAGGCGTCCGTCCGCATGACGTGGACCCTCCGGAAAAGCCGAAGAGCTTCCCGCACTTGGCGCGCATAGTGCCCTCGATCCAGATACGAAAACACGCGGTGGGGGCTTCGCAAGCTTGCGTCGGATCGCATCTTCGAAGGGAAGCTGCTCCGAGCCGCGAGCTACCTCCATCTTCCAGTGGGAAAAGGCCCGGAAAGCGGGATGTCGAAGTAAATAATGATCTTTGCATCGGGATTGTACTGCTGGATGCGCTCGAGACAGCGAGGCCAATCGGTGTAGATGGAAGTTGTCTCGCCCCTCAGAACGTCTCGAACGCTCCAGTCAAAGAAGCGGTGGAACGAGCTGTAGTCGGAATTGCTCCAATCACCAGTTCGATTCTTGTCGAAGAAGTGAGTCTCCTTCTTTGACGACATCTGGACCTGCGGGTGTTCGCGCAGGAATGTCGACAGTGCCGTCGTGCCCGCTTTTTGGACTCCCGCTATGAAGAAGTCGGTACGGTTCAGAGCGGCAAGCACGGTGTTCATTCCGTGGCCGCATCAAGGACGCAGAAGGAGCGGCCGACCAACTGGAGCGGCACGCTGACGCCTGTGGGGCCAGCACAGCGATGGTTTCGAACCGGACGCGCCGCTGTGTCCAGCGATTTGAACCAACTGAGCTGATGTAGCCCCTGTCGTATCTTCACCGGTCTTGGCATCCCGAATCATCCCTCCTGGGGATGAAAGCATGTCCCAATTCCGGGGAAGAACAAGCCAGACCGATGAGAGGGCGAGATGTGGTGATGCAGGGCGCGCCGCCTCCCGGCAGCGCCTCCCCTACGCCTTCGGAGATTCCCGGGACTCCAGGAAGTCGAGCAACTGGCTGACGGCCTGCTCTATGCTGAGTTGGGCTGTTTCCAGGCGGATTTCCGGATTTTCAGGCGGCTCATAGGGAGAACTGATGCCGGTAAAATTCGTGATCTCTTTTCGCCGCGCCTTGCGATAGAGGCCCTTCGGGTCACGAACCTCGCAGAGCTCGAGGGGCGTATCGACGAACACTTCGATGAACTCGCCGTCGTTCATCAGGCCGCGCGCCATATCACGCTCTTCCCGGAACGGCGAGATGAACGAAACCAGGACGATCAGGCCCGAATCGGCCATCAGACGCGCGACCTCGGCCACCCGCCGGATATTCTCGACGCGGTCGGCGTCCGTGAAGCCCAGGTCGCGATTGAGGCCATGCCGGACATTGTCGCCGTCGAGCACATAGGTATGCCGGCCGAGGCTGAAGAGACGCTTCTCGAGAGCGGAGGCGATCGTCGACTTTCCCGATCCGGACAGGCCGGTGAACCAGACGACGGCAGCCTTCTGGTTCTTCTGGGTGGCCCGCTCGGCGCGGCCGATTTCCAGGCTCTGCCAGTGGATGTTCGTTGCCCGGCGCAGGGCGAAGTCGATCATCCCCATGCCGATCGTCTGATTGGTGATGCGATCGATCAGGATGAAACTGCCCAGATCCCGATTGTCGGCATAGGCCTCGAACGCGAGAGACTTGTCCAGCGACAGGTTGCACAGGCCGATCTCGTTCAGCTGCAGGGTCTTCGCAGCCGTCCGCTCGAGCGTGTTGACGTTCACCTTGTGCTTCAGCGACGTCACCGTGGCCTGCGCGGTGCTCGTTCCCAGCTTCAGGAGATAGGAGCGGCCGGGCAGCAGTTCTTCCTGCGCCATCCACAACAGGTGAACCTCGAACTGATCCGATATCGCGACGGGCGTGTCGGCGCCGCAGATGACATTCCCGCGGCTGACGTCGATCTCGCGATCCAGCACCAAGGTCACGGCCTGGCTGCACACGGCCGAGTCGAGATCCCCGTCCTTCGTGACGATCCGCGTGATGCTGGCCTCCTGGGCCGACGGCATCACCTTGATGCGCTCTCCGGTCTTGACGACACCGCTGGCGATCGTGCCGGAAAAGCCGCGGAAATCATGGCTGGGCCTGTTGACCCACTGCACCGGCAGCCGGAAGGGCCGCCCGAGATCGTCGCCGACGACATCGACGGTTTCCAGATAGGGAAGCAGCGCGGCGCCGTGATACCAGGGCATGTTCGCGCTCGGGACGACCACGTTGTCGCCGCGCAACGCCGAGATCGGGATGCATTGGACGTGCTCGATGCCGAGCTCCTTGGCGAAGGCCAGGTACTTCGCCACATAAGCGTCGAACACGTCCTGACGATAACCGACGAGGTCCATCTTGTTGACCGCAAGCACCAGCTTGCGGATGCCGAGCATCGAACAGATGTAGGTATGCCGGCGCGTCTGCGTCAGCAGATCGGTGCTGCGGTAGGCATCCGCCAGGATGATCGCGATGTCCGCGGTCGAGGCGCCCGTCGCCATGTTGCGCGTGTACTGTTCATGACCGGGCGTATCGGCCACGATGAACTTGCGCTTGTCGGTCGTGAAGAAACGGTACGCGACGTCGATGGTGATCCCCTGCTCGCGTTCCGCCGCGAGACCGTCGACCAGGAGCGCAAAGTCCAGGTCGCCACCCTGCGTGCCGACGCGGGCGCTTTCAGTCTTCAGACTGTCGAGCTGGTCGTCGAACAGCAGTTTGCCCTCGTAGAGCAAACGCCCGATCAGCGTGGACTTTCCATCGTCGACGCTTCCGCAGGTGAGGAAACGCAGAAGATCCTTCTTTTCCTGAGCCTGAAGATAGGAATCCAGGGTCGGCGCCGATCCTTGCATCAGAAATAGCCTTCCTGCTTCTTCTTTTCCATCGATCCTTCGCTGTCGCGGTCGATGACCCTGCCCTGACGCTCGGAGCTCCTGGCGCGCAACATTTCCTCGATGATGCTCGGCAGAGTCGCCGCCGAACTTTCGACCGCGCCCGTCAGCGGGTAGCAGCCGAGTGTACGGAATCGCACCGTCTTCATCTGTGGCTTTTCACCCGGCAGCAGGGGCATGCGCTCGTCATCGACCATGATCAGCGTGCCATCGCGCTCCACGATCGGCCTCTCCTTGGCGAAATAGAGCGGCACGACCGGAATCTTCTCCAGGTAGATGTATTGCCAGATATCGAGCTCGGTCCAGTTGGACAGGGGAAAGACGCGAATGCTTTCGCCCTTGTTCTTGCGCGTATTGTAGAGCGCCCACGGCTCGGGACGCTGGTTCTTCGGATCCCAGCGGTGGTGCGTGCTGCGCACCGAAAAGATGCGCTCCTTGGCGCGCGACTTCTCTTCGTCGCGGCGGGCACCGCCGAACGCGGCATCGAAGCCGTGGAGATCGAGGGCCTGCCGCAGCCCTTGCGTCTTCATGACGTCGGTGTGGATGGACGAACCGTGGTCGAATGGATTGATGCCGCGTTGAACGCCTTCCTGGTTGATGTGGACGATCAACTTCAGGCCCAGCTCCGCCATGATCCGATCGCGGAAGGCGATCATCTCCCGGAACTTCCAGGTCGTGTCGACGTGCATGAAGGGGAAAGGTGGCTTGGCCGGATAGAACGCCTTCATCGCGAGGTGAAGCATCACCGCCGAGTCCTTGCCGATCGAATACAGCATGACCGGATTTTCGCACTCCGCGACTACCTCACGCATGATGAAGATGCTCTCGGCCTCCAGTCGCTGGAGATGGGTCAATCGATCAGGGGCATCTAGCAATGGTGTTACCTTCCATCAGGGGAGCATGGTCGCTCCCGTCAGAGCTGTCCGTTTAGCGACACGACACTCCGGCAACAAGCAGCAAACATGCCGACCGGGATTTCGCCGAATCAACATTCTCTAGCATAGAGCATCGGTGCTAACAGTTTCGCCGTCGATACTTTAAGGGAGCGGCATGCCGCCACATAACTTCCGTTTCCAGAGCAATTCACGATATTCTCACGTCAATCTGAATTCATCCCTTGTCAAACAGAACTCAGGCAACAATGCTCAGAACTTTTGCCGTTCAGCCACTATGATTACTGGCAAGGTGGGGAGGTAGCGGGTAGTTCTGCACGAGCTGTTGCAGTCGCCCAAAGCTGGCGCCAACATTGTTGTTCTACTAAGGGGATACTAGATGGCGGACGAAACCGATTCCAGCGGCGAGAGGCGCCCGACGGTAAAGAAGGTGCCGCTCACGGGAAAGGAGCGGCTGCTTCGGAGACTGCGGCGGCAACGCTTGCGGATGCCGGCTGAACAACCGAAGACGAAGGAATCCGCCAGCCGCTCAGTCGCGGAATCGTCATCCTCGGTTCAAACTTCATCTCAACCAGTGAATGAAATACAGTCGATACGCACAATCAAGGACGGGGATTCGCGCGCTGAGGATCCTGGGACTGTCGCCTCCCCTCCACCAGTCGCCTCGAGCCCCAAGCCAGGTCAGCTTCTTTGGAACTACGCATTGCCGATTACAGTCGCACGGGAGGCTGTCGTATTCCCTATCCGCCGATCCTCACGCCGAACAATGTCGGGGGCAGTGTATGATTGCGATGGGCGGCTTGTGCCACATTCGCAGCGACTGGGCGGCATAGAAGAAGAGAATCCGGATTGCCTGGAAAGGCCCGACGCTACCTTTCGGGTAGAAGGACGCTCCCTGTTCGTCGGAATTCTTTTCCGAAACTTTGGACATTGGCTGCTTGAAAGCACGTCGCGGCTCTGGAGCCTGTCGACGCTGCGGGACCGTCCAACGAATTTGGTGTATCAGGCTTTCACGCCGGACGTGAAAGACATCGTTCGTGACATGCGCCCCGATGGACACATGTCGTTATTGCTCGGATCGATGGGCTACACGGCAAAAGACATCACTCTGGTTTTCGACAAGCCGGCTCTTTGCGAAGAACTCATAGTGCCGCAGGCTGCTTTGGCTCCCACCAGGTACGCTCATCCACAGTTCGGACAATTTCTTGATCAGGTCGCGGAGCGGCTCCAACCGAACCATTCATCGGCAAGGGTTCCGGTCCGTCGAATCTATTTGAGCCGCAGCCGCTTGAAACACAAAAAGCGGCACGCTGAAAATGAAGTGGAAATCGAGCGGATTGCCACCGGAGCCGGCTTCGAAATAATACATCCGCAAGAGCATCCGTTCCCAGAACAGATTGCACTCATGCGCGGCGCCGATGTAATCGCTGGTTGCGATGGCTCCGCGATGCATTTGGCGCTTTTCGCGCGACCAGGAGCGAGGGTTATCAGCTTTGACTCGAGGAACGGCAACAACCAGAGAGTCGTGGAAGCTCTACGCCATCTTGAGGGCATCCGGATCAAGGCGAGTATCGGCGCGCAAAGAACGAAAATAAGGAAGATCCGTACGTGGACCGCGGACCTCAATATGGTCCGTGATGCCTTCGACGCCTATCGCTAGACGACAACAGGCAATCCCGGCCCGCGTTCGCGGGACGCCTCGTTGCGTGAGAAGGACCGGAATTGCCGAGCCTCTATCTTGAATACGGCAATGCACCAAGGGCACATCCGCCCCCCGCAATGGCTGTCGAGCAAGACGCTTCAACAGCCATTGCCTTTCAGGCCATGACACTCTTCGGGACTCGAGAACGCATCGCCCTCGATTGCGAAAGGGTGCGAAGGGCCATCGTTGAAGCGTTCCGGTCCTGCCAGTCAATTCCACCCAAGGTTCGCACCGCAGCTCCGAACATATTCTTGTGGCGCTTGTTGCGGGCCCTGATCTTTTCCGCGTGCTGCGGTCCCCGCCCCTTCCCTACGAGCCGGATGATTTCCTCTGCAAGCTTCTCGTCAGCAACTTGATAGTGAAGTATTGGGCTTAGCTGCTTCATAGCGGCGTCGGGACGGCCCAGATCGAACCAGCAGCGAGCGGCCAATACCCGAGCTTGAGGATCCAGCCGATCATGCTGGATATATTTCTGAAGGACAGCAAGGGCCTCCGTGCAATTCTTCGTATCCGCGAGAAGACGGGCGTGGACAAGCATCACAGGGAAAGAACGTTTCAAGCGCGGCTGCAGGCTCTCGTAGTAGGCGAAGGCCGCAGATGCACCGGCAAGATTGCAGATCGCCTCGATTTTGAGAGCGACTGGAGCGGGTTCACCGCCTTTGTGGTTGATAGCCTTGGCGATGTATTCGTCGACTTGAGGCCAATCATCTTCTATGCGGGCCACCAGCGCCTGAGCATACGCTACACGGGCGGCACTGGTTTCCACTTTCTTGAGCTCGACAAGCCACGCCTTTGCCAGATCAGACGTTCCCGTCTCACAGGCAATCGAAAGAGCAAAGCGCAATATGTCGCGACAAAGCCCCTGATCCTTCATACGTCCACCGGACAGCGCGATCTTTGCCGCCACACACGATGAGAACAGCGCGCCCGCGCGATGGCTGTGGTGAAGAAGTGTTTGCGCCAGTCCATACCAGAACAAACAAGATCCCCACCTCAATCGACGATAGAGTTGGTGGAAGCTCCGGACATCGAAATCGCCGAGAAGCAGGTCGTCAATGACACGGGTGATGATTCCTAACTCTTCGAGAGTACGCGCCGTGTTGTGACCTGCAAACCGAACAGGAACATGCTCAACCGACCGCAGCTTCTCGATCAATTCCACATGCTGTCGATCGGGTTCAAAAAAAGGATCGTAGACGACCTTGATCTCGGCGTCGCGATCTATGCCAGCCGCCATGTCGTCATAGTCGAATTTGAGCTTCGTCGCGTAGGCACGCCACCTCTTTTCGAAAGGCACGCGTGTTCCATCGATCGAATACTGCGGCGAGAAAAGCACAATGCGCTTCGGCTTGATGAGCCGTGACAAAATAAGGGCAGCATAGCCGCCCATGCTCGAACCGTAGAGAGTGATCCGCCGATCTCGGCCGATAAATCCCCGATTGCGCAACTCGTCTATGGCAGCGATCGGTTCAGGCGTCTGCCACCAATGATTATCCTTGCTGATGAAATGGATCGCCGGCACTCGGCGTTTGATGAGATACGTCTCGCCAAATCCCTTCTCAACGGGCGGAGCAGCGGCACGCCCCGTGAAGGTGATTACAAGATCCTCTCGCCCCTCAAAAAGCCTCGCCACCACCCGGATGTCCCGCCCGTCGAAGATATCCATTCCACTTCCGTCCACCTCAGTTTTTGCTCCGACGCTTCCGCAGGATAGGCAATGCCCAAGGTGAGTACCAGCATATTGAACCGCAAGATCACTGCCCCAAGCCTCAGCAGCGTACGGCGTCATTTCGATCGGGAAATTCCTTTTCCTTTGAAAAGGACAGCATATCGCTATACCATGACCCGCACTTTCCGCGCATCGGCTTGTCGACGATGATCGCTTATGCAGCCGTGCGTCGGATTGATACTGAACCTTGCGAAGAATATCCATTTTGGAAAATCCAAGAGATCTTTCGCTGGTAGAAACCTTACGCTCCGAAGCAGGAGAAGCAGGGCAAACCGCTCGTCGTCAGCGACGGGATGGAGGGCGGCCCTCTAAAGGACAGACCGAGCGTGATCTGCCTCGCATACCCGGTTATGGGAGGCCCGAAAAGGATACGGCCAGTGCTACGGACTTGGAGGCGCGCGGCCAGCCGGGAAGACAAAGAGAAGAAGCGGAGCCAGGAACTGCGCTGGATCCCACGGCACGGTTGCCGGACGGAACTGATGCCGCTCTCGCGTCTGTTGTGTTGCCTCAGCAGCATCGGAGGTTCTTGCGAACCGGCAGCATCATATCGTTCTTCCTTTGCGTAGTCCTGCCGACGATTCTTGCTGCGATATATTACATCGGTTTTGCGTCGAATCAGTATGTGGTCGAGTGGCGTTATGCTGTACGCGATTCGAGCACGGCAACCAGTACTTCCGCCGCTTCATCCATGATGACCTCGCTGCTGGGGTCTTCCACGGCCGCGAGTGGTCCCGACAACTACATGGTGACCGAATATATCAAGAGTGAACAAGCCGTCCTCGATCTGGAAAAACGCATAGAACTCCGGAAAATGTTTTCTCGCCCGTCTACCGATTTTCTCTCGAGGTTCGACCCATCCCTGCCAGTCGAGCGATTGGTGCGCTACTGGAACAATATGGTAACCGCCGCTTTCGATCAGATCACCGGAACGGCCGGCGCACAGGTCAAAGCTTTCACACCTGAAGATGCCCTTCTGATCGCAACGACCCTGATTGACCTTACCGAAAATCTGGTCAACGAAGTCGCGCAACGGCCACAGAGAGAAGCGGTCCGGTACGCAGAACTCGAAGTTGCTCGCGCCGAAGAGCGCCTCAAGAAAGTCCGTGTGGCTTTGACAGAGTATCGCAACAAATCGACTGTAATCGACCCCAACAGCAGCGTCGTCCTGAGCAACGCCACCGTTGCATCTACGTTACGACAGACAATCTCAACGTATCAGGCCGAGGTTGGCAACCTGTTGCAGGGCGGCCTAGGGCACAATGCAGCACAAGTCCAGGCCGTGAAACGCCGGATCAAGGCAACCCAAGACCAGCTCAAGGACATCGAATCCGACATTGCCATGAGCCGGGAAGGCAATCAGTCAGTCGCGGAGATCGTTGCGCGCTTCGAGGAACTCGATCTAGAACGTCAATTCGCACAGACATTGTTGACATCGACGGTGCAGTCTCTCGAGCAGGCGCGGTCGAATGCCATTGCGCGGCGTCTCTTCATCATGCCGTATGTGCAGCCGGCACTTCCTCAAAGTTCGATCTATCCAAATCGTGCCGTGGCTATTCTCATCGTTGCCGGAGTAGCCACAATGCTTTGGACAGTTGCCCTTCTTCTCGGCAGGTCCATACGAGAGCATTTGTAAATGCCATTCGGGCTGCCTCAAGGTCGGCGGTATCGATCGAGATAGAGGCTAATCGCAAGGGTTGTAATCACAACAAATGCGCCAAATGCCGTCCAGGCGATATGGTGCCCAAGCCAGTCGAAAATCCAATAAATGGCGAACATAGTTTCGTCTCGTTCAGCTAGGAAGCAACTATGGCAGAGGCGCGTACGCAGTCTGCCAGGATTCTACGGACACTGAACACATGATGACCTTGGGCATCCGCGATGCTTGGCGTGCATTCTTAAATTGGAGCCTTGTGATCTGGGCTGCGCTGCCTCAAGTGCTAGGCCGGTCAACGCAGAGAAGCAAACTCCTTCTCATCATGAGAATTCTGGAACCGGTGATTCTCATTCTCTTGATTTACGTGGTTCGAGGCTTGTTCAGGCTGAGAGACCCCAACTACGGCACCTCTATGTTCTTGTTTTATGCAAGCGGCTTCATGCCATACTATCTCTTTCTGCGAATTTCCACTCGCCTGCGTTTAGTCGGTGGGGGGAGCAACAGCTTCCTGCCTGGCGCCACTCCCCTGGACGTATACATCGCCACGGTCATATTTAATGCACTCCTGTATATTTCGATGACGATAGTCATATTCTACGGCATGTGGCTTTACGGCATCGAGGAGGCACGGCCTGTATCGATTGTCGATTGCGTCATTCCTCTCATGCTGATTATCGCTTTCGCTACCGGTCTGGGAATGATCAGCAATGTCATCGGTCAATTCTTTCAATTGTGGACCGTCCTCTACAGAATCTGCACGCGCGGCCTTATCTTCCTGTCCGGCGTGATCATGGTTGTCGATTTGCTGCCGGTATGGTTCCGTAGTGTCGTTGTCCTGAATCCATTGACGCACGCCATCGATTGGTTTCGAGTGGGCGTATACGGGCGCTATCCTCACAACTTTCTCGACAAGTCGTATCTTATTCAATGGACGATCATCCTGCTTTTTTTCGGCTTCGTGATCGAACGCGCCATGATAAGGAAGATGCGTTACAAGTAGCCGGTATGTATTCACCAGGCTGTCGAGAAAGCCATCACAACGGTCATTGGTTCGATATTCACTGATCTGCAGGCTGAGATGGCAATGCGCGGCAGTGGCCGCCTCGGTGCCATTTGCTGCGATGGCTGCCTGCAGCCTGTCGCTGTCAGGGGACGAGGCGCCCGCGACGAAGTCGACAGACAACCTTCGATCAAAGCGTCGACCTGGAGGAACCTTGATCTTTTGGCCGACGGTTAGAATTTAGGCCGGAGGGACGGCGGAGACCGCCCACCACCACGTGAATCCTGGTGCTCGGGCCACCGCGGCTCGAGGGTCTGCTCTCCGGCCCTTCCCCGCTACGTTTCCATGATGAGCCGGTGCGCCGCGCGAGCCTAGAGCGTCGAGCGCTTAATCGGGGACATAGCCTGCGTCTTTGAGGTAGTTCCAACACTCCTGTTCGGGGTACAGGGCGCATATGTCGCCGATGGCTCTCCAGAGTGCATCGATTGTCCTGGCAGCGATACGCCGCAGATGGGCCTTGAACTTGGAGAACGCCATCTCGATCGGATTGAGATCGGGGCTGTAAGGCGGCAGGAAGAGGAACCAGGCTCCCCGCTGCTTGAGGATCGCCTCGGCCTTTGCGCTCTTGTGGCTGGGCAGGTTGTCGAGGATCACCACGTCGCCAGGCTGCAGGGGCGTTGCCAGCTGGGTCTCGACGTAGGTGTCGAAGATCTGGCGGTTCATGGGTTGGTCGACCACCCACGGCGCGACGAGACCATCGCTGCGCAGGCCGGCGATGAAGGTCTGCGTCGCCCAGTGTCCGAACGGCACCCCGGCCTTCAGGCGAGTACCGCGGCGCGAGCGGCCGCGCAGACGCGTCATCTTGGTCGTCGTGCCGGTTCCGTCGAGGAAGGCCAAACGGTGGACCTGATCGCGCATCCTCGGCTGGCGGTGCACCGTCCACTCGTCACGGGCCTGCCGCACGTCCTCGCGCTCGGCCTCCAGCGCCAGCAGTTTTTTTTGAAGGACAGGCCTGCCTTCAGAATCATCCGCGACAGCGATGCCGGATGCGCCGTAATGGCCTTCTCCGCCTGTTGCCTGGCCGCCAGTTCAGGCATCGTGATGTCCGGCTCCGCCTCGACCTGCCACTCGCGATCGCCGCTCGAACCCGTTCCCGAAGGCCCATCGAATAGGGCTTCCCCATGCAGCCTGGCCTTCTGTCTCCAGGCCAATCCTGAATCAGACTTCCGATTCCTTGGGAATCCCCCTTCGATTCCTAATTCACGCTCGATGCTCTAGATCAGGTCGAAATCTGGTTCGGACGCCTGATCTTCCTGAGGTTCTTCTGTGCGATCGAAATACGCTTCCGGCGGCAAGCTATCAAAAACCGCAATCGCATCCGCGAGTGTCGCATATAGAGTAAAGTTGCCGCGGTAGATCACAGCGCCGATCATGTCGTCACCCAGTCTTCGGGTAACCTTGCTCGAATTCAACGAAATGATGAAGCCGGCCTGTCTGCTGCGCAGCTCAAAGGCCCTACTGCAAAAAGCGTGAAATCTTCCCTCAGCTAGCGGGACCGGTGGGTCCGAGAAAAGATAATAATCACAGGGAAAAGCGTAGGTCAGGATGGTGCGCAACTGCTTTTGGAGCTGAAGGGGCAAGAAGCGGATAGGTACGTCGAAGATGTCACGCCGGTCCAGCGCCTCGGCTACGAATTCACGCACCTCCTTGGGGTCGACCTTGTAAAGCATGGACATGCGATCGATAAGTTGCTCAAGGGTGTCGAGTGCGTAACGCAACAGCCCCCCTGGTATCGACACCGTGCCACGCCGTTCGACTCGCCCCAACGTTGGCAGTATCGATCCAGCGATGATGCCTAAAAGAACGCTGGCCCCGGACATGCGTTGGCTCAATATGACGACTTTGCTACGCGCCTCGATGCGCCAATTCACATTATCCAAGACAAGGCGCTTGAAATGTTGCCGCCCCATTTCCTGCGAAATTGAATGAAGAATGATCATGTGGATACTCTACGTATAGAGTGCACCAGCGGTTTTCGCCGTGCTCTTCTCCTCGAGCACGGCCATCAACTTCAACAATCGAGAATCTGACTCCGATCTCTATCGGAAATCCTCAACTATGCAGCGCGCGGCAACGTAGCAACGCTGGCCAGCATCCGCAGCGCCGCTTCCTCGGACTGAAGATTGAAGACAGACTTCCGGCGGACGAATTCATCATAGTCGATTTTGCTTATGGCCTCTATCGACCCATAAACCGGCACGACATCTTTCCGCGACGCGCGCCAAACGATCGTTTGTTCGTTGCCGTTGTTCGCTATCGTCGTGAAGCTGAATTCAGGATACAGATCATGGATAGCAAAAATCAACTTGTAGACGTCGCCTTGCCACCCACTATTGCGGACACCAGTAGCTTCCTTCCTGGATATACGCGCGAGTCGCTGGTTCGGGATGGCACTGAACTTATCCTTCGGCACGACATCGTCAATGAGGAAAATCGTCTTGTCGTGCGAAACTTCAATCGAATTCTGAAAATCCTTTAGAACTTGCTCGAAAACATGCAATCCGTCGATGAAAATGAGATCGAATTTTTCAGTTTTCGGGTGATTCTCAAAGAAATCGTCAGACGTCGTTTCGTGAAAGTGGACGCCAGGAGCTTCGTGCATCTTAGCATCGAAGCCGAATTTCGGGTCGACGGCGACTTTGTGAGGAACTTGTAAAGAAAAGAATGTCAGACCTTTATCGACACCGATTTCCAGGTACGACTTGGCGCCAATGATTTCGGCCATCCTGCCGAGACGTCGCTGGGACCTTGCAAGCAATTTGGTAGGCTTAGCAGCGGCCGGCTTCCCCGATTGCTGCTGTGTTGGGCCTGTCCGCAGTTGCCGCCGCCTTGCCCTCCGGCGTAAACGCTCCTCCAAGGTCAGCGGTTGTTTCGCCTGCGTTGAGCGCGGGGCGCCAGTAGGATCGATTTCTTCCGCCATCTGGATCTCCTCGGTACGGGTGGCGATGCCAATGCCGCCACTTAGGCAAACGCTATGGCCAAGAATACGGTCATCCGCCGCCGCTTAGATGCCATAGTTCGTGTTGCCATAGCAATTGCAGTAATGAATAGCCCCCCCCTGCCGAGTATACTGACAGACTGCCAAGTCAAACAAATTGCCAAGCTCACAATAGCCCAGTGGCCCGGCACACGATTTGCTCTCCCACAGTGAGACAATATCCGTCGCCAGACGACATGACGGCAGCGCCGCCCGCTTCCCCAGAAATGCGAATCAACATCTTCCGGCAGAGCTGCTAGGGTCACTCCTACTGATTAACTACGTGTGCAGTTATGATGAATTTATTCATTCACATTGGCGCTCCTAAGACCGGTACAACGTCGCTCCAGCACTATCTTCGGAGAAATCAGGAGAATCTCGCCCGGCAAGGACTGTTGTATCCTTCAGGCGGTCGCGACAAGTCGGCACACAAAATCATAGGTGCAGCGGTATTTCCTGGCCGCAGCGACCGATTGGACGGCGTGTCCCCGCGCAAGGCGCTACAGACTGCCATCGAGGGTATCCGAAAGGAAATCGAGGAGCAGAAGCCCCATACAGTAGTCCTCTCGACCGAGTATCTATGGGGAGAACTCTCGGCATCGGATGTCCAGCGTCTTCTCCAGCCCTTCAGCGATTGTTCGATAAAGATCGTCGCCTACCTGCGTCGCCAGGACCTTTTCGCGCAATCCCTCTACGGACAGGCTGTGAAAGGCGGATTGGCCGAGCCGTTCCCAGTCTGGCTAGAGGGGGTGATAGATAGTGAAAAGGTTGGTTTCAATTATCATGACGTTCTCTCGGTTTGGAAGAATTCGGGATCGAACGTCAACGTTATCGCCCGCGTGTACGAAAAGAAGCAACTTCAGACGGATATATGTCTGGACTTCCTGAATACGGTATGTCCTCAGATCGAGCCGCCCCCTCTCAGCACCGATCTCGACATCAACGGTAATTCAGATCGAGCCTCCAACAGCAGCCCAGATCGAGCGACCATTGAAATTCTACGCTTGGTGAGTGAAAAGGTGAGCGGCAAAATTCCCGGTTGGCGTCGGATGGAGATCCTCAGAGAGATTGTGAGGCATAGCCCGAAGCAGCCGGCTTTTGCGTCCAAGAATTATCTGTCTCCCGACGAAGCGGCTTCCTTGGTGCGGCGATTTTCCAAACAAAATGCGATGGTTGCTCGGGATTTTCTGGGGCGGACCGATGGTACGCTTTTTCAAGAACCTCTTCCGGCGGAAGATTTGGGCCACAAGGAAGATTCCGCGCCAGAAGTCTTGCTGGACCGCCTCGCAAGCCTATTGCCCGTGCTTGTTTCTAGAAATCCTGCCGCTGCCGGCCGAAGAGAAGCGGTCGTTGCCGCAAAGAAAGGGCGAGTCGACGCCGGCGTTCAAAATAAAGTGGTGGTCAAGCAGTCAACGCGCCCTGCCGCCGCCAAGCAGGCGGAGCGCCGTTCGAATCGACAGCAGGTCGTCAGCACGCGAAACGATATGGCGTCGCTTTAGGTGCGCCTCCGGATGAACGGGCTTCCACATAGCGTTCACGCCGTGCTGATGGGCCTTGGCCAAACGCTCTTCTTCGGAAGCTTGGCTCGCTGACGGTCAGGATTGACGGTGCGCGATAACGCTTCGGATCTGGCACCTATCGCGATTGCACTTTCACGTCATATGTACGCCGGCCGTCTCGAGAGCGATCAGACGTAACTTTACATATGCGAGTAGCACTGCCAACAATGGCTGTCTTGACATTCAAAGCGTGTAGCCATGACCGATCTTTACATTCACATCGGCGCCCCCAAGACTGGCACAACGGCGATCCAGAAATACTTGCTGAAGAATCGAGAAAGCTTGGCCCGTCAGGGAATACTTTACCCGTCGGGCGGTCTCGTCAAGTCAGGACACCACATGGTGGGAGGAGCAATCTTCCCTGGCCGCACCACCATCGGCGATGCGGGTTTCATCGATCCCACCGGTGTATCTCGGAACAAGGCGCTGCAGACTTCCATCGAGAGCATTCGAAAGGAAGTTGAAGAGCGGAAGCCACACACAATCGTCCTGTCGACCGAATACCTGTGGGGAGAACTCTCAGAAACGAATATTCAACGCCTTCTTCAGCCCTTTGCTGATTGCTCGATAAGAATCGTAGCCTATCTGAGGCGCCAGGATCTGCTGGCACAATCTCTTTATGTGCAGGCTGTGAAAGGCGGTCTGGCTGAATCGTTTCCGGTGTGGCTGGAACGAGTGGTAGATAGTGAAAAAGCTGGCTTCAACTTCCACAAGGTTCTTTCCTGCTGGAAGAATTCGGGACCAGACGTCAAGATCGTCGCCCGTGTGTACGAAAAAGGGCAGATCAAGAGCGATATCTGCTCGGACTTCCTGACGACGGTATGCCCCCAGATTGCGGCCCCGCCTCCCAACACCGATCGGATCGTCAATAGTAGTCCCGAGCGAGCAACTGTCGAGCTCATGCGTATTCTAAGCGGCAGGTTGAAAAACAAAATCGCCGATCCTCAACTCCGGTCGGCAATCCGAAAGTGCATTCTGAAGCACAGTCCAGTCCGGCCGCTGTTTGCGGCTCAAAATTATCTATCGCCCGATGAAGCAGCCTCCATAGTTGAAAGATTCTCCAGGCAGAATGTCATGGTTGCTCGAGATTTTCTCGGACGACTGGATGGCCGGCTCTTCCAGGACGCTCTGCCGGAACGGAATTCGGAGCGCGAAGAAGATTCTGCGCCGGAAATTTTGTTGGAACGACTCATAGATCTCTTACCTGCTCTTCTTGAGGGAAGAGAGGAACAGGTCATTGCCGGCGTAACCGATGTCGTCTCCAGGCAAAAGGCGCGCCCTGAAAAGCAGGCCATGCCCAGCAGCAGAATCGATATGACATTTCTATAGACTTGGAACGGCTCGCTCGCGCCCTCTCTCGAATGACCGGCAAGAGCATGTTGCTGCAGCAAGCCTGGAACATTCGGCCCAAACCACAAGCGGCGCTCATCCGATGCCGACCACGACCGATAATGCGCGTCAGAACACCCGCGTCGCATGTACATCATACCAGCCGTTGCCGTACAACACATGCCGGCCCAGCCATGCATACAAAACCTGATCTGCGGTCATCCATCGCCCACTAAGGTCGTTTCCGAACGGACCGGACGAATGCTTGGGGAACGCGTGCTTCAGCACGGTGCCATCAGACGTGGTTATCTTCGACACCCCATTCTTCTTGCCAATGACCGAGCAGCGAACCAGCTTGAACTTCTGGTACCCCATGCTGATCAGCTTGCACACGATCTCAATTCTGTGCGCTTCGCATGAAATGTTGGGCGGGAGTATCCTTTGGCGATACAAGTCCTCCAAAGCCAGCAGATCCGCTCCCTCTATGTCCAGCTTGACGAACTCGGTCTGATCGGGCGCTTCGAGAAGCTCCGTCAGTGGATGTGCCTGACATTCGACCTCGCGCCAGCCGGTCATGTCGGAAGGTTGAAACAGACTGCTCAAGACGCTCTTCTGATCGTTCACATAGAACTTGATCGAGCCAGCCTCTCCGGCAATGGCCACGTTGTGAATCTTCAGCCTTCCGCTTTCAATGTGCTCGGCGAAGCGCTTCCGGGCGGCTTCACACAGCAAGGGGTTTGCCTCGACGGCGACCACTCGAAACCCCTTCTTAAGATAATAGTCCGTATCGTCCCCGTTGTGCATACCGACATCGTAGATGACTTTACTCTGCGAAGTCTGACCGGAAGATCCGCCAACGCTCGAGTGCTTAGCTCCAGATTCCAATCCAGCCCCCGTCATATTAGCCCCTCGCAGATGTAGCGACGCCACGATACCATGTTCCGAGGTCAAGCCCTACCGCATTTCAAACGAGCCGATCCAGCGGTCGAGGATCAGCGAAATGCCCAGATCCTTCAGGGCATTTTCCAACGACGGCAGATTGACCTCGAACGTCTCCTCGTGAAAGCCGATCCCGCCGGCCACGCGAACGAAATGGTGGCCGGCGCCAATGCTGAGAATGTCGAAGTAAAGGCGGACCGGTCCGCGACTTGCGTCGCAAACGACAGCCCCTCCAGGGCGACATCCTCAAACCCGTTCCTGGCCAGCAGCGCCCTGAGCACCCATATGGCGGCGCGCGGGCTTGGCTGTCCGGTCCGCTTCATCCTCACCGCCGGCCAGAAGGGCGACGCTCCTAAGGCCGACGCTCTGATCGAAGGCCTGTCTGCCGACTTCGTCATGGGCAATGCCGCTCGAGGCCGAAACCCTATGAGCAGGACGTCGATTTGATACTACAAGCAGTATTGTGCATTTTTGGCGACGCCGTCCCAATCGGTTCGCGCTGATTCGGCCGAAGCGAACGTCTTGGCCAACCATGACTTCCCGGGCACTTTGCAGAATGATAGAATTTTGTTCTGACTGAGCGAGTGCTAGAGCGATGTCAGCCGGCACAATTCGATGCGGGCCGACGATGAAGGGAGATGTTTGTGGACGTCAATATATCTGAGATTTTCTCCTCTATCGGAATCGATAAGGACTATTCGAAGTTTGATTTTACGGACTATCAGCTGGACCTTCAGGGCTGGGGCAGCCGGAAGAAGGTGTTCGGCCGGGTAATATCCGCCATAAAGCCCAAACTCATCATCGAGGTTGGCACCTGGAAAGGCGCTTCCGCGGCTCACATGCTGGAGCTTTGCAAAGAGCAGCAAGTCGATGCCCAGATCATCTGCATCGACACCTGGCTCGGCTCCAATGATGTCATGTGGACAAACCCAGCCTTCAGATCGTCTCTGAATCTCGTCGGCGGCTATCCGACGATATTCAAGCAGTTCATATTTAACATGACGAAGCTCGGAGTGATGAACTCGATCTTTCCGCTGCCGATGACATCGAGCGCGGCCTATTTCCTGCTGAAAAGGTTCAACCTGCAGGCTGACCTGATCTATATCGACGCTGGCCATGAGCACGATGAGGTTCTCCTGGATCTCAACTACTACTTCGAGCTCCTTCGGCCCGGCGGCATCATGTTCGGCGATGACTACTCCCATTCGTGGCCGGGGGTAATTTCAGCAGTTAACAAATTCGCGTCTGACCGAGGTCTCCTTCTCGAGGCTGGCGATGGAAAGTTTTCAGTATACAAGGGTCAGGTGCGCAAGAAGAAGAAGAAGGCTGCTCTAATTCCTCAGGCCTGAGGACTTTCGACAAATGCAGAGTTTAATTCTCTGGACAGGAGGGCGGTCCTGACGATCGTTGCGCCGCCCCTCCCTCCTCGGCACCCAGCCCTTTCTTGCAGCGATTCCCTTCATCGCCTCGATCTCCAGCCGAGCTTTCTTCCTGTTCAGGCTGATTCAGTCGCTGAATGCTGTTCGGCCGGAACGAGCCAAACCGCTCTACCAACGGTACTGCGTCCTAGTCGGTCTCGCCTGGGATCCCGACGTTCTGCCCTTTCGTGAATCTGGGGGCAGTGACGGGCCGTGGATTAGTTGAGAGACTGGCCCGCCGTTAGCCCGGATATCTCACGGAGGAGAAGTCTTCGAGTTGGGTTGAAGGGTTCGGCGCTGTGGTGAAATTGATTGGCGGGCAGTATCGGTTTTTTGTGCGGGGCGGGCGCGCCGGTGGAGGCCGTGGCTGGCGACGTCGCTGAGGCGTGATGTCGGCTATGCGCTGTCTGGTTCGTTGCAGCGCGTGGCGTCGAGGGCTGCATAGGCAATGCCCAAGTCCGCTGCCCGAGATGGCTGGAGGCCTTGGCGATCCCGACGCGCCGGACGCTGATGCGGACGAGAGCACCGACCTTGAGGAGCTTGAGGCGGATCGAGCCGCAGGTGGCATCAGCGAGTTCGGTCGCCTGGCGCCCGATGCGGCGTACCGCCTCGAGCATCACATAGGCGAGGCGAACCACAGACGGAGCTGATTGTCCGCAGGGTGGCGGCGGAGGTGCGATCCGCGAAGAAATCGAGCTGGCATTCCTTGATGCGGTTCTCCATCTCGCCGCGGGCGCAGAAGAGGTCTTCGTAGACGCGCGGGCATCGACTCGCTGTGGGCCGAGCGAGCCGATCGGTTGCCTCGGTTGAAGACTTTAGACAGTCCTTCTGGGTGGATCTCGCGAAGGAAGCGGCGGGTTGGACCAAGCAGGAATCTGTGGTTTAGACGGCCGAGAGCATGAGCAAGCTACGTGAACCGGAGGAACTGAAGCGGTTGAGCAGATTGTCACCGCCATGGGTGATCGTCCGATCAGGATCGTGGTTTATCTAAGAAGACAGGATTTATTCCACGTTAGTTGGGTATGCGCAGCAGATCAAAGCGGGAGGGAAAGAACACTGGGCGTCAGCCTCAAGTAAGGAGGACTCCACACAGTTGGATTATGAGCAGGTATTGGCCCCTCGGAAAAATGCCTTCGGGAAAGAAAGCATATGTGTTCGCGTATTCGAGCGGAGCCAGTTGGAGCGCGGTGATCTGATTGCAGATTTTATGTCCGTCCTCGGATGCGAGGATTTGTCGAATTTGCGACCACCAGTTCGCAAGAACGAGAGCCTAGATGTTGGATCTCTTGAATTCCTTCGGCGTTTTAATGAGGTTTATCCGCTAATCTCTGAGGGGTAAACCGATCATCTTCGTCCCCTGGAGCAATGGAAATACTGAAATACGCGCCCGATGTCCCCAGCGATTCATTCTACCGAGACCCAAGGTGGCTTGGCACCTGAGATTCGTCAATTCCGAGCTTCAAAGCAGCAAGGCAACTTTGTTGCCAAACAAGCCATTTGAATGTCTGGCTCATGGTTCGCCTGAACAGACCTTAAAGGGTGGCGATATTCAAAGGCAAAGCACTCTTTTCCGTTTTCGCGGAATCGCCCTGACTTAGTCTGGCTTCCATTTCGGCAACGACGCTGCGCTCTGGCAACGCCGCTAAGCGCGCATTCTTGTCGAGATGCATTTTCTGCAAATCATGATAAAACGCACGAACTGCTGGAAGCGACGCATATATTTCCTCAATCAGTGAGGATTCGAGCCAGCGAGTATCATAAGTTAGCTTCTCCCGCTTTTTCGAAAAGGCAAACTTGTTACCGGCCATCGCATGTTGATTGGCGTCCTTCAACGAAATTTCGTCGTCTTCCCTCGGCGTCAATCCAAGCTGGGTGGCGAGTTTGTTTTCTTCTCGAGCCAAAATCAATCTGTCATACCAAACATATGTAATGTTGTTGTCTTTTCTCCTCTGGATTTTGGTATCGAGCTTCATGCTCAGCAGCAGCCATCGATAGAACAGGTTGCGAAGAGCTTCATGGTCCGCCGGATCGACCTTCTCTCGGCCCATCATCGAGTGCACCCAGCCACGCGGGTCCCGAACGATGCGCAATATCGCAACGTCGGAGATGTCCCCTTTCGCTGCCATACGGCTGTAATGAACGGAAGTACCCACCGATTTCGAAGAATCAACAATCGTCGAGTAACCCTGCTTACGTGCGGTATTAACAATCTCAGCGAAAAAATCCGGGTGCGACGTGTACTGTTTGGTCGTGATATGCCGCCAAAATGGGCAATCAGACGACTTTGCACCGCATGGACAGTTGAGGCTGTGAACCGTTTGGCGATCGATTTTCTTGATGATGTGCTCAACTTCTCCCAGGCCGATGACGCCCGGGTAGCACGACAGGATGCGATCAACGATCGTCGTTCCCGTGTGAGCTAATCCTAGGATGTATACTACACGCATTTCGCTTCGACTCCGCCGTGAAAGTTGGTCACTGCGCCGAGCAGTGACGCCCACCTTCTCCAAATTGAACGACTCGATCCTGATGCTTCAGCTACACGTCCGATAAGCTCACCATTGTTCAGCCAAAGATCGGTTGAAGCTACCAAAAAGCGATTTTATCGTTGCCGAACAGATCTACACATACGTGATTGCAAGAAGGTCGAGGTTCTCGTCAGATCCGTTGAGGCGCCATGTCAGCTGAGCGATCCGCCTACCGCTCGGCCTGCGCCTGCAGAGTCCTTCCAATGTGTTGCACCTTCCAGCAGAACGACCTCCGCCATCAGAAGCACAGGCTAACGTCCCACTCGACCGACGGCTTCGTTCCTGGCGAGCAGATCGTCGAAGAAGGCAATCGTCTTGCCCAGGCCCTCGTCGAGGGCAACCTTCGGCTCCCATTGCAGCATCTCGCGCGCCAGGGTGATGTCCGGGCAGCGCTGCATCGGATCGTCGGCCGGCAGCGGCGCAAACACGAGCCGGCTCCTGCCGCCGACCTTTTCCAGTATCTTCTCGGCAAGGTGCCGGATCGGCATCTCGACCGGGTTGCCGATATTGACCGGCCCGGTGAAATCGTCGGGCGTGTGATCCATCAGGCGCAGCCAGCCGTCGAGCAGGTCGTCGACGTAGCAGAAGGCGCGGGTCTGCATGCCGTCGCCGTAGATCGTGATGTCCTCGCCCTTCAGTGCCTGCACGATGAAGTTCGACACCACGCGCCCGTCGTTGGGATGCATGCGCGGGCCGTAGGTGTTGAAGATGCGCGCCACCTTGATGCGCAGCCTGTGCTGGCGGTGATAGTCGAAGAACAGCGTCTCGGCGCAGCGCTTGCCCTCGTCGTAGCAGGCGCGCGGGCCCAGCGGATTGACGTTGCCGCGATAGCTCTCGACCTGGGGATGCACGGTCGGGTCGCCGTAGACCTCGCTGGTCGAGGCCTGGAAGATCTTCGCCCGCACCCGCTTGGCCAGCCCCAGCATGTTGATGGCGCCGTGGACGCTGGTCTTGGTCGTCTGCACCGGATCGTGCTGGTAGTGGATCGGCGAGGCCGGGCAGGCGAGATTGTAGATCTCGTCGACCTCGACATAGAGCGGGAAGGTCACGTCGTGACGCATCAGCTCGAAGCGGGGATTGTCGAGGCAGGCCGCCAGGTTGGCCTTGCTGCCGGTGAAGTAGTTGTCGACACAGAGCACGTCATGGCCGGCCTCGAGCAGCCGCTCGCAGAGATGCGAGCCGAGGAAGCCCGCCCCGCCGGTGACCAGCACCCGTTTGCGTAGGCTGCTCAAACTATCCCCCAAAACTGCAGGCTCCATCTCGCCGCACTCGAGACCCCGACATCAGCGACTTCGAAACCTCGGCCCGTTCATTACCGAGGAATTCATCATGAACTGAATTTCAGCAGGTCAAAATTCGAATTTCTTAACTCAAACCTTGATCAACGGTTATTTGTCTACGGCTTGAGCCAGTTTTCTTCGGCGATCTTGTCTCTCTTGCTCGGCGCGCTTTCTTGTCGTCAAGCGGAGAAACAATCGCGTTTCCTCCGACAAGGCAAACGGCTTCGACGACTCCGAGAAAGACGATCCTCTGCTAAACACAGCGATCGCGGCTGCAATGAAGAGCGTACCCACTGCCGCGACCAACCAAACAAAGTGGCCATTTGCGATCAACATCGATCAAGTTTCCCGCACCCTCAAGAGAACGTGACGGCAGGGAAGATTCGGCCCATCACCAAATGCACCGAACTCACCCGGATTTTATACCTCTTTTGCCAAAGCTTCAGCCTTTTCTGCCTTTCTCTTCGCTTTTTGGCCCGCCTTACCTGGTTTCCCAGGCTTGCCTGCGTACAAGATGCGCGACACGAACCGGAGCCATTTTGAAGTCGCTGCCAAAGACCCTCCCTTGCCCCCCAGAGCATGAGTGAGCAGCGGCTGCAGTTCTGCATTAGTGGCTTCCATCTTCGCTATTCCCACCGCAGTGATCTTCACATCGGTGGACAAATTGCTTTTGGTCGCTTGATTGATTGTGACGAAGCCGCCCCGAGCGAGCGAAGTAATAATCTGGTTAGCACGCGGACCTGTAACGCCCAGATTTTGCGCGAACCACTTGTAGCCGACGCTATCTTTCTCTGCCTCGGCCTTTTTGTCGGCATCGTCTTCTTTGCCTTTCCTTTCATCCCGCTCTGCTAAAATCGTCAACGAAACCCACTCCGCAAGACTAAGTCCGCCGTCGCTGAAGGGCTTGATCTGACCAAGACCGGTGAGCAATCGGCTCATGCCGGCGACGAGGCGCGAGAATTCCTGAACGCTAATTTCTACCGGAGCCGCTACGTTGGCGCCTTGTTCAGCTGAAGATCCGACAGCAGCTTCAGTGTCGCTCATGATCGCACTCCTCGAAAGCCCCAAATCCGAATGCAAAACACTAAGGGAGGCCGAACACATAATCAAGTGACTTTCGCAATTTCCGCCACAGCGCGCCCCGGCAACGAGGCGTCAGAGATGCGACAGTACAATATGCCGCTTACCGTCAGCTTGCTTGGTCTCGATATTTTTTTGACGAAGATTCTTCTTTCGATTTTTCTGCTCTGCGCCTTGTCTTTTCTTCTTTGATGCAACGGCACCTTCTCCGCTCTCGATGAGCTTGCGGTTTCCCTTTCTACCTTTCATTCGGTCCCGCTTCGCATCTTCAGCCTGCCGCGGAGGCGTACGGGTTGCCTCAGCGGGTTGACCTTTAATCTGCCCGAGATCTTCAGCAGCGTTCTTCGGCCGCCCTGCCTCCACGTGTGTCAGGGCGATTTCATGCGCGGGGATAACTCGTTTCTGCGCGGGAACTGGTTTAGATTTCCATTTCAATAGATGGCTTAATATTTTTCTCATAAAATCCTCCATATAGTCACGGAGTGAACAGGCTCTTCAGCAGATCAAAACGCCGCCCTATATGGACAAGGCATCGTTCATTGACGGTCGACAGCCACGCCTTCTGACGGATTACCGGTAACATTGACGGTACCAAGGGTCGGAAGATCACGCGCCCCCTTCCGGGGGCGGAGGCGAATGGCAGCTTTGGTCTTGTCGCCTTGAGCCAGGTTAAAGCCGTCGACAGAGATATCGTTCAGCACCAGGCCGGGACTGGAAACCACGCTTACGCCCATGCCTTGCGTATTGCGTATGGTTACATCCGATATACTGCCCGTCACTTCTCCGCCGAGCGTCAAATCCGCCGCCCTCACGATGAGAGCCGCTCCCGTCACAGGATCATTGGGAGCAGAAATGTCGGTTATCGTTATGTGACGCATTGTCAGGTTCTTGCAATCGTTGATCACAATCGGGCCTCCTCCCTTCAGAGACCAGTCTTCGATGGTGATGTCCTTCGGACTGGGGCCGGACCGCCGATTGCGCTTGTTGCCAAGCCGAAGGGCCTCGGGGTGCCGGCCCGGCTTCCGCTGTGGAGAAGTCACCGCACGCACTCCGCGGACTGTAAAATTCTCCGGCGGCACCAGCGACGGATGCCCCCCCTCTGCTTCGCCCCCTTCTGCCCACTGCTCATAGGTAAGTGGTACATTCTTGACGTAGATGAAAACGATTGAACTCACGTTCTCGGCGGTTACATTCGTGATCAACCAGCGTGCGCCACCACCAGTATCGATACACTGGGCTTCCCCGTATCCATTCTTGAAACTGAGATCGTCCAGCACAACGTCCCAACAAGGGCCATCGAAGTCCAGTGCTTCGGTGAAACCGTCGAATTTGATATGGCGCATCGAGACACCATATTCATAGCGGGTGTAGATCCCTTGCACGATATTGACGTGCTCGATGTTCTCGTCGCTCCGACGGCGGATATTTTCCGCCAGAAGCCCCCGGCCCGCTCGCGCCTTGCTCGATCTGATGATGAGGTTGCGGCGCACGAAATCGTCGACACCTGAAACGGCCACGGCATAGGTGAGACCATGGACGGGGCCAAACTCGTCACGATAGTCAAAAGTCAAACCATCGAAAACGATGTCTCGCAGCGTTCCCGGAACAACGTTCCTGTTTGTCCCGAAAATAAAGTGCCGCTCAAATCTGGAAGAAGGGGGTGCCTCGGGAGGCCCGATGAGTATCTGCGCGCCCTTCCCATGCACATGAGTACCGCTCTTCAGCTGAACAGCAATGTGCGTCGGTGAACGCGAGTTCCAATTCCAATGACTGGCCGATGGAACCCGCAGGACATATGTACCAGTTGCGACGACTGGACGCCCAGTAGCCGCAGCCTGCTCCACCGCCGCATTCCAACCGCGTGTATCCGCAACCGGATCGCCGCCCACGGCGCCGAACTGCTGAGGCGTAATTTCCGCCTGAGCGATGGCTGGCGCAGACAGCACCGGAGTGGCGAGAGCCAGCGCCGCGCCGCTACCGGCCATCCGCAGAAAGTCCCTACGGCCCCTCAAGACGTTTTGTCTGCCTTTTGATGCCTGTGTCATGCTCGTTCGAACACCGTGTCAGTGGGGCGAAGCTTCTTAGGTTTAACACCCTGCGGGCATTGAACTCGCCCGGATCAATTCTCGACTGCCGATTTAAAGATCCTGAGAAGTTCCTCCGCATAGCTTTCCGGCTTGAAGGCCCTGCGCAACTCATCCGATGCCCGCCCCGCCATGTCTTGGTAAGCGCCGAAGGTGTCGTAGATCCCGTCAAGCACCTCTCGAAAATCACTCATGTCGGGATTCGTTTGTACGCAAAAGTCCCCCCCGTAGATGTCGAAAGAGTGGCTTATGCAAAATGAAGAGTCCGGCTTTACCAGGAGGCATCCCGCGAATATCGCTTCAAAATCCTTGAAACTGTACTCACCAAGCCCATACGGCGAGAGGACAATCTTTGTGTTCCGAAGAAGCTCGAAATAGGTGTCCTTCGGCACCCTGCCCGAGATCGCAACAAAGTTCAGGTTGCTCGCTTCCACCAAGCGCAAGGCCTGTCTTCGATGGCGGCACAAGATATCATATTTTTCATGAAGGCCGCCGGCGCACAGCAGATCGATGGGACGATCTTGCCAATTTGGTACAGGCCCATTACGCAGATCATTGTACCTGTCCTGCAGAAACATCGGCAAAAGGGGCAGCACTTTCTTTTGATCAGCCCCTTTGACGGGAATTGACGGCTTTTCGGCGCGATCGTCATCGGGTTGCAATAAAGCGAAGTGATACCGATCCTGGATCACTTTGGCATTGTTGAGTGCAGGATAGCGTACCGCCATTTCCTTCACCCAATATTTCACATAAGGCCGCTTTAGAATTCGACGATTCCTCTCGGACGGCGACACGATCGAGGAGTCATTCCGCTCAAACACAATGGTTGGTGCCGGCGTCAGTTTGCGATCACCCGACTTCGCAACCTTATCCTCAATGAACAAAAGATCATGTCGTCCCTCTGACGTGAAATCCAACGTCACGCCACTATCCTTCAAGAGATCGCGAACCACGAACAAGCCCTTGATACGTTCGTGATACTTGGGCTGGACATCTACCGCGATACGCATGATGAACTACATCCCCCGCCAAAAAGCATTGATCCTGTTTCGCGAACCTTTCGCGCTAGCCAATGCGCGCCTCTTGGCGGATCGCGAAAAGGCTGAAAGCTCACACCGACCACTTCTAAGACCTGAAAACCGCCATCATCCAAGGCAACCAAACTTTGTCCCCGACAGGGCGATAATCTAAACACGTTCTCTCTTCGTACCGAGGCATGTCATGTAAAGCCTTAAACCCTGCTATGTGATTCTGGCCCGACAGGGCAACATTCCACTTCGCAGCGGCAATCCCGTAGCAACCGATACTTCTTTACAATAGTCGAAGACATCTCCGTGACAGCTTGGACCATCAGGAACTTTCGTTCCCGAGGAATTTGCCAAGGCATAACTCAACAGACCGCCCTGTCCCGACCAGCTGTCCAACTCTACCTTCCACCAGGATCGGCGGTCAGAGTTATGAGTCGACACCGAGACAATCCTTTCCGAGCCCGACCATGCAAACCCGTGATGAGTGGCGGGCGGGCGAAATCCACTAAAAATATGCAACCCACCTTCCGCGAAGAAAACTTCGCCGGTGATTGTATTTCCTTGACGTCTAATCGACAACGGATTGGTGCGGGGTGCCGTTTCAAAAGGCACCGTCTCAATCTTCCAAGCAGTGCCGTCGAATATGCGGCGACGAACTGGCGCGCCCAATCTTATTTCAGGGTCCTGCGCAAGACCTTCCAACAAAATACGAAGAGCTCGAGCCTCATATTCAGCTATAAAGGCCTTCGCCAACGGCTTCCAGTGAGCCGCCTGGCCCGTGATAAAACCATAATCGCCATTCATCCAATAAGGGCAGATTGACGGCACCACCCGGCCGTCCCCTTCATTGATAATGTCAATTTGTGTTCTTGTGACATCAGAAAGGTATTGCAGCTGACTGTTCGGGGCCGAGAGCACACAAAGCAGCATTCTGGGCTTTGTCGCTTGTCCGGTAGTTTCCCAAATATCCTCCGCTATGGACGCCGCGAGCGACTCGAGGGCCCGTCGATAGCGTTTGGGCTTTGTTTCTTTGCTTGCGTCTGTCTCACCCTGTCTGAATACGAACGCGGGGAAGAACAGGGAGGCGCCTTTTTGTCCGGCTATGCTCTTTAGACGCGCCAGCGTCGCAGGAATGGCCGAGTAAACAATCCCTCCCTTTCGCAATTTGGCAATACCCGTCCCGCTTCTGCCGAATGTGCGGTACAAATAGACATTGGGATCCAAGCTTGCGCTATCTTCCGCCGCGATCGCATAACGCATCAGCGAGCTGCCGCCACTTTCCCCACGAACAGCGTCTTCGCAAGCTGGGACAATATCTATCATCGATTCTTCCAACAATTGCTCGCCATCCACTCCGAGCAAGCCGCTGTTCAACATCAAGGCACGCTCGGACGAAACCACCCCACCCGTGGCAATGCGTTTATTTTGGGGAATCCGGCGAAGCCCACCTGAATGGGCATTCGACTGACCGTACGCAAAAACACAAATAATGCGCTTATCTTGCATTCCCCACCGTTCGCAATTTGTGCGAGGAAACCGTAGTTAGAGAATAAGCCAACCTGCAAGCGGCAGAACGTCAGCAACAAAGGCCCAATATGTCCTCGACGAACTCCCTCAGTTGTTATCGCCAATCGGAGTGATGCTCAGCCCCATGCTCGACGGGAGCACACACCACTCAGCTCCGGCCTTCCTCGTTGGCCTTCTTTGCTCCGGCTTTCTTCACTTTCTTTGCTTTCTTTCCGCCATCGGCCGGCGCTCCATCTCGCAAGACCCGCATGAGAATCTTCATTTGCTTGGAGGCGTTAACTAATGATCTTTCCTTACCCTTAAGCGCACTCGTTAACAGAACCTCAAGTTGCGAGTTCAATCCTTCGACCTGCGCCCTGCCTTTGCTCGAAATCTTTATTTCGTTCATTCGATTGTCGGCAGCGGACTGGTTTACCGTAATCAAGCCCGCCGCAGCGAGAGAACTGCTAATTTGGCTTGCGCGCTGACCTGTAACACCGAGGTTACGCCCCAATGCTTTGGGATTGATCCTATCCATTTTCGCCAATAGCGACAACGTAACCCACTCCGCTAGCCCTAGCTTTGCGTCAGTGAAGGGCTGAAGGCGCGTAAGTCCAGTAAGCAGCCGACTCATACTTGCAACGAGAGTGGAGAAGTCGTCCCCACGGATCTGAATCGGTGGCTTTGTCTGAACGTCTTCGGCATTGGTCATTTCGCAAGCCCCGCAAGCAGTGTCGATGAAACTAAAGCACGCAATTAGAGCACCCCCCCGGTCTATTTATCAAGAGGCTTTCGTATTTTCCGCATGGGAAAGATTCAATCTGACGTGACGATGCTGACGCGACACCATCCGCCATCTGCCGGACGATTCGCCCTCGCTGCAGCAGCGAATAGAATTCGCGCGATTACTATAATTCAGACAGTACTGTGCTGAGGGTCGGCTAGGCTGGGGGGTATCGAGGGGGAAGCAGCCAGTTCAAGCCCGCTAGTGCTGCGGAAAAAAATAAGTCCGAGATCGTGTTTCGGTTCCAGACAGCCCTGGGCCGGCAGATGCAAGTCGACTTCACCTAGACACGTCGCGCAGCAAGCCGGTGATGACGCCAAGAGAGGAAAAGCAAACTGGCCTCAACCTGCCTCGATGTTGAAAGTGCGAAGCAATTCACGTCGTTACGCATACGCAGCTGCGGTTTTTCTCCATTTCTCTGGAGTGAGTTCCCCAAATCTCTCGAAAATAAACTCATAAACGTGAGCAAACTTCCTGAAGGCCGCGGCAGTATGCTCTGGTGTCATTGGTAATTTATCGCCGGGATTAACTATAGTCTCAAAATTTGCCGGCCAAGACTGCACGCCGATAAAGGAGGTCAAATCGTTCATCGATTCAG
Organism: Reyranella sp. GW821-FHT14A01; assembly: GCF_058803965.1. NCBI lineage: Bacteria > Pseudomonadati > Pseudomonadota > Alphaproteobacteria > Hyphomicrobiales > Reyranellaceae > Reyranella > Reyranella sp. GW821-FHT14A01. Next base: position 223,038 of record NZ_JBXAPM010000010.1, read on the forward strand.
GCGTAAAGAAATTCTCATAGAAGAAATACTTGATATGTTGTGGTGAAACGACTTTCTCCAGTTCGAGTATAGTTCTCTTATAATCTGTACGACGGATGTGCTCCTCCTCCTCAAGGAACTCCAAAACACGCCCGTAAGGCTCATACCCCTCGATCTTACGAATGCCCATCCGCACCGCAGACCAGAAGCGGTCAATGGGATCACGCATAATAAAGACAAACCGAACATTCGGATGAGTCCCCAGAATGGCTTCGTAGCCATCAGCGTCCAGAATCGAATAGGCAGGAGTGACATCGCAAAAGACGTCTTCATTCGTAACGCGATCTTCGAAAAACTGAAGGTATCGGTACTTTCGATCGAATGTCATCTGCAGACGATCGATAATCGCCGTCAACCTGTCGAACTTCTTGCGGCTCACACGACCGCTTTCAGCCATCATTTCATCCGCGACGTCCTTGGCCAACCGCACCAGACGGCCAGGCACATGGCCATTCAATCGCGACATGTAGACTGCATCGAAGTAGTGCAGTTCTTTGAGACGAGGCACATACACCTGAGGATGGGACGCCAAGTATCTAGCCATCCAGGTCGATCCAGCCTTCTGAGCGCCGAGGCCAACCAAGAACAGCTTTCCATCGAGGGGTCCACTAGTGTCCTTCTCGAAAGGCGCAAAGATATCGTTCATCATGGCGGCTAGATCCTTCGATTTCCTAACGGAAACAGCTTGGTTAACACGACGCACACAAGGTCGCGACAGAAGAATCTGCCGTCATTTGGACCGACCAGCGCCGGTTCCAGCTTGTTGCAGCAACAGCCGCGCGCGGCGAACTGAGAGTGTCTCGTCCAAGGGGGGGGACTCGTAGCGCAGGCGACTATTGAAGCTTTTGGCGAACGTTCTGTTGCGGCTTGCCAGGACCGATGGTGCGCCAGTCAAGACGAAGACTGTGTGCTCAGAACATCATCAGCAGACCGGTGAAACTCCAGGCCCAGAAAGACGCATTGATACGGCCGATGATCCGCTCTTCCATGGATCGAGGCTTCTCCATCCGCCGCCGCCTCTCGAAGGCGATGATTCTCTCTCATTTCATCATGGTAGCGTCCTGAGAGATACTACAGATTAGTTACGGACAAGCACTTAATCACGCAGCTACTGTCGTTTCCATGCATACAATTTTAAACTATTGAGCATTGTCGCTGAAAATCTGACATCGTAGGTTAGCCGGCATGTACCAAGTCGTTTCGCACGTCATCCGTTCATTTTCTGATGGCTGAAAACTCCGCTCCCGTCCTCGTCACTGGCACCGCCGGCTTCATCGGCAGCCATGTTGCGCTCAGGCTCCTCGCAAAGGGCAAGAGGGTGGTGGGCGTCGACAACTTCACTCCCTACTACGATCTGGCGCTCAAGCACGCGCGCCGTGAGCGCCTGCTCGCCTATCCCAACTACATTGATGTTGAAATCGATCTAGCCGATGCAACAGCGACGGCCGAGCTGTTCGAGCGGCATCGCCCTGACCGCGTCGTGAACCTGGCAGCGCAACCTGGCGTTCGCTATGGGCTCGATCACCCGCGGGGTTACACGCACAGCAACATCGAAGGATTTCTGTCGGTTCTCGAAGGATGTCGCCGGCATGGCGTGCGCCATCTCGTCTACGCTTCGACCTCGTCGGTGTATGGCGCCAATTCGACCATGCCATTCTCGGAGCGCCACCGGGCGGACCATCCGCTTTCGATCTACGCTGCCACCAAGCGCGCCAACGAGCTCATGGCTCACAGCTACAGCCACTTGTTCAATATTCCGATGACGGGGCTGCGCTTTTTCACGGTGTACGGGCCCTGGGGCCGCCCCGACATGGCAATGTTCAAGTTCACGCGCGGCATCCTGACGGGTGAACCGATCGATGTTTACCACGGCGGAAACATGGAGCGCGACTTCACCTATGTAGACGACGTGGTGAACGGCATCGTGGGCATCCTGGACGTGATTCCAGGCATCGATCCGACCTGGTCCAGCGACGATCCCCACCCGGCATCGAGTGGCGTCGCGCCATGGCGCATCTACAACATCGGCAATTCGCGGCCCGTCAATCTGATGCGCTACATCGAAGTGATCGAGAAGTGCGCGGGTAGGAAGGCCAACTTGAATTTCCTGCCGATGCAGGCCGGAGACGTACTGCGCACCTCGGCCGACGTCTCCGCCTTGGAGGCGGCCACCGGCAGCCGGCCTTCGGTTTCCGTCGAAGAGGGCGTTCGTCGGTTCGTCGAGTGGTATCGGTCCTACTACGAGCTGCCGAGCGCCGTATAGACGGCGCTCACTGTTCGCGTCGACCGGTATTCCCAACGACTATATTCGTTTGGTGGCCCTGCAGATGACCTGCTTCGTCAGCAGGTCCTGATCAGTGTAGCCTTTGAGCTTCCGGCGGACTGCTGCAGTCAATCTGGGCGGAATGACCGACCTGTCGGAGATTTCCTTCCACTGCTCCACCTCGAAATACGTGTCCACGATGCGGCGCAAATCGACAATCCGCATACGGTTGAGAGCCGTTCGGAAACGGTGATCCTCCGGAGGATCGAACGTGACATGCCCCCAGTCGACGAAGGCCTTATGAGCCTCGTTTTCGGGATCATACTGGCTCGGACTTTTAGGATCCCCCTGATGTCCGCCCCAAGAATAGAAATTGTCGTGGGAAAACCAGATCTGACCTCGCGGACGCAACGCACGATGCAATTGCACGAAGGTCCTTTCGAGGTCGAGCATCCTGTGTATGCCCTGCACCACGACACCATCGAATGCATCGGCAAGCGTAATACGATCGCTCTTCAAGAAGGTTATGCCGGGCATCAGGCGCGTGACATCCGACAGCGACAGGCCAAGATCGACTGTTTGCTTGCTGGCACGGTTTCGAAACTTCTTGCGCACCAACGAAACGCTTTCGTCGACTCCCGTATAGCTGCGTGCGCCCAACGCACGAAAAACCACGCAATTCAGCGACTGTCCGCACGAGAGGTGGAGCAGGTCCCTATCCCGGCAGAACGCCCTCAGCTGCAGCGGAAACTCGCAATGATCCAGATCCACGGCCCCACGGAACAATCGCATGAGCGACGGCAGGTTGCGGTCTTTCGGCGCGCCATTTGTCATGACATAGTTGAAAAGCAGCGCTTCCGGCGTCGCTGCCCGGCGAACTTCCGTCGCCTTTTCGACGACCGGCATCAACTCCGAAATCAACTGCGCGGCAGCCGCGTGCTTTGACGAAGAACCGGCAGCCTGCTCAGCGTCCGAACTCTCTAGAGCACCTGAAGTCATAGACACCGGGGGTCCCCACTTGTGTTAGCGTGATCTGGCAGCTGGATCGAGCAAGTCCGAGATGATTGATTTGTAAGCCAGCAGCATCTCGGAATAGCCGGTAAGCTTCCAGAACGAACGCCCGGCCGCCTGTCCCATCGAAGCGCGTTGTTCGTCATTCTCGACCAGCAGCGAAAAATACTGTTTCCACGCCTGCATGTCCCCAAAATCGTAGAGAAACCCGGCCTGGCCGTGCGTGACCTGCTCGTTCACGCCGAAAACACGCGTGGAAAGGACCGGCAGTTCGAAACACAGCGCTTCGACAATGCACCGTGGATAGGCTTCGGACGTGGAATTGAGCAGGCAGATATCGGCAGCTCGATAGTAGAGGCTGACCTGGTCGGTTGCCTCGATCACCGTGATCTTGCTCTGGATGTCCTCGGGCAGGGCATCGGTTACGCGGCGGAAGTCGCGGAGATGCACGTTCTGGACCGCGCCCAGGAAGACCAGATGAGCCCGGTTGCGGACCTCTGGCGCCAGTGTCGCGAACCACTCGACGATCTCGCGCTGTCCCTTGCGCGTGTTGATGGTTCCCACGCACAGGGCGATGACGGCGTCCGCCGGCAAACCGAGTTCGTTGCGGGCAACGAGTTTCGGCGTCTCGATGTCCTTCGCGAATCTCGCGCGCGAAATCCCGTTGGGGATGATATGCACGGCGCCATTGAAAGGCTGATCCAACCAGAAGTTGCGGCTGGTATTGGCCACGAACACGATATGCTCGGCGTTCACCAATCCGGTCATGCCGGCGAGCCTCGCCTCGCCGTCCAGATAGGAGAACCTCTCCGGGGCGGTGTAGGATTCGCGGACAATGACCGCGGAAGGCACGCCGGCCCGTCGGGCGATCTCCGCGAACGGTGCCGCCTTGACCGTGTTGCAGACGACTGCCTCGATATTCGAGTTCTTCAGGAACGCGGTGAATTTCCGCGAAACGGCATCGTATCGGGAATTCAGGATTTTCACCGAGTGGCGCGCCACCGGTTCGAATACTTCGACCGGAATGGAGGCCTGGAGGTACTGGTTCAGGAGCGGACCCGAAGCCGGTGCGAACACATGGGGCTCGATTCCGCGATCGCGCAATCCGTGGACGAGCTCGAACAGGCTCCACGGCGCGCCCTCGCCGACCGACAGGTTGTGCGAAATGAAGGCGACGCGCCTCGGACTGGCCGAAAACAGGCTGCGCTTGAAGGTATGGTTCCGGAACAGCTCGGTGTAGGACTCGGCTATCGCCTTTTCGCCAACACTTCGATTGAGGTGCTGCTGAACGCGTTGGACATACAGCTCCCGGAACTCTTCGCTCTGCAGATTGCTCAGCGCGTGATCCAATTGCTCCAGCGAGTCGACAATCGCAAAAGTCTGGCCGGTTTCCACCAGGATCTCGCTGCAGGCCGGAGAACCCTTCACCAGCGTGGGAACGCCATGCATCGTGGCGGCGATGAATCGATTCGGGCTCTTTGTCTGCTCGGTCGGGTCATAGGCGACGATACAGAGCGAGGCCACCGTGAAGGCCTCTTCCATCGCCTCCATCGACCAATCGCGGCAAAACGGGAGAAACTCCCGATACTTCTTGAAATAGCTGGTCCGGGACACGATGAGCGGCTCATAGCCATGCTTGTCCCGAAGATGCTCGATCATCGGCTTTGCGCTGTCGAAATTCCCCCGGTCGGGATTGCCGAACCAAAGGACAACCTTCTTTTCCGGGACTTTTGGCGCATGAGGCGTCGCCCCATAGTCCACGGGCTCGGGCAGAAACTTCACCGGCTTGTCGGGAAAGCGCGAGGCGATCTCCGCCTTCAGCTCGCGGCTCGGGACCAGGATGAGGTCTGCCCGCTCGCACAGTTCGTGGAAACGCGACAGCGAATCGATCGGCGGGCTGACATGCTTGAACAGTCTCGGATTGTCGTAGTACCGATCGCATACGTCATAGACGACGAACTGGTCCTGATTGGCGTTCAACTTCGACATGACGTCATGCGTGCACATCTGCACGACAATGGCGATGTCGGCCGCCGAATCGTAGCCCATCTGAATCTCGAACCGGTCGTTCTGGGCAAGGAATTCGGAAGGGTACTTGGCGCGCAGACGCGACGAGCCGAAGTTTTCCGCGGGCTCCCAGAACGGAACGAAGCACACCCTCTTTGATTCCTGGGCTGCAGGAGGTGTCGGCGAGAAGAGTTGCGCGATAGCCGTCGAATAGGCCTTGCCTGCGGTCCTTATGTTGTGATGACGCTCCGCAAAGGCGCGCCCTTCGGTAACCAGCCGACGACGGAGGCGGTCGTCGCGCTGCACGAGCGTGAGCGCTTCGGCAAAGGACGATTCATCGCGCTCGCGCACGAGACCGCTCACGCCATCGACCAGGAACTCGCCGTGAAATCCGCAGTGCTTGGTCGTCAGCACCGGAACGCCCAGGGCGAGCGCTTCCATCACGACGTTTGAGGTGCCTTCGCGGCCCGGCGCCACGGGATGGATGAGAAGATCGATCTTGGAATAGAAGTCCTTGATCATGCGATCGTGGGGGATCTGCGCGCCCCCACCCTTGCTGGTCAGGAGCATCCGCGCCCCGACGCGCTCCACCGCCCCCTCGGCGATCGCGCGGCCCTTGACCTCCGCTTCGGCCGAGGATTTCAAGCTTGCGGCAAATCCGACGGTGAACGGCGCATGCTCGTCGCGCCGCCGCTTCGACGGATGCCATTCCTTGAGGTCGAGTGCGTTCGGAATCAGATGGACGTTGTCGTGAGCCTGGAGCGCGCGAAAATACAGGTCTCCGCTCAACGCGATGATGGCATCGAACTTGGAGAAGGCCCGGCGCATCGCCTCCAGATCGTCGCCGTACAGACGGTCCAGCGGGCGAGGCCCGCCAATGCGCAGGACCGATTTGCGTGCCTCGACAGGATAGCGCTCGGCGACCAGCGCATCGAAGTAGATGGCCACGTCGGAAGGTGTCGGGGCGGAGATCACATGCTTGTAGCCACCGAGCCGCGCGCCCAGTCGTTTGGCGTTGTTCCCGTAAGCCCATCCGATGTTGTCCGGAGGGCCAATGACCCAGTTGATGGTCTTCGTCGGCGCGGCAGCAGCCTCGCCCGCTTCAACAGGGACGACCGGCTCCTGGGAGGGCGCTGTCGACGTCACAACAGGCGGTGCCGCCGGTGGCGCGATCGCCGGTGCCGTCGGCACGGCAACCAGTGGCACCGCCGGCGCCGCGACAAGAGATGCCGCCGGTGCCTGAGCGAGAGGAACGTCTTCCAGGCGCTTGAGCGTGAATTCCACGACCTCGGTCAACCGGCGTATCTGAGCCGCAGACATGTCGAGTGAACTCGTCAGCTTCTTGATCGCTCGACGCAGCTCCTTGACCTCGTCTACGTCCGGTTGATCGTTGGAGGCCGGCGAAACGTCCTTTCGACCGGAAGATGACCGGCCGTCCTGCGCAACCGGCGATACAGGGGGACCTGATAGCGAAACCGCAGATGCCGGCTCGGGCGCGACGCGGCGCGGCGGAACCGGATCCGTAACAGCGGCCGCACGGGATGGCAGCGGCGCCGGGGCCGTCGCGGCACGTCGAGCACTGCCGAACCCGATGACCCTCCCGGCGAGAGCCTTGGCCGCCGACCACGCCCCCATTTTCATTCCCGTGACCGCTGTCGCAGGCCGACAATATTCGACTTCGATGACGCCGCGGCCGGAAAATCTGAGCGAAATCAGACGCGTCTCTTCCATGGTCGCGTCGACTCCCGACGCCTCGACAGTGACTTCACGCCATGACGGTTCCAAGGTGATCGGACCGAATAGCTTGCGATCGAATTTCCGATCCCTTTCCGTCCCGAAGAAGAGCGCCACGGAATCCAGTTGAAGCTCGCTGGCGCTCTCCGGCAGTCCGCGAATCCGGATCCTGAGCCCATCCACACCGGCTTCGAAGAAGCCATCGGGAAGAGCGTGCCAGACCCTGACCATATCCGGCGGTTCACGCATCAGCAGCCGGAGGCCGGCACCCAGTTTGGGATCCCGCGGCTCGAAGCCGAAGTCGGCGGGCCTGCTGTTTCTGGGGGCCGTCACGAACCAGTTCTGGCAAACGTAAGCATAGTCTCGGGGACTCTCGAAACTTGCCGCAGCCCAGTTCGCAAATTCGGCATTGAACGACGCGGGTCCATCCGCGAGCGCTCGGTCACTGGCGATTTTTGAGATCCTACCCATTCTCAGGTTAATTTAACGCTGCGTCTGGCATAGTGCAACGCAACATCGGCTTCTCGGACAACCCTGAGCGGGTCCTTGTGCCTTGATTTCGCTGCCTCAATCCCGCTTCCTCGGACGCCTACCCCCGCAATCTTCATCCGAGGCGATGTAATTCTGGTGACCGTGCCCCCGCCCCTGAAATCACGAATGCGAGTCGGAAAAGGACGGCAAAGCCCGCTCGCAGTCCCGATCTCCATTTTGCCGTAATCCTCGTCGACACACTCCTGTCGCGATGGGTGATTGAAGCGATGTCGTACACCAGATGCGTCCCTCGAGATCGGACGCGGCAATGAATGCGAGCGGGGAATCGTGCCAAAAGTTTGCATCGTGCCCATTTGGTATCCGGTCGACAACTACGCCACATCCCGCTTGCGAGTTAAATACGTGGTCGACCTTCTGAGGGACGATCCTTTCTGGAGCGTGAGCGGCGACTACCAGCCGGATGCTGACATTGCCGTCATCGTTCAGCTTTGCAGCGATCAGAATTTCCACGAGATCTCCCGCAACCGGGATCAACTGGTCGTCTATGACATTTGCGATCGATACTTTGCGACCGACAACACCTTCCGGACCGAGGAGGGCCTGCTCCAGGCGCACGACCGTTGTCTCGAGATGATCGAGCGGGCCGATGTTCTGATCACTCCGACACACCAGCTGCAAGGCGAGATTTCACGACGATTTCCCGACAAGCCATGCTTCCACATTCCCGAACTCGTGGACTATGGCGGTTCGCCACGTCCCGTCACGGAAGCAGGATCACGCCGCCTGCTCTGGTTCGGTCACACGACGCGGGGCAACTTCGAAAGCGCGCGCTGGATCATCGACCATCTCACGTCGCGCTATGGCTACCAGCCTGTTCTGCTGACGAGCCCGCGAGCGATTGCGAAAAACTATCCCAGCTTTTCCGAACACTGCGTTGCGTGGTCCCCGGAGGCCGCTCGGCGAGAGATGGCCATGGCCGAGCTCTGTGTGGTGTCCCACGCGTTGGAAGAGCCGAGCAAAAGCGCGAATCGCTTCGTGACCGCCACGGTGCATGGCGTACCGACCCTGGTAAGCGGATCGCCGGCATGCATCGAACTATTGAACGCAGCCGGCTACGGCGAATTCGCCATTGAAATGCAGCAAGATATCGACCGCGCCATGGAGATGCTGTCAGACCCTGCACGACGTACCGCTTATGTCACCGATCTCCAGGCGGAGATGTGGCGACACCACGCGCCAGACGTCGTCCGGCACAAATACCTCGAACTCATGCTGAGGGTTTTGCTTTCCCGCGATCAGACTTGATGTCCCGACGACTCTCGGAAGACGTCGATCTGCGGTGCGCCGGCAACCTGGGCAGGGCGGCTATCGCCGCGCTGCCCAGAACGATCAGTTAAGCCGGTCTTTCACTTCTTGATTTCAGCTTGGCGCAGGATGTGCGCCTTAGCGCAAACCTTGGCGGCATCATCATACTGCTTAAGGTCGAGGAAAGCCTTTGCCAGATGCTCGTAGTGCGCGGCTTTCTTATACTCGACCCCCGCGACCGGTTTCAGCGTGGCACGGGCCTTGGCCCTTTCCTTTTGGCCGACCCAGGCACGAGCGGCCAGGCAGGCGGCCTCAAGACGAAGAGCTCTTTCCCCTTTGAACATTTCGCGCGTCTGTTCGTAAGTATCCAGGGTCTCGCCCCAGTCCCCCCTCGAGAAAGTCGCACGCAATTCAGTCATTAACCTTTTTATTTCAAGTTTTTTCCGCTCTTCCATAAAGTGCCGCCTCGCGAATCCATGCGCGAACTAATTATCACAAATTCGACCCAGTTCAATCCGGCGGTCGGATCATCATCGTATCTTCATACGTTTTTTGCGGCTTTGCGTTCGAGGAATGACGCATCGCGGCGTCGACCGCTACGAAAGTCTAAGCCGCTCTCGCCCACGAGCAAAGCTATCGTGAACGGCCAGGAGATACTGGCCATAAGGGCTTTTTTGAGAAAGAACAGCCAAACGATAAAAGGCGTCGAGCGATATATAACCCAATCTAAGGGCGATTTCCTCCGGGCAAGAAATACGCAAACCCTGCCGCTGCATGAGGATTTGGACGAACTGACTGGCTTCCGTGAGAGATTCGTGGGTGCCGGTGTCGAGCCAGGCGAAGCCGCGGCCCAGGACCTCGACGAATAGCTGACCGTCGTCCATGTACGCCCGGTTGATATCGGTGATCTCAATTTCACCCCGAGGCGACGGCTTCAGCGTACTCGCGATATCCAGGACCCGGTTGTCATAGAAATAAAGGCCCGTTACGGCGAAGTTCGACTTTGGCTGCGCTGGTTTCTCTTCAATCGAAATCGCACGGCCCGCGGCGTCGAGTTCAACGACCCCATAGCGTTCCGGGTCGGATACAGCGTAAGCAAATACCGTGCCGCCCTGCTGGCGCCGGACGGCGTTCGCCATGGCCTCGGGTAGTCCATGGCCATAGAAAATGTTGTCGCCGAGAACGAGGGCAACGTCGTCCGAGCCGACAAAGTCGCGCCCGATAATGAATGCATCGGCAAGGCCGCGCGGCGCGTCCTGCACCGCATATGAAAAGTTGAGCCCCCATTGCGTACCGTCTCCCAGGAGACTCTCAAAGAGGGGCAAATCACGGGGCGTCGATATTATGAGAATCTCGCGAATGCCTGCAAACATCAAGGTCGACAGGGGATAGTAGATCATCGGTTTATCGAAGACCGGCAGGAGCTGCTTCGATATCACGGCTGTCACGGGATGTAGTCGGGTCCCCGACCCACCTGCCAGGATAATGCCTTTCATCGAATGCCCTCGCCCCAGGTTAGGTATCGCTGCCTTGCCCGTACCATGCCATTCTTCCTTGTGCTTACACGCGCCGTGCCAGAGAAGGTTGACGAGGTTGCTCGAGGTTGGATGCGAGTAGACGGCCCAATCGGTAACTGGCCCACAAGATTCCAGCAAACACTTCCCAAAGCAACATGGCTAATCATGCATGTCCTTGCCCTGGAGCATGCTCACACACGCCGAGTTCCAATGAACCTCCAGTTCCTGAAATTCCTGGCGACCGGCGGCTTCGCCGCGCTCGTCAACCTGATCAGCCGCTACCTGCTCAACCTCGTCATGCCGTTCGAGGCCGCCGTGGTCGTGGCCTACTTCCTCGGCATGATCGTCGCTTACCTGCTGATGCGCCGGTTCGTCTTCGGCGCATCGGAACGCTCCGTCGTGTCCGAGATGCGCCGGTTCGTCGTGGTCAACCTGGTGGCCTTCACCCTGGTCTGGCTGATCAGCGTCGGCCTCGCGCGGATCGTGTTCCCGGCGATCGACATGACCTGGCATGCCGATGACGTCGCCCACTTCATCGGCGTGCTGGCGCCGGCGGTGACCAGCTATATGGGTCACCGCTTCTACACGTTCGCTCGAGAAGATGCGTGACGGTCGCGGCGCGCCGCGAACCGTCTAGGAATAGAGGACGATGCCGCAGACGGCGACCCACGCCACGACCGTCGCCAGCAACGGCAGGTCCGACAGCAGCGCGTCGGTCGGCGATTCACCGGCTCCCCGCCGCTCGACCACATACCAGTAGCGGAACAGGCCGAAGATCACCAAGGGGATGGTCGCGGTCAGCCTCTGGTTCGCCGACATGACGAACAGGCTGTAGAAGACGAGGGCCCCGGTCGCCGACATTTCGGCATAGCGTTCGATCAGGGCCGGCGAATACTTGTCCAGCACCTCGCGCCCGTTGGAGCCGCTGCCCAACAACTCCTGACGCCGCTTCACGGCCGCAAGGTAGAGAGCGAGGCAAAGCGTGGTGATCTGCATCCAGCCCGAGAGCGGCACGTCGATCACGACGGCGCCCGCCCAGATGCGAAGGACGAAGCCGATGGCGATGCTGAAGATGTCGAGAACCGGCTGATGCTTCAGCACCAAAGTATAGGCGACGTTGAGCGCGAGGTAGCCCGCGATGACCGTCATCAGGAGAGGCTGAAAGACCGCCGCCACGGCGAGGCCGGCCAGGATGACGCCCAGCAACGCCAGCGCGCCGCCGCGTGAGACGCGCCCGGCGGCAAGCGGTCGCGACAGCCGCTTGGTCGGATGCCGCCGGTCGCGTTCGATATCGTGCAGGTCGTTCACGATGTAGCAGGCGGAGGATGCGGCGCAGAACAGGGCGAAGGCCAGCAGCGACAACTCGATCGAGGCGAGGTTGCCGAACTCGCGGGCAAAGACCAGGGGTGCGAAGACGAAGACGTTCTTCACCCATTGCCGTGGCCGGACCAGCTGGACCAACCCCACGACCTTCGCTCCCGACGAAGGTGCGTTCATCGCCCCAAGACACCCTTCATGGGCGCCTGTATGCGGGCTGCCGCGGACTCTGGCAATCCCTTGCCGGACGAGTTTATTGGGCATGGCCTTCGAAGGATCGACGACGTAGAATCGCGGCGATAACCTGCTTCTTGGGCACAGGAAGGATGAGACCTGTTTCCTCCTGGGGACGCCTGAGCGCGGAACCTCATCAAGTCACCGAGTTGTCCGGCATCGCCAGGCTGGCCGAAGAGCTTCGCGGCAAGGGCCCTGCGATTCCGCTCGGCATGGGCCGGAGCTATGGCGACGCGTGCCTCAATCCCGGCGGCCTGTTGTTCAGCACGGCGCGCCTCGACCGCTTCCACTCCTTCGACCCGGAGGTGGGCCGGCTGGTCTGCGAGGCCGGCGTGCAGCTCCGCGACATCCAACGCTTCATGGTCCCGCGCGGCTGGGGGCTGCCCGTGATCCCGGGCACGCAGATCGTGAGCGTGGGCGGCGCCATCGCCAACGACGTGCACGGCAAAAACCATCATCGTGTCGGCTCGTTCGGCCGTCACGTCCGCAACCTCACTCTGGTCCGCACCGACGGGCAGGTCGTCGATTGCGGTCCCGGCGTCCGGCCCGACCTGTTCGCCGCCACCGTGGGCGGCATCGGCCTCACCGGCCTGATCGCGACAGCCGAGCTGCAGCTCCAGCCGGCGGCGGGACCGTGGCTCGACACCGAGATACTGCCCTATCGCGGCCTCGACGAGTTCCTGACACTGGCCGACGATTCCGAGTCCTTGTGGGAGCATACCGTCTCGTGGCTCGACTGTACCGCCGGCAGCCGCATGCGCGGGATATTCCTGCGCGCCAACCCCGCGGTCGATCAGTCGGGCAAGCCCCCCTCGCCTCGCCGCCTCGCCGTGCCGTTCACGCCGCCTTTGTCGCTGTTCAACCGGCTGACCCTGCCGGTGTTCAACACCGCCTATTATCACCTGAACAGCCATCGTGGCCGCGCCAGGCGCCGGCCGTTCGACACGTTCCTCTTCCCGCTCGACGACATGCAGGACTGGAACCGGCTCTATGGGCCGCGCGGCTTCTTCCAGTACCAGCTCGTCGTTCCGCGCGACGCCGGCGCCGCGGCCCTGCGTGACGTCCTCGACATCATCGCCCGGTCGGGCCAGGGCTCCTTCCTCGCGGTCATCAAGACGTTCGGCGACCGCGCCTCTCCCGGCCTGCTGAGTTTCCCGACGGCAGGAATCACGCTCTCCCTCGACTTCCCCCACCTCGGCCTGCGCACCGAGCGCCTGTTCGTCGAGCTCGATGCGGTCGTGCGGGGCGCCGGTGGGCGCCTCTACCTCGCCAAGGACGCGCGGATGCCGCGCGAACTGTTCGAAGCGGGCTATCCAAGAGCCCCGGAGCTTGCGAAGTTCCGCGATCCTGGGATGAGCTCCGGCATGTCCCGACGTTTGATGGGGCATTGAGTTGGACCAGAAGAAGCGGATCGTCGTGGTCGGCGCGACCTCGGCCATCGCCGAGCATTGCTGCCGGTTGTGGGTGCAGAGGGGGCCCGTCGAGCTGATCCTCGTCGCGCGCAACGTCGCGCTTGCCGAGCGCATCGCCGCCGACCTGCGGGCACGGGGCGGCCAGGCCGAGGTCTCGGTTGAAACGATGGACTTCCTCTCCACGCAGCAGATTGCCGAAGCCGTTGCGCGCTGGACCGCGCAGGCGCCCGTCGACATGGCACTGATCGCCCATGGCGTGCTTTCGCCCCAGCAGCCCTGCCAGGACGACATCGAGCGGACACGGGAATCACTCGAAGTGAACGGAGTCTCGCCGGTCCTGTTCGCCGAAGCCTTTGCCGGCCCCATGGACCGGGTCGGCCGCGGCACGATCGGGATGATCGGCTCCGTCGCCGGCGACCGCGGCCGGCGCGTGAACTACGTCTATGGCGCCTCGAAGGCCCTGATGGACCGCTATGCCCAAGGCATGCAGCACCGTTTCGCGGGCTCCGGCGTGAAGGTCGTGCTGCTCAAGCCCGGACCGACCGACACGCCGATGGCGGCCCAGTTCAAGGCCCAGGGCCGCCGCCTCGCCTCCGTCGAATCGGTCGCCGAAGGTACCGTCAAAGCGATGGATCGCGGCACGCCGGTCGCCTACCTGCCGCGCCAATGGCAGGCCATCATGCTCGTGGTGCGCAACCTGCCTGATTTCATCTTCAACCGGCTCAACATCTGATGCTGCAGGACATCTACGACGCGATCCTGTCGCGTTGCGAGGCGGCCTTTGCCCTGCTGGCGGATCGCCGCCTGTGGCTGGCCTGGGGCGTGATGCTGGCGATCGCGCTGTCGCTGTTCATGTCGTTTCCGCGGATCAGCTTCTTCCTGGGCAACGACGGCCAGATCGTGAATTTCTGGCCGGTGCTCGAGCGCCAGGCCGCCGACCCGCTGGCGATGACGGGCGACCAATACAACGACCAGTCGTCGCACGATTCGAAGCTCGCCTTCCGCCTGACCCTGCCGATGACCATGAAGATCCTCCACATCGACTGGCGCGCGATGCTGGTGATCCAATACGGGCTGGGCATCCTGCTGCTGGCGCTGGTCGGCAAGATCGCGATGGACCTTTTCGGCGACCGCATCGTGGCATTGGCAAGCGTGTTCGGCGTGGCCTCCATCTATGCCGGCAAGGCGCCCTTCCTGCAGCTGGGCGGGATGGGCGATACCTTCGCCTATGCGTTCCTCACGGTGGCGGTGGCGATCCGCAATCCGCCGGTCATCGTCGCGGCCATCATCGCCGCAAGCTTCACCGACGAACGCGCCGTCATCGCCTCACCGCTGGTGGTCCTCTACTGGGCCATGCGCAACAGCGACGGGATGAAGCCCAACTGGTTCAACCTGCAAACGATCACCGCCGCCTCCGCCATCCTGACCGCCGGCATCATCCGCCTGGTGCTGATGTTCGGCTTCGGACTTCATATTCCCATCGGCGCCGGCAAGGATGTCGGCTTCAGTGTCCTGCCGCTTACCCTTCCCACCATGCAGTACGAGCTGCCCCACGTCCTTGCGGGCCTTTGGCTGTGGCCCCTCGTGGCCTGCATCATCCTCGTCCGGAACCGCTGGTGGTTCTCCCTGGCGGCGATGCTCGGCGCAACGGCGGCGGTCGTGGGCGTGTCGGCACTGGTGTTCGACGTCGACCGCAGCCTCGCCTATTCGTTGCCGCTGCTGTTCGTCGCCATGGCGATCGCGGCCTGGGCGAAGCTCGGACTGCGGGATCTCCGCTCCATCGCGATCCTCGGCTTCCTGGTTTCCTTCGCCTTCCCGGTCAACAATCTCCTGGGCAGCGTCAGCAACCGCTATTCGGAAGGCAATCTCATGCCGATCGAGCTGGTGCGCTTCTACAAGTACAGCACGGCGCGCTAGAGCGTCATGATTTGAAAAGGAATCGAAAGGGATGCCCTTGATGGGGTGACCTGATTCCGTTGCGTGGCTACGAACATGATCTTCCTGGCGGCGCTTCGGCACGATCGCGTCGAGACGCCGTGGCTCATCAGGGACCGATCAACGGCGAAAGCTTCCGCCTCTGCATCGATCGCGCGCTCGTTCCGCCCCTGCGCTCCGGCGATATCGTCGAGAAGCACAAACGAAATATACGAAACAAACGAAACAAACGAAAGGAAAACCCCCGAGGCGCGATTCCCGGGGTTTTGGTGGCTTGGTATCGCGAGGATCAGTGCATGGACGTGCTGGATAAGCTCGGCTCGGCGTGCGCAAAGCCGCAACGCGCCGCCAGGACGGCATCGCCCAGCTGCTTCCCACCGTCAAACCAGATGAATGCCAGAACGACTTCGCAAAAACGGGATACGCTCGAACCTGGAGTCACACTGCTCTAGCTGCGGACCTGGTAGAAGCAGATGAGATCGCCGAGCGGCACCATCGTCCAGCCGTCGATCGGATAGTCGACGAACGAGCGCAGGATGGCATCGGCCTTGCCGTTGGCCAGCAGCTTCTTCTGGACGAAGACGTAGAGGCGGGCGACGCGGCCCCGGTAGACCTGGGACCTGAGATACTCGAGCGAATCGAAGTCGGCCTGGTTGGACCAGCTCCGGGCGTTGCGGACTTCCAGTGCGATCTCCGGCGACGGGGCGAAGATCAGCGTCTTCTTCGCGTCGGGCCCCGCCAGGTCGATCGTGCGAATGAACGCAACCGCTTCCGCCGAGGCGCCCATCTGCCGGATGCCCCGGTCGCCCATCGGATAGTGCGAATTGGCCAGGGTCCGCGTCACGAACGACGTCACGCCGTAGAGGCACGCCAGTCCCGCCAGGGCAGCGAAGGCAGACTGCAGCAACCGCGACTGGGTCGCGGTGAAGGCATGCACGACACCGACGAAAAGCAAAAGCGATGGAACCCGGAAGTGGCGCTCGTCGAAGGCGATGGAACCGCCCGTCATCCAGGTAAGGACGAGGAAGGCCACAATCGCCGCCGAGACCGAATAGGCGAAGCGCAGATACTCACCGTGGCTGTCGCGCAACCATACCCACGTGACAACGAAGGTCACGAGGGCAAGCGGGGCGAAGCAGTAGACCACGGTATCGACCGACTCGAGGACTTGCCGGCCGGGATTGAAGAACAGGTAATTGGCGAGATCGAGAAACGACAGGCTGGCGCTCCACAGCGAGCCC
Source organism: Reyranella sp. GW821-FHT14A01 (assembly GCF_058803965.1). Classification (NCBI taxonomy): domain Bacteria; kingdom Pseudomonadati; phylum Pseudomonadota; class Alphaproteobacteria; order Hyphomicrobiales; family Reyranellaceae; genus Reyranella; species Reyranella sp. GW821-FHT14A01. The sequence goes on from NZ_JBXAPM010000010.1 coordinate 239,545, forward strand.
AGCCCGAAGGACACGTAGAAAAGCAGCCCGTCGGGGTGGAGGGACGTCTTGATCGAGGCAGCCGTGATGCCGCGCGAGTACCAGGTGACATAGAAGATCGCGCCCATCAGGCCGATCGTCACGCCCGCCACGACCAGCTTTCGGACCGTGTCCCGTTTCAGCCAGGCCCTGTCGCCACAGATCGCGGCACCGCCCACGACCGCGGCACCGACGATGATGCCGCTGAGCTTGGCGAACACCATCACCGCCGTGCCTGCCACCAGCGGCAGCACGGAAATCCATCCGAGATCGCGCAGCCGCCACGCCATGAGAATGAACCACGGCGCGACACCGAACAGCAGAACCTCGCCGCCGGAGTAGTTCGTGAAGGAGAGGTTGAAGAACCTGGTGCAGGCAACGATGGCCAGCGCCAGCGCACTCGTCTGCAGGGGAAAGCCGAAGGCCCGATAGAGGGCGAACCATCCGAACAGGCCCATCACGGAAAAAACGGCGACGACGACGACAATCGCCAGGCCGAGGCTCATGCCGAGATTCTCGAGCACGCCGGGCAACAGATGCTGCCCCGGCGTCCACGTGCTCATGAAGGATTCGACTTCACGCGAGATGTCGGAAAGGTCGGGGACGAGTGCCTTGTTGAAGGCGGAGGCCCGATCGTGGGTATACCAGCCGACGAATCCCCAACCGCTGTCGGAATACATATTGGGCCGCACGATCGCGCTGGCGATGGTGTAACCGGCGGTCAGAACGACAACGAGCGCGAGGCACAGCGTCGGCAACCAGTCCAGAAGGCGGCCGGAGCCCTTGGCCGCTTCCCTCAACGATCGAATCATTCAATGCCGCCGAAAGCCCAGAGGCTCGACCCCGCCGAACCCGCGGCCGCAATATACGGGCCGCGGAGGCGCGTCGCTACTCCCGCGGCTCCGCAGAGTTCGGGCGGCGCACGCAGGCGCCGCCCGGTCGCAGATCAGCTCGCGTTGTGCTTGTCGAAGTCCGGCACGGCGGCCGACGCGGCCGCGAAGCGCGGCGACTTGGTGACCTTGAGCGCTTCCGCGCCGCCTTCGGTCTGCATGATCTTCGCCATGATCGCCTGCTGCGCGCGGTCGAAGACGCCGCGATTCTCGATCAGGAACTTCTGCGATTCGCGCAGCTTGTTAACGTAGCCGTTGATCTCGGGAACGACATAGCGCGCGACCATGTCCCAGCTCCGGCGCGTATTCTCCGGGTTGGCCCAGTCGTGCACGAAGCCGACGCAGACGCCGAAGCCGCCGCTCTTGGCATAGACGTCCTTGATCACCTTCACGAGATCGTCGGGCGTGCCGATCGTGGCGGCCGAGCCCGGCGTGAACGCCGTCTTGTCCACCGCATCGTCCGGATCGGTGAAGGGTGCCGCACCCGGCCGCTGCAGGGTGCCGACGATGTATTCGTTGTGCCAGCGGTGCAGGCCGACGCGCGCTTCCTCGCGGGCCTTCTCGCGCGTCTCCGCGATGTGCCAGGAGAGCAGCACGCGCCAGTTCCTGCGATCGACCGTCTGGCCATGCTTCTTCGCGGCGTCCTCGGCGAATTTCCACTGGGTCGGCAAGGCCAGCAGGCCCTCGTTCGACATCGAGCCGATGGAAATGATGCCGATGCCGTGCTTGCCGGCCAGCGTCATGCCCGAGGGGCTGACCTGCGACGCCACGACGAACGGCATTTCCTCCTGCAGCGGCAGGAGCTGCAGGGCGGCGTCCTGCATCGTGTACCAGTCGGTCTTGTCGGTGACCCTCTCGCCGTTGAACAGGCGGCGGATGATGCCGATCGCATGATCCTGGCGGTCGCGCTGGACCATCGGGTCGATGCCGAGCGTGTGGGCGTCGGACGCCAGGGCACCCGGCCCGGAGCCGAAGATCGCCCGACCGCCGGTCATGTGGTCGAGCTGCACCATGCGCTGCGCCACATTGTAGGGATGATGGTAGGGCAGCGAGATCACGCCGGTGCCGAGCTTGATGCGCTTGCTGCGCTCGCCCGCGGCGGCCAGGAACATCTCGGGCGAGGCGATCATCTCCCAGCCGCTCGAATGATGCTCGCCGCACCAGAATTCGTCGTAACCCAGCCCGTCGAGCTGCTCGACCAGGTCGAGGTCCCGCCGGAACTGCAACATCGGATGTTCACCGATCGGATGGTGCGGCGCGATGAAGGCACCGAATTTGAGCCGCTGCATGGTCGTGTCCCCGGATGTACGTTGGTGTCTTTATGCTGCCCAATCATGCCGCGTTCCGGCGGCCTGCAGGAAGGCCCTAGAATACGTGATTTCGGTCAGCGGACACGCCATGGTTGGAAGGAGGCCTCTTCCCCTGGGCGACGCCGCGCTGGCTAACGCCGAAATATCCAACTAACTCTGGGGCTTGGACCGCCCCGTGAGCCCCATCCCGTCGCACGCCCCGCCGCCCGCACAGCTCATCCTCGACATCTCGAGGCTGGTCTATGCCGCCCGGTCGCGGACACCCAAGGGAATCCCCCGGGTCGAACTCGCCTATGCCGAGCATTTCATTGCGGCCGAGCGGGATCGGCTGCATTTCACCGTGCTCGATGCTTTCGGCCGGCTGCGGGTCGTCAGCAACCGGTCGGCCCTGTCATTCATCCGGGAGATCGCCGGGTACTGGCAAGGCGATGTCGCGTCGACCGCCGCCCACTGGCGCGTCGCCCTGCGGGCCCAGTGGATCCACCTCGTCCTGATTCTGAGACCGTGGGGCGATCTCAAGCGGCTCATCGGAAGGCATCGGGGGCGCTCGGTCTATATCATTCCGTCCCAATTGCAGCTCGAGCGCTCCTCGCTCATCGCGGATCTGAAGAACGCCGGCGACCTGAAGCTGGTGTTCTTCCTGCACGACATCCTGCCAAGCCTCTTCCCGGACTATTTCACCGATGAGGACGCCCGGCTCTATCACCAGCGCGTTGAAAACGCGGCGCGCCTGGCCGATGCCATCGTCGTGAATTCGGAGTCGACAGCCGATTCGTTCAAAAGCCGCTTTGGCCAGGAATTGACCGGCAACCTGGTCGTTGCGCCGCTGGGCGTGTCACCGCCGGCCAAGGTCGAAGTGTCGCCGGCGCTACCGCAGCAGCCTTACTTCGTCATGCTGGGGACGATCGAGCCGCGCAAGAATCACAGGGTGATCCTGGACGTCTGGCTCGAACTACACGGTGAATTGGGACCGGCAACGCCTCACCTCTTCATCGTCGGCGAGCGCGGCTGGAAAAGCCAGGACGTCATCGAGAGTCTGGAGCACAGCGCTCCCCTTCGCGGCTTCGTGAAGGAATGCGGCCGGATGCCCGACGCCACCGTCGCCGGCTTGCTGAAAGGCGCCCGCGCTCTGTTGCTCCCTTCTTTCGCGGAAGGCTATGGCCTCCCCCTCGCCGAAGCCCTCACGCAGGGGACCCCTGTTCTGTGCAGTGATATCCCGGTCTTCCATGAAGTCGGCGGCGACATCCCAGACTATCTGGCGCCGACAGACGGTGCGGCCTGGCATGCCGCCGTGGTCGACTATGCTCAGCCGCATTCCGCGAAGCGTGAGGCCCAGCTTCGCCGCCTCGCCTCCTGGTCGCAGCCCACCTGGAAACAACATTTTGCGGTGGTTGACGCAGCGCTCCGGACATTGGTGGAATGAAGGCCGCCCAATGAAAAAGGCGGCCCGTGTGGGCCGCCTCTTCCTCGTCTCGGGTCGTTCGTCTTACTGGATAACGATCTCGACGCGGCGGTTCTGCGGCTCGCGGACATTCGGTCCGGTCTGGACCAGCAGGCCCTGCTCGCCACGGCCCACCACCGCGATCGCGGTCGCCGGCACGCCTTCGCGCACCAGGGCGTCCTTGACGGCGTTCGCGCGACGCAGCGACAGCGCCATGTTGTAGGCCGGGGTGCCCGACGTATCCGTATGGCCGGTCGCCGTGATGCGGGCGTTACCCTTCGACTTGTAGGCGCCAACGGCCTGCTTGATCGTGTTCAGGGCCTGGGCCGACAGGTTCGAGCGGTCCCAGTCGAAGAACACCATGAACGACGGCGGAGCAACCACCGGCGGCGGGACCGGCGGCGGGGCGGAAGGCGACGCGAACTTATATGAGATGCTGGCGAAAACACCGAGGCCCATGTTGGGCGTCGAGAAGGATCCCCCGCCCGGCGGACGATTGATGGTCCAGTTGGAGGTTCCCACGTAGCGCCCGTCGAGGCCGATGATCCAGTTGTCATCCAAGTAGTACTTCGCGCCGACGATGGCTTGGTATGCCAGAACCGTGGACCCGAGAGGCTGGTTGGCATCGACGAACCCGACACCGACGCCCGCGCCCACGTAGGGCTGGAATCGCTGAGTGGTCATGAAGTCATAAAGGACATTGGCCAAAAACGTCAGCTGGCCCGTGCTACCGGTCACGGCGCTACCGGGGAAGTATACATTGGTCCCCATCCGACCGTAGCTGCCCTCGAGTTCGATACGCGGACCGATGAAGTCGTAACCGACCTTGCCGCCCGCGACCCACCCCGTGTAGGTCTGGACGCCGGTGTCGACCCCGCCAAAAACGTTCCACCCTAGCCCGCCGCCAGCACCGATGTAGAAGCCCTCCTGAGGGTTGAAGGTCTGGGCGCCCACAACGTTCGGCAACAAGATACCCAGCCCCAACAGAGCCAAACCAGTCTTCTTCATAGTGCTCCTCAGTGTTGACCAACGGCGCAACATAATCCGGGCACCCAGCTCAATTCATGAGACACTTTTGTTAACGCTTGACTGATATCCTGCCATAATTCTCAGGCGACGCTTTCATGACAATTCAACTGTTGGCGCAGAGCGCTCCGTCCTCTGTAGCGATATCCCGTCTTCGAGAGGTCGGCGGCGACATCTGTGCAGGACTTCACCACAGTCGACGCGGCGTTGCGCAAGCGTTGAGACAAGAAAAAGGCGGCCCGTGAGGGCCGCCTTTTCTTTGTCTCGGGTCGTCCAGCTTACTGGATGACGATCTCGACGCGACGGTTCTGCGGCTCGCGGACGTTCGGGCCGGTCTGCACCAGCAGGCCCTGCTCGCCACGGCCAACCACCGCGATCGCGGTCGCCGGCACGCCTTCGCGCACCAGGGCGTCCTTGACGGCGTTCGCGCGACGCAGCGACAGCGCCATGTTGTAGGCCTCGGTGCCCGACGTGTCGGTGTGGCCGGTCGCCGTGATGCGGGCATTGCCCTTCTGCTTGTAGGCACCCGCAGCCTGCTTGATCGTGTTCAGGGCCTGGGCCGACAGGTTCGAGCGGTCCCAGTCGAAGAACACCATGAACGACGGCGGGGCCACCATCGGCGGCGGCGGCGGCGGCGCGGCCGGCGGCGCCACGAACTTGTACTGCACACCCGCCAGCGCCAGGATGTTCTGGTTCTGGAAGCTGACGTTGCCGAACGGCGTATTCACGCTGGGGTTCGTCGTGCCGAAATAGCGGCCTTCGATCATGAACCGCAGCTGTTCGTTCACATTGTAGGCGACGCCGACGATGCCCTGATAGGCGAACTGCGTGCTGCCCAGCGAGGAGTTGCTGTCGACGAAGGCGATACCGGCACCGGCGCCGATATACGGCGTGATGACCGAGGTCGGCATGAAGTCGTACAGCAGGTTCGCCATCACGGCGAGCTGGCCGACCTTGCCGTTGATCGCCGTGCCCGGGATGTTGGCCGAGACCGGGATCTGGCCGTAGGAGGCTTCCAGCTCGACGCGCGGACCGACGAAGTCGTAACCGGCCTTGCCGCCGACCGCCCAACCCGTCCAGCTCGAGGTGTTGGAATTGGACCCGATGAACCAGGCGGCGCCGCCACCGGCACCGATGTAGAAGCCTTCCTGCGCGTTGATCGTCTGGGCGCCAGCAACGCCCGGCAACAACATGCCCAAGCCAAGCAGAGCCAAACCAGCCTTTTTCATGTTTCTCCCCAACGCTCAGGTTAATGAAGAAGTATTATTGTCACTATACCACAAGCGCTTTGTCCCATTCATGAAACACTTTCGTTATCACAGCCTATGTCCCCGACTGTGGCGCTTCAGCAACAGTCCTGAGTGTTGATCCCGTTCATCTCCAGCGCTCGGTGAATCCGTCCCCCCAAGGAGCCGGCAACCATTCCGCCGTCACGACATTCCCGGACACCGAGATCCTTCAGCAGGGCCGCCAGGCTGTCGGCCGTCGTCTCCGGCCCCCAACGGGCCAGGTTGGGCATGGCGCCCAGGCCTTTTGGCACCAGCCGGTACTGGCCGCCATAAGGCGGCAGGTCCGGGACGAGATCGATGTCGAGCACGTCCCGATCGCGCGACGTTCCAGCCGCCCCCAGGCAGAGTCGCTTGGGACGCTTATCGGCGCGAATCCGGGCGACGTCGAGCGCCCTTCGCGTCGGCGCCAGCGGATCGCACCGGATGAAGCGCCCCACCGTGGCGGCGTATCCCGGATGAAGCATCTCGATGGTGGCCTGAGCCGCTGCGATGAGCGCGTCGCGTTCCTCGCCAAACGACGTGCCGCCATGATGCCAGACGAAGAGACCGGTCGCCGCGACGTGACGCCACCCTGCCGCCGTCGCCCTGAGGCAGAAATCGTTCTCCTCGCCATAACCACGCCCGAAGCGTTCCTGGTCGAACAGGCCGACCTGGTCGAGACAGGCACGGCTTACCGCCATGCAGAAGCCGATGCCGGTGGGAATTTCCAGCACGGGCCTGTCGATCGTCGCACACAGGCGGTCCCAGTGCGCGAGGTCGGTATCGGGCGGCAGGCGGTTCTCGCAAAGCGTCGCGGGATAGCTCAGGATCGTCGCGGCATTGGAGAGCGGCGTCGCCGTCGCGGTCCGCGGCGTCCGCAGCGCCGCCAACAGCCGGTCGAGCCAGTCACCGAACACCCGGGCATCGGAGTTCAACAGGACGACATCGCGGCCGGAATGAAGGGCAAGGCCGCGGTTGGCGGAGCCGACGAAGCCGACGTTGCGCTCGTTCACCAGCAGGGTGATCAGGCCGGCCCCGGCCAGCGCCCTCAGTTCGTCCTGCAACGCCGGATCGGGTGAGGCATCGTCCACGACCACCAGCTCATAGGCTTCCTTCGTCTCCGCTTCGAGGACGCTTGCGATCGCCTGCAGCGCCAGGGAGCGGCCGCCATAGACCGGCACGACGACGTCGACAGTGGCCCGCACCTTGTCGGGACGCCGCCGGCACTCCAGCAAGTGTCGAATGTCGAGCAGTGGGGGATCTGCCGGGGCTTCGCCGCCCCGTCCCTCTTCGCGGCCAAATCTCAGCCAGTGGGCGAAGGGCTCGTAGCCCGCCAGGACGATATCCGGATTGCGGCGGCGATAGTCGTCCGGCGAAAAACCCGCCCGTGGCGACCAGCCACGTTTCGACCCGACAGCCAGATAGTGGAAGGACGCGACAGCCGGCGAGGAGAATGATCGTCCCGCCGAGGACGCGTAGTGCATGGCATCGACGGCCCCCGGCGCGATCCCGTGCCGCCGGCAGACGGCATCCATCCAGCCCGGAATCATCTGCGCCATGGCGACCGCCGCGTCCCCGCCATAACCGGTTGCCCGCAGCAGAAGGTCGCCGATCGTCCCTGGGGATCGCCGGTCGCTCACCGGACCGTCCATTGGTCGCGCAGTTCCAACAATGCCGCCAGGAGCTTTCCCGCGTCCGTCGACAATTCCCTCGGCAGCACATGGCCGCGGCCGAGCCGGCGGAGCCGTGCCGCCGGCGCACCGATGTCGAATACGATCACCGGCAGTCCCTGTTCCAGCGCCGCCGTCAGCACGAACGACCATGTTTCCGGCCAGATGGCCGGCAGGAGGACCGCATGCGGTGCCGCTTCCGCGAGCAGGCGTCCCAGGTCCTGCGAAAGATAGGCCCCGCTGACCGCGACGCCCGGCGGCAGCGCCTCCGAGGCTGCCCCGAGGACCGACAGCAGCAGGGGCGCACCGGTCTGCTCCGCAGTCCCGGCGAGGGCCTGTACGACATGCAGGCCCTTCGAGACATTCAGGGCGCCCAGCGTGACGATACGCAGGGGCTCGGTCGCCGCGATGCTCGGTGTACGCTCGGGCGGCAGCCCGGCATCGGACTCCGGCTCCCAGACGACGATCTGTTTGGACAGGTAAGGCTGCATCCGCACAGCCAGATCGTTGCTCGGCGCAACGACTCGCTCCGCGCCGGCAAGGAAAGCCAGGTGATCCCGCCGCCAGGTCAGCGGATCGAATTCACGCGCCTCCGCGCCGTAGTCCGCGACGCATTCCACGCATGTTTCAGTCGGCGCGACATCGCAGAACCTGCCTGGGCCGGTCACCATGTCGATGCGCGGGCACAACGTGAAATAGTCGTGCAGGACGACGTCGTAAGGCACATCCAGCCGCACGCCGAGATCACGCACCCACGCCATCATCTCCAGCGGACGATCGACCAGGTGATTGACCAGGAGTTTCGCCACCCTCCGCTGGCGGGCAAATTCGATCAGCCCATCGAGATTGCCCGACAGGTCGAACACCCGGTCGCCAATGACCGCCAGCGTTGGCGCTTTCAGGATCGTCCGCGCGCGCAAGACGTTGTGGCCCGCCTGCTCGAGGTCTCGCTCGTAGAGATCGAGGAAGCGGCTGCTCCCGCCGCCGCGTCCATGGTGAAACACCAGTACAGCTGCCGCCCCTTCCCGCCAGGGCGGACGATCGGTGCGGGCCTCCACTTCGTTACGTGTCGATTTCTCCGCGCGCGGCTTCTCCAGATGATGGAACAACGGATCCATTCCTGGCGGCCGCAGCAGATTTTGCTGCCGGTAGAAGGCGGGATCGAAGGCAGGTGCCGGTGCACGACGTGTTCGCCATCCCAGAAGCGCATAGTGGAGCACGGGCGCCCGGGCGATGCGCCGGCGCTGGGCCTCGTCGTCGAACTGACGGAGATAGAAGTCACGGTCGAAACCGCGTTCGAGCACGGCCAGCCGTGGCGCCATGACATGAAGCATGGCCGGCCAAAGGACACCGCCGGACACGCGACCGAAAACCACGCCTTCGACGAACAGCGCGGCAAGCCCCTCGAAGACCACCTCGATCGCGGCATTGATCGCCCGGCGAATCCGCCCGGCCTGCCAGGGCGACGACTTGTATCGTGAAGGCGTGCGGATGCGCATCGCGCTAGTGATCGAGGCTTGTACGCCGTGCCGTCAGCGACAGCGCCGGATGGAAGCAGGGATCATCGAGCACGGCATCCTTCCAACTTGCCCGGAAATGCTGCCTCTCCTTTGCATAGCGCTTTGCGACATTCGACCTGCCGCGCGTTGCGGACTCGTGATGTTTCAGCACCGCGTCGGGCGTGAAGACCGTCTTCCATCCGCGCTGCGCCAACCGCAGGCATAGATCGATGTCGCCGAGCTCGATCGGATATCTCTCCGCATCGAAGCCGCCGATCGCGTCGAACTTGCTCTTCTCGACGGCCAGGCAAGCGCCCGTGACGGCTGACACTTCGTGAGGAACCCTCAATCGATCGAGGTAGCCTTTATATGCGGCCTCCCTGCCGATATCGATATGGGCTGCGTAGCCCCCCAGGCCCAGCACAAGCCCGGCATGCTGGAGGCGCCCGGAGGGATAGAGAAGCTTGGCGCCCACCGCGCCCACGTCCGGCCGCATTGCCCAGCTCATGAGATTGGCGAGCCAGTCCGGCCGCATCGCCTCGGTATCGTTGTTGAGAAAGACGAGAACCCGCCCCTGGGCAAGTTCGGCGCCGCGATTGCACAGGGTGGAGAAATTGAACGGTCCGGGGGCTGCGATGACCCTCACCCAGGTGTGTGCCCCCGCCCGTTCAAGAAGATCCCGGGTCGCCGGCTCCTGGCTCCCGTTATCGACGATCAGCAGGTCGAAATTCCGCGGCTCCGTTTTCTCGATACCGGCCAGGCATGCGGCCAGCAGATGGGCACGGTCGCGCGTTGGGACGATGAGCGTGGCCGTTGCCCCCTGCGGTGCCGGCATGGCCGCCGTGATGGGATCGCTCGCTTCCGGTGACTTGCTCGACTTTGTCAGCAGGACGCGGCGGATATGACCGACGGGGCCCGCCTCAGCAGCAAAGAGTGCGTCCCAGGTCGACGGCCGCAGCATCTCTGCCGATGAAAGACCGGCCTGGGCCTCGAGCGCACGGCGCCTGAAGTAGACGGCTCGGCCGACATAAGGCCGCGCCCGGTGGAAGATCGGACTCCAATCGGGCTTGAGTTCCGGTGCGAAGTGCCGCCGGTTGGCATCGATCGAGTCCTCGTCGGCGTAAAACAGCGAAACCGTGGGGCGGTCCGACACGAACTCGACGAGCGCCGCCATTGCGTAGTCGGCAATCGTGTCGCCGGCAACGATCGGCAAGACGATGTCGGATGCTTCGAGCCCTTCCCAGAGCGCCCCGGCCCTCGCAGTGCCCTCGACGTGGACGGCGCCTCGGTCCCCTGGATAAGTCCCAGTCGGGCCGACGAGGACGAGCGACCAGTTCGGGTAGGACTGCCGCGCCAGCGAGGCGCAGGTCGCGTCGAGCGCTTCCGCAGCTTCGCTGCCGTCGGCCAGGACGATCGCGCGGATGTGCGGGCCTTGCCGCCAACTGTCTGGCGGAGCCTCCAGCCCCGCCAGATCCAGTCCTCGCGACGTTGCGGCGCGCCACTCGTGATAGCGTTCGAGCCGCGTCTTTCCGAGAAGGTCTTCCAGGAGTCCGTTCGCGGCGGCCTTGCCTCCCACCAGCATCAATCCTGCGGCAACCATGGTCTTCAGCGCGCTCCGCTTCCATGCCAGGGCCAGCAGTTCCCAAGGCGCCAGGACTTCGCAGGATGTCAGGCTGAAATCTCTCGCAGGGCAACCGGCGGACAAGGCAATGTCGATTCGACGCGTTCCGTTTGGAACGCGCCCTACCCATTCGCCGATCCCGAAGAGTGCGGCGGCCATCGGTGCCTCGCTCTCCGTCCCGTCGACCTCGAAGCGAATGACCGGACGGCGCGCGGAGCCGTAGAGGGCGATGCGATATCGCACCCGCAGCCAGCGACCGGCCGGAATGCCAGGTGCCCCCACTAGGTTAAATTGCTCATCAAGTGCAATTTGATCTTGTGGGGTACTACCTTTAAGGGGCTCGCAATCAACCACAGCCCAACGGGCATCCTGAAGTTGACGCTATCACCGTTATATCACTCCTTTGTGCACGCAAGTGCCGTACGCGCTTGCAGCATTGGTCTATCATACGGGCTGTGGCTGTCCCTCGGGAACGGCCCAGACGCGGGAACAACACAATTTAAGGCTATATATTAGGTCAGTAGTTTGATGTTACTTACGAATAGCGGTAAGGGCGTCGAACCGGGGGAGAATGGGGCTTTTGACATGCTGTGGATAGGGTCGAAGACGACGTCGTGCTGCGTCGGCGAACGAGCCTTTCAATGACGCGTCGGGACGAGGTTGCGATTGTCGGCTACGCCTGCCGTCTTCCCGGTGCGCGGAGCAGCGACGGCTTTTGGAAGTTGCTGCGCAATAATCGCTGCAGCGTCACACAGATCACGCCCGATCGATTCCCGACCCAGGCATTCTATCATCCCTCCGCCGAGCAGATAGGCCGCAGCTATTCGTTCGCTGCCGGCGTCATCGATGATGTGTGGGGCTTCGACGCCACCGCTTTCGGCATGAGCCCGCGCGAGGCCGAGCAGGTCGACCCGCAGCACCGCCATCTCCTCGAAGTGACCCACGACGCCCTCGCCCACGCCGGCATCCGGCCGTCGACCATCACCGGCAGCCCGGTGGGGGTCTATGTCGGCGCCTCGTCGGTCGACCACGCAGCACGCTTCTTTGCCGACCCATCCGCCGCCGGCATGCACATGATGACGGGCAACTCGCTCAGCATCATGGCCAATCGCATCTCCTATACGTTCGACCTGCGGGGGCCGAGCCTCGCGATTGATACGGCCTGCTCGTCTTCCCTGGTCGCGCTGGACCTCGCGGCTGAAGCGATTCGAAGCGGCACCATCGACACGGCCATCGTTGGCGGCGTCAATCTGCTGCTGTCGCCCTTCTCCTATGTCGGCTTTTCCCGCGCGTCGATGCTGTCGCCGACCGGTCTCTGCCGTCCGTTCGACGCGTCGGCGGATGGATATGTCCGCGCCGAAGGCGCGATCGCGGTCGTGCTTCGCTCGATGTCCTCGGCGCTGAAGGCCCGCAGCCGCATCCACGCGGTGATCGTCGGTTCGGGCGTGAACCAGGACGGCCGCACCACCGGCATGTCGCTGCCCTCCGCCGAGTCGCAGCGGAGGCTGCTGGAGCAGGTCTATGGCGACTTCGGGGTGGATCCTGCCGATCTCAGCTTCGTCGAGGCTCATGGAACCGGCACGCGGGTCGGCGATCCCATCGAAGCGGATGCGCTCGGCAAGGGTCTTGCCCAGAAGCGCACGCAACCCCTGCCAATCGGTTCGGTGAAATCCAATGTCGGCCATCTCGAGCCGGTGTCCGGTCTGGCCGGCCTGCTGAAGTCCGTCATCGCCCTCGACCGGGGCGTGGTTCCGGCCACCCTGCACCAGCGCGCCCCGAATCCCGACATTCCGTTCGGCGATCTCAATCTCGAGGTCATCGCCCAGAACCGCCGCCTGCCCGACCAGCGCGGTCCCGAGCTGGTCGGCGTCAATTCGTTCGGATTCGGCGGCACCAACTCGCATGTCATCCTGCGCAGCGACCGGACCGTGGCGCATCTCGTGCAGGTCAACACGGCGACCACGCCGCCGCCGCTGCTGCTGACGGCCCACAATGCCGACGCCTTGACGGCCCTGGCCGGCCGTTACGTCGAGAAGTGGCCAGCGACCACGCGCGAAGCCACGGCCTTCATTTCCGCCAGCGCCTATCTCCGGGACGCGCTGCCACACCGCCTGATCGCCCGCGGCGAGACGACGGACGAGGTCCGGCATCATCTCGCTTCCTTCGTGAAAGGCGAGAAGTCCGCCTCCATCCTCACCGGGCAGGCGCTCGGCACCGACCAGCCGCTCACTTTTCTTTTCTCCGGCAACGGGTCCCAATGGGTCGGCATGGGCCGCGATGCCTGGGAAACCAATCCCGTCTTCCGCAACGCCCTGAAGGACATCGACGGTCGTTTCGGCAGGGTCCAGAACTGGTCGATCGTCGATACGCTGTTCGCCGACGACCTGACGCCACGGCTGCGGCGGGCGACCTATTCGCAGCCGCTGCTGCTTGCCCTGCAGGTCGCCACGGTGCGGTCTCTCGAAGAGCGGGGCATTGTGGCAAGCGCAACCCTCGGCCACAGCGTTGGCGAGATCGCCGCCGCCTGGTGTGCCGGTGCCTTGAGCCTCGACCAGGCCATCGACGTCGTGATCGCCCGCAGCCGCAACCAGGAGAACGTTCGCGGCAGCGGCGGCATGGCGGCGCTGATGCTGAGCGACCGCGAGGCACGACGCTTTCTGAAGACCGCCGGCGCCCCCGGCGTCGAGATCGCCGCGATCAACAGCTGGCGCAGCGTCACGGTGTCGGGAACCATCGCGGACATCGACCGCGTGCTCCAGGCAGCGGCCGAGATGCGAATCAGCGCACGACGCCTCGATCTCGACTATCCGTTCCACAGCGCACTGATCGATCCCGTTCGCGGCCCGCTCCTGCGCGAATTGGAGGGGCTCCGCCCGCTACCCTTCCATAAGAATTTCGTGTCGTCGGTGGCCGGCGCAGCGGTGTCTCCGGAGACGCTCGGTGCCGATCACTGGTGGCGCAACGTCCGCGAGCCCGTCCAGTTCGAACCGGCTCTGAACGGCCTGTTAAACGACGGCATGCGCGTTTTCGTCGAGGTGGGACCGCGGCCCATTCTGGCCAGCTACGTGCGCGACGCCTTCCGGGAAGCCGGCACGCGCGGCATCGTCATCGAAACCCTGACCGAGGGCGACGGCCAGTCCGCCTTCGATCCGGTCGAGCGGGCCGCCTCCAAGGTCGCGCTGGCCGGCGGCAAGGTGGAAATGCAGCGGTTCTTCGGCCCGGCGCCGGCGACCGCCGTCGCCCTGCCCCTCTATCCCTGGCAGCATACCCACTTCAAGGTGTCCCCGACGGACGAGGCCAGCACGGTCCTGATGCCGCCGGCTCATGCGCTGCTCGGCGCGCGGCCGCGGCGGGACGGCTCCGAGTGGTTTTCCACGGTAGATCCCGCACTCTATCCCTGGATAAACGACCACAAGGTCGGCGATGTTCCTGTCCTTCCGGCAACGGCCTACGTCGAGACCATGCTGGCGGTGGCCCGCGAGATCCATCCGGAAGGAGCCCTGGAGCTCCGCGACCTCGATATCCTTCGGCCGCTCGTTTTCGAAGGCGGCATCTCGTTCGAGATTTCCACCCGGCTCGCCCACGAAACGGGTGTCGTCGAATTGCTGTCGCGGCAGCGCGGCGGCAGCGGCGCCGGCTGGACCCTCAATGCCCGCGGTATCGTCGGGCGCTCGCCGATTGCCGGCAAGGCGACCCTTCCGCCGGCCGTACCGGACCATGCCGTCATCGTCCCCAAGAGCAGCGTCTATGCCTGGGCCAGCGATCTCGGTTTCACCTACGGTCCGACGTTTCAGCGTGTCCGGCAGGTCGTTTTCCCCGAATCGAAATTCGGGATCGGCAGCCTCGACCGGCCCGATGCGCTCGTGCACGGCACGCAGATCGTCGATATCACGGCATTCGATGCCGCTTTCCATGCGCTCTTCGCCGCGGAAGAAGCCGGCGTCGCGGACATGCCGATGAAGCGCATGCTGCCCGTCCGCTTCGGCTGCGTTCGCGTGTTCGAGGCTGGCGCCATCGTCACCCGTGTAACCGCCCGGACGCTCAGGCAGTCGCTGAGTTCGATGGTCGTCGATATCGACCTCTGGGACGAACACGGAAAACTCGTCACCTCGGCCCAGAATGTCCGGCTCGTCGAGGCCCCCGCCGAGCTGGCCGCGGATCCCAAATCGCTCAGCTATCGCACCACCACCTGGCATCTCGAGCGTGCGGGCCTGCCCTCGACGCTCGTGCCTGGTCATGTTGACGTGGAACGGCCTGCCGGCAGCGCCGCCGCCCTCTCCGAAGCCCTGCTTCTGCTGGAAGCCGGAACCCTGCGCGCAACCTGGTCTGCCCTCAAGGTCCGGCCGCCGGTCGAACCGCCGAAGAACGATGAAGCGGCGGCCGGCGACGATGGCGCTTCGTGGGCTTCTTTTCTTCGATCCGCCCTTCTGTGGCATCTCGAAGCGAAGAACCTCGCCGTGGATCGCGACGGCGTTCGCACCCTCGTCCCCTCTTGCGATCTTCCCGAGATCGACTCCATCGTCAGTACGTTGCTCGTTCGGCACCCGTCGATGGGCGCCGAAGCGGCCAGCGTCTCGCGGCTCGAGAACATCATTGGCCGGCTGAGCGACGGCGACCCGACGGCCGTGAGCGAACTCGGCTCGCCGCACTGGCGCAACCTCGGCCTGGCCTCCAATCAGATAAGCTGGCTGCGCGATGCCGTCGTGAGTGACGTCGCGGCTTCCATATCGCGCCACGACAGCGGCCGCCTGTTGCGGATGTTGATGGTGGGTGCCGATCATTTCGCAATAGCCGCCGATCTCAGCGCGCGCTTCACCAATCTCGAAATCATCCTGACGGACCTTGACGACGACCGGATGGAACAGGCGCGCGCCGCCATCGGCGACTCGGCCTCGCTCGTGCGTTGCCTGACCTGGTCCCAACTCGAGACGGTGCGCCCCGCTTCGCTGGACCTGGCTTTCGTCATCGATGCCTTGAGCGAGATCGCCGCCGGCAGCGACGACGGTATGGCGGTCATCACAAGGCTGTTGCGTCCCAACGCCCCGATGATCGCCGGTGAGCTGGCACCCAGCGCTTTCTGGGACATCGTCCGCGGCAGCCGGCGGCGCTGGTGGGCCCGCTCGGCCAACGCCGAGTTTCCGGTCGGCGCGCTGCTGACCGATCAGGAATGGATCGACGAACTTGAAACCGCGGGCTTCAGCAGCATTTCAGTGCTGCCCGCTCTCGGCGAAGCGCGCATAGGCGTAGTTGTCCGCGGCCTGGCCGGCGTCGGCATGGATCGTAACGCCACAGCGCCCCTCGAACCGGCTGTCTTCTCCTGGCAGGGCAGCGCCGCTGCCGATCTTCGGGCCGTCGTCGGCCATGACAGCGCCGAGCCGGCACGATCCGACCAGGTCGCGACGACCGACTTTGTGCTGTCTCTCTCCGCCGCCGATGGCGCCGCTGACCCGGTCGCTGCCCTCGCCGAGCGCCTCGATGAAGTGGCCGATCAATGCCGCCGTCTCGCCGATACGCCGGCGCGCCTCTGGGTCGTCGTCGACTTTGGCGAAACGGGTGGGCTGGCTCCGCTCGAGCAGCCGCTCTGGTGTGCGCTGATCGCGGCGACACGCGTTGCCCGCAACGAGTATCCGGGCCTGCACATTCGCTGTCTCGGCCTAGCCGGCCAGCCGCGTCTGCGCGTCGTCGAACGGGCTGCGGTCGAGATGCTTGTACCCGGCGAGGAACGCGAAGTGTTCTTCTCGGGTGAAAGCCGCATCGTCTTCCGCATCGAGCGCGGCGCCACCGCTCCCCGTCCGCGCCAGCCGTTGGCCAGCGACATGATGCTGCGGCTCGTGACCCGGCAGGGTTCGGGCCGCGGCGCGCTCGGCTGGATTCCGGAGCCGCGAAAGGCGCCGGAAGCCGGCGAAGTCGAGATCGAGGTGGCGACCACCGGCCTCAACTTCCGCGACGTGATGTGGAACCTGCGTCTGCTGCCCGAAGAGGCGCTGGAAGACGGCTATGCCGGTCCGGGCCTGGGCATGGAGTGCGCGGGCACGGTCGTCCGCGCGGGCCCCGGCGTCGAGGATCTGGCGGTCGGCGATCGCGTCCTCGCCTTCGCCCCCGGCGCCTTTGCCAGCCACATCGTCGCGAAGACTTTCGCGGTCAGCAAGCTGCCGAACCAGCTGTCGTACGAGGACGCCACGACGCTGCCCGTCGCATTCCTCACCGCCTACTACTCGCTCGCCCACCTTGCCCGGCTGAGGCCCGGCGAATCCGTGCTGATCCACGGCGGCGCCGGCGCCGTCGGCCTGGCCGCCATGCAGGTCGCCAAGCATCTCGGCGCGACGGTCATCGCGACGGCCGGGAGCGGCGAAAAGCGCGCCCTGCTGCGCAGCCTCGGCGCCGACTTCGTCTGCAATTCCCGCACCTTGGCTTTCGCCGAGGAAATAATGGGCTTCACCGGCGGCAAGGGCGTCGACGTCGTCCTGAATTCGCTGGCCGGCGAGGCGATGATCCGCTCCATGGATTGTCTGAAGCCGTTCGGCCGCTTCATCGAACTGGGCAAGCGCGACTTCTATGCCAACACCCATCTCGGGCTGCGGCCGTTGCGCCGCAATCTGAGCTACTTCGGCGTCGACATCGACCAGCTCATTGGCGTCCACAAGGCGCTTTCGCAGCAACTGTTCGCCGATGTCGTCGGCCTCTTTGCCGACGGCCAATTCTCGCCGCTCCCGCATCGCGTCTTCGACGGAGCGCATATCGGCGAGGCATTCCGGCTGATGCAGCGCGCCGGCCATATCGGGAAGATCGTCGTGACGCCGGCCCGACAGGCCACTGTCTCGGAAACACCCGTCGGCACCTTCCCCGTCGATGCCGACGGTTGGCACGTCGTGATCGGCGGCACGAGCGGCTTCGGCTTCGCAACGGCCGAATGGCTGGCCGATCGCGGCGCCCGTCATATCGCGTTGGTCAGCCGATCGGCTCACCTGTCCGAGACCGTCGCCACTCAGGTCGAGGCCTTGCGCGGCAAGGGGGTGACCATCGAGATCGCTTCCGTCGACGTGGCCGACGCGGCCGTTCTCGATCGCTTCGTCGATCAGCTCGGCCGTCAGCGTCCGATCAAGGGCCTGGTCCACGCCGCCATGGTGCTCGACGACAGGCTGATCCAGGGGATCGACCGCGAGTCGCTCGAGACCGTGCTGCGACCCAAGGCCAGCGGCGCCCTGAATCTCGAACGGATCGCCGGAAGGCTGGCGCTGGACTACCTTCTGCTCTTCTCGTCGGCCACCACGCTCTTCGGCAATCCGGGCCAGTTCAACTATGTCGCCGGCAATGCCTATGTCGAAGGCATCGCCCGCCGCCTGCGCGCCAAGGGGTTGCCGGTGCTCGCCGTTGCCTGGGGCGCCATCGAGGATGCCGGCTATCTCGCCCGGCACATCGAGGCGAACTCCAGCCTGAAGAGGCGTTTCGCCGCCACGTTGATGCCTGCCCGCACGGCGCTGAACGGACTGGACTGGGCCTTCGATGCCGACGGAAACCAGCTTGTCGACGCGTGCTCGATCGCCCGTGTCGATTGGGGCATGGCCAGGCGGGAACTCGCCGCGGTGCGTGCGCCGACCTTCAACGCCATCGACACCGGCAGTGCGTCGCGGCAGTCCGGCCAGGCGGCGGTTACCCTCGAGCGGCTGCGCGCCATGCCGCCCGAAGAAGCGACCGCGGCCCTGCTCGAGATCGTGGTCGAGGAGATCGCCCGCGTTCTCCGCCTGCCTCCCAAGGAAATCGACCGGCATCGGCCGCTGGCGGAAATCGGCATGGATTCGCTGATGATGCTTGAGCTGCGCACGACCGTGGAGGCCTCGCTGCAGATCGAGCTGCCGATGATGTCGCTGGCCAGCGGCATCACGCCAGCCGATGTCGCGCGCCGCGTCACGCCGCTCGTGACCGGCGAGACGCCCCGCGACGCCGTACCGAGCACGCTGGTCACCCTGTCGTCGAGCCATTTCGCCGAACAGGCGGCCGGCGCCAAGGCGTCGGAGAAGCGCGCGGCCGTCACGGCCGTGATGCAGCGCGTCAAGCAGATCGACGGACCGTTATGAACCAGCCCCGATCGAACGCCGCACAGGAGACGGTCGATCGCATACGGCAGGCTCTCGGCCATTCCACCGTTCCCCCGCACCGGGCTCCGGCCGGCCCGGCAACGGGTGAGCGGCGGGAATTCGACTTCACCACGCTGCCCGAATACGAGATCCTGAAGATCTGGAAAGCCGTGGGCGATCTCACCAGCATCGGCAACCCCTTCTATCGCCTGCATGACGGCCGCGCCGGCAACACGACATCGATCGACGGGCGCACGGTCGCGAACTTCTCCTCCTACGACTATCTCGGACTGAACGGACATCCCGACGTGGCGGCGGCGGCCAAGGCCGCGATCGACCGGTTCGGCACATCCGTGTCGGCCAGCCGGCTGTCGGCCGGCGAACGCCAGGTGCATCGTGACCTCGAGGCTGCGCTCGCGCGCCTGAGCGGAACCGAGGACGCCATCGCCTTCGTGAGCGGCCACGGCACGAATGTGTCGGTGATCGGCGAACTGCTGGGCCCCGAAGACCTCATCGTGGCGGATGCCGTCATCCACAACAGCATCATCGAGGGCGCCAAGCTGTCGGGCGCCAAGCGGGTCCTCTGCCCGCACAACGACCTCGACGCCTTCGAACGCGCGCTGCGGCTCAATCGGGCACGATACCGGCGCGCTTTGATCGTCGTCGAAGGTCTCTACGGCATGGACGGCGACGTCCCCGATCTCGCCGGCCTGATCAAGCTGAAGCGCCGGTACAATGCCTGGCTGATGGTCGACGAAGCGCATGCGACCGGCGCGCTCGGTGGGACCGGCCGCGGCGTCGCCGAGGAACAGGGCATCGATCCGACGGAAGTCGAGATCTGGATGGGCACGCTCAGCAAGGCCCTGGCCGCCGCCGGTGGCTACATTGCCGGCAGCCGCGCCCTCATCGAGCTGATCAAGTACACATCGCCGGGTTTCGTCTTCAGTGTCGGCCTTTCGCCTCCGGTGGCTGCAGCGGCGACGGCGGCCATCGACGTGATGATGCGCGAGCCATGGCGTGCGACCGCGCTCCGCCGCAATGGGCTGGCCTTGCTCGAGCGGGCCAGGGCGTGCGGCCTGAACACCGGACTGAGCATTGGCGCATCGGTCGTGCCGGTCATCGTCGGCAACTCGCCACAGACGGTGATGCTGTCCGAGCGCCTGCTGGAACGCGGCTTCAACGTCGTGCCGGCGGTCTTCCCGGGCGTGGCAGAAAACCAGGCACGGCTCCGGTTCTTCGTCACGTCGCAGCATACGCCGGAGCAGATCGAAGCGGTGATCGGCGCGGTGGCCGAGGAGCTGCCGAAGATCCGCACCGGCTCTTCTTTCGTCAGCACCATCGCCAGTCGCTGACCGCGGCATGGATTTCACGACGATCGTCATCACCGGCGCGTCCAGCGGCATCGGCGCGGCGCTCGCACGTTCCCTCGCCGCACCGGGCCGCACCCTGGCATTGCTTGGCCGCAATACCGAGCGCCTCGAGGCGGTCGCGGTCGCCTGCCGGGCGAAAGGCGCGACCTGCAGGATCGCCAGCCTGGACATGTCGGACACGGACCGGATCGCGGCCTTCCTCGGGGAGGTCGCGCGCGCCGCGCCCATCGACCTGCTGATCGCCAATGCCGGCATCCTCGACGGTCGGGCGGCGGACGAGACCGTCGAGCGCGGCGGCGTCGCGAGACGGGTGCTCGAAACCAATCTCCTGGCGACCGTCGATATCGTCCATCTCGTGCTGCCCGCCATGCAGAGGAACCGGCACGGCAGCATCGTGCTCGTGGCGTCGCTCGCCTCGCTGGTCCCGCTGCCCGACGCGCCCGCCTATTCGGCCTCCAAGGCCGGGCTGCTGTCCTATGGGTTGGCGTTGCGGGATGCCGTCGCGGCGGAGGGAATTCAGGTTGTCGTTGCCTGCCCCGGCTTCGTCGCCACCGCCATGGCTGACAAGCACCTTGGGCCCCGTCCCGGCGAGATCTCCGCCGACGACGCGGCGTCACGGATTCTCGCCGGCCTGCGACGGAACAAGGCCATGATCGGCTTTCCCCTCATGCCCTTCTGGCTATCGCGGCTCAGCCTTCTCGTGCCCGAGGCGATCCGTCGCCGGGGTATGAAAGACACCCGCTTCCACGTCGGCCGGTAGGCCAGGCGCCTCCCTCAGGCGGGAGCCGCCTGCCGGCGCAGCACGGCCATTGCGAAACAGTGCTCGCCGTCCTGCCAACCGCGATAGCGCTCGCTGCCCTCCACCATCAGCATCTCGCGCACGCGGGCGCGGAGAAACGCCGGCACCCAGGCCGCCGCCCTAACGGCGCGCGGGCTACGCTCGCGAATGGATCGCCTCGCGCCCTCGGAAACGTCGCGCAGCGCGTCGACCGCCAGTCCACCCAGGCGAGCCAGGCGCCGGAAGCGTCCTTCGGCTTCGACGAAGGTTGAGGACGATTCCGCCAGAAACAATCGTCCCGATGGCTTCAGGACCCGCATTGCCTCGCGGACGAATTCCTCCTCGACGAAATAGTTCAACGCGTCGACGCAGACGAGGCAGTCGAAATGCCCATCCTCGAACGGCAGCCGGGTTGCCTCCCCCTGACGGAGATCGATGCCGAGCTGCCGTCCCCGCCGGGCAGCGACGGCGGACACGTCGATTCCGACGACCGTCCGCGGCCCATGTCGTTTCGACAGATAGAGCAACCCGCCGCCGCGGCCTGCCGCGACCTCGATCACGGCGCTCTGCCGCCACGTTTCCGTATCGAGCCCCGCGAGCGCGAAGAGTTCGGCATAGAGCTGGATCTGGCTGGCGTCACCGGCCAGCACCGGATCGGCGAGAATGGCCGGATCGACCGGCGCCAGACCGACGTTGAACGCCGTCGCCTGACGGCTGCCCGGCCAAGCGTAGACCAATTCATAGACGAGCCGGCGCGCCCAGGGGCTTTTCGGTATCAACGAGGGCAAGAACGGTCCCGGGTACAATACGAAGCGGCATGGGGTAGGCTATTCTCTGCAGACCATGCCGACGGACCGAGAAATCCCCCTCACACGTTCCAACCGAGGCTGGCTATCGGTGCCGGAGCAATGGCTTATCGCATGGATCGCCCCCCGGTTGCCACGCTGGATGTCGCCTGACTTCCTGACCGCTCTCGGTTTTGCCGCCTCCATCGTCGCGTGCGCCGCCTACACGTGCGCCGCCGGGAACCCGGCATGGCTCTGGGTCGTGAACGCGGCCCTGATCGTGAACTGGTTCGGCGATTCCCTCGATGGCGCCATCGCCCGCCGACGCGGCATCGAGCGGCCGCGCTACGGCTTCTTCCTCGACCAGTCGATCGACGTGCTGAGCCAGTTCCTGTTCGCAATCGGCCTCGGCCTGTCCGGGTTCGTTCGCATGGACGTCGCCGCCATCGGGCTCGCGACCTATTTCATGATGACCGCCCAGGGCCTGCTGCGCGCCGAGGTCGCCCGGACCTTCCATCTCGCCAGCGCCGGCTTCGGCCTGACCGAAGTACGCTGCCTCTTCCTGGCGGCCAACATCGCGTTCTATCTGAAGCCGCCGGTGCCGTTCGACATCGCCGGCATGACCTTAGGCTACGGCGACGTGCTGGGTATGGTCTGGATCGCCGCCAATCTCGGCCTCTACGTCGCGGGCATGATCGCCCAGCTCGGCCAGCTCGCCCGCGACGAGCCGCCGGCCGGGAAAGACCGCTGAAATTGGATGCCAGCGACGGCGTGACCTGTCAGAAATCCCGGGAATGAAACGGCACATCTCCGTCATCGGGCTCGGCTACGTCGGCCTGCCCGTCGCCGCCGGCTTCGGCCGCATCGGTTATCAGGTACTGGGCTTCGACATCGATGCCCGCCGCATCGCCGAACTCTCCCACGGCCATGACCGCACGGGCGAGGTCGAGCCGGCCCGGCTCACGGCACCCGGCCTGCGGTTCTCTTCCGATCCCCGCGATCTGGCGGCGGCCGACTTCCACATCGTGACCGTGCCGACCCCGATCGACGCCAGCAAGCAACCCGACCTGGCTCCCTTGAAAGGCGCCTCGGAGACGATCGGCCGGACGCTCAAGCGCGGCGACATCGTGGTCTACGAGTCGACGGTCTATCCCGGCGTCACCGAGGACATCTGCATTCCCGTGCTGGAGAAGGCGTCCGGGCTCAAGTGGAAGACCGACTTCAACGTCGGCTACTCGCCCGAGCGCATCAATCCCGGCGACAAGGAACGCCGCTTCGACAACATCCTGAAGATCGTGTCGGCCGACACGCCCGAGACGCTCGACATCGTCGATGCGACCTATCGGGCGGTCGTGACGGCCGGCACCCACCGGGCCGGATCGATCAAGGTCGCCGAATTCGCCAAGGTGCTCGAGAATACCCAGCGCGACATCAACATCGCGCTGATCAACGAGGTGGCTCTGATCTCGGACCGGCTGGGGATCGATACGCGCGACGTGCTCGACGCCGCCGGCACCAAGTGGAACTTCCTGCCGTTCAAGCCCGGCCTGGTCGGCGGGCACTGCATCGGCGTCGATCCCTTCTACATCGCCCACAAGGCCGAGGAAGTGGGCTACCATCCGCACGTCATCCACTCGGGTCGACGCGTCAACGACAGCATGGGCGTGCATGTGGCCAACCGGGTGCTGCGCAGCGTCATGCGCCATGCCGGTAACGGCCGCCCCGTCGTCACCGTGCTGGGCGTCACCTTCAAGGAAAACGTGCCCGATATCCGCAATACGCGCGTCGTCGACATCGTGCGCGAACTCGAGGATTTCGGGGTAACGGTGCAGCTTCACGATCCGATGGCCGACGGCGGCCTGTTGCGCGAGGAGTACGATCTCCGGCTGACGCCGCTCGACCAGCTCGAGCCCGCCGATGCCGTCGTGCTCGCGGTCGCCCATCGCCTTTATCGCGAAGGCGGCTGGTCGCTGGTGAAGCCCTTGCTGAAGCCCGCCCCCGGCGGCTTCGTGGCCGACGTCACCGGCCTTCTCGACCGCGCCGCGACGCCCCAGGACGTCACGCTCTGGCGCCTTTAGCAGGCTGTTGAAATAGGTTTTTGAGAAGTACCGGCGAGCAACATTGAGCCGTCAACGGTCACCGCAACATATGATTCAGGAGCCGCCGAGTCCGATTCGTCTGATTCGTTTGTTTCGTTTATTTCGTTTGCTCAGGATGGCATCGACAGCCTACATCGGCGGCGTGAGACCGTCCTTGCCGACCAGCAGGCGGGTGACGGTCAATGTGCCGTCCGCCGCCTTCGCGGCGCCGGCAAAGATCTTTGCCCCGACCTTTGCGTCGCTCCGCTCGCCCGGCAGGAAGGTCACGATCGGCGTGCCCGGCTTCACCTTGATGACCTGGCTGCCGTCCTTGTATTTCAGCGTCAGCGTCTGCCCGTCACCGCCGGCCGCCACGGTCGCCACCGTGGCGTTGGTCATCATGCTCTCGGGCTGGAGATCCCACGGATAGTGACCTTCGTTGCTGCCGCGGGCGGCTTCGGGAAACACCAGGACCTCGAGCGCATTCTGGCTGCCGTCGGGCCCCTTGATCGAGGCGACGCCGACGAAGCTGTTCTCCTTGATGTCCGACAGGGCGAGCGGGCCCACCAGGGCCACGCTCCAATTATCGGCCAGCTTCACCTCCACGGTGGTGCCTTCGCGCGTGGCGATGGTGGCGGTCTTGCCGTCGATCGCGGAAAGCGTGCCGCGCAGGCGCGTCGGCGGGCTCTGGGCAAAGGCCGAAGCAGCGAGCGCTGCAGCCACCATAAAGGCGGTGCAGCCCTGGATGAGGCGGATGGGATTCATGGAGCGTCTCCTCGACGGGAGGCGCAACGGTCGCATGGAAGCGGCGGCAGGGCCGCTTACGATTGCGTGAGCGCCGCGCGAACGGTCGAGGACCGCCGCGCGGCGACGAAGACTACCTCTTCGAGGCCAGTGTGAGCGGCGGACGGCCGGCAGCGTTGGCGGCCATGTCGACGCCCGCACCGTAGTAGCCGCGATACCGCGAGTAGTAGTCGCCGTGATCGCCGTAGCCGTAGCGCGCATGCTTGGCCAGGTTGACGCGGTTGATGACGACACCGACATGCGTGGTGACGTTCAGTAGCGCCGAGATCGCCGTCTTGACGACCTCGCGCGGGGTCTTCGCCCACTGCACGATGAACACCGTGTAGTCGGCCAGACGCGAGATGATGCGCGCATCGGAGACCGCCATCACCGGCGGACCGTCGAGGATCACGAGGTCGTAGCGCTCGGCGAAGACACCGAGGGCCGCCTTCATGGCGTGCGACTCGAGGATTTCCGGCGCGTTCGGCGTGCTGGGGCGGGCGCAGATATAGTCCACGCCCGACAGGTCGTGGCGCCGGGTGCACTCCTCCAGCGTCTTGATGCCCATCAGGTACTCGTCGATCGTGCCGCCGCGATCCTTGAGGCCGAGCGCCGCCGAGAGGCGGGCCTGGCGCAGGTCGAGGTCGACGACCAGCACGCGACGCGAGGCGTTCATCTTCGTCAGCAGACCGCCCAGGGCAGCCACGAAGGTGGTCTTGCCCTCGCTCGGCGTCGACGAGGTGATGGCGATGATGCGCGGCGGCCGGTCGAGGCTGCCGAGACTGATCGCCGTGAACACCGCTCGTATCGACTCCGCCGCCGGCGAGGTCGTGTTTTCGAGCACGTGGGTCACGACGTTGGAACGCGTGGTCGCCGGTCCCTTGACCTCGGGCACCATGCCGAGCACGCCCACCCCGGTCGCTTCCTCGACCTGGGCGGCCGAACGGAACACGCGGTCGAGCTTCTCGGCGGCGACGGCGCCGGCCATGCCGAACAGCGAGCCGATGATGAACGCCGCCATCAGGCCGCTCTTGTAGTTCGGCGAGGACGGCGCCCCCGACGGATGGGCGTAGGCCAGGATGCGGGCATCGGCGCGCTGGATGTCCTGCTGCTCGCGCAGCTCCTTGAAGCGCGTCAGGAAGCCCTCGTACAGGGTGCGGTTGGACTGGGCCTCGCGCTCGAGCTGCTTCAGCTCGGCCTCGTACTGGCTGGCGGTGCCGGCAACCACCGACGCCTTGTCGACGAGTTCCTTGAGCTCGTCCTCCTCGGACTTGGCGGCGTCGAGCTCGGCACGGACCGCGAGCGTGATGCGCTGCGTCTCGGTGATGAACCGCGCCCGGATCGAGGCCAGCTCGTTGCGGACCTGCTGGATCTTCGGATGGTTCTCGCCGAGCTGCGACGAGAGCTCGGCGGTCTTGCGGGTGAGATCCACGTCCTGGATGCGCAGCGCGGCCAAAGTGGTGTTGCCCGACACTTCCGGGATGTTGGCGAGTTCGCCCGGGTTGAGGCTCGCCTTGCTGAGCGCTATCAGACGGCCTTCGCGCTCGATGCGGCGGCCCTTGGCGGCGGTGTAGCGGCCATTGAGATCGGACAGCGTCTGGGTCGAGACGGCCCCCTCGGGGCTGCCGGCCAGGCCCTTGTCGCGCCGGTAGGCGGCGACCGCCTCTTCCGCGACCTGCAGGTTGCGACGCAGCTCCGCCAGGCGTTGCTCCAGCCACTCGGTGGCGCGGCGGTTGGCCTCGTTCTTGGTGTCGATCTGGTCAGCGAGATAGGCCTCGGCGATCGCATTCGCAATGCGCGCCGACATGGTGCCGTCGGGGCTTTCCACGGTGATCAGGATGACGAAGGTCCGGCCAAGCAGCGTGACGCTCAGGCGGCCGGCAACGGCGCCGATCGCGGCGCGGCGGCGCGGATCGCTATCCTCGGCCGGACGGCCGGTGCGGGCCGGCGCGGTCGCGGCCGTTGCCGGCTGCGGCTTCGGCGGCGGCGCCAGCAACGTGGAAATACCGGTGCTCCACAGGTCCCGCAGCGGCTGCAGGGCGTTGTCGATGAATCCCGGGGGCTTGGTGCCGTTGAACTCCGGATTGTTTGCAAGGCCGAGCTTGTCGACGACCCGGCCGATCAGGAACTCGGACTGGATGACCTCGAGTTCGCTCTGGATCGCGCCCATGTTGAGCGTGTCGACGCCCGACAACGCGGCCTCGGTGTTGACGAACTTGGTGGTGCGCGTGTCGAGGATGATGCGCGACGACGCCTTGTAGAGCGGCGTGGCCTGGGCGATCACCAGCGCCATGAGCGCGGTCGCAATGAGGCCGCAGCCGATGATCAAGGCCTTGCGACGATTGAGCAGGCGCAGCCATTCCCACAGCTCGTTCGGCGTTTCGACCGGACGAACGGGCGCAAGCACCGCCGCTTCCGGTGCCGGCACCATTCGATTCTGATTGGGCTCATCCACAATGTGGTCCGCCCGAGGCAACGATCCCATCCCACAACACTCCGCGAAAAAGACAACTCGCGACGACACCCGATCGAGCACGCACCGTCCCGGCCCCAACCAGGACCGGTCCCCTACGCCACCCCTTCGACGAGCGGCCCCACACCGCCCATCCCCAAGCTTTACGCCAACGATTTACGCTGAACGCCTTACGCGAACCTTTAGAACCAACGCTCCGGCACCCGGATGATGTCGCCCGGCCCCACCGGTGAATCCTCCGTTACCGTCTCTTCCTGCCCTTGCTGCGCATTGAAGCGCTGAATCGTGATACGCGTCTTCGAGGCGCGCCTTGTATATCCGCCGGCGATCGCGATCGCCTGCAGGACGTTGATCCCCGACACATAGGGGAACGATCCCGGGCGGCTGATCTCGCCGATGATATAGAACGGACGCCTCGACACGAGGTCGACGCTGATCCGCGGATTGCGGAGGTAGCCGCCCGAACGATAGCGGTCGGCCAGCATCGTCTCGATCTCGGGCATCGACATGCCCAGCACGACCACCCGGCCGGCCATGCGCGGCGAGATCATGCCGGTCGAATCGACCTCGTACTCGCCCGACAGCTCGGTGTCGGACAGGACCGTGACGCGCAACCGGTCGCCCGGCGCGACGCGATATTCGCCCAGGCGCAGGTTCTGCGTGCCGAGCGAGGGCTGCTGGATGGTCAAGGTCGACATCGGCGGCTGCGGATCGCAGGCGCCGAGCATCAGTGTCATCGCTACGAAGAGCGGCCCGACGCAGCGGGAGAGGAAACGACTCAAATTCACCGGATCACCGCTTTGCAACGACTCGAACAGAAATCACTTCCCTCGTGTACGCCGGACCACCGCTGGCGACGTCGGTCGACGAGCCGCTCGTGTGTTCGTACAGGGGCCCGATCTGGACCTGCGGGCGCAGGGAATACAGCAAACCCAGAGACGCACGCCAGTAGTAATCGGTGCGCGGGCCGACGCCCGACCCCGGCACGGGGTTGTATTGCGCGATATTTATACCCGTTCCGCCGACCATCTGCCAGGCGTCGTGGATATCGTAAATGAAGTCGACGCCGAGCGTGGTCGACACGTAGTTCTGGTAGTTGCTGTAGGCCGATTCGTTGATCGTCCGCAGGAACGCCGGCCGGATGGTCAAAGGCTCATAGCCGTTCCAGCTGCCGGTCAGCCCGAAGGTAAACGCCGGCGTCGAGGTTCCGTCCGCGAAATAGCTCTGGTTGGTGTAGCCCACAAAGCCTTCCAGGCTCGTCTTCGGGGTGAACCTGACGGTGGCGCCCATACTGACGGACCAGCCGTTCGAATCGCGCTGCTGGCCGTAGACATTGACGTACTGGTCGTAGATGCGCTGGTTGAGGCCGGTCGATACCCAGACGTCGATGTCGTCGATAACCTCGTAGCCCACCCGGATGCGCTCATCGTATTCGATGCGATTGCGACTGACGGCCGGCAGGCCGCCCACGGGGATGATGCTGTAATCAACATACTGGTAACGGGTCACCGAAGCCTTGGCTTCGTAGAAGAATCGATTGAAGCGCTGGTAGAGCCCGATCTCGGCCGGCAGCGTATCGACGACGGTCGGCGCACTTGCGACCAGGGCGTTGGGCGTGCCGAGCGCTTCCGTCTGACGCCGGACGCCGACCATGGCGGTGGCGTACAGATCCTCCAGGATATCGAGCCGGCCGTCTGCCTGGACATAGCCATTCCAGTAATTCTGGGAGCTCGCATTCGAATAGAAGCCGAAGCCGCCACCGGCCATCACGCGCAGCGAATGGTTCAACCAATCCGACTTCAGCTCGACGATGGGCCTGATGAGCGTGTACGGCGAGCCCACGGTGGGCGCCGAGGTGGCGTAGACGTTGCTGTCGTAGCCCGCCTGCACCTCGAGCGTCGGATAGAGCGTGAAGGCGCCGATCGCTATGCCGACTTCGCCGTTTCCAATTCCCGGGCCTGTGGCGGAAACGGGAACGTCCGCCGGAATATCGACGGCGGGAGTCTGCTCGAAAAGAAACTGGGTGGCCGGCGACGACGATTCGATCTGGGCATGCGCAACCGATGCCGCGCACGTCAGCAATACCCAGCCGACAACAGGCGACCAAACCAGCTGCGATCGATTCGCACTAATCGTCATGGGTGTTTCGGGCCATCCACACAGCGGTCCGAGGGTCGGCTGGAAAAAACTTCCCTGCAGACTCTCCTGGACGCTACCGCGGGCTCTGCTGCTGCGGTTGCGTCGGGTCATAGATAACCGGTGGAAGCGGGCTAGGCGGCCCAGGAGGCGGCGGCCCCGGGGGCTGCGGATTCGAGACCGGCGTGATCGGCGGCTGTGGGGGCTGCTGCGGCGGCCCCGGCGGCTGCTGCGGCTGTCCCGGCGGATCGGGCGGCGTGAGGGTATTCACCCAGCTCGCGAGCGTCGGGCCGGAGACACCGCCCGGCGCCTCCAGCATTTGCGCAATCAGCTGCTGCATGGTCGGACCACCGGTCGGACCGTATGCCTGGCCGTAATACTGTGTATCGTTGGGCGGCGGGATCAGGGGATCGCCTGCCGTGGTCAGCCCCTCCAATCCTCCCGGCGGGCCGCCATCGGGCGCCGTGTTCTGCAGGGGCGCGGCCGGTTGCAACGGGCCGGCATTCTGCAGGGGGCCGTTGCTCTGCAACGGGCCGGCGCTTTGAAGCGGACCTGCGCTCTGAAGCGGGCCCGCGCTTTGCAGCGGTCCAGCCGTTTGCATGGGGCCGGCGCCCTGCAGCGGACCGGCATTCTGCAACGGGCCGCCGCCCTGCTGCGGCCCCTGCTGGGCTTGTTGAGCATCCGTTCCGGGGCCATTGCCGATCACAGGGCCACCGGCAGGCCCTGCACCCTGAACCGGGCCGGCTCCCTGCATGGGACCCGCCCCCTGTTGGCTGGGACCTGAGCCGGGCTGGGAGGCGCCGGACGGCGCCTGGGCGACCTCGGGACCGACCTGCGCAGAAGCGCTCACGGCCCAAAAGAGGGCCGACACCGCCGCGAGACCTTGCGTCCTGAGTGCAATTTTCGACATTTTACCCAACCTAACCGCGCGCCTGCGCGATATCCCGGTCAAATCTCTTGAGGTACCACCCACTTGGCCGTTTCGATGGTCTCGATCCGGTCCCACCCAAGTTGATTCCTAAACTAGCGAATTGCATGCAGAAAGCCAAGACCCCGGGATCCGCCGTGCCCAGCTCGACACTACCTCACCGAGCCGTCCGGCGAACTACCATGAATTTGTAGCGAAGAAGCCCAACAAACTGCAGGGTTTCGGCAATAATTCCTAGTTCGAAATATCCATACCGCTCCTGGTGGGAGCGGCAGGGTGGCAACGGTCGGCCAGTTCTTCCAAGGCCGCGGCGAATCCGCGAATATCCCCACACGGCACTCGCCAATAGCCCTGCGGGGCAGTTCGAGCGAGCAGGTCGACGTCCGAATCGGCGCTGCCCACGAAAAGCACGGGTTTGCCCGATTCCAGACAGGCATAAATCTTGGACGGCAGCACGTAGCCGACAAAGGAATCCCGCAGAGTCACAAGATGCGCGGCAGGTGCGCGAAGCAGGCCAGACAGCTTTTCCAATGGGACGGGAGCCGACCGATGGAAGGGCAGACCGGCCGTCCCGAAACGTTCGGCGATCTCTTCCGCGCCGGCTCCTGTGGCACTAAGCCACAGACCGACTCTCCCACTTCCCTCCCGGTGATGCAGTTCATAACCTTGGGCCACCGTCTCGACCTCATGGGCGACGCCATAGTTTCCGGAATAGAGCAGTACGCACCTCCCGGCGAGATCGGCCGGCAGGGGTTCGATCGGTCCATCCGGTGGAAAAGTCACGGGCGCGCCGTCCCGCACCAGCGCGATCCGTTCGGCCGGGACGCCGGTCGCATTCAAGCGCCGCCGCTGGTCCTCGCCAAGGACCTCGAAACCATCGACCCGGCGGCGCCAGAAGTTCGTCAATCGCAGCAGCAGGCCCAGGGCACGCGAGGGCCGGGCCTGGGCCGCGATCAGGCATTCGGGATGGAAATCGGTGATGCGGTAGATGAGGCGCCCCCGCCAAAACAGCTTCAGCGGCACCAGCAGATGGATGAGGAAGGGCGGTGAGCCGGTGAACAGAATGCCGTCGGCCGCCCGCAGGGGACCAAAGACCGCCAGGATGAGGCGCAGGTTGGTGGCGATCGTCCACAGCATGCGGCCCAGCAAGGAGCCTCGCGGGACCGGCCACGCCGACAGCCGGATTTCCGTCAGGCGCCCCTTGCCTCTTTCCTTGCCAACCGTCGACGCAGCCCCTGTCGCCAAGCCGACCAGCGTGACGTCGTGGCCCTGCTCCGCCAACGCCTGAGCGCGCATCTGCATGTACTGGCCGACGGCACCGAAATCCGGCGGCAGCCAGTCGGCGATGATCACGATGCGGCGCTCCTTGACCGGATCGAACGGACTTTGCTCGAGCAGCGCCATCATGCGGCGGCTCCCGGCCGTGCCGCCTCGGCAATCGAGCGATAGAGCTCGGCCATCCGTCGCGCGACGGCGGGCCAGCCATAGTGATCGATGACATGGCGCTGCCCCGCCTCGCCCTGGCGGCGGCAGAGGTCCGGATCGGCAAACATCGTCCGCAAGCCGGCGGCGATGGCGGAAGGCGTCGGCTCGACGACCAGCCCCGCCTGCGTGTCACGGACGATCTCCGACATGCCGACATCGGGCGTGGCGAGGACCGGCACGCCGCGCCGCATCGCCTCGAAGGCGGCGATTCCGAAATTCTCCGACAGCGACGTCATCGCGAAGAGGCGGGCGGCGGCAAACAACGCCTCCTTGTCGGCGCCGGAGACATGGCGGGCGATGATCGTCACCCGATCGGTCACGCCCAGGCGAGCCGCCTCCGAGGCCAGGAAATCGGCATGCCCGCCGGCATCGTCGCCGGCCATGACGGCCCGCACCGACGGCGCCTCGACAAGGGCTGCGATCACGCGATCGAGCCCCTTCTCCCAGCTCAACCGTCCGAACGACAGAACCATCGGTACGCCCGAGATGGCCGCCGCAATATCGGGCGACAGCGCCGCCGTCGAGGGCGGCGGCGGATCGTCGACACCGTGCGGGATCATCGCAATGGGCGGCAACCGCCAGCCAAAGCTCGCAATGTGCTGCGCCTCGATGGAAGACGTGGCATGGACCGCGGCGGCGGCTTCGAGATTGGGCCGGTCGATCAGGCGGATCCAGGCTTCCTTCACCCAGCGACTCTTGCGCCGGATCAGCTCGGGGACGAGCATGCCGCGCGGCGAGATCACGTAGGGAATGCCGTGGGCACGCGCCGCGCGGGCGCCGGCAAGGATCGGCCACAGGAAGACCGAATGGAGGTGCACGGCGTCGAAGCCCGCGGTCGAGGACGCGAGCGCGCGCGCCATCGGCGGCGACCAGTAGAGCCGACGCAAGACGCGGCTCGGGAAATAGGTGACCTTCACCCCTTCGACGTCGATAGGAATCATAAGCGGCACGTCGCTGTCGGACGGGCCATCGACACTGGTGGTGAAGACCTGGACATCATGGCCGGCGGCGGCGAGTTCCCGGCAAAGCGCGTGGACGGAGCGTATCGGCCCGCCGTACCTCACGGCCGGCAGGTAGGTCGGAACGACGTGAAGAAGGCGCAACGGCTCGTCCAGTGATTCGCGGGGGGCTTGATACCGGGTCAATTGATAGCATAGGTGTTGCAGGAATGGGCTCCGCGATCGAATGAAGCTCCGCATCGACCGGCCGTCGATCGTCGCAGCATTGCTTGCTGTCGCTGCCTTTGTGTTCTGGCTGGCAGCCTGTGTGTCCGGCGCCTTCTGGATCGCCCTGCCCTTCGCCCTCTTCTACTCGACGCTGCTGGCGCTCGCTTGTCTGGCCCTGGTTCGAATCCGCACGATCGAACGCTGGATGGAGTGGGATGTGCCGGGCCGCCTGCTGATCCTGGCACCGCACGAGGACGATTGCGTCATCGCCGCCGGCGGCCTTGGTCTGCGCAACCGCCACCTCGGCGGCGCCACCCGCATCGTCTATCTCGCACGCGATGAAACGCCCGGGCTGCCGGCGCGGCGCGAGGCCGAAGCGCGCGCCGCCTGGAGCGTGGCGGGCCTCGGCGAGGCCGATCTGCAATTCCTCGATCTCATGCCGCCGTTGGAGGGCCGCGATCCGGAGAGACTTCACGCGGCAGCGCCCGTCCTTCGCGCCATCATCGACGAGTTCCAGCCAACGGCCATCGTCGTCCCGGCATTCGAGGGCGGCCATGTCCATCACGACATGGTAGCGGCGTTGATCGATCGCCTGGTCACGCCGGACGACCGGTTCGTGGTGTTCGAGGCGCCCGAATACAGCCCCTATGTTTCGCTGCTGAACACGCCTCATCGGGTTCTCGCACTCACGGCGCGCTGGCTGTTCGGCCTGGTCGCCTACAACGGCCCGCCCGACGGCGTGGACGGACGGACGGTCCTGAAGCTTCGGCTAGCGCCGCAGGAGCTGGCCGACAAGCGGCGCATGCTGACGGCCTTCGTCAGCCAGAATGCCCCGTCCCTCGTGGCAACGCGCGGCTATCCCGACCGGCTGATCGCGCGTGTCGGCGGTCGCCGACAACGGCGCCCCTTCGACTTCGACCGATCCTATCTGCGCTTCGTGCTGACCCTGCGCCGCCACCTGCCGGCCGGTCTGGTCGACCGGCTCCTGCCGGTACAGCTCGGCACCATCGGCCGCATGGGCACCATCACCGACTGGGATGCCGAGTGGGGCAAGGCATGACCGGCTTGGCCTCCGACCTCACCCATTCGACCTACGAGTCGCCCGATATCGTGGCGCTGTATGCCCGCCCCGATGGGCTGCAGAAGCCGGAGGAGACGCTGCTGGCACAACTCTCCCCGACCCTCGGCACGATGGACATGCTCGACATCGGTGTCGGCGGCGGCCGGACCACCCGCCATTTCGCGCCGCTCGTCAGGACCTATCTCGGCGTCGATTACGCCACCGCGATGATCGAGCGCTGCAAGCGGGAGTTCCCTGACTTCCGGTTCGCCGTGGCCGACGCGCGTCGTCTCGATGTCGCACGAGACGAAAGCTTCGACCTGGTCCTGTTCAGCTACAACGGCATCGATCATCTCGACGCCGGCGACCGTCTGGCCGCCCTCACCGAGATGCGCCGGGTGCTGCGGCCCGGCGGCCTGATGGTATTCTCGAGCCATAACGCCAACTATCTGCCCGCGATCGTCGATCGCTTCCGGTTCCGCCTCCACGCCAGCCTGCGCGAGACGCTGCGCTCGTTCAAATGGTCGAGCGTGTTCTGGATGAAGAACGGCTTGTTGCAGTACCGCATGCCGCTCGCCGCGGGCCGCGTCCACGACGGCACCCATTCCTTCCGGTCGGCGGCGCTCTACTATGTGCGGCCCGATCTCGGCGTGGCCGAACTCCGCCGCCTCGGCATGACCGACATCGTCTGCGCCGGCAACGAGAGCCGCACCTTCGTGCCGGGCGACGATCCGCGGCTACAGCAGGATCCCGATCCGTGGATCTACTATGTCTCGCGCAAACCGGGGCGCGCCTGACATGGCCCCGTCCCTCGAACTCGTCACATCGCTCGAAGCGTTCGAACGCCTGCGGGAAGAGTGGAACGAACTCGTCGACGCCATGCAGTTCCCGGAGATCTTCTACCGCTGGGAATGGAATTTCCTTTTCTTCCGGCACTGCCGCGCCGGCGACGAGCCGTTCATCGTCGTGGCCCGCGATGCACCCGGCGGGCGGATCGCCGCCCTTGCGCCGCTTTGCCTCCGGCGTACGCGATCGTTCGGCATCGGCGTCACCGTGGCCGAGACGATCGTCGCAGGCCTCGCCGACTATCAGAACTTCCTGATCAGGGCCGGCGTCCACCGGGGCCGCGCCGTCGCCGACATCCTCGAGTTCCTCAGGACCAGGGCCGACCGCTGGGACGTGCTCGACCTGCAGCAATTCTGCAGCCGCGATCCCACGACGTTCCAGATCGTGAATGCCGCCCAGGCCAATCACGACTGGACGGTGCGCACGCACATCCAGACGCCCGTCGCCGTGCGCGACCTGCGGCCCGGACAGGCGACCGAGGACAGCGGGCGACTGCGGCGCATCCGCGGCCGGCTCGAGTCGCTGCAATCGCGCGGCTTCGAGGTGAGGATCGAAGGCCGCGACGTCGCCGCGCTCTGGCCGGCCTTTCGCGATCTCCACATCCGGACCTGGCCCGGCAGTCCCCTGGGGCGGGAGAACGAAGGGAAGTTCTTCGACGCGCTGGTCGCGAGCGACGGCATGCGCAACCATCTCGACCTCTCCGTCGTGATATTGGACGGCAGGATCGCGGCCGGGCATTTCGGCTTCGTCGACGCCCGCAAGGCCTACTACTACATGCCGGCGCGGGACCGGACGTTCCAGAACGAACGGGTCGGCGCGGCCCTGCTGCTGGCCCTCGTCGATCATTACGCGAAGACGCGCACGACGTTCGACTTCATGCGCACGCTCGGCGCCTACAAGACCTGGTACACCGACACGATCGATGTGAACTACCGCATCGTCATCCACGCCAACGCGAGCGTCAGGGCGCTGGCCTACGGACTATTCGATGTAACCCGGCGCTTCTTCGTCGAACTCGGCCTGCCGCGCGCCTTGCTGCGTGCCCTCAAGGGGAAACGCCGCGCGCCGCCGGCGAGGTAGCACCGTATTTGTCGACCAGCGCCAGATACGCCATGGCCTGGCCCTCGAGCGTGAAGCTCTCTGCAATCATTTCACGCGGTGCGTAGAGGCCCGCCTCGACGCCGAACCAGAACCTGTCGAAGGTGGAGAGCAGGTCGCCGCTGCCCTTGAACTTCATGCCGCAGCGTTCGTCCCAGTATGGCACCGATGTCACCGGACCGAACCGGACCAGATGCGGCGCGTACTTGGGATCCTTCCACAGCCCGCCATGATCCCAGGCCAGCAGCGGCACGTCCGAGGCAAGCATCTGCTGTGCCGCCAGCCCCTGCGTCTCGTGATGGCTGAGATAGATCATGGCCCGCGTGCGCCGGCTGAGGTCGTGCAGCCTCTCCTCGCGATAAAAGCCGTACCGCAGGATCTGTACGCTGAGGCGTCGGCGCCGCAGTTCGCCCAGGATCGGTTCGACGATGGTGCGCATGTAGCGGCTGCGCTGGCGGACGATCTTGTCGTAGATCAGGACGTCGACATCCTTGTTCGCGCGCTTCGACGGAGACCAGCGGTCGGTGTCGATGCCGGAGGGCCAGACGCTGATATTGCCCGGCCAGACCGTGGAGAACATCTGCTCGACCCACGGGCTCGGCACCAGCACGCGGCGGATCTTCCGCCGTCGCAGCAGGTCGGGATCGTCGCTGGGATGATTGTAGATCGAAGTGCCGAACAGGATGGGCGTCTCGTGCGGAATCTTCGCCAGCACATGCGGCTGGCCGATCACGCAGGCCAGTTCGTGCGGGTTCTCGCGAATGTGCCCGTAGTCATTGACCCGGTAGGGCACGGTCAGGCGATCGAGACCCGCGCACAGGTTGAGGTAGACGCGCATCGTGCCGCCGGGCTGCTTCGGGCCACGCAATGCCCAGCGCACCATGCGGCGCGGATAGCGGTCGAACGGCGCCCATCGGTCCGAGTCGGGTTCCTCATAGAAGAGATTGAGTGGCGCGCGTGAAGGCATGAGACGGGCGGGTGGAACCTATTCTTCAGTCGCTATGAGGGCAAGCGATGGCGCAGGGGCTCGGCGGTTTGCGAACGCCCTTCCATGACCTCGCGATAGAGCTTCGCCATGTCCGCCGCGACGTCGTCGATCGATCGGGTGCGATGCATGTTGCCCGACAGTCGCGCCACCTCCGCCCGATCCGTCGCGGCGACGCGGATCGCCTCCGCCCACGGCTTGGGATCGTCGAACGGCAGCAGCCACCCGTCGACGCCGTGACGGACGCGTTCGGAGATGCCGCCCAGGTCGGCGCCCATCACCGGGATGCCGAGCGCCCTCGCCTCCTGGACCACGATCGGCCCGGTCTCCATGTAGCGCGACGGAACCGCAAGAACGTCGATATCCGCCAGGAATTCCGGCACCCGCTCATGCTCGACGAGGCCCATCAGCTGGATTCGCGGATCGTTGCGCGCAGCCTCTTCCATGCGACGGGCGAAGCGTGCGTCCTGGCCGACGCCGGCGATGCGGAGTTGAACCGGCAGGTCGGCGGGAAGTTCCGTCAACGCCCGGACCAGAAGATCGGCCCCCTTGTAGCGTTCGAGGCGGCCGAGGAAGCCGATCACGATCTCCTTCCGATCGACGCCCTGCAGCGGCCTCGGCTTGCGATCGGAAAAGGCGGCGCTGGCCGACTGGCCCGACACCACCACCTTCTCCGGCGGAATGGCATTCTCGGCGAGCGCGGCCCGCACCCATTCGCTCGGCGCCACGATGCGTTTGCTGAGCGTTGCCATCGAGCGCAACTGGCGCGCCTTGGTCGCAGCCGCAGCACGCGCCGACAGCAGCGTGGCGGCGCGCTGCGAGAGGCGCGAGATCACGCTGTCGGTCACGTCCCAGCGCGGCAGCTGTGAAACGAGGTAGGCCGCCGGTGCCGGCAGGCCGCGGTCGAGCGCCCAGCACTGGGCACAACGGCGATCGTCGATATAGCCGTCGCAGGGACGCTCGTCGTAGAGCAGCATGGTGCCGCGCATGCAGATCGGCGACGGCACATGCATGGTGACGATGCTGGGAATATCCATCCGCGCCACCTGACGGAGATGGCGTATGCCGGCGCCGCTCGTCCATGAATGGAGATGGAACAGGTCGGATTTCGTCGCCTCGACGATCTCTTGGAACATGGTGCGCCGCTTGCGCACGCTCGTGTCGCGGACGCGTTGGATCTCCGTCGCATTGATCGGATAGCGCACGACCTCGACGCCGTTCCAGGAATAATGGGCATAGGCACCGTCGGTCGCCGCGATGATCGTACTGTCGATCGAATGGCACGACAGCGCCGACACGAGGTCGCGCACATAGACCTCGGTGCCGCCCGTCGAGTCGGGAAAGTAGAAACCGACGCAATGCACGACGCGCAAGCGCTTGCCCGCCTTTGCGGATATGCCGGCAGCGGCCCCCGTCATCGTTGCAACGTTCTCATTGCTGCAACGTCCTCAACCGCAAGAGCCGCTCCGTCGTGGCGAACCCCAGGATCCTGTAGGCGAATGCCAGTGTCGGGCGGACCGGCGGCACGAACTCGGGATCGAGCCGGTAGATCCAGTCCACGACCTCCGCCGCCTCCTTCGGATAGGCTCGCGCGAACGCCCGTACATTTGGCCACAT
The DNA here is from genome assembly GCF_058803965.1 of Reyranella sp. GW821-FHT14A01. Lineage (NCBI taxonomy): Bacteria > Pseudomonadati > Pseudomonadota > Alphaproteobacteria > Hyphomicrobiales > Reyranellaceae > Reyranella > Reyranella sp. GW821-FHT14A01. Next base: position 277,951 of record NZ_JBXAPM010000010.1, read on the forward strand.
CATGCGGATGGCGGCGCGTTTGCGACGCAAGGTGAGCTCGCCGCGCTCCTCGAGCAGCCCGAGCGTCTTGCGGTAGATCGAGATGTGGGTCCAGAAGCCCAGGTCGCGCTTGAACCCTGCATTGTGCTGCAGCCGCTCGCCGGCGTGGCGGCGATGCACGAAGGCCGGCTCGCGATAGACGGCCAGGCGCGGCTGGCGCATCGCGACTTCGAGGATGAACAGCCGGTCGTCGCGCAGGGCGAAGTCCTGGCGGTGCGGAATGCCGCGGATCAGCTCGCGGCGGAACAGGAAGGCCGAATAGTGCGACGACCAGCCCTCGCCGAGCTGCTGGGCGACGAAGTCGTCGCAATCCTCCCACGCATTGACCCGCCGTTCGCCGGTTTCGTCGTCGTAATCCTCGTAGCCCGCGACGACGAGGTCGGCACCGGTCTCGCGGGCGAGCGCGAGCTGGCACGCGTTGGCATCCTCGCAAAGCCAGTCGTCGGAATCGAGGAAGCGCACATACTCGCCGCGCGCTGCCAGGAGCGCCGTCTCGACCGCCCAGTCCTTTCCCCAATTGTCGGTGCGGATCGAGACGATGTCCCGCTGCGCCTGCAGCCAGTCCCAGGTTCCGTCCGTGCTGCCGTCGTCGACGACCACGATCTCCACGTTTCCGTTGGCGGACCGGCACGATTCGACGGCCTGCGGCAGGGCCCACAGGCGGTTGAAGGTCGGAATGACGACGGAGATGTCGCTCACGCGGTCACCTTAGCCGGTTCCCGACGGCAAGCGCATCGGCCGCTTCCAGCACGCCGTCGGCGGCCCGCGCCGGCGAATAGATCGCCAGGCGCTCGGCCAGGGCCCGGCGGGTCGTGCCGGGATCGAGGGCAAGGACCGACGCGACGGAAGTGGCCAGCGCCGGCACGTCGCCGAGCGGCGCCACCGCGCCGGTCAGTCCGGGCTGAATGAGGTCGGGCCCGCAGCCGACCGCGTCCGACACCACGGCCGGGACGCCACAGGCCATGGCCTCGTTGACCACCAGCCCCCAGGTCTCGGTGGCGATCGACGGCAGGACCACCACGTCGGACGAGGCGTAGACGGACGGCAGCTTGCTCTGGTTGACGAAGCCCAGAAAACGCGCGTCGACGCCGCCGGCGCGGGCCGCCTCTTCCATCGGACCCTGGAGTTCACCCGCCCCCGCAACGACCAGTTCGACGGGCTGTCCTGTCGCGACCAGTCGCGCGACGGCCTGCACCACATCCAGGGGCCGCTTGCTGTCGACCAGCCGGCCGACGAACAGCACGCGCCGCCGATGCTCCGCCGAACCTGCCCTGCGCGCCGCTTCGCTGGCACGCCTGAAGGCGTCGTTGTCGACACAGTGCGGCGAGAAGAACAGCCGATCTGCCGGCACACCGTAATGTTCGAGGTATTCGCGATTGCGCTGGCCGACATAGAGGCAGGCGTCGAACTGCTTCAGCATGTGCGGGAAGACCACGCCCTTGACGCGCCCGACGGCACCGCCGCGTTGTCCCGCGAGCTGCGAATCGCCCCGCACCATGACCGGCACGCGGGCACGCCGGCACGCCCTCACCGCCTGCCAGTAGGAGCGCAGCGACCAACCCGGCACGATGAAGGCATCGAAGCTCCCGGCCGAAATGCGATCGGCGATCTCGGGCGTATTGCAGCCGGCGAAGGCCTGGGTCGAGGGCTCGCGGGCAACGTTCGTGAGGAACCGGCTCTCGTAGCCGGACAGGAGATCGACATCCCAGTCGAAGGCGACGCCGTAGCCTGCGCGCGCCTGCTCCTGGGCGGCCGGTCTGTGCGCGAAGAACACGGTGAGATCGCAGTGTCGCGCGAGTTCGCGGAACACCGGCGTATAGTACTGTATCGGATGGCTGATCAGAAAGCCGATGCGTCGCGTCATGCCACACCTGGGGCGCGCGCCGTCCGGGCACAGGCGCGATCCAGCGCCTCGGCGAACAGGCGCGTCGACTCGCGCGCCGAGTATCCCTCGAAGACGCTGCGGTCCACGGAAGCCGCCTCATAGGTCGGCCGCTCGACGAAGGCCTGAAGCGCATCGGCCACGGAGTCGGGCGAGGGCAAAGCTTCCTCGGTGAGCGTGAGGACTTCACCGACATGCGCCGAGCGGATCATCGTCACCGCCGTGCTGTCGCGGTGGAGCAGCGCAAAGACCGGCCGCTCCGACAGCATCGCCTGGAAGACCTTCGACGGCGTGTAATGCGGCTCGGTTGATCCCAGAACGAGCACGGCGCTACTGTGCAGGAGATGGTTCAGTGTGTCGACGTAGCCGATGCGATGCGGATGCTCGTCGACCATCGCCTCGACGCCGGCCGCGCGGGCACGCGGCAGCACGCGATGGCCCTGCGGATCATCAGGGGAGCTACCGGTACCGACGAAATGGACGGCGAGCCGCGCAGCCACCTGCGGCGCGCGCTCGCGCAAGCGGCGCAATCCCGCCAGGAACGCGTCGAGCACGACGAAGCCGGCCGGGAGCAGCGCGCCGGCATAGATCATGTGGAACCGGCCATCGACAGGATCGAACAGGAATGGCGCGCGCCCGAGGCTGCGTACCAATGCATAGTCCTCGGGCGCCGTACCCATCGGCATGTAGGCCAGCTCCGACCGGGCCGCGACCTGCGGGTTGCGCTCCAGCATGCCGGCGACATAGCCCGGCGCCATGCCGGTGATGAGGGCGGCGTCGCGTACCGACCAGGGTTCGAGGATCTCCGCCAGCTTGTTCGACGCCCAGGCGCGGCTGAAAGTCTTCTCGTTGCCGGTCCAGCGATTGACCCAGGGATCCTGGTAGTCGATGCCGAACGGCAGACCGTGGCGCAGGTGCACGAGCCGCCCGACCGGCGCCAGGAAATTGGACGGGATCGTCACCATCACGAAATCGATCTCGCCGGCCTTGGCCATCTTCGCAAGCGCGCGATAGCAGCCCCAGAAGGAACGGATGCCGATATCGCCGACCAGCCGCACCGGGCGCGTCGACAGGGTCTTCGCATGGACGACCTTGAGCCCGGGCGCCACCAGACGCTCGTGGTCCGGATCGGGCCGCTCCTCGTATTCGGCGGGATCGCCGGTGACGACCACCGGCTCCCAGCCGAACTCCGGCAGGTAGCGCGACCACAGGCGTGCCCTTTGCGCCCCCACGAGATTGCTCGGCGGAAAGTGACCGCTGACCAGGGCGAGGCGTCGGGTCATGACGGCGCCAGTCGGGCACGCACTTTCGAATAGAGATCGATGTACCGGGCGACCACGGCATCGGCGGAAAAATGATCGACGGCGCGGCGCCGGCATTCCGCGCGGTCGAGCCCGCCCACCCGCTCGATGGCGTCGCACCCTTCCTCGATGGAGTTGATCAGGAAACCATCGACGCCGGGCCGCACGATCTCCGGCAGCGCGCCCCGCGGACACGAAATGACCGGCGCGCCGCAGGCCAGCGATTCGGCGAAGACGATGCCGAACGGCTCGTCCCACTGGATCGGCACGAGCATGGCGCGCGCTTTCCCCAGCAGGACGTTCTTCTGCACATCGTCGACCGGGCCGACATACTCGATCCCGCCCTTGCCGATCTCCGGCGCGATCTTCTCGCGCCAGAAGCGGCCTTCCGGATCGTCCCGGTCGGAATGGTTGCCGGCAATGATCAGCCGACGGCCGGTGCGGCGCGCGATCTCGATCGCCCAATGCGCGCCCTTGATCTCCTCGACCCGGCTCAGGAACACCAGCGGCGCATCGTCGGGCACAGATGCGCTGCCGAGCGTCAGCCCTTCGGTATCGGCGAAGTTCGGAATGCCGTGCCATTCGCCGCCGGCCGGCCGGCCGCGCCGCGCAATGTATTCGCTGCACCCCGTGAAGGTGATGCGTCCGGGCGCAGCCAGGCGGACGGCGAGACCGACGGTGCGATGCGTCGGCTCGCGCTGGAAGGACATGACGAGCGGGATGCGGCCGCGCAGGTGCGGCAGCAGGTAGGCGATGCGCGAGAAGCTGTGGATGACGTCCGGCCTGAAAGCCCGCACCGCCCGGGAAAGCGCGAAGGTGTTGAGCACGGTGTCGCGCCGCGACAGCGAGCTCGATCCCGGCCAGGGAAAGAACGCGTCGCTGGGACATTGCGAACCCGGCCGCGCCGCCAGCCCGACCGTGTGGCCCACGGCGCGCAGCCGGCGGACCAGCACGTCGACGATGCGCTCGATGCCGCCATAGAGGCGTGGCGGGACCTCGATTTCCGGATCGGCCGTCAGCAGCAGGCGCATCAGCGGCCTTTCTCCTGCCGAGCGAAGGCTGCGGCTACCGATTGCAGCAGCACGTCCTGCTCCCTGTCCCAATTGTAGCGCTCGCGCCCCAGACGCCACGCCATCTCCGCAGACTCGGCGAGGATCGGAGGCGACGCAAGGGTGTCGAGCGTCCGGGCGAGGCTGGCTGGGTCGGCCAGCGAGCAGAGCCTCGCAGCCCGCCAGAGATCGGCTGCCAGCAGCTTCTGCGCCGGCGTATCGCTCATGATGACCGGCACGCCCGCCAGCAGGTAGGTGAAGATCTTGTTGGTCAGGCAGATACGGCGGTTCTCGCTGACATCGGTCTCGAGCGACAGGCCGATATCGTATTCAGCGGCCAGCCGTACCATCTCCCCCGGTGGCGCCATGGGCAGCAACTTCACACGATCGGCAATGCCCAGCGACGTGGCCTGCGCCAGCAAGGCATCGCCATGGCCCCAGCGGTTGCTGCCCCTGATATCGAGCGTCACCCTCGCCGTCGTCTGCGCCATCGCCTGGATGAAGGCCTGCAGCCCGCGATCCGGCCCGATCGTCTGCGAGAACCAATAGGCCCGCAGTCCCGTCCCGTCGCTTCGCATCTTCGGTACGGCCGGCGCCATCGACAACGGAAAGACGTTCAGGACCGTGGCCGGCTCGGCGATGCCGTAGCGGGCCGCATAGGCCTTGCCGATCAGCGGCGCCGCCGCCGTGAGATGCGCACAAGATGGCAGGATCGCGCCTTCGACGATGCCGATCATGCGCATGCGGAAGGCATCGTCGGCGCTGCCTGACCCTTCGCCCGAATGGAAATCCTCGGCATCGAAGCCCAGCAACGCGCCGTGCCAGCGGGCCGCCTCGGCTGCCGCCGGCAGCGCGGCGACATAGTGCGCGATATAGAGATCGGCCTTCACCTCGCACGCCCGGCGCAGGAGCGCGGAGACCGGCGTGCGGGCGCTACGCGCAGCGACGCCGACCGGCGCCTCAAGTCCCAGCGCCGACAGTCCCCTGGCCAGTGCCGCGGCAACGCGCGCCGTCACGCCTTCGTCGCGTGAGCGCGGCACCCGGATCACCTTCCACGGCGCTGCTGCCTCGATCTCGTCGTCGGCCTCGCGCAGCGTTTCGTTGTAGTCGCAGACGATGGCGGTGACGTCGTAGCCGGCGCCGTGCAGCGCGTCCGCCTCCTTCAACACCCGCGGATTGGAGGCGAGATTGCCAGGACTTACGATGCAAACCGTGCGGCGCATGGTTCGGCGGTCAGGCCGGTTCCAGCGGTTTCGCCTCGATGCGCAGCGGCGACGCGAGCTGCATGGCGAGGACGCCGTTGCCCAGGTTCTGCTTGAAGTCGTAGGCGATGCCGCCGGGGCTCGACGCGGCGACACGGAACGGAATGGCGTTCGCGACGCCGTGATCGACGGCGATGGTGAGCGAGTTCGTCGCGATGTCGAAGCTGTAGTCGCCGGAGGCCAGGAAAAGAGGCTGCAGGCTCAGCGTGCAGAGGTGACGCCCCTGGGGAGGCAGCGGAGTCTGCGAGAAGATGCTGGACGAGTAGAAGCCCACCGGCAGGTTGTTGGCGTCGCGGAGCTGCAGCTCCAGCCCGAGCCCCGGCATGTTCGTCGTTTCGACTTCGACCTGGAGATTGAACGGCGTTCCCGGCTCGTAAACGTCGGTGGGCAACCCCTGTGCGTCGAGCAGGTCGGCCGAGAGGATCGTCGAATGAGGACCGCGTCCCCAGTCGCGTCCCGCCTTGCCCTTGCTGAGCGACGCCGAATATTGGTTGATCGCATTTTCGATCGGGCCATCGAAGATGAGCCGGCCGCCCTTGAGCACGATGCCGCGCCGCGTGAGGGCCGCCACGGCCGCGAGATTGTGGCTGACGAACAACACGGTACGGCCGGCACTGGCGACCGCCGACATGCGATCGAGGCAACGCTTCTGGAACTCCGCATCGCCGACCGCCAGCACTTCGTCCACGAACAGGATCTCGGTCTCGAGATGGGCCGCCACCGAGAAGGCCAGCCGGGCATACATGCCGACCGAGTAGCGCTTGACCGGCGTGTCGATGAACTTCTCGACGCCGGAGAAGTCGACGATCTCGTCGAATCGCGCCTGCACCTCCTGGCGCGTCATGCCGAGGATGGCGCCGTTCAAAAAGATGTTCTCGCGCCCCGAGAGTTCCTGGTGGAAGCCGGTGCCGACTTCGAGAAGGCTGGCGATGCGGCCGTTCAGCTCGACCCGGCCCAGCGTCGGCTCGAGGATGCGCGACAGGATCTTGAGCAGGGTCGTCTTGCCCGCCCCATTGTGGCCGATGATGCTGACGACCTCGCCGCGCCTGATCTCGAAATCGACGTCGCGCAGCGCCCAGAATTCCTCGACCTCGTCGCCCTCGACGACGGCGCGGCCGCGCAGCATGTCGGCACCGCGCCGCACCAGCCCCCGCGCGCTGCGCATCAGGGCTTCGCCGAGGATTCCCGAATATTCGACCTGGTGCCCGATGATGAATTTCTTGCCGAGCTTCTCGGCGCGGATGACGACGTCGGACATGCTCAGATCAGGTCGGCGAAGCCACGTTCGGTGTGGCGGAACGTGTGGATGCCGAGCCAGAGCATGCCGGCCGTCACGAGCATGCTGACGGCGAAGCCCGGCAGGTAGAGCGGACTGTCACCGCCCAGGATGGCCCAGCGGAAACCGTCGATTACACCCACCATGGGGTTCATGCTGTAGAGGAGCTGCCATTCCGGCGGCACGACCTTGGCCGAGAAGCCGACCGGCGAGACGTAGAGGCCGACCTGGACGACGAACGGGATGATGAAGCGGAAGTCGCGATACTTCACGATCATCGCGGCCGCCCATAGGGCTGGACCGATTGCGACAAGCACCGCCAGGACGACGAAGACCGGCAGCAGCAGGATGTGCCAGTCCGGCACCACGCCGTACCAGGCCATGACGCCGACGAGGATGACGAGGCTCACGCCGAAATCGATGAGCCCCACCATCACGGTGGCGAAGGGAATGATGATGCGCGGAAAGTAGACCTTGCTGACGAGCTGCGAGTTGGTCAGGACGCTGTTCGATGCGTCGCTCAGGATCGACGAGGCGAGCGTCCACGGCAGCAGGCCGGCGAAGACCAGCACGGCATAGGGCGCATCGCCCTCGGTCGGCAGCCTGGCGAGCTTGCCGAACACCACCGTGAAGACGATCATGGTCACGAACGGCCGGACGAAGGCCCAGGCCAGGCCGATCACCGTCTGCTTGTAGCGCACCGCGACGTCGCGCCAGGCGAGGATGAAGAAAAGCTCGCGATATCGCCATAGGTCGCGCCAATACTGGCGGTCGGCTCGTCCGGCCTCGAGGATGAGTCGCTGCGAAGGGCGATCGCTGGAAATCATAGGCCGGCAGTCATACGACGCGGCTGGGCCGCTAGGCGAGCATAGAGTGCGCGCGCCGCGGCGGCAAAATGCGGCTGCCGATAAGGCTCGACGGCTGCCGGATCAGCCCTGCCCCGCGCCAGTTGCTGCTCGATCGCCGCGGCCAGCGCAGCGCGGTCGGCCGGATTGACGATCACGCCGACACGCTCGTCGGGAATGGCGTCGGCGGTGCCGCCGCCCTTCCCGCCGACGACCCGCAGGCCGCACGCCGCCGCCTCTAGATAGACGATGCCGAACCCTTCCTCGGTGCTGGGCATCACATAGAGATCGGCCAGCCGGTAGAGATCGGGCAGGTCCGCATCGGGCACGAAGCCCAGGAAGCGCACCGCGCCAGGCGCCAGTTCGGCGGCGACCGCTTCCAGCCGCCGCCTGTCATCGCCATCCCCGGCGACGACATGGACGAGGTCGGGGAACTTCTTCCGCAAGTCAGGCAGGACGGAGAAGACCGGCTCGTGGCCCTTGTAACGCTCGTTCGAGGCGAGCCGTCCCACCGTGAGGAGAATGGGGCCGGCTCCAAGCTTCAGGCGATCGCGCAGCGCCGCGGATGCCGGACCTGGCGTGAAAACATCTTGCACTGTATCCGGCAGGACGCGCACGCGCTCCGGCGCCAGGTCAACCCAGGCCAGCAGGATGCGGCGCGTCTCGCGGCTGACCGTGCTCACCAGGTCGGCATGGCGGATGAGCCACCGCACGAGTCCGTTTCGGTCCTGCCAGACATCGGTGCCGTGCGCCTGGATCCAGTAACGTGCGCCGAACAGGCGGGCGAGCAGGAAGCAGAGCGGCGCCATGAAGACGTGACCGCAGAATACGGTGTCGATCGGCCGGAAGCGCCACGCCGCGGCGATCGCCGCCAGCGAGAAGCGCAGCCGGCTGAAGATCGACGGAGTCTGGCGGACGCCGGGAGGAAGCACCAGGCCGCTCGCGTCGCCGTGGCGCGGCAGTATCAGGATCTCCGTACTGCCGTCGGCCAGGGCGTTGAACAGGTCCTGATTGTAGCGCGCGATCCCGCCGCGCGCGCCGTAGCAGTCGCTCACGAGAGCGAGGATGCGAGACGCCATCGCAAGCTTCAGACCGCGGCCGGACCGGTCCAGCCGGCGCGCCAGACATTGAGCGCCCAGGCCCGCGAGGCCGCCGAGAGATCGATGCCCTCCTGTCGAGGAGTTCCGGCCGCATCCTGCAGCCAGCGTCCGTGCGGCGTCGAGAAGCCGGTCTTGCGCCGATGACGGATGCTGTCCGGTAACGGCGGGTCCGGTACCGCGGCGATCGCATCCTTGGCGTTCATGGCGGCCAGCACCGGGCCGGGCGGCAGCGCTGCAAGAAAGAACGGGTCGACGAACGGCACGCGGATTTCGACCCCGTGCGACATGCCGGCCCAATCGGCGTCGCGCAGCAGCTGGTTGCGCATGTACAGCGACGTCTCGAGCGCCGCCACGCGATCGAAGTCACCGAGCGGCCGGCCAGTCTGGATGGCGGCGGCGATCCGGCTGAGCGGCGCCAGGCGGCGAAGCCCCTCCTCGACCAGTGCCGGATCGAGCACATCGTCGAGTTCCCATGGCATGAAGACACTGCGTCGCAGCAGGTAGGCACCGGCCCAGTTGCCGCCGTACTGCAGCACGCCCGCCGTCTTCGGATGCACACGCAGCCCGGCGGCGATGGCACCGGACAGTCCGCGCCGCGCCAATGCGCCGAGGCCCGGCAGCCAGGAGACCGGCCGCAGCCAGTGCACGCTGCGCGGCACATCGGTGAAGGACGGATAGCCGCCGAAGCATTCGTCGGCGCCGAGGCCGCTCAGCGCGACCTTGATGCCGGCCTCATGCGCGGCCTTGGCGACGAACCAGGTGTTGATGCCGTCGACCGTCGGCAGGTCCATCGCATCCAGCATCGCCGGCAAGTCACGCTCGAACTCGGCCCGGTCGACCATGCGCACGACGTGACGCGCGCCGTAACGCGCCGCGACCTCGGCGGCCAGCGGCGCCTCGTCGAGCGCCAGTCCCTCGAATTCCTGGAAGCCCAGCGTAACGGCGGTGATTTCGCGCACGCCCAGCCCGGCCATCGTGCCCAGCAACGCCCCCGAATCGATGCCGGCCGACAGGAACACCGCGACCGGAACGTCGGCCACGAGATGATGGCGAACGGAATCGCGGACCGCTTCGGCAATGCGTGCCTGGGAATTTCCCGCTGCCGCGGCCGGCACCGCCCGTTCGGCCAAGGCGGCCGCCACGTCGTAGTAGCGGTGCGGAATACAGGGCCCGGTGGCGTCGACGGTGAGCGTCGTTCCGGCGGGCAGCGACTGGATGCTGCGCCAGACGGTGAACGGCTCGGGCACGCTGCCGAAGAGATGGAAGCCCACGATGCCGGCGGGATCGGGATCGCGCGACACCGCACCGCCGGCCAGCAGCGCCTTGGCCTGCGAAGCGAAGCGCAACGTCCAGCCGTCGTCGGACCAGTAGAGCGGCTTGATGCCGAGCGGATCGCGCGCCAGCAGCAGGGTCCGCTTCTCCGCGTCCCACAGGCCGAAGGCGAACATGCCGCGCAGCCGGCCGACCATCGCCGCGCCGTACTCCGCGTAAAGCTGGAGCAGGACCTCGGTGTCGGACCCGCTGCGGAAGGTACGGCCCCTCGCCTGCAGTTCGGTCCGCAGCTCGCGGTAATTGTAGATCTCGCCGTTGAAGGTGATCGTGTAGCGACCGTCGCTCACCTGCATCGGCTGCGCACCGCCCTCGGAAAGGTCGATGATGGCGAGCCGGAGATGGCCGAACCCGGTGCGGCCGTCGTCGCTCAGCCACAGGCCGTTGCCGTCAGGGCCGCGCGCGACCATGCGCTCGTTCATGCGAACGAGTTCGCCGCGGTCGACTCGCGGCGCGACGTCAAGATAGGCGTGGATGCCTGCTATGCCGCACATGGGTTTCGCGGAGTCTAGCGTGCGCCGGTGCCGCGGAACACTACGGCGAAGGTCCTGAGGACGATTACCATGTCGAGCCACAGCGAGCAGTGCTTCAGGTAGTAGAGGTCGTATTCCAGCTTCGCCCGCATCGCGTCGGCTTCGTGCGCATAGCCCTGGTTGATCTGCGCCCAGCCGGTGACGCCCGGCCGCACGATGCCGCGCAGGGCGAAGTGCTCGATGTCGCGGACGTAACCCTGCTCCAGCGAGGCCGCCTCCGGCCGCGGGCCGACCCAGCTCATGTCTCCCTTCAGGACATTGAAGAGCTGAGGCAGCTCGTCGAGCCGACAGCGCCTGAGATAGTGTCCGATGCGCGTGATGCGGGGATCGGACGAGGTCGTGAAGCTGGGACCCGGCACCCCGACGAACATCGTGCGGAACTTGATCATGCGGAACGCACGGCCGCGCCGGCCGATGCGGGTCTGGAGGAAGAAGACCGGTCCGGGACTGTCCAGCCGGATGATCAGCGCGACGATTGCCAGTATCGGGATCAGCAGCGGCAGGAAGAGAGCGGTCATGCCCCATTCGAGGGCGCGACGAACGACGAGATACTGGCGCGACGGCAGCAGCGAGCCGAATTCGTTGGGCGACAGGCCGCTGAGCGGCGTGCGACCGGTCATGTTCTCCACGACGTATCGCCGGTCGAGCACCGGAACGCCCGCGATGGCGGCATCGGCGAGCGCCGCGAGCTGCCCCCGCTCGAGGTCGCCGCTCAGGTCGGCCACGATCGCGTCGACCCGCAGGCGACGCTGGCGCACAGCGTCGAAATCGAGCCAGCGACAGGTCGGAAGACGCGGCAATGCGGCGATCGCCGAATGAGGCGTGACGGCGTAGTTGCGCACCAGGTATCGCCCGCGAAGCTGGGCGATCACCGCCATCCAGAGCACGGTGAGGAAACCGCTGCCGAACAGCTGGACGCGCGAGTATTCGAGGCGCAGCAACAGCAGGATGGCGGCGATCAGCGCATAGGTGATGATCGCCACCGGCGCGACCTGGGCCGCATTCAGCCCGGCCCCGGGAAAGGCATCGAGCCGGCGGCCGCAGTACCAGACGATGGCATAGGCGACGGCCGTGGTGACGATGGTCAGTTCGGACGCGTCGAACGGACCGACGAACGGCTCATCGATCGCATAAATCGGAATCGGCAGCACGACGCAGAACAGGAAGCCGAGAACGGCATCGACCCAGGTCTCGATGAATCGCTGGGGCGCCGACCGCATGCGCGGCGTGCTGGTCGTCCGTTGTTCGTCGGATGACACTTCCACCTCAGCCGTCATCGCTCGCGGCACGCCGTCTCCCGGTGAGGAATAACTGGCCCTTCCCGGAGAATCCGGCCCGAACGTCCCAAGCTCATACGCCAAGATTCCTCATCCGGACTTCCCGATCCGGCATATGCCTTACGGCATACTTGCACCGGCGCTGATATATCCCGATCACTGCCTTGGCGTAAAGCTCTGCCCCGACCGCTCCCTGCGACCGAACGACTGCGCCCATCCCATGCCGAGCAGCGCGGCGGTGACAAACCCGATGGACGGCATCTGCAGGCTGAAATCGATCAGCGAATGCAGGATCGGAACGGACGCCACCGCGAAGGCGGCAGCGGGCAGATAGCGATGGCCGGGCCGGCGCATGAGGGCACCGCGCAGGCACATCGCCCAGGGCAATATCACCACGGCCATTGCGGGGATCGCCGCGATCACGCCCAACTCGACCACGGTCTCGAGCGGGGTCGAGTGCGCAATGTCGTTGGGCTGCAGGCTGTTGGAGGGTTGCAGGAGCGCGAAGACGTCGCCGAAGCCGCCCAGCCCCCAGCCCAGCCAGGGCGACATCGCAATCGCCTGGAAGGCCGCCGACCAGATGCGCAGGCGCGAGGAATCGTCGGCGGACACGGCGAACTTGGAAAGCATCGCACTGCCGGCAATGCCGCCGACAACCACGAGAATCGCAACTCCCACGAAGAAAATGCGACGGAGGTCGGCGCGCGACCGCCAGCGCCCCTGCATCAGGAGCAGGCCCAGCACCATCATCCCCGCCGCCGACGCGCCGAAACCTGCACGTGACGCCGACAACATCATACCGCCCAACATCAGCAGTGAGAGTGCAATGAGGACAACGCGCGGACCGGTGAACCAGTCGATGAGGAGCCCGTCCTCATCGCCGTAGCCATAGGGAATGTCGACCTTCCTCTCGCGGCGATTGCCGAAGATCACGGCAAGGGCCGCGACCACGCACATGCCCATGTAGCAGGCGAACGAGTTGCTGTTCACGAAGGTGCCGCCCATCGAGCAGCGATCGTTGAGGGTGAGTTCGAACTGCTTGCGCAGGTAGCCGCCCAGATAGCAGGAGTTCGTCGACATCTGCATCGCGATGCCGTAGCTCACGACTAGGACGCCGCTGGCGACGAGCGCCATCAGGAACCACCGCGCATGATCGCGGTCACGGCACAAAGCGCGCGCCGTCAGGAAGATCAGCGCGCAGGCCAGGCATTTCAGGAGCGAATTGCGGGCCGCGTCGGCGGCGATCGCCGGGATCGGGGCGTGGGCGCTGCCGAGGATTTCGGCGGCACGGGCAAACAACCACGCATCGGCCGTAAGCGGCGTCCATGTCGTCATCTGCCACAGCGCGAAAGCCGCGAAGGAAAGCCAGCACCCTGCCAGGACCAGCAGCGGCAGGCGCTCGGTCACGCCCACGGAATGGCCGCCGCGCGCGCCAAGCCCCAGGGAAACCGCGATCGCGATCAGGCCGAGGATCACGCAGAGCGGTGCCCATGCCCAATCGCGATTGCCGCCCATCGGCAGCGCTGCCAGCACCACCATCGCGAAAAACACGAACACCACGGTCCTGTCGACCGCTCGGCGGGCGAACCATCGCCAGTCGCGCAGGACGACCACGCCGGGTTCGTGGCCCTTCTCGGTCCATTCGGTCATGGCTTCTTTTTCCGGCGCTCAGCCAGCAGGCGCGTGAGCTCTTCCTGCGCGCCCGCCTCGTTGCGCACGAAATAGCGCAGGAACAGCTCGTCGACCGGCGTGCGAATCGCATCGGCGAACCATTCGTGACTGGCCGAAAGCTGCCAGGTCCGTGCGACGTAAAGCCCGGCCTTTTCGCGTTGCGAGGTCGTCAGCGCCTGCCAGTTATCAAGGATGAGCCTCAACCGGGCCGGCCACAGCGGCAGCATCATCGGCGCGGTGTCGATCGACATCAGGAGCGGTGCGACCGACCGCTGTGACGGCCCGTCGAGCGCCAGGCGGACGGAGGCGAGTCGAAGCCACTGTATGCCGCGGGCGGGATCGTTGCCCAGGCCGACGCTCAGATCGTCCTGCGCCCGTTTGAGCCATTCGGATCGCTGCTCGGCCGTCGGGGCGAAATTGGGGGACAAGGCCGCGCCGGCCAATAGTTCGGACCGCTGGAAATGGCGGCTCGCCGTTGGATCGATGTCGACGGCGCGATCGAGCTTGTCGATGGCGTTCAGCACAGAATCGAGCGAGATATTGTAGTTGAGGCGCAGCGCGGTCGTTGCGGCATCGGCCTGCTGGGCCTGCCAGGCGCTCCTCATCACCGGCCAGGCAAACCAGACGAGAAGAGCCCCGCCGAGGCCAAGCAGGCCCCGCACCAGTGCATTGATTGAAACGCCCAGAACCACCCCCAAGCATAGTCGGGACGTGTCACGGCCCTTTTTGCACTCAAGCGCTGTATTTCTATGATGTCAAAGGGCTCGCGGGCGGCGAGACCTGCGGGGCGGTGGACGCAGCGACTGGGGCCGGCTCGGGCGGCGGTGCCGCTGGCGGCACGGGGACTTTTGTGGACTCGGGATTCAGCGGCACTGCAGCATCGGGAACGGGCGCCGGCGTAAGCGTATGCACCTGGACGTCGACGGCAGCATTGACCGTGACCTCGGTCGACCCGGTGAAGGTACCCTTGATCGGCATCGCCTGCTCCGGATCGCGGCCGACGGCCACGCGGATCAGCCGTTCGCTGCCGATGATGCCATTGGTCGGATCGAACTCCACCCAGCCGGCGCCCGGGAGGTAAACCTCCATCCAGGCATGCGGATAGGCGTGGGTGGTCGCCTCGCCCGGCGCGGTATCGAGCGCGGGATCGTAGAGGTAACCCGTGATGAAGCGCGCCGCGAGGCCGAGCGACCGGCAGCACTCGATCATCAGCAGCGCGTAGTCGCGGCAGGTGCCGCCGCCGGTCTCCAGCGTAACGGCCGGTATCTGCGTGCCGATCTCGAAGCGCATCGCGTATTGTAGCTTCTCCTGGATGCCCACGCAGAGCCGCTTCAGGAGGCCGAACGTGTCGTTACCGCCCTCGCCTTCCATGAACTGTTTTGTCCAGGGACCGACGATCGAGTTCGGGTCGGGATAGGAGCGCTCGACGTAGCGCGCCAGATCGGGCGCCTCTTCGGCGGCATAGCTGAACGGCAAGGTGCGTGCGAATTCCTCGATCGGCGGCAGCTCCGGCGGCACGCCGAAATGCTCGAGCTGGATTGTGCTGACCAGTTCCAACACCTGCGTCGTGCCCTCGAACGAGGCGATGGCGATCGAATTGCCGAACGGATCGTGGATCCATCTGACCTGGGCCGCCGGTTCGATCACCAGTCCGGTGTGAAGAAGTCGCAGGTCGTGGCTGTCGCGCGGCCGGAACATCAGCCGGTGGTCGCCGAGCGTCACCGGCTCGGAATATTCGTAGCGAGTGCGGTGGACGATCTCGAGGGTGCGCATGCGAGCGAGATAATGCCTCAAGGCCTGCGCGGTTGCATCCGCGCTGAAGCACGCCGACTTGCAGACCTGCTGAAGCCAACTGTCATGGGCACGTCAACAGGTCCGGCGATTATCCCCCGCAACTTCTCAGAGGGGAGAATTATGTCCAACGTCGCCATGCAGGCACCGCCGATCGAACCGGCAGCGCCCAGCTCACGCCCCAATCTCGACAAGGGCTTCAATCCACTTTCACTGATCCTGTTCGTCGGCCTGTTGACCGCCGGCTTCCTGTACGTCGTGTACAGCGTCTACTCCGACGTCAACGCGTCGGGCACCAAGATCACGACCTTGCTGCCATTCCTCATGCTGTTCATCGCGTTGCTAATCGCGCTCGCCTTCGAGTTCGTGAACGGCTTCCACGACACCGCCAATGCGGTCGCCACGGTGATCTACACCCATTCGCTGCCGGCCGAATTCGCCGTCGTGTGGTCGGGCGTCTTCAACTTCCTGGGCGTGCTGACGTCGACCGGCGCAGTAGCCTTCGGCATCGTCTCGCTCCTGCCGGTCGAGTTGATCCTGCAGGTCGGCAGCAGCGCCGGCTTCGCCATGGTCTTCGCCCTGTTGATCGCGGCGATCATCTGGAACCTCGGCACCTGGTGGCTCGGCCTCCCGGCCTCGAGCTCGCACACGCTGATCGGCTCGATCATCGGTGTCGGCATCGCCAACGCGCTGGCGCGCGGCATGGACGGCACCTCGGGCGTGGATTGGAGCAAGGCGACGGAGATCGGCTACGCGCTGCTGCTCTCGCCGCTGTTCGGCTTCTGCGCGGCGGGCCTCGTCCTGCTGTCGCTGAAGGTGATGGTGCGCAACCCCGCGCTCTACGCCGAGCCGAAGGGCAACCAGCCGCCGCCGTGGTGGATCCGCGGCATCCTCATCCTGACCTGCACGGGCGTCAGCTTCGCGCACGGCTCGAACGACGGCCAGAAGGGCATGGGCCTCATCATGCTGATCCTGATCGGCACGGTGCCGACGGCCTACGCACTGAACCGCACGCCGGCGCCGAGCCAGATGGAGTCGTTCCAGGCGGCCTCGGCTGCCGCGGCCGTCGTGATCGAGAAGCAGGCTGCCGGCTACAATGCGATCGGCAATCCGCGTCCCGCCGTCACGACCTACGTGTCTCAGCGCAAGATGAGCGAGGGCACCTACGTCTCCCTCGCCGGTCTCGTGAAGGAGATCGCCGCCCAGGTCGACCGGTACGGTTCGGTCGACAAGATTCCCGCCGAGGCCGTCAGCAACACGCGTAACGACATGTACCTCGCGTCGGAAGCCCTGCGCTTCCTGATGAAGGACAAGGAGAACTCGCTCACCAAGCCCGAGGTGGCAGTTCTCAACACCTACAAGAAGGAGCTCGATACGGCGACGCGCTTCATTCCGACCTGGGTCAAGGTCGCGGTGGCGATTGCCCTCGGCCTCGGTACCATGATCGGCTGGAAGCGCATCGTCGTCACGGTCGGCGAGAAGATCGGCAAGAGCCACCTCACCTACGCGCAGGGCGCGTCGGCCGAGCTGGTGGCGGCCGGCACCATCGCCGCCGCCGACATCTACGGCCTGCCCGTGTCGACGACACACGTCCTGTCGTCGGGCGTCGCCGGCACGATGGCGGCCAACGGCTCGGGCCTGCAATGGGCCACGGTCCGCAACCTGCTGATGGCCTGGGTGCTCACCCTGCCCTGCGCCATCGCCCTGTCGGCCAGCCTCTACATGATCTTCCTTCAGATTTTCTGAGGAGTGATTTGACGACCGTGGCGGCGGGCCTATCGTTTCCGTGACAAGGGAACGGAGGGACCGCCGCCATGCTCTACACCTGTGATCCGAGGCCGCGCCGTATCGCCGCTTCGGCAAAACGCGGCGCGCGAAAGACCGCCGGCCCCGTCATCGACATCCACTGCCATATCGTCTCGCCCGAGGCCGCCGCTCTGGTCGCCGCCTCGGGTATCGAGCCCGACGAGCCGATGGGCCGCTTCTCCAACGAAGCGACACGTGCCGTACAGAAGGCCCAGACCGAAACCGTCCGCCCGATGCTCACCTCGGTCGAGCGCCGCATCGCCGACATGGATAAAATGGGCGTCGACATCCAGGCGATCTCGCCCGCCCCGCCGCAATACTTCTACTGGACGCCGCCCGAACTCGGCCGCGACGCCGCCCGCCTGATCAACGACAACATCGCCGCGACCGTGGCGAAGCACCCCGATCGCCTGGTCGGTCTCGGCACCGTCCCCATGCAGGCGCCGGAGTTCGCGGTCGCCGAACTCGAACGAGCGGTGAAGACGCTCGGCCTGCGCGGCGTCGAGCTCTGCACCAACGTCGCGGGCGCGGATTTGTCCGAGCAGAAGTTCCGGCCGGTC
Organism: Reyranella sp. GW821-FHT14A01; assembly: GCF_058803965.1. Classification (NCBI taxonomy): domain Bacteria; kingdom Pseudomonadati; phylum Pseudomonadota; class Alphaproteobacteria; order Hyphomicrobiales; family Reyranellaceae; genus Reyranella; species Reyranella sp. GW821-FHT14A01. The sequence goes on from NZ_JBXAPM010000010.1 coordinate 295,672, forward strand.
TTCGCCAAGGCCGAGGAGCTGGGTGTCCTTGTGTTCCTCCACCCCAACGGCTTTCCCGACGGAAGGCGTTTCTCCGAACACTATTTCAGCAACGTGATCGGCAACCCGCTGGATTCGACCATGGCCGTCAGCCACCTGATCTTCGGCGGCGTGCTCGATGCCTATCCGAAGCTGAAGGTCTGCGTGGCGCATGGCGGCGGCTTCCTGCCCGCCTATGCCGGCCGCATGGACCATGCGCACGGCGCGCGCTCGGACTGTCGCTTGTGCATCAAGAAGAAGCCGAGCTGGTACCTGAAGAAGATGTACTTCGACACGATCGTGTTCGAGGAGAGCCAGCTCGAATATCTCGTGAAGACCTACGGCAGCGACCACATCCTGATGGGCACCGACTATCCTTTCGACATGGGCATGTACGAGCCCATCGAATTCGTGTCGGGCGCGGAGCTCACGGCCGCCGACAAGCAGGCGATCCTGGGCGGAAACGCGGCGAAGCTGTTGAAGCTGAAACGAGGCTCATAGCTGGGGGCGCGCCACTCCAGTGGCGCGGTCATTGAAAAAGAAGACGCGCCACTGGAGTGGCGCGCCCCCAGCACTACGCAAAGGGATAAGGCCCCGGAAACGTCCCGATCGGGACAAAGTGCGTGATCAACCCCGTCCCTTCCTGCCAGTGATGCAGCAGCATCGCCGGCGGCTCGATGTACGAGGCGGGCTTGGCGTCGGGTCGAAGCTGAAGCGCGATGGTGGTCGTCGTTGACGGCGCGGTGCACAGGGTGGTTCCACCGAAGCGCAACTGCATGACGCGATGGACATGGCCGCACAGGAGGCGCTCGACCTGGGGATGGCGCGCCAGCACCGCCGCCAGCCGCTGGCCTTCCCGACAAGAATAAGGATCCATATAGGGAATACCGGTATCGAACGGCGGCTGGTGCATCATGATGATCGTCGGTCGCGATGGTTCCGTCGCGAGCACGAGATCCAGCCAAGCCGCGCCCTCTTCGCTCACGACGCCGTGGTGCAGGCCGGGCAAGGTCACATCGAAGGCAACAATGCGCACCGGTGCGTGATCTTCGAGCACGTAATTGATTGGTCCGTTTGCCGGCAGCCAGCGTTGGCCGGCGAAAGCCGTTCTAAAGGCTTCGCGCTCATCGTGGTTACCGGGAATGGCCAGGACGGGAATTTTCAGATCCGCCAGAAGCCGGGCCAGCATGGCGTATTCGTCGGTATGGCCGTGATCCACGAGATCGCCGCTCAGCAGGACGAGGTCGGGTCGTGGATCGAGCGCGTTCACATGCGCGATCGCTGCCACGAATTGCGCGTTGGAATCGACGACGCCCTGATAGAGTTCGCCGTCCGGCCGCACATGCGGATCGGAGAGGTGGGCGATCAGCATTCAGGCCGGCTTGCGGTCGAACCGCTCCAGACCTTCCCGCCCCTTCGGCGTGATCGCATAGACACCGCGCTCCACCCTCTCGAACCAGCCATAGACATCCTGTTGCAGGATCTGGGCCGCTTTGGGTGCGTCGCAGGCCGTGCGTAGCGCCGCCACCTTCATCGGCCCGTTTGCAGCCAACAGCTCGGCGCAGCGCAACGCCTCCTGGCGATAGGCCGTCATCAACGGCGCCCGCATCGCCTGGCCGCCGAGATTGGGATCGCCGACGCGGCGTGCATGCTCGCCCAGCATGCGGCCCGCCTTTCGTTTGTTCTGCCGCGGCACATAGGGCATGGGATCAAGCACCACGTCGGCCTTGTCCCCGGCAACGACGATGAAGCCCAGCCCCAGGCGACGGCAGAGCTTCTTCACGTTCTTCATCTGCTTGGGCCACTGGCCGACCGCGAGGTAGACCAGATCGGTCAGCGCGAGGCGGTCGACACCCTGCAGGACGAGGCCCAGTCCGAAGGTCCGCTTGAGTTCGACCACCACGGGCGGCTCCGCACCGCGGACCGCCACGACATCGCAGCCGCGCACCTCGCCCTTGACGACGTAACCCTGGCCTTCCAGCAGCACCTTCACCGGCGCATAGAGGTCGCTCTCCAACGTCATGGCGGCGCACGCTATCATGCTAGGAAGTGGGCAAATGAGGAAAAACAGATGACCGAGTTGCTGGATCAGGGCGCCGCCGCCATTGCCGCCGCCGTACGCACAGGCAAGACCAAGGCGCGCGACGTGGCCGAGATGGCGATCGCCCGCGTCGAGGCGCGGAACGAGCAGCTCACCGCCATCGTCGACTTCGACCCTGCCGAAGCCCGCGCCTCGGCCGACGCCGTCGATGCCAAACGCAAGCAGGGCTTCGACGGCGCGATCCTGGGCGTTCCCTACACGGTGAAGGACACGACCTGGGTCGAGGGCCGCACCGTCACCAACGGTTCGCTGCTCTACAAGGACTTCAAGCCGCCGCACGACGCCGTCGCCGTCGAGCGGCTCAAGGCCGCCGGCGGCATCTTCCTCGGCATGACCAACACGCCGGAGATGGCGGCCAAGGGCCATACCGAAAACAAGGTCTATGGCCCGTCGCGCAATCCCCTCAATCCCGCGCTGACGCCGGGCGGCTCGTCCGGCGGCGCGGCGGCGGCCCTTGCCGCCGGCTTCACCCCGATCGCGCTCGGCACCGATGGCGGCGGCTCGGGCCGGCGGCCGGCCTCTCATTGCGGCGTCGTCGGCCTCAAGACCTCCGCCGGCGCCATTCCCTCGGCCTTCGGCTTCGGCGGCGCCTACGGCCCGCTTTACGGGGTGACGGCGCCGATGGGCCGCACGGTCGCGGATGCAAAGCTCGCGTTCGAGGTGATGGCCGGCCCCGACCGCCGCGATCCGCATTCGGTGGCACTGCTCGACGTGCCGCCGCCCAGCAGCCCGCGCATTGCCGTGAGCCCGCGGCTCGGCCTCGGCGTCGCGGTCGACCCCGATGTCATGGCGGCCTTCGACGCCGCGGTGGCGAAGCTGCGGGCCGCCAGCTGGCGCATCGAGGAAGCCGATGTTGCCTGGCCCGACGACACGACCGAGACCGCCTTCGCCGCCGTGAACAGCTCCGCCTCGGCCCTGCTCTACGGCGAGCGCCAGACAGCCGATAAGGATCTGTTCGGCGACAACATCACCGGTCTGATCGAGCGCGGCCGTTCGGTGGCCGGCACCGACGTCGTCGCCGCCTTCCGCTTCGCCGATGCCTGTGCACGTTCCGTCGCGCAATTCTTCACCGAGTACGATTACCTGCTGACGCCCACGACGGCCTGCGTCGCCTGGCCGGTCGAGCAGGTCTATCCGAAGATCATCGAAAACAAGGAGGTAGGACCGCGCGGCCATGCCGCCTTCACGCCGCTGTTCAACCTCGCGCTCGTGCCGGGTATCTCGATCCCCTGCGGCGTCGGTCGTGACGGCTTGCCCGTAGGCCTGCAGATCGTGGCGCCCCGGCTGCACGACCGTCCGCTGCTGGCCATGGCGCAGCGCGCCGAGACGGCGCTCGCCTAGCTCCCGTGCCAGAGCGTTAGTCCCCGGCATGGCAGGCTTCGCCTCCCGACAGATCGAGCGCGCCAGGTGGCTGGGCTTCCTGGTCACGCGCCGGCCGCGCTACGTGCTGGGGCGCTTCGCGACCATGAGCGCTGCCTATTCCGGGCTGAACGGCCTGAGGGACATTGTCGTCCGGACCACCCCGTTGCAGATGGGCGATCTCTACAAGCCGGCGACTTCGACCGTCGATGTCACGCGTTCCGGCCATGTGCTGGCGTCGAAGAGCGCCGCCGAACAGGCCACGGAAATGCGCCGGGACGCCTTCTCGCTGGGACCGCGACTCGACGGCACCGCCGTTCCCGTCCTGCAGGACCAGGCGCGAACGCTGCCCCTTCGTTTCAACGATGAGCTTGTCGGCAGCTACGCCGCCCTGTCGGACCGGCGACACAGGCTTGCCATCGCGACCGTCCACGCCTCGTCCCGGCTGGCGATGGTGCGTGCCGTGGCCGGCGACGAATTTCTCTATCGGGCGGCGTCGCTGTTCCTCGGCTATCGGCCGCGGCAGGTCTCAAGCTGGCTGTTCTGGAGCCTCGCCAACCAGCTCTCCGCCGACCAGCGGCGCGCGGCCTACCAGACGATCGACTATCACTACGACGTCGACGGCTTCAACTTCATGTACGCCAACTTCTACCTGCTCGACACGACGGCGCGGAACGGCGCCCATGCGCTGATCGCCGGCAGCAGCCGACGCAAGCGGCTCGGCCACCTGCTGGGCATCGCGCGCCTCAGCGATGCCGAGGCGTGGCAGACCTACGGCCGCGATGCCGAGCGCACGATCGAAGGGCCGGCGGGCTTCGGCTTCCTCGAGGACGCGTCCTGCTATCACAAGGCCCTGCCGCCCGAGAGCGGCGACCGGCTGATGCTCCAGCTTCGCTACCAATGACCATTCCCGTCCTGGGCTTCGGCACGGCCGTCATCATGGGACGCGTCTCGCGACGGACCGGCAGCGCCGCGCTCGAACGCGCCCATGCGGCCGGCATCCGTCATTTCGATACGGCCCGCTCCTACGGCTGGGGCGAGGCCGAGGGCGTGGTCGGCGCGGTCCTTGGCCGGCATCGCCGCGAGGACATCCGCATCGTCACCAAATGCGGCATCCTGCCGGTGCGCAACTCTCCCCTGCTCGGCCTGGCGAAATCCACCGCCCGCTGGGCGCTGGCCTTCGCACCCGGTCTCAAGGCGCAGGTGCGCCGCGTCGCGAGTGCCGAGAGCTTCCAGCCGGTCCGCACCTACGAAATCGATCTGCTGGCCGGCAGCCTGCGCACGAGCCTTGCGGAACTCGGCGTCTCGTACATCGACGATCTCCTCCTGCATAACTTCTCGCCCGACCGGCCGGGCATCGAGGATGTCGGGGCGTGGTTCAGGGCACAGCAGCGCACTGGCACCATCCGGCGCTTCGGCTTCTCGGTGGAGGGCGATCTCCTGCAGGGGCTGGAATTCCTCGCCTCGAAGGATCTGCTCGCCGATGCCGTCGTGCAGGTTCCGGTGAGTGAGACCTTGCTTGCACTGGCTGCGGAGTGGCGGAGCGTGCGCTTCATCGCGCATTCACCCTTCACCTTCATCCGCCGGCAGGCCGAAGCGGGTGGCCGGCTCGGCACCTTGACCGGGTTGCTGCCGGCCCTCGGTGCAGCCTGCCGATGCGACGCCCTCGTCTGCTCCATGTTCGGAGCCGATCATCTCGCCGCCAATGTCGACAGCTGGAAATCATGCAACTGACCGAAATCCTCATTGTCGTGGCCGTTGCCTTCGTCGTCGCGGTCGTGATCAGGGTGGTGCGCGCCCGTCAGGCCGCGCGCAATCGCGGCCCGGCCCACATTCACGAGGCGCTGATGAAGCGCGCCGAACTCCACACCGAACGCAGCCCATTCCTCAGGAAGGTGGTGAGCGAGTTCAAGGCGAACGGCCACGTCTCGAACCGGCAGGCCGAAGCGGTGGCAAAGGCTCTGAAGCGACTCGAGGGCAGGTAAGCCCGCGTCGCCTGTTCACCAGCTGATATGCACGCTGTCGGCCGAGCGCTTGTGCGGCCCGTGATAGACGGCTTCGACGTTATTGCCATCGGGATCGAAGGCGAAAGCCGCGTAGTAGCCGGGATGATATTTGCGCTCGCCCGCCGCTCCATTGTCGCGCCCGCCCGCCGCCAGAACCGCGGCATGGAAGCGATCGACGGCGGCGCGGTCCTTGGCCTGGAAGGCGAAGTGCACATGCGCCACGGCGGGACCGACATCGACCCACAGCTCGTCGGCGAAGAAATGGTCCTTGCCTTCGACGAGCGGCACGCCGAGCGCCTCCATCGCCGCCTTATAGAAGCGCTTGGATGCTTCGAGATCCTTGACCTTGAGATGCAGGTGATCGATCAGGCGGCCGCGGTGGGTCTCCATGACATTTCCTCCCTGGTTCGAATGACCAGGACGGGAAACGTCCTTATCCAATGGCCGTTGCGGCCGCGCCTGATTAGTGTGTTGCCGTGTCTCGCAGAAACAACAGGATCGGCGGCGCCGCCGCCCGGCGCATCGCCCTGGCAGCCCAGGGTTTCGGCATCCAGCGCCCCGACAGCGCGTCCAACCTGGGCCATGTGAAGCGCGCCATCGACCGGTTGGGACTGCTGCAGATCGATTCGGTCAACGTGCTGGCCCGCGCGCACTACCTGCCGCTGTTCTCGCGGCTCGGCAATTACGACAGCGCCCATCTCGACAGCCTGGCCTGGGGCCGCAAGAGCCGCCGCGGTCTCTTCGAATTCTGGGCGCACGAAGCCTCGCTGCTGCCGCTCGCCTCCCAGCCCCTGCTGCGCTGGCGCATGGCGCGCGCCGCCGCCGGCACCAGCAAGGGCAAGCTGCAGGAGTTCCGCCGCGAGAAGGCGGCCTATATCGAGGAAGTGCGCCGCGAGGTCGAGGATCGCGGACCCGTCGCCGCCTCGGAACTGGCCGACGGCGGTCCCAAGCGCGGGCCGTGGTGGGGCTGGAACGACGGCAAGCTGGCTCTCGAATGGCTGTTCTACGCGGGCATCGTCACCACCGCCACGCGACGCGGCACGTTCGAGCGGGTCTACGATCTCACCGAGCGCGTCCTGCCCGCGGACATCCAGGCGCTGCCCACGCCTTCGCCCGAGGAGGCCCAGCGCGAGCTGCTGCGCCTCTCCGCCCGCGCGCTGGGCGTCGCCACCGAGTTCGACCTGCGCGACTATTATCGCCTGGCCGTCGCCGACACCAAGGCGCGGCTGGCCGAGCTTGTCGAAGCGGGCGACCTCATCCCGGTCGAGGTCGAGGGCTGGAACCGGCCGGCCTTTCTCGATCCCGCGGCGCGCCAGCCGCGCCAGGTCGAGGCGCGTGCATTGCTGGCACCGTTCGACCCGCTGGTCTGGGAACGCGACCGCACGGAGCGGATCTTCAATTTCTTCTATCGCATCGAGATCTACACGCCGGTCGCCAAGCGCAAGCACGGCTACTACGTGCTGCCCTTCCTGCTGGGCGACCGGCTGGTCGGCCGCGTCGACCTGAAATCGGACCGGGCCAACTCCAGGCTGCTGGTGCCTGCTGCCCATCTCGAGCCCGGCATCGAGGCGCGCGACGTGGCGGCGCCGATGCGCGAGGAACTTCGACTCATGGCCGACTGGCTCGGCCTCGAGGATCTCGTCCTGCCGCGCGCTGGGGCATTGGGGCGGGAGTGGAGTAGGATGAGCAAGTGATACGCGTTGGAAAGAAGAGAAGAGCATGAACGATCTGGTTCTAAAGGGCGGCCGTGTGATCGATCCCTCGCAGGGGATCGACAGGGTGACCGACATCGCCTTCGCCGGCGGCAAGGTCGCCGCCATCGGCGACGGGCTGTCGGGCACGGACACGCGTGACGTCGCGGGCAAGATCGTCTCGCCGGGCCTCATCGACCTGCACACCCATGTCTACTGGGGCGGCACCTCGCTCGGCGTCGAGGCCGAGCTGGTCGCACGCACCGGCGGTGTCACGACCTTCATCGATGCCGGCAGCGCCGGGCCCGGCAACTTCCACGGCTTCCGCAAGCACGTGATCGAGACCTCGCCGGTCCGCATCCTGCCGTTCCTCAACGTCTCCTTCCCCGGCATCTTCGCCTTCTCCAAGACGGTAATGGTGGGCGAAGCCGCCGACATGCGCCTTCTCGATGCGCGCGAAGCAGTGCGCGTCGCACGTGAGCACAAGGACCTGGTGCTGGGCGTGAAGGTCCGTGTCGGCAAGTCGGCGAGCGGCGATTCCGGCATCATGCCGCTCGACATCGCCCTCGACGTCGCCGAGGAAACCGGCCTGCCGCTGATGGCGCATCTCGACTCGCCGCCGCCGTCGCGCCTCGAGGTGGTGAGCCGCCTGCGTCCGGGCGACATCCTCACCCACTGTTTCCGCCCCTTCCCCAACGCACCGGTCACGCCGGGCGGCAACGTCCGCGACGAAATCCTGGCCGCGCGCGAGCGCGGCGTGATCTTCGACATCGGCCATGGCGGCGGCTCGTTCGGCTTCGGCACGACGCGCAAGATGCTGGCGGCCGGCTTCCTGCCCGACGTGATCTCCTCCGACGTGCATGTGATCTCGATCGAGGGGCCGGCCTTCGACCTCCTCACGACCATGTCGAAGTTCCTTTGCCTCGGCGTCGATCTCGCCACGGTGATCAAGCTCGCGACCGTGAACGCGGCGGCCGCCATCAAGCGGCCCGACCTCGGCACCCTGAAGGTCGGCAGCGTCGGCGAAGCGACGGTGATCGATCAGGCGAGCGGCCGCTTCGATTATGCCGATTCGATCGGCGAGAAGCTGATCGGCGACAAGCGCCTCCTGTCGGCCGGTGTCGTGCTGGCCGGCCGCTGGTGGCATCCGCTGTAAAGCCGATAGTCATGCCCGCCGACGATCCCGCCTCGCCCGCCTGCCTCGCCCATGAAGCCGACGACGGCTACATGGGCTTCGCGACGCGCGAAGAGATCGTCCGCTTCCTGACGGAGCTGAAAGCGGCGCCGGCCGACGCGAGAGCCGGGATGCTTCGGAAAATGCTGCCGAAAATCAGAGACGATGTGCTTCATGCCGAGCTGAACGCTCAGCTTGCGGCCATTACGCCAGACGAATCAAAGACTTAGGAATTTTCAACTTTTCGGCCCCTTACCGCAACCTTCCCAGGGCAGGCGCCGTTGGTTTTGCATGGCTGGATAATTGGCGTTGCCTCTGCCCCCGCTCAGCAACGCTTCTCTCCCCGTCCGGCCTCCAAGCCCGCTCCTGAGCCACCTCGGGAGCGGGCTTTCAATTGTGGGGGCTAAGTCAGGAAGACCACCGCGAACAGTCGGGCCGGATCGGTCCAAGTATGGGCGATCGAGAAACCGCCCTGCCGCGCCAGCTCGGCGATGCCGGCATCGTCGTATTTGTAGGAATACTCGGTATGAACCCGCTCGCCCCGGGCAAAGGCGAAGCGGCGGCCGGCGACGGTCACCGTCTGGTCGCGCAGGCTCCGGAAGTAGATTTCGATGCGGCCCGCCGCCTCGTTGTAGAACGCCTCGTGGGCGAAGGCCGAGAGGTCGAAATTGGCGTCCAGCTCGCGGTTCATGCGCCGCAGGAGATTCAGCGTGAACTGCGCCGTCACACCCGCGGCATCGTTGTAGGCGTCGTGCAGGCGCTGCGGGTCCTTCTTGAGATCGACACCCAGGATCAGGGCGCCGTCCTTGCGCAGCAGCCGGCGCGCGCGACGCAGGAACAGCACCGCCTCTTCCGGCGTGAGATTGCCGATGGTGGAGCCGGGAAAGAAGCCGATGCGCCGCGCACCATTGATCGCCGGCGGCAGCGCATCGAGTGCCATGTAATCGCCCGAGACAGGATCGACACGCAGCCCGGGATAATCCTCGCGCAACCGCCGGGCCGTGACGTCGAGATGCTGGCGCGAAATGTCGATCGGCACATAGGCGTGAAGATCGGGCATCGCCTCGAGCAGCAACCGCGTCTTCACGCTGGAGCCGCTGCCATACTCGACGAGCGCGCATCCCGGCCCCGCCAGACGCGCGATGGCGTCCGCGCAATCGCGCAGGATCGCCGTCTCGGTCCGCGTCGGATAATATTCGGGCTGCTCGCAGATCGCGTCGAACAGCGCCGAGCCTCGGGCGTCGTAGAGGAACTTCGCCGGGATCGCCCGCGGCGACCCACCCAGGCCGCTGAGGACGGCACGACGGAAGTCATCGCGATCAGCGACCTCGCGGTCGTCGATCGCCAGCAGCGGCACATTCATCGGAGATCCTCCGCGAGACGAATTCCACCGAACATCCAGCGCGCGTCGGGCGGAAAGAAATTGCGATAGGTGGGACGAACATGGCCGGCGGGCGTCGCGGCACATCCGCCGCGCAGCACCATCTGGCTGGCCATGAACTTGCCGTTGTATTCGCCGATCGCGCCGGCCGGTTCGCGATAGCCGGGATAGGCGACGTAGGGACTGGCCGTCCATTCCCAGACCTCGCCGGTGTCCTCAACGGCGCCGGCCGCGATCTCCCATTCGGCCTCGCGCGGCAGGCGCTTGCCCGCCCATTTGGCGAAGGCGGCCGCCTCGAAGACGCTGACATGGCAGACCGGCCGGGCCGGATCGACCTGTTCGAGGCCCGACAGGGTGAAGACGTGCCAGGCACCTTCCTTCTTCTCCCAGTAGAGAGGCGCCTCCCAGCCGCGCTGGTTCACGCAATCCCAGCCGGCGGACAGCCAGAATTCGGGCCGGCGATAACCGCCATCTTCGATGAATTCGACATACTCGCCGCAATTGACCGGCCGCATCGCCAGCGCGAACGCGTCGAGCCACGAGCGATGGCGCGGCCCTTCATTGTCGAAGGCAAAGCCCTGCCCGTCATGCCCGGTCTCGACCAGGCCGCCCTCGAACTCACGCCAGCCCATGCCTTGCACTGCCTGCATCTTGCCGGTCCGGGCGGCGCGATAGGCCGGCCGCAGCGGGTTCAGGGAGAGGGCATGCTTGATGTCCATCAGGATCAACTCCTGATGCTGCTGCTCATGATGCAGCCCCAGTTCGACGAGATCCTGTGCGCCGTGATCGCCTTGCAGGAAATCGACCATGGCGGCAGTGACGTGATGGCGGTAGGCCATCACTTCCTCGACGCCCGGCCGCGTGATCAACCCGCGCTGCGGCCGCGGATGACGCGGGCCGACGGCCTCGTAGTAGGAATTGAAGAGATATTCGTAAACCGGATCGAAGACGCTATAATCCCGGGCGTGCGGCCGCAGGATGAAGGTCTCGAAGAACCAGGTCGTATGGGCGAGATGCCATTTGGTCGGACTGGCGTCCGGCATCGACTGCACCGTCTGGTCCTCGGCGGACAGGGGGGCAGCGAGTTCTTCCGTATGGGAACGGACAGTCCGAAAGGACTGGAGGCCGTGCGTCTGCACGGAAAGCGCGATCAGTTTTGGCACGGGACCTCCGCCCGCCTAACGTGGTGCCGCGCCGGTCGGTTGCAAGAGCATTACCGGACGATCACGCTGCAGCGTCCGCCCGTACCGATGAGGGAAACAAGTGCCCATTTGCGAGATCGATCCTTGGCGCGTTCAATATTTCGAGAAGGTGGATTGCCCTGCGGACGTCTTCATACCGACTGAGGACTCGGACGCCTGGATCTGGAACCCGCAACATCGCTGGGCTTACGATAAACTCGCGGTCGCAATGCGCCAGGGATTTGCGGCGGCGCCGCACGGCGTAGCGCCCACCGTCTATCCCGTTTTCTCCAAGCCGATCTACAACCTGAAAGGCATGGGGGTCGGCAGCCAGGCGCTGCGTTCACAGGCCGACTACGAGGCCGCCTATCAGCCGGGCCATATGTGGATGCCGTTGCTGGAGGGCGAACACATCAGCAGCGACGTGGCTTTGGTGGACGGGACGCCCAAGTGGTGGCGCCATGCTGCTGGCATTGCCAGCGGCGACGGCACCTTCGACTACTGGGAAATCTATGCCAGACCCGAGCCCGCCGTCGAGGCCGGGGCGGGCGATTGGTGCCGGCAACATCTCGCCGGCTACACGGGCATGGTGAATCTCGAGACGATCGGCGGACGCATCATCGAGGTGCATCTGCGGTTCGCCGACCAATGGCCGGATCTCTATGGCAAGGGATGGGTGGAAGCACTGGTGCGGCTCTATGCCCGGCGCGAGTGGTTCTACGACGATAGCGATAGACGCACGGGATACAGCGTGGTGCTCTTCATGCCGCACGGTCCGCGGTACCGCCATCCGCCGCAAGCGCTCGTCGAACACATCAAGCGAATAAGGGACGTCTCAAGCGTTCAGGTCACCTTTCACGAAACCATGGCGCCGGAAAAGCATGCCATGCCGCCCGGCGGGTTCCGGGTGGCGATCGTCAATTGCTGGGACCGCGCCGCAGGGAACGAGGCCCGCTCCCTGCTCCGCGACCATTTCAGCGCCTAGAGATTGCGGCGCACGAAACCGGCAAACAGGCTGACGACAAACAGGATGATCGCGATCACGAACAGGATCTGCGCCATACCGGTCGCGGTGGAGGCAATGCCGCCGAAGCCGAAGATGCCGGCAAGCAGCGCGATCACGAGAAACATCAAGGCCCAGTACAACATTTGCGCGCTCCTTTGGCAGGGGTTGTGCGGGTAACGCCGGGGCGCGAGCGGGGGTTCCACCGGGCAACCCTCTGCTCCGTGCGGGCGTTGAATTCCTGAACAAGGAGGAATTCCATGCAGCCCGAAGTTACTCCAACCGAAGCCCGCAGCGGTGTCGTCACCGGTCGCGTCTTCACCGTTCTCGTCATCTCGGCCGTCGGCGCGGCCGCGGCCTTGGCACTGGCCTGGTACTTCATGGCGCACTAAACCTTCTTCATGAAAACCCTGGTGGTCAGCTACCTCGTCGCACTCGTCGTACTGGCCATCCTCGACGCGCTGTGGCTCGGCGTCGTCAGCCGCGAGTTCTACAAAGCGCGGCTGGGACAGATGCTCCTGGACAAGCCGATCTGGAGCGTCGCCATCCTCTTTTATCTGGTGCATGCGGCGGGCATCGCGGTCTTCGCGGTGCCTCTTTCTGTGAGTGCCGGCACGTGGACGAGCGCCCTCCTCTACGGCGGCCTGTTCGGCTTCTGCGTCTACGCGGCCTACGACCTTACCAACCTGGCGACATTGCGCGGCTGGCCGATGGCTGTCAGCGCGGTTGACCTAGCTTGGGGTGCGGTCGTCACGGCGGCCGCGACGGTGGCTGCCTTCCTGGTCGTGAAACCCTGATCAGCGCTTGCTGTCGTCGTATTCGGGATGACGGCGGACATAGGCAGCGACGAAGCTGCAGGCCGGCACGATCTTGAACCCCTGCTTGCGCGTATCTTCAAGTGCGGCCTTCACCACCCGCGCGCCGATGCCTTTGCCCTCGTCCTCGGGCGGCACTTCCGTATGGGTGAAGATGCGGGCGTCGCCCTGCTGGCGATAGATCGCGATCGCCAGGCCGTGATCGACGGGCAGCTCATAGCGTTGCTGCGCGGCATTGTGCGTAACAGTCATTGAATACCCCTCAGACCGGCCGGCACGCCGCGAACTCCCGCTGAACGCACTGATCGAAGCCGGCGCTGTAGGGAATTATGCCATAGGAACGACAAGCCGCCTGCGAATCCGCCAGGACCTGTTCTGGGAACAGGCAGCTACGGCAACCCGCCCCTGCTGACGTGCCGCGGCTTCGCGCGATTTGCAGTTGGCATATTCCGTTGTCCCCGGACGGAACCCGTAAGCGGTACAGGCATCGTCCGCTACGACGAGGCGGGTCTCCGTTGCGCATGCGCCCAACGCAACGGCTGCAACAGCGATCAGGAGAAGACGGCCCGGCATGTCCTATCAACGCCGGGCCGCACAGCCGGTTCCTGCCTAGCGGTCGACTTCCCAGAACATCGGATAGGACGACTGGATCAGGCCCTTGAGATCCGACCGGTAGCCGGCCGGAATCGTGAACTGGCCCCACATCACGGCCGGCACGAGGTCGTAGGAAATCACCTGGATCTCCGCGGCGATCTTCTTGCGTTCCTCCGGCGTACTTGCCCGCGTGAAGGCCTTCAGCAGGTCCGGGATACGATTGTCGCAAGACCAGCCGGGGAAGTCGTTGCAGGTCGCCGCGACGTAGAAGTGCGTGAGCGGCGAGTACATGTCCGTGCCGTTCGAATAAACCGGGAACATCGACCAGCCGTCCTTCTTGGCGCGGCGCGCGAGAACGGTCGGCCAGTCGCGCGGCTGCTGCTCCACGTTGAAGCCGACATCCTTCATGTTCTGCACCAGCACGCGCGACGCGGTCTGGCTGATCGAGCCGGCGACTTCGAGGACGATGACGGGCTCGCCCTTGTAGCCGGAAGCCTTCAGCTCGGCGCGCGCGGCGGCGAGGTCGAACTTGTTGCCGCTGACACCGGCGTCGGTCGACAGCGGCGCGCCGCACATCCAGAACGAGGCGCAATCCTTGGTCTGGTATTTGTCGGGTACGCCAATCGCCTGGAGCACGCTGTTCGGATCGACCAGCTTCCACATCACCTTGCGCACCGCCGGATTGTCGAACGGTGGGAAGGCATGGTTCAGGCGGAAGTTGCCCTGGAACTGGTGGATGCCGCCCAGACCCAGCAGCTTGATGGTCTTCTCCTTTTCGAGCACCGGCAGCATGTCGAAGGGCAGGTACTGCATGTAATCGATCTCGCCGGCGATCAGCGCGTTCGCGCCGGTCGACTGGTCCGGCATCACGCGCAAGGTGAGCTGGTCGATCTTCACGTTCTTGCCGCCCGTCAGGAAATCCGGGGCTTCCTTGCGCGGCACGTAGCCGGCAAAGCGCTCCAGGATCATGGCGTTGCCGGGCCGCCACTGATCCTTGACGAAGCGGAACGGGCCGGAGCCGATCGGCTCGGGAATGCGCTGATCCGCCGGCGTCGCGGCGAGGCGCGCCGGCATCATCACCGGCAGCGGCGCGTTGGGCTTGCCCAGCACTTCGAGCAGCAGCGGGAAAGGCTGCTTCAGCACGAACTTGATGGTCTTCGGGTTCGTCGCTTCCAGCGTCTCCGTGTCCGCCATCAGCATCTTGCCCAGCGGATCGCGCACCGACCAGCGCTTGAGCGAGGCTACGCAATCCTCGGCGGTCACCGGCGTGCCGTCGTGCCAATTCAGCCCGTCGCGCAGGACGAAGGTCCAGGTGAGCTTGTCGGGGCTGCTGTCGAAGCTCTCGACCATCTGCGGCTTGATCTCGCCCTTGTCGTTCATGGCAAAGAGCGTGTCGAAGACGTGGGTGCCGAAGGTGCGGGTGATCGCGGCCGTGGTGGCGTGCGGATCGAGGATCGTCACCTCGGATTCGAGGACGACCGTCAGGCCCTTGGCGGCGCGGGCTTCGCGCGGCCGAATCAACGAAGCGCTCGCCAGGGCGACACCGCCTGCCAGTGCCGTCCGACGTCCCAAAACAGTACTACGCATGTGTAAATATCCCTTCGTCCCCGAAGGGCCACCGTAGCGGTCTTTCACGCCAAACGAAACGGGCCGGCCTCTCCTTTCGGAAAGACCGGCCCGTAACGTTTTCGGTCGGAAGGCGATTATACCGGTGACAGGAGACGGCAGGTCACCCGATCGACGAAGGTGGACACCGGCGGTCCGTAGACCGGAACGCCCCAACGCTCGCCGGGGCCCGCGGGCGAAAGGACGACGCGCGTGTCCTGGACTGGCCGGCCGCCATTGGTGAAGGTGCAGCCCACCACCGGCTCCACGACGTCGGCGCTGTTGTTCGTGACATAGACGACGGACAGCCAGGTCTGCTGCGGCACTGCCTGCAGCCACGGGCTGTCGATCACCACCGCAGGAACGGTCGGTCCGGCCGTGATCGGCACGGTGCCCATCAGGTTGCCGCGGGGCCGCTGCACGACGATCTGCGTTCCGACGGACTGGGCGCTCGGATCGAAGGCCTTGTCGGCCGCCGTCTTGGGCATCGCCGCCTGCTGCTGCGGTGTCTGGTTGTCCTTGCTGACATTCTCGGGCGTCCAGACCTTGCCGGTCCGTTCGTCCTTGAACTGCGTCACGCCGTTGGCGGAGACGCCCGCACCGACCGTGCCGGGTGCCTGGGCAAAGGCCGCGACAGTCGATGCGACGAGGAGTGAGCCGGCCAGGGCGGCCAAGCCAAAGGAGCGCTTCATGGTCGTCACTCCTCACATGTCCTTGATGCGCGTCTTTTCCCAGGTCCCGACCTGGACCTCGGCCTCCTCCTTGGAGATGCCGTAGCGGGCCTGGATCTTGCCGACGAGCTGGTCGCGCCGACCCTCGATGGCGAGCAGATCGTCATCGGTGAGCTTGCCCCACTCCTCCTTCACGGCGCCCTTGGTCTGGTTCCAGTTCCCCTTGAACTTCTCCCAGATCGTCTTGGCGTCATTCTGTGTAGTGGTTTGGCCAGTCGTCTGCGCACCGGCGACGAGAGGCAGCGAAACGACGGCAAGGCCGGCGCACGCAGCGAGCATGGCGATTGAACGCATGGAATCACCTCCTGTTGGGACCTTGTAACGGTGCGGCCAAACCGAGGTTGCCCGCTTCAATTGAGGCTGAAGCGGGGCTTCAGATCCGGGCCTACACCCAAAGCGACTTCAGGATGAAGGCGATCGGAATGACGATGATCGTGGCGACGTAGAGATCCATGAGCTCGCCCACCAGCGGACTATGGTTCGCGTCGTCCTGTGTCATCATGTTGCTCGACGTTTCGGGTATCTGCTTGGACTTCATAATCCCCTCCACGATTGCCCCATCCTCAACAGATGAACGCCACAAAATCGTCCGGGGTTGCAGCCTACGCGCGGTATCGTCGGGGAAAGATCAAACGCCCTTTCGTGCGGTGTGATCCAAGGCCTGCTGCAGATCAATCGACGAATACGGCTTGGAAATGAACTGCGTACCCTCGGCTTGCATGCCGGAACGACCATAGCCGCTGGCAATCACCACTGGCAACGCGGGATAGAGTTCCCGCACTTTCACGGCAAGTTCCTCGCCACTCATGCCGGGTAAGCCGACATCGGTAACCAGGAGGTCGTAACCTCCTTCCTTGGCCAGGAGTTCGAGGGCCGCCTCGCCGCTGCCGACCCCGGACACGGAGCAGCCCAGCCGTTCGAGCATGTCCGTGGTCGACATGCGAAGCAGCACTTCGTCCTCGACCAAGAGGACCCGCCTCGCCCTGCCCTCGGTTGCCGGATGCGGCGGCGCCTCCTCCATCGGGGCCTCGGGCGGGGTAAGCACAGGGCGGCGGCTCGCCAGCACGCTGCGCAGTTTCGCCGACAGGGCATCGCTGCTGTAGGGCTTGGCGATCATGGGGTAGCCCGACCTCGTATGATCCGGGATCAGGCCGCGAGCGAACCCCGAGGTCAGGAGCACGGCAATGCCCGGCCGCAGACGCTGCGCCACCTGCGCGAGTTCGACGGCGGTGATCGTGCCCGGCATCACGATGTCGGTGAACAGGAGATCGAAGGCGGAATCCTTCTCCAGGATCGCCGCCGCCACGTCGGGATCCTCCGCCGCCTCGACGCGATAGCCCCAGCCGGTCAGCATGTCGACGACGGCGCGGCGGACGTCTTCGCTGTCTTCCACGACGAGAATCCGCTCGCTGCCGCTCACGGCAACACCGGAATCGATGGGCTCCTCGACGACCGGATCCTCGGTGCGCGGCAAATAGAGTTTGATGCTGGTCCCCTGCCCGATCGCGCTGTCGATCCGGATATGGCCGTTCGACTGGCGAACGAAGCCATAGACCATGCTGAGGCCGAGCCCCGTGCCCTTGCCGTCGCCCTTCGTCGTGAAGAAAGGATCGAAGGCCTGCGCGGCGACCTCGGGCGGCATGCCGGTGCCGGTATCGCTCACGTCGACGAGGACATAGGGTCCCGGGTTCACATCGGGATGGAGTGCGGCGTAACGGCGATCGAGCGTTGCGTTGGAGACCTCGACGCGCACGGTGCCGCCGTCCGGCATGGCGTCGCGGGCGTTGATCGACAGATTGAGGATGGCGTTCTCGAGCTGGCCCGCGTCGATCCTGGCGTTCCACGGATTGTCGGCCACCCTGAGCTCGATGCCGATGCGCTCGCCCAGCGAATGGCGCATCAGGTCGGCGAGATCGGTTACCAGCTTGGCGATGTTGGTGGGCTGCGGTGTCAGCGGTTGCCGCCGGGCGAAGGCGAGAAGCTGCTGGGTGAGGCGCGCGCCGCGATCGGCCGCCGCCGTCGCGCTCTGCACGCGCGAGAGCATCGCTTCATTATCCCCGGCCTCGCCTTTCAGCAGATCGAGGTTGGCGCGAATCACCTGCAGGATGTTGTTGAAGTCGTGCGCCATCCCGCCGGTGAGCTGGCCGGTGGCTTCCATCTTCTGGCCCTGCCGCAGGGCCGCTTCGTCATGCAGCTTCTCGGTGATGTCGACGCAACGCACGACCGCGCCGCCGCCCGCCATCTCGCCGCGATAGACCTCGTAGTCGCGCCCGTCATGCGCCACGCGAATCACCGCCGGCGTCTTGGAAGGAGTCGTGCCGAGGTCGAGCGGCAGGAGCAGAGCCCGCGTGGCCGGCGAGCGCTCGGACAGGAGCTGATCCAGGGTCGGGGGCGCCTGCCTGCCCGGCTCCCATTGCGCGAGCCTGGCGAACGCCTCGTTCCAGGCCACGACGGCCCGCTCGCCGTCGATCACGAAGATGGGATCGCGCAGGCTTTCGAGGGTCGCCTGGAGAAGGCGTGTCCGGCCGGCGAGTGCGTACTGGCTGCGCTCGAGGCGGCCGGCGCTGTGCACGATGACCCAGATGCCGACGATCAGGCAGATGAACGCCCCGCCCATCACCAGCAGGCCGGCAATATCCGCCTGTTCCTGCTCGGATCGCAGCGACGTCAGTCGCCGCGCCAGCAGAAGCCTCTGCCCCTCGACGAGGGCGTCGCCCAGCAACCTGACCTGGCCGAGCATCGCGCGCCCCGCACCCGTCCGGTCGAGCGCGAGTGCCGCCTCGCGGCCGTTCGTCTGGTAGGTGCCGACGGTGGCGTTGAGCTGATCGAATTTCTGTGCGGTGACGTTGCGGAACTCCTGGAACTGCCGCGTCGTGTCGGGGTCGCTGGCGACCGAAGCCTCGAGCTGGCGCATGCTCGCCTCGATCCTGACGCGCGCGCGCTCGTAAGGCTCCAGGCTGGTAACGTCTCCGGTCAGCAGGTAGCCGCGCAGTCCGACCTCGGCGTCCTGCACCGCGATCACCATCTCGCGCATCAACGCCATCGTCTCGTAGTTGGCGACGACCAGACGCTGCTGGCGGGCCGCGGACTTCGAATGGGTGAAGGCGAGCATAAGGCCGGTCGCGATCAGCACGGCGAGGGTGATGCCCGCGATCACCCCGGTCGATCGTGCGGACCGCAACAGGCTAGGCATTTACCGGCTCGTCCGCGGCAGGCGTCGGGAAGACGACGACGACCCTGTTGCCGCCGTCCGGCTTGCGCTCGATCGAGACCTCGCCGCCCAGCTGCATGGCCAGGCCGCGGATGAGGGTCAGGCCGAAGCCGCCCCTCCCGTCGGGTGCAGGCACGCCGGCATCGCGCTGAACGCCATTGTCCTCGATGACGAGCTGGACCTCCTCGCCGCGCTCGCTCGTCTCGATGCGGATCTCCGGCGCGGCCGTCTTGCTGAAATCATGGCCGAGGGCAATGCTGACGGCTTCCGTGACGATCAGGCCGATCGGGATGGCCGTATCGGGGCCGACGGCCATGATCGGCGCGCGGATGTGATAGCGCGGGGCCTGCCTGCCGCCCGGCGTGCGTCCAACCGATATCTGCCGGACGAGATCGCTGATGAACTGCTGGAAATCGACCAGCGACCAGCTCGACCGCTCGTAAAGATGGCGGTGCAGGATGGACAAGGTGAGCACGCGGTTCTGCGCATCGCCGAAAAACCGGCGAATGCGCGGCGACCTGATCTCGCCGGCCTGCAGGTTGAGCAGGCTCGAGATCATCTGCAGGTTATTCTTCACCCGGTGATGGATCTCGCGAAGCATATGGTCGCGCTGCTCGAGGTTGGCGCGTAGCGCGGCCTCGCGGCTGGCGATGGCCTCCGCCATGGCCGTCACGCCCGCTCCGACCGATGCCATTTCCGGACTCCAGGGCCGCGGCGGCATCAAGGTAATGTTTTCGCCGCGAGCGACCTTGTCGGCGAAATCCTGGATATAACGAAGGGGCCGAACGCACCAGCGGTCGGCACCGAACCAGATGACCAGCAGCACCACGATCGCCGCCAGCACCACGAAGAAGAAGCTCACCCAGGCGCCGGCAAAGGCCAAGGGACTGTCGGCGACCGGCGCCGACACGACGGCAAAGAGCGCATTCCCGCCGACCGGCCGGATGCGGAATTCGTAGTACGCCCCATCCTGCCCGAAATCGGAAAACCTGACCTGACTGCCGGTCAGGACTTCAGCCAGGCGCGCCGGCACCGGCAGCCGACGCATGGCCGTTACATCGCCTCCAATGGCCGCCCCGGACCGGTCGACGACCGCGACCGCCGTCCCGGCGGTCCCTTCCGCCTGGGCAGCCGCCTGCGCCAGCGCCCTCAGCGTGATGCCCAGGGCGCACATGCCGCGGAACGTCCCGTCGCGCATGACCGGAACGGCGATGGGAATGATCGCATTGGGAGAAATGCGGCTGGCAATCGTATCGCCGACGACTAGCCCCTTGGCCGGCCGCACTTTCTGGAAAACGTCACGATCGGCGAAGCTCATGCCGATCGCCTTGGGATCCGAAGCACAGCGCGCGATCCCCTGCTCGTCGGTCACCAGCGCCGTCGAATATTGACCGGGATAGGCCGTGAGCAGCTTCGACAGATAACTCGCGCACCGCCCTACGCTATCGTCGGGGGGCTCGACGGCGGCGCTCTGCTCGACCGATTCGTCGGCACAGGCCGCCGTCAGCATGCGCCGCGACGAGTCGAAGAGGCCGCCATAGCGCGCCACCGCCAGATCGGCGACCGACCCGAGTGCAGAGGCGCGCTGCGAGACGTCCGCCTCCTCCTGGAGTTTAGCCTGCCAGGCCGCCAGCCCGAGGACGGGCAGCAGAGCCAGCGCAACGAGCGTGACGAGCTTGGAGCGAAGCGACCATCGCGCCACGATCCGTCTCGGCTTCAGATCGATACGGTGTCGAGCGCCTGCGCGATCGCCGCACGAAGAAGATCAGGATCGAACGGTTTGGAGATCACGAACGCCGGCTCGACCTGCTTGCCCGTCAGCAGACGCTCGGGGAAACCCGTCACGAAGATCACCGGAACGGACATCGACTTCATGATCTGGTTGACGGCGGAAATTCCGCTGTCGGAGCCGCGAAGCTGGATATCGGCCAGCACGAGATGCGGCGCATGCTTCTTGGCGAGTTCGATGGCGGCTTTCTCGGTCGCCGCGATGCCCACGACCTCGTGACCGGCGTTGCGCACGATGTCGGCCACGTCGAGCGCGATGACCGCCTCGTCCTCGATGACGAGAATACGGACGGAAGCCACACGCTGCAGTTCGCGGCGTGCCTCCTCGAGGCTGCGCTCGGCATCATCGATGCTGACGCCGAGGACATGGGCCGCGTCGGCAACCGTGAAACCCTCGAGCACGGTCAGCAGCAGGACCTGCCGCTGCATCGGCGCCATGTCGGTGAGCGATTCCTTCAGACGTCCGCGGACGCTTTCACCACCGCTTGCGGCCGCTTCCATGTCACCGAACGGCTGGCGAAGCCGGTGGAAAAGCGCGAACACGCCGAGCTTCGTATCCTCGGCCTCAGCGATCAGTTCGGGTTGCTGCACCGCCACCTCGGCGCACAGACGAACCCATTCATCGCCCTGCTGCTGCGAACCGGTAACGGCCCGAGCGTAGCGACGCAGGAACGGCAGCGTCCTGGTGATCGCCTCGGACACTTTCTTGGAAGCTACCTGCTCTTCAGCCACGTCGTTCTCCCTCATCACTCGAAAATCGTCTCACGCGGCAAGCCGTACCGATATGCCTACAGTACGCTGTGCGTGACGTGCCGGAAAGACGCTGCCCCGCGTCCCGACCCGGCGAAAATGCTTGCGGACGGGCTCAAAAAACCGCCCGTCCGCAAGGTTCGTCTTACTTATCGCCCAGCCCGCCTCAATGGAGCCAGCCCAACACCCACATCAGCAACAGTACCGGGATCGGTACCCCTAGAAGCCAAAGGATTGCCGCGCGTCCCATACGATCCTCGTCATGGAATGAATGTCGGCACCACAACGCCTTTCGAGGCTCCAGGTTCCGTGCCGCCGATTCCCGGTATCGCAGGTCCAACATGCACACCTAGATGTGGTTGCGACCGCGATTTGCCCTTTCATGACGGTGGTACAATCCCCAAATAGAAGTGTGATGAAAGACGAGATCGTGGCTCTTCTTCCGGACCTGCGTGCGTTTGCGCGCTTCATGTGTCGCGAACGCGAGGCTGCCGACGATCTTGTCCAGAACACCGTCCTCGCCGCGCTCGACAAGCAAACGCAGTTCACTCCGGGCACAAATCTCAAGGGCTGGCTGTTCACCATCATGCGCAATCGTTTCTATTCGGATTTGCGAACCCAACGCCGCCGTCCCCTGACGATCGACAACGATGCCGCGACACCGCTTCCGGCGGTGGACAATCCGGAAGCCTCGCTGGCGTTGAAGGAGCTTTCCTCGGAATTGTGGAAGTTGAATCCACAATCACGGGAAGCCCTCGTCCTGATCGGCGCCGGCGGATTTTCCTACGAGGAAGCTGCCAGCCTTTGCGGTTGCTCCGTCGGCACTCTGAAGGCCCGCGTGTCACGCGCTCGCAAGTATCTCTCGGAAAAACTGCAATAGCCGCCCGTCAACTTATCAAGGATTACAACGACTTACAAAATTCTGATCCCGCCTGTGTAACTAATTCATCTGGCCGACATTGTTCCTGTCACGACGCAACTTTTCGGGAGATTGCTAATGGCCACGCAGACCACGCAGGATGACGGCACTCGGGACTTCCACGAGCAGCTCAAGACCATCTTGCCCCGCCTGCGCATCTACGCTTTGTCCCTGACCCGCGATCGCGACCAGGCGGACGATCTCGTGCACGACACGGTGATCAAGGCGCTCACCGGCCGCAACAGCTTCCAGCCCGGCACCAACTTGGCCGCCTGGCTGTTCCGCATCCAGCGCAATGAATTCATTTCCGGTCTCCGCCGTCGGCGCCCGACCGTTCCGGTGGACACGGCGATTGCCGAGTCCCTCTCTCACCCCCCTCATCAGGACAGTGGGTTGGTTATGCGTGAGTTCATGTCGGCGTTCGGCAAGTTGGCGGCAGCGCAGCGTGAAGCCCTGCTTCTGGCGGTCCTCGAGGGCCTTCCCTACGAGACGATTGCCGAGCATACCGGCGTTTCCGTCGGCACGGTCAAGAGCCGTATTTCCCGCGCTCGTGACACGCTGGAGCGACTGCTGCTGGAAGGCGAAGTCCGCCGCCCGACCGAAACAGGCCGTACGTCCATCGACCTTCACGACGACGATTCCCCGGCTGCCACTCGCTAAAGTCTTCTTTGAAGTCCGACATTAGAATGCGACAAAGTCATGAGTGGTCCCAGGGGGAGAGTTGAATGGGTCGAACAGGATCCCGCGGAGTGGGCTTCCGCCTCCGAGGGGCATGTTATGGCCACTAACGACGATAAGCCCGAGGGCGCGGGGGGGGGGGGGGGGGGGGGGGGGGAGGGG
>NZ_JBXAPM010000011.1:0-47039 GCF_058803965.1 Reyranella sp. GW821-FHT14A01
CCCTCCCCCCCCCCCCCCCCCCCCCCCCCCCCCCCCCCCGACGCAGTTCGCCCAATTGAGTCCTCATCTCGACCTGACCCATTCGGACTTCTTCATCATATGATTTGCCGTCACGGCCGCTAGCCGGCCGTTGGCCAAGTCGACAATAGATCCCTTGCCCCCGCCGTCAGAGGCGGGGGCAGAAAAACGCCCGCACAGCGGGTGCCTGGCGGATGCATGCCGGCAAGGGTTGCAACGACACCGCTGCTCGTTTCACGACGAAAGTACTACCTCGCAATCAACCCACGACACTCCTGCCGTTCCATTGCGGGCGGGTGGCGTTGGCTTATCGTCAAGACAGCCGCTCGCTCCAGGATCCCACCCGCGATCGGTCAGGCCTCGCCCGAGCTCTCCCTATCTCGGCGCGAGGCCGCTCCCGTCAGGAGGAGATGATCAATGCCAGAGACACGGTTGAGGATCGTCAGGTGGCAAGTGACGCAGCAGGAGCGGCTGATCGGTGACCAGCGTGCGCTGATCAGCCGGTTACGGGCGGGCGGGTTGCCTACCGACGATGCCGAGAACTTGTTGAGACAGATGTACGATGTCCTGGAATTTCGCCAGCAAGCGCTCCGGAACCACGAGCTCTCCGGCGAAAGTCCCCAGGTGCATTGAACACACCGAAGAGGTTTGCGGGACCGGGAGTAGCGCAGCCCTCCCTTAGCACCTCGCAGCCGGTCTTCTGACCTTCATTGAGGCCATTCAGATCAGCTCGCTCAATCGCGCCGAGCGAAGCCGGGCACCCTGTTGGCGTTGAATCACTTGAGACGCATATACCACTTCATAGTTGAAGCGAAGGCGCGAATCGGCTGGCCTCAGCAGGGAGCGTGGCCCAGCCTCATCCCATGGACGAGGACCTCATCGCGCTGATTTCAGGGTGCGGCTTTGTGATTGCCGTAGCATCCGCCATCCTCTTTTTCACGACGCAGTTGCATCCCTGAGAAGCCGTCAACCCGAGAATAGTAGCGCGGTGGAGATGGCGTTCGGCTCAACGCCCTCCCCTCACCTGCTTCCGATGGATCTCCAGCTCCTGCACCGAGCGTTCAACAATCTCGACCCAAATTAACTTATGTAAATTGAGCGAAGTTAATTACGCCGTAGGTTGATTGCGGGAAGTCTTTGGGGGCATATCATGGCACAGCAAGTAACGGTTGTAGTAATCGAGCCGCGTTTCCTGGTGCGCGAAGCGCTGGCTTCGCTGATGACGAGCCAAGGTTATCAAGTGATCGGTAGTATCAGCTCCATTGCCGACACGTCCAAAGTCATGGGTGCGGCGGCCGCACCCGCGCTCGTCATCCTTGGCTCACTGTCGGCCGAGGAGGCCAGCAGTGCCGCGAATAGCCTCCGGAAGCATTGGCAAGGTGCAAAGATCGTTCACCTCCACGAGAGGCCGTCGTCGGCCGACTCCCTCAAGCTGTTGGCGTCGGAGATCGACGGATGCATTCCTTTATTTGCATCCAAGGAAGTCCTGGTCGATGCGTGCGAGAGGATCGTCGCCGAGGACTTCAGGATTCTGATGCTCAAGCCCGAACGAGGGGCGTCAACCTGCTCGATGGCCCGTCAGGAGCCGGACGCTCCCGGCCTGGTTCAGATTATTCCAGCGCTTGCCGACGATACGGACGTGCGCACGGCTCCGCGGCGGATCTCCTGTGGCCTGTCGCATCGCGAGGAGGAGGTCCTCAAGGGGCTGACGAGGGGGCATTCGAATAAGATCATCGCCCGGCTATGCGGAATTAGCGAAGCGACGATCAAAGTCCACATGAAGTCGATTTTGCGGAAAGCACAGGTAACCAACCGGACCCAGGCCGCTATTTGGGCGCTTGAAAAGGGATATGGCGCGGCCGCGTGATCGCACCGGGCAAGTCCCGGAGGAGATCGGTCAATATCCTCATTGTAATGCGGGAAGTCCGCGATCTCGGTGATTCGACAGGCGAGCGATGCAGGGCGCTCGATCGAAGCTCCAGCAAGCTTGCGACTGTATGATCCGCTTCGCAGGCTGCCGACGATGACGACGATGTTCTTGGCTTCATTCATATCGTCCTCCTCCAGGGAAAAGGGCAGCACGCAACGAGGGGAGGATTCTTGGAACTGCCAGATAGTTCCGACTACAGCCGACTGCAAGAGTTCCGGCGCTTCCGCATGACGACCTGTATCGCGCTGCAATTCAGCGAGGCCAATCGAGGCGCGTAACTCCCCAAACAAGGCACCCTGACCACGGGCCACCTTGATCGCATCCCTGAAGCACGCGTCGGCTTCCAGATCCTTGTTTGGCCTTCCCTTCGGCGAAATATCTCACCTTTGGTCCGCATCAGCTCCGGCTGTATCCAGCTTTCTTCCGCCTGCTCAGCACGAATGATCGCGGCCTCAATTGTCACGAGACCTTCGTCCACACGATCTGCCGGGCCAATTCTCACGCCGCCTGCTTCGTGTGCCTGCCCGTCGAACCACGGGGACGATCCCTCCATACCTTAGTATAGGGTCGCCAACTGCTTGTATGGATACCAATTCAGCAGCAGGTGGCGCCTCATGGCATCGATATCCCGATCCCGAAAAGGACCGCGCGATGCTCTCCCGCCGCTCACCGATCGACGCTTGCCACCTGTCCGGCGGTTCGCATCGCAACCCCTCTGATCGCCACCACGAAGAACCATGAATATCGTCCGGTTCGCACTGCGTTTTCCCTACACGTTCTACGTCGTGGCGACGCTGATCGTCTTCCTGGGCGGTATCGCGGCGTATTCGATGCGGACCGACATCTTCCCCGAGATCCGCATTCCGGTTGTCACGGTGATCTGGAGCTATTCCGGTCTCAGCACGCCCGAGATGGAGCAGCGGGTCACGACCTACAGCCAGTACGCCATCAGCGCCAATGTGAACGGCATACGCAACATCGAAGCACAGACGCTCACCGGGCTGTCCGTGCAGAAGGTGTACTTCCAGCAGGACGTCAATCTCGACCTCGCCATCTCGCAGATCGTCGCGGCGACCAACGCAATTCGCGCTTTGATGCCGCCCGGCATCCAGCCACCCGTCGTCGTGCAGTTCAATGCCTCGAGCGTGCCGGTCCTGCAGATCGCTCTCAGCTCCGACACCTTGAACGAGCAGCAGCTCTACGACTACGGCATCTACCGCGTGCGTCAGCAGCTCGCTCCCATTCCGGGCCTGACCCTGCCGACACCGGCCGGCGGCAAGTACCGCCAGATCATGGTCGACATCGATCCAGCGAAGCTCGTGGCACGGGGGCTGACGCCGCTCGACGTCGTGACTGCCGTCAATGCGCAGAACCTCACCCTGCCGTCCGGTACCGCGAAGATCGGTGACACCCAGTACCTCGTCCGCACCAACGGGATGCCCTCGACGATCGACGAGCTGAACGACATCCCGGTGAAGGTCGTGAACGGTGCGACCGTGTTCGTGAAGGACGTCGGCCAGGTTCATGACGGCTGGCTGGTGCAGCAGAACATCGTGCGCCAGGACGGCAAGCATTCGGTCCTGCTGAGCATCATCAAGAACGGCAATGCATCGACGCTGGATGTGGTCAACCGCGTCAAGGAAGCGCTCGTCACGATTCGCGCGTCCGCGCCGCCGGGCATGGAGATCCACGAGCTGTTCGACCAGTCGGTGTTCGTGCGCGACGCGCTGTTCGCCGTGCTCCGTGAAGGCGCCATCGCCGCGGCACTTACCGCCGCGATGATCCTGCTGTTCCTGGGCTCCTGGCGATCGACTCTCGTCGTGATGATCTCGATCCCGCTCTCGATCCTCGCCTCGCTCGTGTCGCTATACTTCCTCGGCGAGACGATCAACACGCTGACCCTGGGCGGGCTGGCGCTGGCGATCGGCATCCTGGTCGACGATTCCACCGTCACCATCGAGAACACCCACCGCCTGCTGACCGAAGAGCGGATGGCCTTGCCGCTTGCGACGCTGCACGGAGCGGCCGGCATCGCGATCCCCACGCTCGTTTCGACACTCGCGATCAGCTGCGTGTTCGCCGCCGTCCTGTTCCTCGATGGCCCCGCCAAGTTCCTGTTCACGCCGCTCGGCCTTGCCGTGGTGTTCGCCATGCTGGCCTCCTACGCCCTGTCGCGAACCCTGACGCCGATCACCATCGGCCTGCTGCTCAAGGGCGAGCACCGGCCCCTGCCGGGCGAGGCAATCGGCGTCTTCGGCCGGATTCACGGCGCTTTCGATGCCGGCTTCGAGCGGCTGCGTCACCGCTACACCGCATTCCTCGAAGAGCTGATCGGCCACCGGTTCGCCGTCCTCGTCGTCACGACCCTGGTGCTCCTCTCCGGAGCCGCCACCTTCACCATGGTCGGCCGCGATTTCTTCCCGGTGGTCGACGCCGGCCGCCTGCAGCTCCACGTGCGAGGGCCCGCCGGCATGCGCATCGAGGCGACGGAAGGGCTCTTCCAGGCGGTCGAGAACAAGATTCGAGAGATCATCCCTGCCCGGGACCTCGACCTGATCGTCGACAATATCGGGCTGCCGGCACGACCCTATAACCTGGCTTTCAGCGACGGATCGACCATCGGCGTGAACGACGGCACCGTGCAGGTCGCCCTGAAGGAAGGACATGCACCGACGGAGGAATATGTGAGCCGGCTGCGGCGGGAACTGCCCGCCGCTTTTCCCGAGGCGATCTTCTATTTCCAGCCGGCCGACATGGTCACGCAGATCCTGAACTTCGGATTGCCGGCGCAGATCAACGTCCGCACGGTCGGCTACGATCATACGAACAATCTCCGCGTTGCACGCGAGATCCAGAAGCGGCTGTCCGCGATCAATGGTGTCGTCGACGTGCACCTTCAGCAGGAGACCGATGCGCCGTCCTTCCTGGCCCGCATCGACCGCGCGCGTGCCGCGGAACTTGGGCTGAATGCCAGCGCCATCGCCAGCAACATCAATGTCAGCCTGAGTTCTTCCGAACAGGTGTCGCCGAACTTCTGGACCGACCCGTCGTCCGGCATTCCCTACTACATCGCGGTCCAGACCCCGGAAGCGCAGGTCGCCTCGCTCAACGATCTCGGCAACACGCCCGTGTCGACGGCGCTCACGAAGGATTCCGCGATCAGCGGCGTGCCGGTGCCGGGTCTGCTCAGCAACGTCGCGACCCTCACGCGCCAGAGCGTGGCGACGAACGCCAACCAGACGAATATCCAGCCGGTCTACGAGGTTTATGCCGGCGTCCAGGGCCGCGACCTCGGGCGCGTCGCCGACGATATCCGCGCTGCCGTCTCCGACCTCGACAAGCAGATGGCGCCGGGCAACAGGATCGAGATCGTCGGCCAGATCCAGAGCATGGATCTCGCCTTCCGCAATCTCGGCATCGGGCTGCTGTTCGCGGCGGTGCTCGTCTACCTGCTGATGGTAGTGAACTACCAGAATTTCGGCGACCCGTTCGTGGTGGTGCTCGCCCTGCCGGCGACACTGTGCGGCATCGTCGTCATGTTGTTCGCCACCGGCACCTCGCTGAGCGTCCCCTCCATGATGGGCGCGATCATGGCGGTGGGCGTCGCCTCGGCGAACTCGATCCTGCTCGTCACGTTTGCCCGCGAACAGCGAACCGCCGGCCTCGACGCACGCACCGCCGCCGTCGCCGCCGGCCACACGAGAATCCGGCCCGTCCTGATGACCGCCGCCGCGATGATTGTCGGCATGATCCCGATGGCGATCGGCGGTGCCGGCGAGGAGCAGAACGCGGCGCTGGCCCGTGCCGTGATCGGCGGCCTGCTGTTCGCCACCCCGACCACACTGCTGATCGTGCCCTGCCTGTTCGCCTGGCTGCGCGCCGGGGCCAACGCCGGCGGTGGCGTCTTCAAGGAGCAATTGCCATGACCACCACGCCTGCGCTTCTGGCCGTGACCCTCTTCTCCCTGCTGACATCTGCCATTGGAGTCGGCGCCTGGCAGTTGCACGAGCGCAGCGGCGAGGCCAAGGCCGCCGTCGAACGCCGGCTCTTGGCCGCACCGACCGTCCGGGTAGCCGAGGTGCACGCTGTCGGCGACGCAAGGTCGGTGCGGCTTCCCGCCACCACGACCGCCTTCGCCGCGGCAAATGTCTTTGCTCGCGCCAGCGGATACATCGAGCGGCGCAACGTCGATATCGGCGATCACGTGAAGGCCGGCGATCTGCTCGCGACCATCGTCGCCCCCGAACTCGACCACCAGATAGCCCAGGCGGAGGCGATGCTCGTTCAACTCCAGGCGGCCCAGCATCAGGCCGAAGCCAATCAGGAACTCGCGCGCGTCACCTGGGACCGCGACCATCCGCTGGTGAAGGATGGCTGGCTACCGCAGCAGCGAGGCACGATCGACGTGCAGACGCTGAAGGCGGCCGAGGCCGCGGTCGACGTCGCCCAGGCGAACGTGACCGCGCAGCAGGCGCAGTTGAACGTGCTGCAGCAGGAAAAGGCCTACCAGCGGGTCGTCTCACCGTTCGACGGCATCGTGACCCAACGTAACATCGATATCGGCAGCCTGGTGCAGGCGGATGCCGTGAACAGCACATTCATGTTCACCATCCAGCAGAGCAGCGTGATGCGAATCCAGGTCTTCGTGCCGCAGGACGCCGTCGTCGGTGTCCGGCCGGGCATCAAGGCCGTCGTCACGGTGCCCGAACTGCCGGGACGCCACTTTGCCGGAACGGTGACGCGCATCGCCGATGCCCTGCAGCCCGGAACCCGGACGCTGCTCACCGAAATCGACATCGCCAACCCGGACGGTGCGCTGCAGCCCGGAACCTACTGTATGGCCGAGCTTCAGGTTCCCCGCACGCGGCCGGCGCTCCTGATCCCTGCCGGCGCGCTCATCTTCAACCAGAACGGCCAGCAAGTCGCGGTGGTTGAGAACGGCAGTGCGCACCTGCGTCAGATCACGGTCTTCCGCGACCTCGGAACGGAAATCGAAGTGCGCGATGGCGTGGAAGCGGGCGCCCAGGTGATTCTCAATCCCGCAGTGGACATCCGGGACGGCGATCGCGTGAACGTCGCTTCCGGCCCGACACCGCGGACACCGGCCCAATAGACAGTATGTGAGCGATGACGCCGCGTTGCCGGCGGCGTCCGGGCGATGCCCGGCGTCAGCCCCCGATGGCGGCCCTGATGCGGTCGACCGCGGCATCGGGCGCGGTGAGCACCGGTGTCTTGACCGCGGCGGTGACGGCCGCCAGCGCACGCGACGTCGAGAAGTGCGCAAGCATGATGGC
The DNA here is from genome assembly GCF_058803965.1 of Reyranella sp. GW821-FHT14A01. Lineage (NCBI taxonomy): Bacteria > Pseudomonadati > Pseudomonadota > Alphaproteobacteria > Hyphomicrobiales > Reyranellaceae > Reyranella > Reyranella sp. GW821-FHT14A01. The sequence goes on from NZ_JBXAPM010000011.1 coordinate 7,243, forward strand.
GTCGCAATGCGCGAGCTCGGGCGCGCGCGCGGCGATCAGCGCGTTGTGCCGGTCGGCGTCGCCCTTGCGCAACGCATCCATCGCCCCCTCGACGACGATCGTCTCGAGCGTCGCCTTGGCACCCGCCTCGCCGACGAACTGCTCGAACTCCTCCGTCATGGTCAGCACCGACGGCGCGAAGGTCGCGAGCATCCCGATCCGCTGTCCGCGGCCAATCGCCTCCCGGAACATCGCTTCGTTGGGCTTCAGCACGGGCACCGGCAGTTCCTGCGCCATGCGCTCGATCGCCGGCCCGAACGCCGAGCAGGTGACGAGGATCGCCTCGGCCCCGATGCGATGCGCGTAGCTGCCGAGCTCGACGAAGCGCTCGAACATGCGCGGCGTCAGGTCATGGTCCTTGGCGCGATCAATCGACAGCGAGGCGTCGAGCAGGTCGACGATCTCGGCCTCGGGCCAACGCGTGGCGAACGCGCGCTGGATGGGTTCCACGGCGACGGGCGTCCCATGCAGGAGGACGACGCGGGACTTCTTCGACATGCGACCGGTCTTTCGAAAGGAGAGCGTTTTCAGGAATGCGGCGATCAGGAATGCGATAGGCGGGATACCAGACCACCGTCGCCATAGGCCTTCGCCGCAGCGGGCGAGGCAAGCAGCGCCATCAGCGCGGCGGCACCTTCGGCGTTCGCGGCATCGGCAAAGATGGCGGCATCGAAGGTGGAGACGGTCTGGACCTCCGGGGGAAACGGACCGGCGACGGCGACGCCGGGGACCGACATCAGTTCGCTCACCTGCTGGATCGCGATGTCGGCCTCGCCGCTGGCGACCTTCTCGCCGGTGAAGCCCATCGGGATCGCGACGGCGCGCGCCAGGACCTCTGCGGCGATACCCAACCGCTCGACCAGCCCGGTGAAGTAGATGCCACTCGCACCCGCCCGGGAGTAGGCCACCGCCCTCGCACCGACCAGCGTCCGCTTGAACGCCTCGACCGTCGAAACGTCGGGTTTCGGCGCGCCCTCGCGGACGCCGACGCCCAGGATCGAGTCGGCGAGACAGACGCGGGTCTCGGGACACACGATGCGGTCGGCGCAGAGCTTGTCCATGGAACCGTCGATGGCGATGACAACGTCGGCACGCTGCCCTTCAGCGATCGATTTCATGATGGCCGTGGTCGGACGCCAGTCGATCTCCAGGCGATAGGGCGATGCGGCCTCGAAGGCCGGTTTCAGCCAGCGATTGACGGCCACCTCAAGGGCAAGACCGCTCATGACGGCAATAGACGACGGTGATGCCACTGGATTTCACTCCCCGCACGACAGACACCGCCAATATATAGCGCGATGCAGCCGTGGACGGTGTTAAAAGTTGATCAGGAGCCGGTCTCCGCCGACGGACAGGCTCTGATGTTCCATGCCAGCCACCTTATGCCCAAGCTGGGCGATACAATGCCGCCGGCGACGGTCATTGCGGGATCGGTCACGCTGGGGGAGAAGACGGTACTGCCAAGTGGCGTGGAGTTACAGCTTCAGCTGCGCGCCGTCGCCCGTTCAACGGATGGTGAACTGCTCACGGAGCAGATGGTGCGCAGCGGCTGGCAGGTCCCAATTCCCTTTGCCCTGCGTCTGCCCGACGGATTCCTGCTCAAGGACCGGAAGCTCGCTCTCACCTCCCGGTCGAACTCACACTCGTCAGGCCGGGAGCGACAAGCCAGTGATCGTCCCGGCCCTGGCCTCGGGCTCTAGACGCCCATGCCGACCGAGGCAGGTATCGAACGCAGGTGGCTCTTGACGCGCTTCACGCCGGGCACGTTCTCGGCCGCCACGCGATAGGCCTTACGGACCTCCTCGCCCTCGACGAATCCCCACAAATGAATCACACCGTCGCTGGCCATGACGTTGGTCGGCCACCTGGACTTCCAGGGCTGCTTCTCAAGCGCATCGGCCACCGCCTGGCGGAGCTTGTTGTCGTCGGGCTTGCCCGCAGTGCAATCCGGCTCGCGCGACAACAACGCCTCGAGCAGGTTGGCGCGGCTGACGATGCCCACCAGCCTGTCTTCCCGCACGATCGGGATCCTCTTGACGCCGTGCTTCTCGATCAGTTCGACCAGCTCGGCAAGCGTTGCTTCGTCGCTAGCCGTGACGACTTCGCGCGTCATCACGTCGGCGACCTTTCGCGCGTGCGAGGCGACGAAATCCCGGGCGGAACTGGCCTCACTCTCCAGAAGCCGCGCCAGCCAAGTCTTGCGGGGCGCCGCACCGATCTCGGCGCGATGGATGAGATCGGCCTCGCTCACAATCCCTAGAACGTTGCCCTGGTCATTGACGACCGGCGTGGCGCTGACGCCAGCACCGAGCAGGAATTCGGCAGCATCGAACACCGAGTCCTTGATGTTCACGCAGACGATCTTTGTGGTCATGACGTCCTTGGCTTGCATGATCCAACCTCCTCTCTCTGATGTTGCAGGAGGATAGTGATGTCGCGCGTGAGGAGACGCATTGCGCCATGTCAAACGCCGAGATCTGCCAGCACTTCGGCCACGACCAGGAGGGTATTGCTCGCCGACGCACTCGGCGAAAGGCGGCGTTCACCGAACGTCGATCAGGGCACCAGAACCGCGGCGCCCTGGAAAACCCCTGCGCGCAGATCGGCGATCGCTTCATTGGCAGCAGAGAGCTTATAGACCGTTGTTGTCGTCTTCACCGGGACCAGCGGTGCCATCGCAAGAAACCCCCTGGCGTCCTGTCGGGTGAGATTGGCGACGGAAAGAATCTGTCGCTCTTCCCAGAGCAGGCTATAGGGAAAGCCCGGTATGTCGCTCATGTGGATGCCCCCGCACACCACGCGCCCACCCTTTCGCACGGCTTTCAGCGCCGCCGGCACGAGTTCGCCCACCGGCGCGAACAGGATGGCGGCGTCGAGCAGGTTCGGCGGGACCTCGTCGGACCCGCCCGCCCAGATCGCGCCCAAGGAGCGTGCACGTTCCTGCGCCGCCCCGTCCCCGGGCCGGGTGAACGCATGGACCGCCCGCCCCTGCCATCTGCACACCTGCGCAATGATGTGGGCGGCCGCACCAAATCCGTACAAGCCGATGCGACGCGCATCTCCGCAGAGCTTGAGCGATCTCCACCCGATCAATCCGGCGCAGAGCAGCGGCGCGGTCGCGACCGGATCGTCGAAGCCAATCAGCGGAAACGAGAAATCCGCACTGGCCACGACATGGGTCGCGAAGCCGCCGTCTCTCGTGAGGCCGGTAAAGACCGGCCGATCGCACAGATTCTCCCTGGCCCACCCGCAGTAGGGACAATGTCCACATGTCCCTCCGAGCCACGGCACACCGACGCGGGTGCCCAATCGCCCGGCCGCGACACCCTCACCCACTGCTTCGACGATGCCAACGATCTCGTGCCCCGGCACGAGCGGATGTCTGATTCCGGGAAACTCGCCGTCGAGGATATGCAAATCGGTCCGGCAAACACCGCAGGCTTCAATCCTGATCAGCAGATCGCCCGGGCCGGGCCTGGGGTTGGGCCTCTCCTCGAGCAGAAGCGGCCCACCCTGGGAATGGAGGACCATTGCCTTCAAGGGATGCGCCCCTTCCGGACCCGAGGATCTCAGGCCGCCTTGATGGCGACCTGCTTGACCTGTGCGGGCGGGTTCGCGGTCTTGGCGATCTTCAGCTCCAGGATGCCCTTGGCGAACCTGGCCGTGATTCCGTCGCGGTCGGCATCCGCCGGCAGCGTAAAAGCGCACGTGAAGGAGCCGTAGCTGCGCTCCGTGTAATGCATCTTGAAATCACCGCCGAACGGCAGTCCGTTACGCGGAGTCGTGAGAGACCTTGCTTCGCTCATGATAACCTCCTTCCGGATTGCTGGAGTTGCCAATCCCTTGTACCGGCCTGGAGGCCATCGCGACTTGATCGAGATCAAAGTGCGCGCTCCCGCCCTCCACCCCAAACAAACAAGAAAGGGCCGCAAATGCGACCCTTCCGATGCTTCAGGTACGTCGGGAGGTGCGGATGGCTACTTCTTCACCGCGTCGATCTTGAACACCGGCTTGAAACCGTCCGGCGCGAGCAGGGTCGTCCGGTCATACGTATTCACGTTCTTGCCGTCGATGATGCTGAACTTGCGACTCGCCACCTTGACCTCGAGCTTGCCTTCGAGGAGACGCAGCGCCTGGTCGACACTGATCCGCGAGCCGAGCAGGTTGTTGTCGTTCACGGTCGCCATGACGATGCCGTCGCGCACGGCCTGCTCGATCGGCGGCGTCGAGTAGAAGGCGATCAGCTTCTTGTCCTTGAGGCCCCTCTCCTTGACGATCTCCATCGCGCCTTCGATCGCCGGGGCGACGCCGCCGATGATCGTGAGATCGGGATAGGTCTGCAGGGCGTCCTCGATCAGCTTCATCTGCGTGGCCTTGCCGGTGTCGCCGTAGATGACCTTCACCAGGTCCACATCGGAACCGGCGATCGCCTCCTTCATGCCCTTCACCGCATCCTCGACCCATTGCGAGCCGGCCGGGCCGGCGAGCCAGACCATCTTCTTCTTGCCGGAGCCGGCGGGAAAGGTTTGGGCCAGGTACTTACCGGCAGTCGCGCCTGCGTAATAGTACTGGGCGAGCGCCGCAGCCGCGATCTTATCACTGGTCACACCGTTGCCGAGATCGAGCACCGGGACGCCCTTGCGGGCAAGCTCCTCGATCATGCCGTTCAGGCCCGACTTGGAGACGGCGTTGACCAGCACGGCGTTGCCGCCGGCGGCGACGCAATCCTCGATCTGCTGGATCTGGCCCGCAACGTCGTCGTAGCTGCTGGCCGCCATGATGGTCGCCGAGACGTTCTGGCGCTTGGCCTCGATCATCACGCCGTAGTCCTTGGCGACGTAGTAGGCATCCTTCATGTGGGGAAAGGCAACGCACAGGCGCCACGGCTTGGTCAGTGCGCCGACCGGCAGCGGCTTGTAGACGGCCGTCGGGTTCTTCTCGTCGACCATCAGGTCGGCGGTCCAGTCGTCGGCCGCGAAAGCCGCGCCCGCCTGCATGGCCAGCACTGCCGAAAACGCGATTGCAGAGATCTTCCTCATGACACGGCTCCCACTGCTATATCCCGACCCGGGATATTGGCTCCCCTAGACCCGGCCATGGATGATCATCGACGTGATGTCCTGGCGGGTCGTCCCCTCCGTCGGCACCACGCCGACCAGATTTCCGTTTTTGAGAACGGCCACGCGATTGGAGATGCTCATGACATGCTCCATGTTGTGGCTGACGATGAGGAACGAGATGCCGCGCTGGGACAGGCGCTGGATGAGGTCGAGCACCTTCTGGCCCTCGTGCACGCCCAGCGCCGCCATCGGCTCGTCCATGATGATCAGCTTGATGTCGCCGAGCAACAGCCGACTGATGGCCACGGCCTGACGCTGGCCGCCGGACATGGTGCTGACCGGGCGGTCGAGATACGGCATGCGGATGTCGAGCTCGCGCAGCAATGCCTTGGTACGCTCGACCATCTCGGCGCGCCGCAGCAGCGGCAGCACGCCCAGGACCCTGGTCGACAGTTCGCGGCCGAGGAACACGTTCTGCGGGACGTCGAAGCAATCGACCAGCCCAAGATTCTGATGCAGCGTGGCGATGCCCAGGTCATGCGCATCGTGCGGGTTCTGGATATCGGCCAGATGTCCGCTCACATGAATGGTGCCTTCGTCCGGCACTTCGGCGCCGGAGAGGATCTTCACCAGCGTGGACTTGCCGGCGCCGTTGTCACCGACCAGCGCCATGATCTCGTTCTCGCGAACCTCCAGCGAGACGCCGTTCAGGGCGCGGTTGCCACCGAACGACTTCACGATGCCGGAGGCCTTGAGGAGCGATGCGGTGCCCGCCGCGGGGCGCGAGGGCGCGAGGATCTGGTCCATGCTATTCCGCCCTCACCTGCTGCATCATCTTGATGCGCACCTGGTCGACCACCACCGCGAGGATGAGCAGGACACCCAGCACGATGAGCTGCTGGTAGCTCGGTACTCGCAGGAGGTTCATGCCGTTGGTGACGAGCGTGACGAAGAACGCACCCAGCACCACGTTGCCGACCCGACCTATGCCGCCGAAGAAAGACACGCCGGCGATGACGACTGCCGTGATCGATTCGAGCACATGCGTGGCGGCAAGCGTCGCCTCGCCCGTGCCGACGCGGGCGGTCAGCAGTATGCCGCCGATCGACACGATGACCGAGCACATGACATAGGCCATCACCATGTGGAGCCGCGTGCTGATGCCCGCGAGACGGCTCGCCACGATGTTGCCGCCGAGCGCGTAGATGCGGCGGCCGAACGGCGTCCAGTTGAGGATGTAGTACATGATCAGGAAGACGCCGCCCGCGACCCACACGGGCGCCGGGATGCCGAGTGGGGCGGCATAGGCGAAGACCTCGCCGAACTGCTTGGGCATGCCGTACATCGGCATGCCGCCGCTGACCGTCAGCGCAATGCCCGACAGAATCGACAGCATGCCCACGGTCATGATGAACGGGTTGACGTTGAAGACGGCGATGCCGACACCGTTGATCGCACCGACCGCCGCGCCGATGGCCATCCCCGCGCCGATGCCGGCGGCGATCGCGAGCCACGGCGCGTTGGGATCGCCGGCCAGCACGGTACCCATCACGGTGGCCATCGCCAGCGCGACGCAGACGCTGACCAGCGCCTCGGTCGAGCCGATCGACATGTCGATGCCGCGCACCAGCAGGGTGAGCATCTGGCCGATGCTGACGACCACCAGGAAGCTCGAGGCCCGGGCAACGTTGAAGAGGTTGTTGTAGGTGAGGAACCGCGGCTCGGCGATGGCGAAGCCCACGATGGCGATGACGAGGACGATCGGCAGGATGCCACCTGCCAGGAAGATCCTGCGCGCGAGGCCGGAAAGACGTCCCAGCAGATCGGGCAGGAGTTTCTGCTCCACGACGATGCGCTCAGACATCGTCTTTTCTACGATTTACCATGGCCATCCCCTTGATCTTTTCACGATTAGCCTACAGACGGGCTGCATGACGCAAATTGATATTTTCAATGAAGAAAACAATAATTTTGATATTGAGGTACAGCCATCCGCAGGAATTCCATGTCGAAGCAACCCGCGCACCAGACCCGCCCCATCGAGGGGCTCGCCCGGAAAATAAACTGGAATCTGCTGCACATGTTCGTCGTGGTCGCCGAGCAGCAGAGCCTCTCGCGTGCCGCCGACGTGCTGGGCCGCGGCCAGCCTGCGGTAAGTGCAGCGCTCAAGAAACTCGAGGAACGGCTCGACTGCAAGCTGGCCACGCGCGGTCCGACGAACTTCGCACTTACACCGGCCGGCGAGGTCCTCTATCGCGAGGCCCGCGAGATCGCCAACGGCATCGACCGCATCTCGCTGCTCATCGCCGATCTCAGCGGGGAACTTACCGGCACCGTGCATCTGGCGATGGCCAGCCACATGACCAGCCCCCTGCTCAACCAGGCCTTTGCCGAGTTCCATCGGCGGCATCCGAAGGCGACGTTCCTCACGACGGTCATGTCCAGCCCGGACATCATGAAGGCGATGGCGGCGAGCACGATCCACTTCGCCATCACGCCGCTCTATCAGACGCCCGACCAGTTCGAATGCTTCCACCTGTTCCGCGAACACTGCGCTTTCTATTGCGGACCGACCCACCGGCTGTTCGGCCGCCGTGACGTCACGCCCGCCGAACTGCGCAACGAGGCGTCCGTCAGCTACTACCGGCCGACCACGATCTCCTACACGCTGCAAACGATCGCCGATGCCCACGCCGAAATGCAGCTCGCCGAGCCCGCCGTTGCGGTTTCCAATCACATGGAGGAGGTCCGGCGCATGATCGTCGCCGGCATCGGCATCGGGGTCATTCCTATCCACATCGCGGCGCGCGACGAGAAGGACGGGCTGCTCTGGCGACTGCCGCCCTACAAGCCGATGATGCCGGTCGACATCTTCATGATCACCAATCCCCGCGTTCGGCCCAGCCGGGTCGAGCAGTCGCTGATCGATGTCATCCACGAGCTGGTGGAGGCCCGGCCGCTGAAGGAACGGACCTATCCGCAGGCGCTCGGGCTGTCCTTTGCATCGCCGGCGGCGCCACGTGCGCGGCAGGGTCAGAAAAACCGGTCGTAGTGAATCCGATCCGCCGGCACGGACCGGCCCCGGGCCAGCAGCGACACGACCGCCTCCGCCATCGGCGGGGGGCCCGCCAGATAGAAGTCGGCATGGCGGAAGGTCTCGTCCGGCAGGTCGGCCACCAGCTCGTGCACCATCCCCGTGCGGCCCACCCATCGAGAATCCTCGTTCGAGACGATGGGATGGAAGCGCAGCCGGCCGCCGAGCCGCGGGAGGTCCCGCAACATCATCTCGCCGCAGATATCGTCGGCGGATCTGCCGCCATAGAAGAAGTCGAAGCTGCCACCATGCTGCGGGCCCAGCCGGTCGAGCCCTCGCGCAATGCCGATCATCGGCGACAGGCCGGAACCGCCGGCAATGCACACGACGTGGCGCGCTGCGGCAGTCCGCAGATAGGCGCGGCCGTAGGGTCCGTCCAGCGCGACACGGGCGCCCGGGCGAAGGTCGAACAACAGCGACGTTGCAGCACCGTCGCGAACGCGCCGGATGATGAAGTGCCACTCGCCGGCGTCGTTGGCGACATTCGACATCGAATAGGCGCGCATCGACCCCAGGCCGGGTAGCGACAGCAACGCATACTGTCCGGGCAGGAAGTTCGCGGGCCGGCCGGTGCGAAAGCGGAACTCACGCATGTCGTGGGTGAGATCCTCGATCGCTTCGAGAGTGGCGCTCACCCGCTCGGGTAGCGGCGCGTCCGAGGCGTCGCCGCGACCGATCATCTTGATGCTGCAATCCGAGGCCGGGCGAGACTGACATGCCAGATAGCGACGGCGGCCGCGATCGCGCTCCGACAGGCCGGGCGCCGCTGGCCAGGCGTCGACGACCTCGCCGTCGAGCAGCTCGAACTTGCAACTGCCGCAGCCGCCGGCATTGCATTCGTACGCGAGCGGCAGGCCGGCCCGCAGGCCCGCCCGCAGAAGCGCGTCATCGGACGCGCAGTCGAAGCCGGCGCCGAGCCGCTCCTCGTGGATGCGGTAGGCCACGCGGTGTCCTAGTCCAGCCGCCGCGACAGGGCTTCGTGCAGCTTCGCGAGCCGGCCCGGCCCCACGAAGTCGCCATCCTTCACGAGCTGCACGTCGCCCACCCAGAGCGACTGGTCGAGGACGATCCCGTCGGGATGGTTCTCGCCGCCGCCCGGCTCCCACCAGGGCAAACCCATGCCGATCGCATTCGAGCCGGGGACGCGGATGTCTTCGATGAACTGCCGCTGGGTGAGCATCGTGCCGGGGTGGAAGCCCAGGGTGAAATGAACGAAGTAGCCGAAGTCGCCCTTGCCGCCCGCACGGCGCAGGGCGCGCCCGAAGCTCGGCCGGTCCTCGGTGCCGCCGCCCGTGAAGCCCTTGATCTTGCCGTCGACCTCGATGGTAATGGGCTCGCGCAGAGTCCGATAATATTCGTCGAACAGGGCCTGAATGACGATCTTGCCCTTCACGCTATCCATCACCGGATAGAAGCTCTGCGTACCGGGCACGGTGTTCATGCCCGGACTCTGGCAGACGCGCTGACGGATCATTTTCAGCTTGTCGAGCGTGAGGGTCACGTCTGTGCCCTTGGGACAGGTGAAGCGCACCTGCTGGCCCGCCGCCTCGGCGAAGAATTCCGCCAGGGCCACGTTGAAGTCCATCATCGCCGGGAAATCGACGCAGCCGTAGAGGCGCTCGAAACTGTCCGCCTCGGCAAGCGCCAGCAGCGCATAGCGGCAGCGATTGGCGTCCATCGCCGCTGAATGGGCACCGGAGCCCGCATGGTAGGGAAAGCAGAAGTCGAACCAGACGTCGCAGGCGATCACCGCGGCCTTGAGCGCGTCGGAGACATAGGGGTCGGCAAGCCCGCCCTGGAACGGCAGTTGCGGCGCCACCGCCACGAGGGGCTTGGCCCCGGCCTGAATGACCGTGTCGACGACGGCCTGGATCAGCTTGCCCTCGGTCGCCGCGTCGGCGGTGATGAGCACGGTCTCGCCATTGCCTACAGCGAAGTGCTTGTTGACCAGATTGTCTGCCGCACGCAGCAGCCGCTTCGACGTGAACATGGGCACTCCCTTGGCTTGCGAGCTCAGGTGCTCTCGACGGTGAGGCGCGTGGGTCTCGGCATGGTGAACGTCTCGCGCACCACGGCGTATTCCTGGTAGCCAAGACGGGCGATCGGCTCGAGCCGGTCGATCTTCAGGAGGCCGTCCTGCAGGAGGTGATCGCTTATGTGGACACCGAGCACTTCGCCCAGCACCATGCAGTTGTCGACGCCACCGAACGAACCCGGCATCGAGATCACCTTGACCAGACGGCATTCCAGGTGGAGCGGCGATTCCTTCACGCGCGGTGGCCGCACCAGCTGCGACGGCTCCTTGGTCAGCCCCGCCAGGTCGAACTCATCGATGTCGCGCCCTGCAGGCGCGGAGGAGACGTTCAACGCCTCGCGCAGGCCCCAGGTCGCGACGTTGATCACGAACTCACCGACGTCGCGCACCGCGCGCAGCGAATCCTTCTCGCCCCCTTCCGAGTGCGCGCCGACCGGGCAATAGATCACCAGGGGCGGATTCTCGCTCACGAGATTGAAGAAGCTGAACGGCGCCAGGTTCACCCGGCCCTTGCCGTCGATCGTCGACACCCAGCCGATCGGGCGCGGAACGATACATTGCTTCAGCGGATTGTGCGGCAGCCCATGGTCGTTGCGGGCGCATTCGTAGAACATCGCCCAGCCCTACTCGGCCGCGGCGGCCATCTGGCGTGGGCCGTAGATCCGGTCGAGATTGTGCAGGATGAAGTGCTGCACGCCCTTCTCGAGCCGGCTCATGCGGCCAGGAACGAAATGCCTGGCCCGTGACGCGTTCTGCAGCGATTCCACCATGGCGAAGTCCTCGCCGAGAATCTTGTCGCTCATCTCGAGGAACTGGCTCTTCACCTCGGGGAAGTTCGGCGCCTCGACGATATGCTTCGGGAAGACGATGAACTGCTTCATGATCATCGTGTTGGCATCGACCGGCCAGGACGAATAGAGCATCACGTAGTCGGGCCGCACGAAGAAGTTCACGTTGGGCGTGATGACGCCGGCCTGGGAGAAGCGCGGCGGCTTGTCCTTCAACGCCGGAATCGGCTCGACGAAGACCTCGCCCGACTTGGTGTGCGAGCCCGCGTCATACTCGTTGATGAAGACCTGGCCGCGTTTGCGCGTCTCGTAGGGCACGTCGGTCGTCTTCATGTAGCGACCGATCGTGTCCTTGTGCAGCACGCCGATGTGATAGAAGTCGATGAAGTTCTCGACCATCAGCTTCCAGTTGCAGTTGAGCGGAATGTCGCGCTGGATGCCGAGCCGCATCGGCTCCATGTCGATATAGCCGAACTTCTCGGCGAACTCGGCGATGAAGGTCTCGAACTTCTCGGGCGTCTTGTTCAGCGAGACGAAAACCCAGCCCTGGAATGTCTCGCACGGCAGTTCCGGCAGCTTGCAGTTCTTGCGATCGAAACCCTCCGAATCGCGCATGTAGGGCGCGCCGATCAGCTGACCGTCGAGATTGTAGAGCCAGCCGTGATATGGGCAGGTGAATTCCTTCGTGTTGCCCGCACCGCTGGCGATTTCCACGCCGCGATGAAGGCAGGTATTCGAGTAGGCGGCGATCCTGCCGTCGGACGTGCGGCACAGGAGGACCGGCTGCTCGACGAGGCGGAAGGTCTTGTAGTCGCCCGGATTTGCAATCTCTTCGGCGCGGCCGATACACAGCCAGTCCTCGCCGAAGATCACCTGCTTTTCGCGCTCGAGCACGGCGGGATCGTGATACATCTCACCGGTCGGATGAGCGGCCTGCGTAATGGGCAGAAAGGTCTTGGCGTAGGAGTTCTCGACCGCGCCGACTGTCTTGCTTGTGCTGTCCATTACTTGGCCCTCTTGCTACTTCGCCAAGCATGCCGCCGCCACCTTCTCCGCTCAAATCGATACAATCTATATCAATATCGTTTGAGTTGATGAAGGACGACGAACGCAATTGACGGCCGGCCGGCCGGAGTGGTCTATCTTCCGAATATACATCGAAGGTATCGATATAAATCATATCGATATCATACTGGTTGATGCGAGGGTGGATGACCAACTGGCTCAAGGCGGCGGAGACGAGCGCGCTGGCCGACAAGGACGTGATCGGCGTCGAGGTGGCCGGAGAGGAGATCGCCATCTTCCGTCTCGAGGACGGCTACTTCGCCACGGCCAACATATGCACCCACCAGTTCGCGTTCCTCTCGGAGGGATACGTCGACAAGGGATGCGTGGAGTGCCCGCTTCACCAGGCGTTCTTCGACATCCGCACCGGCGCCGTCGTCGAAGGGCCGCCCGAAGTGCCGTTGAGAACCTTTCCGGTAAGGGTCGAGGGCACTGACATCTTCATTGCTTTGGGCTGACGCTCACGCCGCACGCTGCGATTTCCCGAGAAAGGTCTTTCCATGGTTCAGCCGGTTCGCGTCGACTATCAGATTACCGGGGAAGGTCCCGCTGTATTCCTGACGCACGGCGTCGGCGCCCGTCGCCAGGTGTGGGACGGCGTCATCGCCGGGCTCGCGCCGCACTTCCGCTGCATCTCTTACGATCTGCGCGGACATGGCGCCTCGGAGGGCGCGACGGCGCCGCTCGGCCTCGACGAGTTCGCCGCCGATCTGGAGGCGTTGCGGGCGGAACTCGGCATCGAGCAGGCGCATTTCATCGGCCATTCGCTGGGCGGTATGATCGTGCCGACGTATGCGCGCGCTTATCCGGAACGGGTCAAGTCGCTTGCCCTGATCTGCACCGCCGCGTTCCGCAGTCCCGAGGCGAAGGCGAACGGCGCGAAGTTCGTCGAGAAACTCTATGCCGAGGGTATGCCCGGCATCCTCGAGACGATGCTCGGCCGCTGGTTCACCGATGAATTCAGGCGCGACCATCCCGACGTTGTCGAGGTGAGAAAGCAGCAGATGCTGAACGCCGATCAGCGGGTCTACCGCGAGACCTACAAGGTGTTCGCCACCACGGACATGGGCCCCCGGCTGCACGAGATTGCCGCGCCGACCCTGGTGGCGACCGGGGAGTTCGACCCGGGCTGTAGTCCCGCCCTGAACGAGAAGATCGCCGCGGCGCTACCCCGGTCCGAACTCGTCATTCTCCCCGCCCTCCGGCATTCGGTCCTCGTCGAGGCGCCGGATCTCGTCGCAAGCCTGCTCCTGCGCTTTCTGCAGTCGGTCGAGGCGCGACCCGGCGTCCCTGCCTAGGCGGCGAGGATGCTCACCTTCATCGTGGCCAGCTTCCGATAGAGCCGGCCGCGGTGACGGACCGGCCACCAGTCGTAGAGGAAGATCTGCAACGGGCGCCACATCGCCACCCACCCCAGTATCAGCAGCCCTTCCTGGAAGACCTGCCTTATCGGCGCCGGCGTGATCGAACCGGCGAGCTGGCGCAGCAGGATGCAGATCGCCAGGAAGGCCAGGCCCATCGCGAGGGCGAAGCGACCCTCGCGAAGCTGGAACCGGATGCGCCTCGTGCTCGCCACCGCACGATACGAAAAGTAATTCTGGATCGCCTGCGGGATGTTCGATTGCCGCGCCAGGTCGAGCTGCTCCCGTGGAACGCGGATCACGAGTTCCAGCGGGCTGGAAAGCGGGAACTCGTCCGCCCATCCCACGATGAATTCCTCGGCATCACGGTCGAGATCCCTTTCATGAAAGGGAGACGGGTCGAGGGAGTTGAAAAGCTGCCGGATATCGCTGATCCGGATGTCGATGATCTTTGAATCGGGCATGGCCTCCTCCGGCTCGGCAACCGAGCAGTCGCTCGATGAATATCGCAAACGCCTCTGCCCATCCCAAGTCACAGAGGCCCGGTGCATGCTCCCGGTGAGTCGCCGGCCGACGCAGCAGTGGATTGCAGCCGATATAGGTCGGGATAATCGACAAGACGGCCGTCTTCGTCCGGAAACCGGGTGCGATACACCAGGGCCACGGGGATGCTCGCCGCCAAAAGCTCCTGGTGCTTACCGCTGCGCGCGATCGACCGATCGATTTCGGCTTCCGAGACGCCCAGGGCCCAGGCAGCCAGGGCGCGGGCCTGCTCGACCCGAACGCAGCCATGGCTGAACGCGCGGACCGGCCGGTCGAAGTACCTTCGATCGTTGGTGTCGTGCAGGAAGATCAGCTGGTCGTTGTCGAGTTCGAACAGGATGCGACCCAGCGGATTTTGCGGACCTGGAGGGACGTAGCGCGCGCCCTCCCAGCGCACCATGGCCGGCGTAGGCGTCCAGGACGGGTTGAACGTGACAGCCCAGATCGCCGTCGCCAGCTCGGGCGTCGGAGTGGACGGGCGCCCGACGATGACGCGACTCCGCAGGATGGGCTTTCTATCCTGCAACGCGACCAACTCAAATGAAGGAATGTTGACGACGACCAGCTTGCCGCGGGGAGGCACTTCGATGCCAATCCCCTGCAGGGCCACAGCAAAGGCGGGGACCGGCGGCGTCGGCTCTGCCGGAGACGGTGCGTAACTGTCGACGGTGCAGCCCGCAATCGAGAGCAGCAGGACGGCGATCAACCCGACTATTGTGAAAGAAGAACGCATCGACTACCCGAGAGGAGCTCGCTGGTGATCCCGCCAAGCGTCCAGCGCCCCTGGCGGTTGTGGCCGTACGCACCAGCAACGATCAGGTCGGCGCCGTATTCCCGCGCCAGGCCCGTAAGCTGGGAGGCATTCGCCATTTCGGCTGCGACCACCTTCTGTTCCGCAGCGATGCCGTGACGGGCGAGCCAGCCCGACACGCGCGCCACACCCTCCCGCGACGCGGTCTCGTCGTCGGGCGAGAAGATGCCGGCTACAAGAACGTTCCGGGCCTTGACCAGGAGGGGCAATGCATCGCCGACGGCCCGCCGGGCCTCCCGCGTGTCCTTCCAGGCAACGAGTATCCGGTCGAACTTCGCCGTCCGGCACGCCTCCGGAACCAGCAATACCGGACGCCCCGCCTGCATCACCAGATCGCGGAGGTCGGGCTGGCGTGTTGCGTCGGGCGGCTCGCCGGCGTTCGGCACCCCGACGACGACGATGTCGGCCGCCGCGGCCTCGCGCGCGAAGCGCTCCGAGAGTGCCTCGGTGCTGCTCTCCCCTTTCCAATCGACGGGCTTGTCATACGTTGCCACCGTCGACCGGAAGTCCGCCTCCGACTCGCGAAGATGGCGGTCGATCTGCTTGCGGTCTTCCTCGAACAGCGCCGCCGGAACCGAATAATCGCCACAGATGCAATGGATCGGTCGGCAGAACGCACGGCCCAGCAGTATCGAACCGAACCGCCGGGAAACCCCCAACGCCGTGCCGATCACGCCCCGGCAATCGCGACCGGGCGACAGCGAGACCATGACGGTCCTGTACGTCACAGCCTCTCCTCCTCGCGTCCCACGTCGCCAGTATGGAGCGCCCCTGCTTCGTTGAAGGCTTCCCAGTAGATATCCTGTGCCCGCAGCGGGAGCTGCTGGCGAACCGAGATCGACAGAGTGGCATTGCGGGCGTAGAGCATGGCGGTCTCGACCGGATTAAAGGACACTGGCGACCATGCCGGCGCCTGCATCGCGGTGCCTTGACCTATCTCAATGGCGGACTTGGCTCCAGTCGCGCAGGCTGTGCCGCCGCCGGCTTCGGCATCGTTCAACGAATGCCCACAGGTAGAGGAGAGTAAATTGAAACTTGCTCCCGCCCTCCTCGTCTTCCTGCTCGCCGCCGGCTGCAAGGATGTTCCCGGGGCAGACGGCCGCTACGCGCCTCCGGCGCGCGGTGGATGGGACAACTTTCGCGCTGGAGTTTCCTCCCACCAGGGCGACCTGGTTGCCGATCACGCCAAAGGCCCGGAAGCGATACCGCTTCAAGATTGACGGGCACCAGGTGCGTCGTGAATGTCGACGCAGCGCGCTAGTTGCGCAAGCTTTGCCGCCACCGGGGCTTCAGGGCTTCGAGACAGAGAACCAGAGCCAGTGTGGCAGCCAGCGATACGCCAAGATCGTCGACATGCAGCGCGCCGAACTGGAAGAGAGCCATCGCCGGCGGCCAGATGAGGGCCACCGACAGCACCGCGGCGACGAGCGAGAGAAGGAGCCAGAGAAAGACGTTCGGGCGCCGCAGGGCCACGGTCAATGACGACGAGAAGGAGCGGTTCACGACGATCAGCCCGACGTTGATCAGGACGAGAGATGTGAACATGAGGGCTCGCAACTCGTCGGTCGGCATGTCGCGCCGAATCCCCACCAGCAGCACGACGGCGAGTGCGGTGAGCGCCAGGGTCCCCTGCAGCAGGCTGAACATCATCATCGGGCGCGACAGCAAACGGCTGTCTGCGGCCCGAGGCGGCCGCTGCATCAGGTCCCGCTCCTCCGTCTCCGCCTCGAACGCGATCGAGCAGACGGGATCGATGACCATCTCGAGGAGCGCGATGTGCACGGGGCTCAGCATGAACGGCAAGCCGAACAGCAGGGGCAGCAGCGCCAGGCCGGCGATGGGCACGTGGACCGCCACGATGTACGCGCTTGCCTTCCTGAGATTGTCGTAGATGCGACGTCCCAGGCGAATGGTCCGTACGATCGAGCCGAAATCGTCGTCGAGAAGAACGATGGAAGACGCTTCTCGCGCGACGTCCGTCCCGCGGCCTCCCATCGACACGCCGATATGGGCGGCCCGGAGCGCGGGGGCGTCGTTCACACCGTCGCCCGTCATTGCCACGACCTCGCCGTTGGCCTTCAGCGTCTGCACGAGGCGGAGCTTCTGCTCCGGCATGATGCGGGCGAACACGTTGGTGGTGCGGATGCGCTGTCGAAGGGCAGCGTCGTCGAGGCTCTCGAGGGAGCGTCCGTCGATCGCTTCGCCGGCTTCGAGGCCGGCCCGCTCGGCGATTGCCCGGGCCGTTGCCGGATAGTCGCCGGTGATCATGATGACCCTGACCTGCGCCGAGCGGCATTCGCGGATCGCCGCCGGTACGTTCGCGCGCAACGGGTCGGCGAAACCGACCAGGCCGAGGAACTCCAGCGCGAAGCCGGCCTGCGTTTCCGGCAACGGACCGTCCTGCAGCCGGGCTCGGGCGACTCCCAGCACGCGCACGCCCTCGGCCGCCATGTCATCGACCGCGCGCTGCAGCCACGCCTGCCCTGCCGCGTCGAGGCGGCAGAGCGAGCCGACCGTCTCCGGGGCACCTTTCGTCGCCACGTGTCGGCTGCCGTCGTCGCGCTGGCGAACGTTGCTCATCGCCAGGAGCGTGGGCTGGAGGCCATAGCGGCGCAGGACCTGTCCATCGCGCCACCGTCCCTCCGGGAGTTGGCCCACCTGGGCGGCAAGGGCCTTCTCCATCGGATCGGACGGCTCGGACGAGCTCGCGAGCAGCGCGACCTCGATCAGCGTCGCGGCTTCGGAGTCCGGCATGCCCTGGCCGGCCCGCCAGACCGTCGCAAACGTACGGACCTCGACCACGGTCATTCGATTTTCGGTCATCGTGCCCGTCTTGTCGGTGCAGAGCACCGTGGCCGCGCCCAGCATCTCGATGGCGGAGGCACGACGCGTCAGGACCCGCAGGCGCGACAGGCGCCACGCGCCCATGACCATGAACGCCGTGAGCACCAGGGGAAACTCCTCCGGCAGGAGCGACATGCCGAGCGCAATCCCGCCGAGCACGGCCTTCAACCAGTCGCCCTGCAGGACTCCGATCAGGAGGACGACCGCCAGGCTGGCAACGAGTCCAACCGCGGCGAAAATCCGGACAAGCCGCCGGGTTTCGACCTGAAGCCGCGGCGGTTCCGTCTTGATCGCCTTCAGGGATTGCCCGATGCGACCGAGTTCGCTGCTGGGCCCGGTCGCCTGCACCACCGCAATACCCTCGCCGTGCACGGCCAGGGTGCCCGAATAGAGAAAGGGCGTGTTCTCGCCTCCCGGGCGCACCATGGCGAACGGCGTCTCGCCGGCGCTCTTGTTGACGGGAACCGATTCGCCGGTAAGCAGCGACTCGTCGACGACGAGGCTGCTGGCGGAAACCAAGAAGGCGTCCGCGGGAATGCGGTCGCCCTCGAGCAGCACGATCGTGTCTCCCCGCACCACCTCTCGACCGGGGATACGCTGCCTCTGGCCCTCGCGGATCACGAGCGCACGAGGGCTCGCCTGATCGCGCAACGCCGCCAGAACGCGCTCGCTGCGGCTCTCCTGCACCACCGTGATCAGCACCGACAGGGTCGCGAAGGCAAGCAAAACGATCGCCTCGCCGAGATCGCCGAGCAGCAGATAAATGACGCCAGCGCCCAGCAGCAGCGAAAACATCGGCTCCCGCAGCACATCGACGATGATGCGCAGGACGCTGCGACCGTCACCCGTGGGAAGTTCGTTGAACCCTTCTTCCCGCAAGCGCGCTTGCGCGGCCGACTGCGAGAGGCCGGCCCGCCACGACGTTTCCGCCGTCATGATCTCAGGTCGATTCAACGATCATCTCCCGGATGCGCCTTCCGGGGCCCGGCGCGGCTCGCCGAGCTGGTCGACCGCGAGCAGCAGTATGCCCACCCGGCCGGCCGACGAAACCCACTCCGCAAGACGCGGGTAATTGTCGACCAGCCAATTGAACGCGAGCTGGACGGCGGCGAAGGCCGCGGCGGCCTGGGTCACCTCGCCGAGCGACAACGAGCCGTCGATGTATTTCGGCACGGACAGGATCAGGCCGATGATGGGCGCCAGCAGCGTGTTGCCGGACGACACCAGGGTGGTACGGACGTGCTGGCCACAGAGCAGGCGCCAGTTCCGCATCACCTCATCGAGCGCAAAGCCCACGGGAGCCGCCTGCGCACCGGCGCCCGCCGTACCGACCGGGACCGTCCGAAGGCGGGCAACCGCGAACTTCAGCTCCGATTCGGCCTGGTTCTTCCGTTCGATGACATGCGCCATCCGGCGCCCGACAAACACCATCGCGCCTGTCGTGAACATGGCGTAGGCGATGCTGGCAAATACCAGATAACCCGGCAATTCCAGACCAAGGCGTGAAGGACCGACGGCGATCGCACCACCTACCGTCCACAGGACCACGACGAACGTCGCTGCCGTGAGCACGGAGGAAAACAGGCCGGTGACGAGATCTATCGGCGCGTCGGTGGCGATGCGCGCGTCCTCGGCGATCCGATATTCCGCGAGCTGGGGTTCATCAGTTCCTGCATCGAGGCGGCGGTAGTTCCCGTTCTCCAGCCACAGCCCGAGCAGGTGCGTGGTGAGCCAGCCGCGCCAACGCCGCTGGAAGGTCATGCGCGCCCACACGGCGAAGGCGGCAAGGGAAATGCTACAGGCGGCGAGGCCGGGCAGCAGATAGGTCTGGTGACGGATCCCGACGCCATGGCGCTTCTCCAGCGCATCGAAGAAGTCGCGATTCCAGACATTCAACCTGTACTGGACCAGGAGCTGCGCCACGACGCAAAGGATCAGCAGTCCGATCAGGGTCCACGGCACCCACGCCCCCTTGCCGCCGCCGAAGCCCAGCGCGCTGCGCCAGAAGCGTCTGAGTGGCTTGGCGCCCACCGCCGACGCGCCATCGTCGGTCCTCATCAGGGTCGCCCGGCAGCCAGCGCCACCAAGCCGACGAACGTCGGTTCCGGGCGAACGATGACAGCGGTGGGGATTTGCTCGACATAGGCGGCAAACCGGCCCTTCCCGGCAAAGCGTCTGCGGAACGACGCACCCCGCAGGGCCGGCAGGATGTGAGGTGCGATACCTCCTCCAATCAGCACACCTCCGCGGGCGGCGAAGACGAGCGCCATGTCGCCTGCGAACGATCCCAGGAAGGCACAAAACAGGTCGAGCGCGGCCCCGCAGCGGGGCTCGCCGTCCTTCACCGCGCCCCTGACGATTCCTTCCGCCGTCGACGATCCCGGCTCATGGCCGTCCTGCAGCGCCAGCGCCGCATGCAGGTTGACCAGCCCGGCGCCCGAAAGGACGAGTTCGGCCGAGACATGGCCAAAGCGCCGGCGCAGGATCTCGAGAATCGCGGTGTCACGAGCGTCGCTCGCTGCCAGCGTCGTGTGGCCTCCTTCGCTGGCCACGACCTGTGCATCCGCACCGGGGAGATAGCAGGAGACGCCGAGCCCGGTTCCCGGCGCGATCACAACGACCGGTTCGCCCAAGGTAACGCTCCCTCCACCCACAGACTTCAGATCCTTGTCGCCGAGATGCGGGACCGCCCAGGCCAGTGCTTCCAGGTCGTTCACGAGATTGACCGACCGAAGATGCAGCGCCTGCCTGAGGCTCTCGGTATCGAGCGCCCAGGGGGCGTTGGTGAGTTTGCAGCGACCACCCGAGACGGGGCCGGCCGCGGCGATCACCGCGCGCTCCACGACGACCTCCTCATCCTGGCTGTTGAGGAAATGACGTGCGGCGTCATGCAGGCTGGCATAGGCACCGGTCGCCATGGACTCGATCGGGCCGAGCCGACCGTCTGTCAGCAACGCAAAGCGCGTGCGCGTACCGCCGATATCGGCGAGGAGCTGGCAGCTCATGCCACGCCGCCGAGCGCCTGGGCTGCGATCGTTGCCTTGTACCAGCGGGCGGACGCCTTGGGGATGCGCCGCTGCGTCGGATAGTCCACGCGAACCAGGCCGAAGCGATTGGCGTAGCCCGCGCCCCACTCGAAATTGTCGAGCAGCGACCACACGAAATAACCCCGCACGTCGGCGCCCAGCACGACGGCCTCTTCCAGCGCATTGATGTAGCGCGAGAGATAGTCGATGCGCTCGACGTCGTTCACCGCGCCCGTCGCATCGCCCGTCTCCTCCGCCCCGGCGCCGTTCTCCGTCACGTAGATCGGCAACCGATACCTGTCGCAGGCATCGAGCAATGTGTCCCTGAAGGCCGCAGGATCGATCTGCCATCCGATCGGCGACCGCGGGACATCGCGTGGCGCATCGCTCCAGGCGAAGCCCAATCGCGACAGGGCATCGGCCCGGGCGTAGATCGGCGAATAGTGGTTGATGCCGAGCCAGTCGATGGGGCGCCGGATCCGGTCCATGTCGCCTTCCCGGAGGAACGGCGCGACCCGGTCCACGAGGGAGCGGGGATAGACGCCAAGAACCTGCGGGTCCGCGAAGGCCCGGTTCCAGTAGTCGCCCAGTGCAGCTGCCGCTGCACGGTCTTCAGGTGTCGGATTTACCGCTCGTGCCGGCTGCAGATTGCAGATGGTTCCGAGAGACGCGGCGGGAAGGTATGCGCGAAGCACGTCGATCGCCGCGCCGTGTGCAAGGTTCACGTGATGGATCGCGGCATGGTGCTGCGCCGCATCGTCGACCGCGGGCGGATGCCAGCCGAATGCATATCCGAACAGCGTGAAGACACCCGGCTCGTTGAAGGTCGCAAACCGCTTCACGCGGTCGCCCAGGCGGCTCGCCACGAGACGCGTATAGTCGGCGAACCAGCTCGCGCTATCGCGATTGGCCCAGCCGCCCCGATCCTGGAGCGCTTGCGGCAGATCCCAGTGGTACAGGCAGACCCAGGGCTCGATACCCGAAGCGAGCAGCCCATCGACCAGCCGATCGTAGAACGCGAGTCCCCGCTCGTTTACCCTTCCCCGTCCGTCCGGCAGCACGCGCGGCCAGGCGACCGAGAACCGATAGGCGCCCACGCCGATGTCGCGAAGCAGGGCGATGTCCTCATCGTACCGATGATAGTGATCGCACGAGACGGCCCCGGTATCGCCGTTGACGATCCGCCCGGGTTGGCGACAAAAACCATCCCAGATACTTTCGCCGCGACCATCCTCCAGCGCCCCGCCCTCTATCTGATAGGACGAGGTCGAGGCGCCCCAGAGGAAGTCAGGCCACAATGCACGGCGGGCTGGCGGCGAAGGAGCGGGCTGGCCGTCGAAACCGGAAGGAGGGCTGACCATCGTGACGGCCTCGTATCAAGGTGTGAGGGCGACCTTGAGGACGCCGTCCCGCTGGTGGGCGAAAAGGTCATAGGCCTTCTCCAGATCGGCGAGCTTGAAGCGATGCGTCACCAGCGAGCCGAGGTCGACGCGCCCCGAACCGATGACGCTCATCAGCCGCCGCATCCGCTCCTTGCCGCCCGGGCAGAGCGAGGTAATGATCTTGTTGTCGCCCAGGCCCGCCGTGAACGCGTCGAGTGGAATGCGCAGGTCGGACGAGTAGACACCGAGACTCGAGAGCGTGCCGCCCGGCCGCAACACGCGAAGCGCATTCTCGAAGGTCTGCTGTGTCCCCAGCGCCTCGATGGCGACGTCGACCCCGCGGCCTGACGTGAGCTCGCGGATCGCCGTCACGGGATCGCCCTTCCTGAAATCGACGACATGGTCGATCCCGAGCTTGCGCGCGACGGCCAGCCGCTCCGGCACGGTGTCGACGCCGATCACCGTGGTCGCGCCCATCAGCCGCGCGCCGAGCGCCGCGCAGAGGCCGATGGGGCCCAGCGCAAACACCGCCACGATGTCGCCAATCCGGACGCCGCCACTCTCGGCACCGGCAAAACCTGTCGACATGATGTCGGGACACATCAGCACCTGCTCGTCGGTGAGATTTGCCGGCACCGGCGCGAGATTTGCCATCGCGTCCGGCACCAGCACGAACTCGGCCTGACAGCCGTCGATCGTGTTGCCGAAACGCCAGCCTCCCGCCGGCTTGAAACCGTGTCGCGTCGCCGGACCGTCCTGCGAATGCGCGCCGCAGAGACAGGCGTAACTGTGGCCGCTCGGCGTGATGGCGCCGACAATCACACGCTGGCCCTCATTGTATCCCGTGACCTCCGATCCCAGCTTCTCGATGATGCCGACTGGCTCATGGCCGACGATCAATCCCTTGCGGACCGGATATTCTCCGCGAAGGATGTGTACGTCGGTCCCGCAGATCGTCGTCGTGCTGACCCGGACCAAGGCGTCCAGCGGGCCCACGTCGGGCACCGGTCGCGACTCCAGGACGATTCGGCCCGGTTCGGCGAAGACTGCCGCCATCATCTTGGGCATCGCGTGTCCTCCGTTGTTCGCGGGCACGGTAAGCGCAATGGATCTGCAGGGAATTGATCTGCCTCAAGCGCCAAATGCGATGAGCGGCCTCTTTTGCGCGCTCCTCAATCCGCACTTTGATCTGAATCACACCGCCATTGGCGAATACTGGTAGCTTCCGACATGGTCAAAACATGGCCCCTGCTGGCGATCCTGACGGGCGTGATCACAACGGCCGCCATTCAGGCACCTCGCGCGCAGGGCTACGAAGCTTTCTACCGAAAGTGCTACGAGGATGCCGCCGCCGACCAGGTGATCATCAGCTGCACGGCAGTCATCTCGCGAGGGCTTGTCGATCGAAACGACCTGGCGACAGCCTACAAGAATCGCGGCAATGCCTACGATGACAAGGGGCAGTACGAGCGTGCGTTGGAGGACTATGAGCAGGCGGTCACCATCAACCCGCTGGATGCAGAGGCCTTCAACAGCCGGGGCACCACCTATGTTGCGCTGGAGCGTTACGAACTGGCGCTCCGAGACTTCAATCAGGCGGTCAAGATCAATCCTGCAAGTGCGGCGAGCCTGGGCAATCGATGCTTTGCCGAGGCCATCCTCGATGATCTCGAGCAAGCCCTGTCCGACTGCAACGAAGCTCTGCGCATCAAGCAGAAACATCCCGGCGCCTATTCCTCCCGCGCACTCACGTATCTGAAGTTGAAGCGGTATGATGATGCCATTGCAGACTACACGGCCGCGATCCGCAGCCAGCCCGACAATCCCTACGCGCTGTTCGGTCGCGGCGTGGCCAGGCACAGGAAGGGAGATGTGCGAGGCGGCGACGGCGACGTCGCATCGGCGACGTCGATCAAGCCGGACATTGCCGAATACATGGCCAAGCTCGGGATCACGCTCCAAGATCTCCGATAGTGCGGCGCGAGCCAGGCGCTGCAGCTTCCCAGATTACGGCGCTGACCGGCCGAGCCAATAGCTCACGCTCACGAGCAGGGTTCCAAGTGCTGCCGCAAACCATCCGATCAACCATGGCAAGGCTTCTGCCTGGAGGTTGGGCCAGAGGGCCAATGAAAGACCGAAGAGAAGCGCGCCCAAACCGTCGAATACCAGTATCCAGTGACCGTCCACGGCCTTGCGCAGTTCGAGCCCTATCCACACCTGCATCGCACCGGTCAGGATCGCCCACACGGAAATGAGTCCGACCAGGTGCCGGGAGACCTCGTCGAGCGCGAACAGGGTGCCACCGGCACAGGCCAAGCCCGCGAGGCCGATCAAACCCAGCCAGAGTCGCAGCGTACCGCTCCTTCCGGCAATCGCCGCAGCCAAGGCGAGAACGCCGTCAATAAGGGAGTATGTACCCCATAGCATCGCCAGCCCGGTCAAGCTGAGCTTGGGCCAGAAGAAGACGGCAAATGCAAGGAGCAGCGCGGCCGTTCCCCGCAGCAACAGCAGCCGGCGATGATTGGACTCCGCGACAAGCGCCGACGCCCCCTTCCCGAGAGCCGCTTCATCTGGCTCGCCCAGCCGACCGGCCTCAGCGACAACCGGCTTCGACGACTTGCTCATGGGGCAACTTCCAAGGGCGTTTCCAGGCAGAGCGATATCATCACAAGTTGATCGGTGAGCATTTGATCTGGAACAAGGCGGAGCGACGCAGTTTCCAGTGAACTACAATGGAGAACGCACTCGGCCTGACTCCGAGCGATGTCAATTTCACCATTTTATCAGGACGAGGAAAGGGTGGGATGGGCTCTGGACGTGCATTGATCATCCTGTGGGTGGTCGGGAGCGCCATGTCGTGGATCGGCTGGATGCTTTTCGTTCGCATGTCATGCGTTCGCGAGCTGGACGGTCGCGTGGAATGCCAGACAGAGCAAACATGGCTTGCCTTCCTGCGCGACACGTCGAGGGATCCCCTCGAACTCGCCCTGATGGGATTGGTCCCGTCGCTGTTGCTGCTGGTCATCGGCATCGCGCTTTTTCAGGCAATGCGTCGTTCCTGATCCGGCCGAATCGTCATACCCCTTGGGTCACGGAGGCGTCGATGAACAGAATGATTGCGCTGGTCCTGGTCCTTCTGCCGCTTCCCGCGATGGCGCAAGGACCCGGTTTCGGAGCGACTCTGGCCGAACACTGGTGCATGGGCTGCCACATCGTCGAGCGTGCTCCCAAGGGCGCCAGTGCCAACGGCGTGCCGAGTTTTCCTGCAATCGCCGCCAAGCCGACAACGACCGCCGAGCACCTCAGCCTCTATCTGTCGACCGGGCACACGCACATGCCCGATTTCTCCCTCAGCAACCAGGAGCGCCAAGCCCTGGTCGCCTATATCCTCAGTCTTCGCTGAGCCTTCGGCGCTCACTCAAGGAGCCGGGTCGCCTCCTGGGCCTCGGGCGTCGCGCCCGTCAGCGTGACGCTGGCGGCGAGCCGAGCCAGTTGGGTCGCCTCCTCCGTGTAATCCTTCGTCGCCCGTGCGTTCCAAGCCTGCTGCGCCTGCAGGACCCCCGCGAGGTCGCGCGAGGACAACAGCTCGTGCCACGTCGAATAATTCTGCCGCAGCCGTTGCCTGGCAAATCTCGACACCTCGCCTTGCCAGGCAGCTCCGGCAGCAGCCCATGCCTGGAGGCAATCGACATAGGCCGACATCGCCGAATTCCATAGTCCGCTTGCCAATACGGGATCCAAGACCAGGCTCTTGTCCGCATGCATGTCGTACATCTCGCCCTCCTGAGCATGTCGACGCACTGTATGCGTGGACGCGCGGCGAACCGTTGATCTGCATCAACACGGACACCGGCTCGCCAGGTTCCGCGCGGTCAGGGATCGGCGCCCAGTATCCGACGCAGCTCCCGGCACCCGCTGCCCCATACCTCTATCCGGGCCAGGGCCACGAACTCCTGGGCGCGATAGTACCGGCAGTGCCGGGCGAGATAGGCGACGGTCTCCCGGCAGGTGTCGATTCCCAGCTTCCGGATCTTGAGCATCGAACTCAGCGACGACGCATCAGCACGACGAGGGCCGCAACGAGTCCCGCGACGAGGTAGAGGCACCCGACGATCAGGGGAGCGTAGACCGGGCCAACCGATTCGAGGATGGCGCGATACCCCGACAGGGTCAGGAAGGCCAGGCTGACGGCCAGCAGTATGATGACGAAGAGACAGGCGGCGAAGGCGCCCGCAGCGCGCTGGACGGACGTGACGAGGACGCCGCCGCCGAGGGCCAGGAGGGACCTGGCAAGTGCCGGGAGCAACGATCCCGCTTCGGATGCGCCGCTCATTTGCGCCGCACCAGAAGAGCCAGCATGAAGCCTGCGGCGGCGGCGAGACCCACGGATGCAAGTGGCTTTCGCCGAACGATGTCGGCAAGCGCCTCCTGCCCGGCCGCCCCGACGTTTGCCGCTCCTTTGGCCCTCTCGGCCCATTCGTCAGCCAGCATTGCCGCGCGGGCCAGCACTTCCCGGGCGGCCTCCGCGGCTGCCGCGGCCGCCTCGGTTCCCTCGTTCTTTGCAGCTCGCCCGATCGCCTCGGAAGCCCGGTCGAGATGTTCGCGCAGGGCCGCGGCCTCGGTGCCGAGGTAGCCAAACCTGTCCTTGGTATCGCAAGTGGTCATGGTGGACCCCCCTTCCGGGGAAAGATCGCCGACCAGGCCACGTCCGACATTGACCTGCGTCAAGGAGGTCGTCCGGTTTGCGCTGAATCAAGGCGCGGCCTGACAGAAAAGGCGAATCGATGGTGTGCGCACCTTCATCTTTCGCTGCCCGACCACGGGCTACAATGTTCAAGGCCACTATGAGGAGAACGGCAGTCCGCTGCCCGCCTTTGTCGGCCAGCATTGTCTCGCCTGCAGCGGGCTGCACATCGTCGATCCGCTAACCGGGAAAGGGGTGAGCGAGCTGAGAACCGTCGCCACGGCCCCCTGCGGCTCGCCGTCATCGAGCGATTGACCTGGATCAAGGCCTCGTCCCGCAGGCCGGTGCACGAATTCACATCTGCCATCGGGAGAAACCATGATCCACAGTCACGCCATCGTCTGGATGGACAGCAAGGAGGCCCACGTCTTCCGCTTCAACGCCGTAGATGTGGAATGCGAGAACATCAAGGCCCACAGCCCGTACCGTAAGGTGCATCACAAGGCGGGCGTGATCGGCGCGGGTCACGCGGCTCTGGACCTGAGCTTCCTCGACCATATCGTCGACGCCTTGCGCGGCACCAAGGAGTGGCTGCTGGTGGGGCCTGCGCAGGCCAAGCTGGAACTCGTCCGGCACCTCGACAAATACCTGCCGTACGTCAAGGCGACTCTCGTCGGTGTCGAGGCGATGGATCATCCGACAGATGGAGAGCTGGTCGACCACGCTCGCAGGTCCTTCAAGGCCATCGATCGCATGCGACCGAACGCACCGGTCGGCACCTTTCCGCACTGATCGCCAGCGGACAAAAAAGGAGAGTGTCATGACGGATTTTCCGCTTCATCTGCTGTTGCTCGCCTGTGGATCCTTCCTGTTGCTGGCCGTCTCCACGGCCTCGGCGACCGCGCAATTCCTGCGGTCGAAACAGGAGGAAACCGCCCTCGTGGTGGCGAAGCGGCCCCCGCTTCGTTGAGCGGCCGATCCGGCTTTCCGGCGTGAACCGCGACGGCATCAGGAGCGCCAATTGAGCCGGCGAACCAGCTTCGGCCGCGTTAGACTCTTTGGGCGATGACGTTAGACTCCATACAATGAATATGGAATTCAGATTTCCAACGCCGAACCGCTCCAAAGCACTGATCTGCTTGGATTTTAGCAAGATGGTACCCCCGGTCGGGCTCGAACCAACACTCCGTGAGGAACCTGATTTTGAGTTAACTTAGGGTTACCTTAACCCTTTGATTTCCTACACATTTCCGGCCCACTTGTGTGACTGTGTAAGAAACTGTGTAAATTCTACCCGAATTCGACCTGTTTACCAGTGATTTTCGACCACCTCATGGGCCCTCAGGTTTATTTGCGACAGCTGTTTGTAGAGGCCTCCCACTCCGGATCACCGGCGAGGGCTTTTTGGAGGATCAGGCGAAGAAGCGCCGTATCGGTGGACTCCACCTCGTCCCAAGAAATGCTGTCAAATTTCTCCTCGGTCATGTCTGGGTCTATCGCCGCCTCTACTTCGCGGAACCACCACCGCACGATTTTGATGTAGAGACCAAGCGCCATGGCGGCGTCAGCTACTCTGAGCGGCTGTTTGGTATCGTCTGCCATGATCGCAAAGAGCTCATGGCCGATTTCATTCCGCCGTGCGTAGAGACGTTCTACTTCTTCAAGTTCTTCCTGCGTAATGGCGCTCGCTTCGTAGAACCAGTGAAGCGCCGCCCGGAAGTCCTTGTTTGCGTGTTGGCCGGGCTTGCCCCGTCCCTTCTCCTTGATCAGAGCCTTGAACTTTTCGCCTCGGACGAAAGTCAAGTCGCCATCCCTGACCTCAAATCGTTGTGCATAGAAGCTATCGACTTGCGCAATGGCATATCCCTTGAAGCGCTCGAATATCGTGAGCAACAGTCCCGCGAGTAGAAGCTGACGCCGGATATCGATGCCATCACCTTCGAAGATCGCCCGCAAACGCGGGAAGCCGCGCTGATCTTCGCTTTCATCTTGTGGTGACATGTCTTGCCTGCTCTCCGTCCCTACATCGTATCACTTGACGGCGGGGCGGTATATTTTGGGGTGATGGGCACGATCTTCTTAAGCCGTCCCCTCAGATCGCCTTCTACGTAAGCGGATACAATGTCCGCGGCGAACGTCTCCGGTGTGTAGCCGGGACACAAGGCCCCACCGATGCCGAGGAAGCTTCGATAGCCCGTGTCGCTCAAAAAGGGCTTCTTGGGCTCGACTGCATGCGCTGAGAAGCCAATCCACGCCATATGCGTGGCACCAATCCCGAACAGGCCGTCCGTCTCGATGCGCACCCGCATCCTTTTGTAGAGGACTTCGAACGACCCAGCCTGTCCCCAAGGAAGCGGTGCGCCTTCTTCTGCGCGTGTGAGCCTTGCAAGAACACAGCCGGGCGCATTCTCATCGGCAAGTATGCCCGGCTCATAGTTGTTGAGCTTGTAGGCAAGGTTTCCGGCTTCCTTACGGAGCCTGCCGACTGTCTCGGCATCGCCTGCCAGCATGGCGGCGTGGTGGCGTTCCAGCAGACGCCTCAGGAAGGGTATGGCTTCCTCCATCGTACCGGGCAGATGGGCATAGGCCGCACGCTCGGCGCGCATACGGTTGTTGCTATCTGCCTGTGCCAGCAGAGCATCAAATCCAAGCTGACCTGATTCAGCCTTTGCTGATGTGGCGATGCGGCGGGCCATCACGCGGCCTCCGCTTGGTTCTGATGTTGAAGAGCATTCAGGAAGTCGGCGGCACGCTGTGCATATGCCGATGCCGTGAAGATCGCCCGCTTATCGTTCTTTAGAACCTTGATCCATGAACCGATGTAGTCGGCATGATCACCCCGCGGCTCTTCGGAGAGACACAGATCCGAAGACAAGAAAGCGGCGCCTAGCTCGGCAACCAGTTCCTCCATGGCGTAGCCTTCATCGCCCCAACGCTTGCGCCCGAATTCGCGGTTGAGACGAGATTCATGTTTAGTCCAGTGTGTGACCTCGTGCGCAAGGGTCGCGTAGTACCTCTCAGGATTGGCGAATGCCTCGAACGGTGGCATCTGCACGACGTCTTGCGATGCGTTGTAGCAGGCACGGTTTCCGCCGTGTCGGATGACTGCTGATGTTGCGGCAAAGAACGCATCCGCTGAAGCAATGCGCTGGACCGGATCAAGTGTCGGCGTGGCCGTTGCGTAGTAATGTGCGGGCAGGCCTTCTACCTGCTCCACATTGAAGACGGTATAGCCCTTAAGAAACGGAACATCGCGCTCGGTATCGTTGCCTGTAACGCTGTCGATTTCGGTGCGGGTGGTCTTGGAAGCGAATACGACAAGCGTGCCCTTCTCGCCCTTGCGCACGAATGCGCTTTGTTCGGCGGCCTGCTTGTACGTGATCCAGATGGGTGCGGCGTAGCGCTTGGCTTCCGCCTCCATCCACAGCGAGAGAATATTGATGCCTCGATAGGGCACACCATTGGCGCGTAATGGACGGGTGATACGCCCGGCGGCATGCTCGGCATTCCAAGGCTTATGCCAAGGACGAACGCCCTTCTCGAATT
This sequence comes from Reyranella sp. GW821-FHT14A01, assembly GCF_058803965.1. Taxonomy (NCBI): domain Bacteria; kingdom Pseudomonadati; phylum Pseudomonadota; class Alphaproteobacteria; order Hyphomicrobiales; family Reyranellaceae; genus Reyranella; species Reyranella sp. GW821-FHT14A01. Next base: position 37,521 of record NZ_JBXAPM010000011.1, read on the forward strand.
GGGCAAGAATGGTATCGGTTATGCGAGTGTAGACATCGGCCTTCATTGGATTTTCCGTGGGGTACAGGTTGCGCATGCAACCGACTAGCCACGCGGCAATGAGCGGGGTTTTAGCGTCCAGGCCGGAAGGCGGGGGTTTGGGGCGGGCCGGAGCGGAACGCGACTACACGGCCCCCGCTTTCCGCCCGACAGGGCTTGGCCTTGACGCGAAAGGGGCGGCACGCCCCTCCTCAAGAAATCAGACTCAGCCGCTAGGCTGTCATTGCTTCATCTGCGCGAGGGATCGTTACCCGCAGGGCGAAGACGCCCCTCCCTCGGCTTCAGCCGAGGGGCGGCTTCGGGAGGCCGCTCGCCCAGGCGGCCGAGTAGAGCCCGGCCAGCACAGCTGGACGCGTCCAGTCCAGACAATCCACCAAGATATGCGCTAAAATGCCATCATGGCTGGAACCAATCAGCACTTTATCCCGCAGATTTTGCTTCGCCGTTTCGGACACAAAAAGAACGGCAAGGCGACACGTGTAGCCGTCTATGAGCAAAGCAAGTGCTTCGTAACTTCAACATCGGGCGCTGCGGCAGAGCGCTACTTTTATTCGCCGCTTGCCAAGAACGGCGAACGCACGCTCGATGACGAGATCACGGATTACGAACAACGATTGACCGCGCTTTTTGCGGAGATTGATTCCGCAACAAACGGATCGGCGATCGATCCAGAGGCGCCTTCTGAATTGATCGCGCATCTTTGTATTCGCAATGCGCAGGTGCGCGAGTCCTTTGGTCATATCACCGGGCAAATGGTGAACGGCGCTCTGGATCTATTTTCGGACCCTGCGAAGCGATGGGAGCTGATGGGATTGAACCAAAGCAAACCGTCGGCCTTCCTGCTCGAGCAACTCAACAAGGGTTACGACGAAACAGGAATCGCGCGCATGGGGATGTCTCGGGAGCGCTACATTGAGATCGCATTCGCATTCGCGAAGTTGCAGTTTGATCCGGCCTCGCCTGTAGCGATCCCACAACTTGATACTCTTGCTACTGCCGCGCGCGAGATGATGCCGGACCTGGCGAGAGACAGCCATGGGCGAACTCTTGCGAAAGGGTTGGTTCCGGATGCCCGCCGAGCCGCATTACGCGCGCTAACCTGGCGCATCCACGATACTGATTTCGATCTGGTTCTGCCAGATTGTATTGCAATTGATTGGCCAAGCTCCGGCGTCTGTCGTGCTTTTGTCTATTCCCCGAACACAGAGCTGTCGCAAGTCCTCATGCCTGTATCCAGCCGTCGGTATTTGGTGGGTGCCAGCGATGAGCGCACCCACGAGGTGACAGGGATCAACCGGGCAATGGTCCAGTGCAGTTGGCGCTTCTTCGTCGCTCGCGATCGCGCTGAGTCTTTCTCTACCCTGGTCTCCGAGATCGGCACTGTGACACGTCGTTGGGCTGACAAGGAAATCCAAGGAGCCTTAGCGACGGCTAAGATTGTTGAGTAATGCTATGCCCAATATTCATTTGCGATTGTGTTGAGATAGTACCCTAGCAGAGAACGGCAATGGCAAAGCATTCTCAGACCACCGAATTTGGCGCTCCTCGAGTCCCCACCTGTCGCTCAGCTTACTCCGAGGCCGATAATGCCGCCCTCGCGAGAACGGCCTCAGGACCGTCACCTGCTTCGCTAACTTTGGCTAGGCGCCATTCTCGCGCTCTGTGGGAGCGCTTCAGTTTTCCTGCGGCTGTTGCCGGCAGTTCATTCGCCGCGGCAGAGGCAAGTTATGTCAAGCTTGATGCGCTAGCTGAATTCCCATTGTGGGAATAAGCTGAAGGGAATGGGCACCAAGCGAACCATAACAACCACTGACAACATCGCGCAAACCGGTGTGAATGCGGTTGAAAGCATTTTCCTTCAGATGCAGTGGATTTGCCGACGGCAATTCGAAAGTGATTTCGGCGTCGACGCCCAAGTGGAAATCGCTACGGATAGCGGTCCGACGGGTCAGCTTGTTGGGTTACAAATTAAATCTGGCGCTTCCTACTTTCGCAAGAAGAAGGATGACGCCTACATTTTCCTGGGAGAGCAACGGCATCTACAATATTGGGACCGTCACAGCCTTCCAATACTGCTCGTTCTTCATAATCCAGATGATGGCATGACACTTTGGGAGCGCGTCGAGCGTCATCTTGTGACCGAACAAGAAAACGGCAAATGGTCTATCAAGATATCGAAATGGCAAACCCTGACTAAAAATTCCGAGGAAGCAATCTTGCGGCGCTTACCGCGTTCGGACCCAGAGAGTTTCCGTCGTCACCGCATGGCTCTGGATGCGGATGTCATTCGCAAGGTCCATGCTTCAGGCGGCGCCTATGTCAGCATTGATGAATGGCAGAATAAATCGTTGAACTTCCGTGAAACACGGATTTCAATCGACGAGTACGATGCCGATCCAATCCACGAGTCTGATTACATGGTAGCTGGGAGCAATCCATCTGAAGTCTTTGACCGCCTTTTTCCCTGGCTAGCTTTTGAGTACGCAGATGTGCCCGACGATGACAGCAGTGGTGAAATTCTGACCCATGTTTTCGAGGTCAAGCTTAACGAGTTAGGTCTCGCATTTCTGAAACTCGAGACATACTTCGTTAATGGGCCAGCGCCTAGCGACCCTGTCGAATGGGGTGAGCCGACGGGCGTCGTCTGGGACGAGGAAAAAATGGAACAGTACGCTTACCGCAAAGCCCTCGAGGAAGACTGGGCGAATGAAGCGGCAATGCCCACCGACGATTCCTCAGAGGATCGCTAGTATCACGCAGGGCGCAGGGCTCTTTACGCATCAGGCGACCCGTGACACCGCTTGTATTTTTTCCCCGAGCCACAAGGACACAGCTGATTGCGCCCTAACTTCGGGCCGCTTCTCTTCGCCTGCGCGCTTGGAAACTCCGCCACGCGTTGCCGATGCTGCTTAAGTTTGTCAGTAGCGAAGAATCGGAGTTCCCGATTTGCTTCTGCGTAGCGATTGCGATCATCGTCGGTCCAATGCTCGCACTCCATCAGTATGAAATCTTCTGAATTTACTGGATGGTGCTTCGGCGCATCGATCGCGATGCCGATGACCTTCTTTAGATGCGGAAACTTCAACGCGGCGGCACCGCATGCGATCTCGAGCATTCCGGTTCGGAACGGTCGATACTGGGTGTCGTAGTCGCCTTTGTCCCGCTTATACAACTGCAAGAACACGTATGCTTGGTCCGGGAAGAAGGATGGCAAATAGGAGACGTAGCGCATGTCCCCTGTCACAGCGTCGGGAAAATTGGCTATCGACTGGGCCATTCTCCCAGAGAGGGCCCGCCTGGAGAATCTGGGTTCCCTTGCCATTTCATGTACGGGACTTTTGCCACGAAAGACTTCCGAATTGCCGAGCAATATGCCACGCAGTGCGTTGCGTCCTGTCAGCTGAAGGAGGTTGTCCCATCCGTAAGAAATTTGGTTTTCCGCTTTGCGCCGCTTGTAAGCCGCGCCGCCTATGAAATCGCGCCACTCACCTTCCCCGATCATCACACCGTTAACGCCGGGCTCCCGTGTTCCGATCAAATATGATTGTGTAACCGGATGGAAATTCTGAAAATAATGTGCCAGCAGATCTTCTTCGCCGCAGTAGCTGAGATGGTCATAGCGACTGATTGCGCTCTCTTTGGCTTCTAGATATCGCTGAAAATCATAAACTGTATCGAGCTCGCCGAGAATAAGTTCCAAGTTATGACTGTCCAGAACATGGACCGGATCAGTCCGATCCAGAGAGACGATGAACGGGAGTGACTGTCGTGTAGGTTGCTGCTCGTAGCTGATCCCGAGACTGCCATAAACGTTGTGGCCGGAGTACGCTTCGCATGCCTCTTTGGCCCCGTGTGCCACGATGATCTTGTATATTTTTAGATCGCCTTCGGGAATCTCGATTGGCAACCGTGCCTTCTTGCCGGCATCTAGAAATAAATCACGCCGGTTACTCAGTATGTAGCGTTTTGCGCCGGATGCGGTTTGGACTTGCTTTGTGATGGCCTCGCGTTTCCAGCGCTCCCAGGTAAGCTCGAAGTCGGCCTGACTGTTTTGGAATTTCAAACTTTCCCTGTCGAAAAACAGGAATACGCTGTTTTCAAACACGCCAATCAAGTCGCACAGCTCTTTACCATCCGCCTTAAATGGATTTGGATAGGCCCAAATATTGAGGAAAGTGCGCTCACAGAGCTGAGCCAGAAACTGCTCTGTCCGGGTTTGCCCTACTGACTTGTTTATCTCCATGCGCTCACCTATCGGGAGAGACACGAGGCATTGGGACGAATGCCCTGCTCGAATTGGGCAAGAATGGTATCGGTTATGCGAGTGTAGACATCGGCCTCCATTGGATTTTCCGTGGGATAAGGTTGCGCATGCGGCAATGAGCGGGGTTTTAGCGTCCAGGCCGGAAGGCGGGAGTTCAGGCGGGCCGGAGCGGACTTCACGGCCGCCCGCCTTCCGGCCGACAGGGCTTGGCCTTGACGCGAAAGGGGCGGCACGCCCCTCTTCAAGAAATCAATGCCAGCCGTCAGGCTGTCTTTAAGTCATCTGCGCGAGGGATCGTTACCCACAAGGCGAAGACGGCCCTCCGTCGGCTTCAACCGAGAGGCGGCTTCGGAAGGCCGCTCCCCCAGGCGGCCGAGTAGAGCTTGGCCCAGCTGGACGCACCAAGGAGACAATGATACCCCTTGGTAGCGCTAGTGACGTAATCTGCACCTTAGCGATTGCATAGACTTGCGGGACTTCAGGGAGCTACGCATGTCGACTTGGGGTGAGTTTCAATCGATCATTCAGCTTTCAGTTGCGCTCAACGCGGCATACAGCGCTCTGGCGACTTACATAGGGCGCTCCTGGATCGACGAACGCGATCACCTGAGCACTCTCATCCGAGGAATTCCGCCGGATAAATCGGCGTTAAGACACAAAGGCCTGACCTACGCACAGCGTCTTCAATCCCTGCGAGGTCTATGCGCATTAATCAACCGCCGCTACGACAGCGTCGTGATGTATTTGTTGAGGCCGTCTAGTTTGATCCTCGGGCTGATTGGCTTCGTGACTCTGGTGTACAGCTCTTATGCTTATTCAGATCCGATCCACCTGGGCTGGCAGTTATTCGTCTGCGCTCTGATGTTCCCCTTCCTTGGGGCAATCATTTTTAGTTTTTTCCTTTCCGCACATGGTCTCTGGGTTGTAGTTCTGCCGAGAAAGAAGCTTGAGCAAGAACTCGGCATTGCGGATGATCAATGAAAATCAAGTTTCGGGGCTTGGGGAGGCCGAATGCCTGTAATTTGCTTTATTGAGTTGGAGTTTGATGACTGTCCGCAGTGTGAGAGCGATTTCGACATGCTCTACGAGGTGTTAGACGCCACAAACACTCAGATTGACGAAACACTCCATGGGTACGGTTTTCCCAGTCAGCGGGCCCCGCGGCGGAGCATTGTTGTCAATCTCCCTTGCGGTGGGGTCGTACACGTCAGATGGGTTGCTGATATAGGAACAATTACTCAGTTTAATTGTTAGACAGGGGATACTCTGACAGGTAAGATTTCTCATGTCTGCATTGCGAAAGTCGCGGTCCGGGTCAGGAAAGCGGCACAGTACGGGGAAGAGTGGCTACGCCCGGATAATCGAGGGCCTCGGTCTTACCTTCCGTATTCAAAGATTCGTCAATGTTGACGCCAACGTCATCAAGCGTGGGGCCAAGAAACCAGCTGTAAAACAGGCGTTCATGCAAGAACTTGATAGTTTGAATCCCGGTAAAGCTAAGCCTGTTCTACATCCGGGCCGTATCTTCGCAAGATTGCTTCTCCGTGACGCTGATGTATCAGACATCGCCCGCGTAGCTGGTGTTGATGCCTCGGAACTCTCTGAGTTTGCGGCGGGTCAGAGGAACATGACGAAGGCTCTTCGTGACAAGCTGAGGCCTGTGTACGGAGAAGCGGCCAATAACCTGTTCCGAATCCAGGAAAACTACGACTTCTTCCAACAGCACGGTCATCGCCCCCCTCCTCGTCTGCGCGGCCTGTCCTAAGCCTGCTTCAGTCCTGAGCTTGCGTTCGCAGGCTCAGACACCGTTTGTCGAGAATTCAGAGCGCCGGCAGCAAAACACGAGCGCACCGACCCGGCCGCCTCTTGTTCAACTGCCGGGATCGCTGGACCTGCTGTCCAGACCTGACCTGCCTGCATAGTTCCCGGCCTGCAATCACCTATAGGCATGCTTACGAAGGATGAGCGCCCCTCCAATGTGAGAGGTTGACGACAATTCTCAGCAACGAAATTTGCGAGGTCATCTGCGGACGATAGAGTCATTGTGCCGTCGTACTAGACGAGCTCAAGCCGCAGCTTGCGTCCCACAATAGTCGCCGCGCGCTGAAGTGTAGCGATCGTGACATTCCCGTCTTTCGGATCGAGAAGCCGCCCAACCTGACTGCGGCTTGTCTTCATCCTCTGAGCCATATTGTTGCGGGAAATCTTGTTGGTCTTCATCGCTTCCGCGATTTGCCATGCCAGCACTTCCTTGATGGCGACCGCTTCAAATTCCTCGCGTTTACCCTCCGCACCAAGGAATTCATCCAGCGTTGTCAGCTTCGCAGTGGAGCGTGGTTGTTTCTTTTTCATGCGCACTCCTTAAACCTCAAATTCTCGTTTGCGCTTTCTTGCTAACGCAAGATCCGCATCGGGCGCTTTTTGGGTTTTCTTAATGAAGCCATGAAGCGCCACAATCTTGTTTCCGATCACGCTAAACAACACGCGCGCAATCCGGTTACTCGGGAGATCAGAACGCACCTCCCACAGTCCGTCCCCTAGCGAGCGGCATAGCGGCATTCCCACCGGCCACCGATATTGGACTCGCATTAGATCCTGGCCGATGGCGTGGCGATCTCCCTCGCTCAAGCCTTGTAGCCAATCCCGCACCACCTCTCTGCCGGCCGGTGTTCGATAGAAGAGGACCGGAATCTTTTGCGGTCCCTTAGCCATCTGATCGGCCTATATATAATACATGTACCATATAATGTCCATCTAGCGCAAATTTCGATCGCTCACGCTAGCTGATTCAATGCGCATCCCGCTTCTGGATGCAGGTGTATGCGGGCCTAGCCGTTTCAACACGTCACAAGTAACTTTCTAACGTCTTCTTCGACGGCCAAAATCCCATTTCGGGTGCGCGGCACGAAACGCGGCCATGCGCCGTTCGATATCCGCAACAGGATCTAGTTGTTTGTCCGCACCAGGATCAACTGTGGCACCCTGTCTGAATCTACTGTCATTGAAAGCCGTTAGGGCATCCAATTCCGCTTTCATTCTTGGATCGTCGTAGGTTTGGGGTTCGGCTCTGCCGTTAGCCTCAAGGAAGGCGGTACGTGCTTGGCAACGCCCGTTCCATGGGCCACATGCTTGCGGATGTCCCTTGCACGATTTCTTAAGTGTGATGCCCCATTTGCATGAACTCAATAATGCCTGCCTGATCAATCAAGCTAAGCACGCTCACTTCGAAGATTGCAAATTTCGCGTCAGCGCTTACGCCGTCGACCGAAATCTCGCTTCGGATGTGCGGCGCGAAACGCGGCCATGCGCTTCTCCATATCCGCAACCGGATCAATAGCTTGATCAGATTTCGCGGCCTTGGCGAAGGCCTGCTTCATATCCGGCCCCTCGCCGATCAGCGTCTCGATCTCAGGAACACTTATTGACGAGCCAGCGCCAAGCTCCGGTCTCGGTTGAGGTACCAGCGCATCTTGAACCTGGGGTGTGACACTAGGCGACGGACGCACTGGCTCGGCGGCGGCCGCCGTCGCTCTTGCGGTATTCTCCCTCTCAATCTTTTGCGTATAGGTGAGGACATCGCGCTCAAGCCGTTGCTTTGATCGCAAGATCTGAGCGTCCTGAATGTGCTCACGCCAGACAATTGCCGCCGCGCCGTCAGAGAGCTTCTTCTCCCACTGGCCTAGTGCTTTACGCTCACCACGGTGAACCTTTTCGACCCGCTGTCTGAGCGCCTTGCCAGAGACAGACAGCCAAGCGAGATCGCGGAGGCGTAGCTTGCCGGCCTTCTCGAGGAAGCCACGGTTCGCAAACACAAAGCAGGCACGCTCCAGCAAGCCGCCCTTGTTTGCGGCGGCCATTATCTGGAGTTGCTGGCCCTGCTCCCTGTAGAGGGCGGTCCATTGCGGTTTGAACTTTTCCTTAGCCGCTACCCGGTCGCCGGCGGCCCTAGCCTTGCTCTTGGCCTCTAGGACCGCGCGTTCTCCTTCGTGCCTAAAATGGAGTTCGTCGGAGAGGTGGGTTTTTTTCTGCAACGTGGCTTGTTCTGCGCGCCAACTCTTCATTCCGAGCTGGTCGTTAGCCTCGGCCGCGTTGTAATCCGCCCGACTCAAGGAAACCGTGTCCTTGACCATCACGCCCTTGCTGCGGAGCGCGTTGTTCTTGACGCGCTGTTCACAGCGGATGCCGCCATGATCTCGCTCGTACTGCTCGGCCCAGCGAGAGAAGCGGAGCTGGTCGAAGGCGACATTCCTGGCACGTTGCCCGTCGAGCTCGATCCGATTGACGATGACGTGGATGTGCGGATGCGGCTCGTCCGTGTGCTGGACGATCAGGGTCTGGAGGTCCTCGAGGCGCAGGGCCTTAAGGCTAGACCTGGCGGCCGCCATCATCTCGTCTTGACTGGGAGTCTGATCGGGCGCCCAAGACAGCGAATAAACATAGACGGGCTTGGTCAGCTTCCGACCACGTTTGTTCTTCTCGCGCTCTTGGAAGCGCTCATAGCTAGCCGCCATCTGTCCGATGGCCTCATGAGGCGTGTCGGCCTGCAGATTGAGCGTTGTCGTGAAGCCGACCCGGTACGACGTCTGCCGTCCGCCTTTGTCGTGAAGCGCGTAGTTGCCCACGTCGTTGAACGCACGACTAGCGTCTGTGGAAAGCCGCTGCTGGCCATCCAGTTTGTCGTGCAGGTAGTACTGGCCAGCGCCCTGAAAGGACTGCCCGGACCGCGCGACCCTGGGTATCACCGTTGGCCCCTCATCCAAGGTAAATTCCCGAACTTGGGAATTTACACATCTTGCTACCTCTACTTCAAGTTGAAGCTCGCCAGGTTGTGGGGTCCTTACATGGCTCTTTCCAGCGGCTTTCACGCTTTTTCCACGTTCTCATACTGCGGCATGACAAGGCTCATGCGGTACTGTTCATCGGCATAGACCTGTATGCTCAAAACCGGCGCAGAACTGCCGCTCAGCGTCTTGGGCAATCAGGCTCGAGATTTGATTCGGCCCGGTTGTGATTTTCTAAAGTGGGTCCGCCAACGCGCCGAAGCATCATTCGGGCGGCCAGACTGAGGCTCAAGGCGGCGGAGCGACGGCCTGAACTTGGGGCATGCTCTGAAGTGTCATCCATGCCGGCGCGGTCCTAGGGGCTCGGCCCGGCTGACGTCGGCCTGGCCGGTCCAGAACCTCTCCGTCATGGCCCGCGGTCAACTCAGCGTCGGG
>NZ_JBXAPM010000011.1:47138-49581 GCF_058803965.1 Reyranella sp. GW821-FHT14A01
GCTCAGGGCTCAGGGCTCAGGGCTCAGGGCTCAGGGCTCAGGGCTCAGGGCTCAGGGCTCAGGGCTCAGGGCTCAGGGCTCAGGCAAAATCAGATCGGGTCAGGCTCAAGTCAAATCCGGATCAAGAGCATCGGATGTCTTCGAGCATTTCATGCCGCCCCAGGCGGCTCGGCCAGTTTCGGGTAGAGCGAAGTCAGCCTGTCTGAGGCCCTCTTCTATGCGCTCCGCTGAAATATGTGAGCCGGTAAGTCTCCTGAACGAACTGTTCCAACGCCTCGCGCGAGCGATCGTCGCCGCATGGCGAAGATGCCCTTATTCAAGGGGCGGCTTCGTAAGACCCGGCCATTCGGCCACCGGTCAGCCCGCCAGGCCGGGCGTGCACAAACAGCCTGCTACTCCCGATTGTTCTTTCAGGGCGAACCGCCACACTTGTATGCTGGTTCCGGGGAGACCAATGAACCAACAGACGCAGAAGGCGCTGACGGACAAATTCCCGCCGCGCGGTGCGGCCGTGGCCGGGCGCATCGACATTCCGCCAGCCTCTGTCTGGGGCCACCCTTGGCAACTTGGCCCGGCGTGGGAGTGGGCGCCGGGCAAGATCCTCCTGGGGTCATGGGAGGGCCGCAACATCGGCTGGGGAGACGACCGCCACATCGTGACCGTGGCGGGTTCCCGCGCTGGCAAATCCTCCAGCGTCCTAATTCCAAATCTCCTTCGCTACCCAGGCTCGGCTCTGGTCTTGGATCCCAAGGGCGAGCTCGCCAAGGCGACGGCCTCGGCGCGTGAGGCCATGGGCCAGAAGGTCTACGTCCTTGATCCGTTCGGCGAGACTGGCAGGCCTTCACACCGTCACAACCCCTTCGACGAACTCAAACAAAGCAAAGACGAACATGTAACGGCCGATGCCGCACTGCTGGCAGACGCACTGATCATCTCTAACGACAAAGATCCGCATTGGACGGACTCCGCCAAAAATCTCATTAGAGGTCTCACCCTTCATCTGCTGGACAAGAAAGAAAAAGCGACCATCAGAGAGATGCGGCGTCTGCTGAATGCCGATCCGGATGAACTGAACGAGACACTCAAGGCTATGCGCCGCTCCCTTGCCTATGACGGCGCGGTCGCAAATGTCGGCGCGGCGTTTTTGGGTAAATCGCTTTCAGGTGCAGAAGAACTGAGTAGCATTCTGTCGACAGCTCAGGAACAGACGACGCCGCTCGACGATGTGCGATCCATAACCGACGCCTCCGATTTCAGTTTACGCGATCTCAAAGAAGGCAAGGTCACCATCTATCTCGTGCTTCCCGGCATGCGGATGGGGACGCATTTTCGCTGGCTCCGCGTGGTTATTCAGCAGGCGCTGGCCGCGATGGAACTGAGCAAGGCCAAGCCGGATTTTCCGGTCTTATTCTTACTCGAGGAGTTTCCGGTCCTTGGCTACATGCGGCCGATCGAAACGGCGGCAGGCTTCGTCGCCGGCTTCGGCGTAAAGCTCTGGACCGTCGTACAGGATTTCACTCAGCTGAAGACACAGTATGAGAAATCCTGGGAAACATTTCTTGGAAATGCCGGCGTCATCCAGGCTTTCGGCAATGTCGACCTCACGACGACGGAATATCTCTCCAAGCGTCTTGGGAACCTGACCGTCGTCGAGACCCAGCATGTCCATGTGTCCGGCTCAGCCATGGTGCATGGCGACCTTGGTCAGCGTGAACATCTGCGCCATGTCCGGCTTCTCGAGCCCAACGAGATCACAGAATTCTTTACGCGCGAAAGCAATCGTCAGCTTCTCTGTGTGCCGGGACGCCCGCCGATCTATCTGAATCGTCTGCCGCCTGGAGGTTCGCCGCGATGAGTTATCAGCCGATACGAGAGTTCGCGGCCGATGGTGCGCTTACGCGGGCAGGATATGAATGGGCAGAGGCGAAATATGTCGAAGGCTCGAACATGTTGCTTTTCGGCATCTTCGGCGCAATCGCCTTTGTCATCGGCGCATTCATGCTGCTTGCGGGAAATTTCATTGGCATCGTGCCAGCAGGCCTCGGCGGCATAGGCGCCGCGAGGTTCTATGTATGGCGGCGCGACGAAAGTGCGCAGAAACGTCAATTCTGCTTTGAAGCTGATGGCGGAACGACAGCGCCGTTCGGACTCTCGGGTCAGCCCAGCTACGCGCCGGGAAGCATCCGCATGCAAGACATCGCCTCGATAGAAGGCAAGACCGACCAAGGTGTACTTGGTCTAGTCGTCATGCTCTTGCGCAGTGGCAGGGAGGTCCGGCTTGCGGACTCAATCGGTGAAGCAGAGGTGCAGATGATCACCGTCCAGCTGAATCTCGCCCTGAACGAGATGCGGGCTCAATTAGGCGGCGCGCAGAAAGTCGCGGCGCACGACATCATTATCAACTGAAAAAATTTGCGGGCGCGGGGGGGGGGGGGGGGGGGGG